>NZ_AP027081.1:3135000-3745000 GCF_030295425.1 Mesoterricola sediminis | reverse complement strand
AACCAGCCGAACCTGATGATCCTGGACGAGCCCTTCAATCACCTCGACCCGGCTGGCCGGCAGCATCTCAAGTCGGTGCTCGCGGAGCTGAACGAGCAGGGCGTGGCCATCCTCTTCTCGAGCCATATCCTGGCGGATGTGGAGGAACTCATGCGACGCGTCCTCATCCTCAAGGCGGGCCGTCTCATCTATGATGGCGGCGTCGACGCGCTCCGGGCCGGCCATGGGAACGCCGGCGTCCTGGACATCGGCTTCACCGGGATCCTCGCGCACGCACGGCTGAGCGCGCTGAACGGTGTCGCCCGGCTGGAGCTGACGGCCCCCAACGTGGTGCGCCTGCACGTGGCGGAGGAGGGGGATGTCCTGGCGGTGGGGACGGCGCTGCTGGGGCAGATGATTGCGGGCGGGCACGCCATCCGGTTCGTGAAGCCCGTGGTGCCCACCCTGGAGGCCATTGTCGGAGGGCTGACGGACGATTCGGTCGAGATGGAAGGAGCGTTGCCCGCATGTTTGTCCTGATGGTTCGCGATGAATGGAGGCACCTCCGCAGGAACCGCCTGCTCAAGGTCGTCCTCGCCCTCCTGGTGTGCCTGATGCCCGTCACCCTCGTCGCGAGCGGGACGCTGGCGTCCCGACTGGTTCCGGTCGCCGTCATCATGCTCGTTTACCTGTCGGCCCTGACGATGGGTGCCATGATCGCCACCTCCCTGATCGCGGATGTGCAGCAGGGCATCCCTGTCCTGTATGCCGTGCGGCCCATTCCCAGGACCTCCTTCCCGCTCGCCCGGGCCGCAGGCCAGGCCAGCGCCCTCCTGGCCGCCACGGGCCTGGGCCTCGCCGGCCTGTTCCTGGTGAACGAAGGGGTCGTCAAGGCGCCCCTGGCCTGGGGGCCGATCCTGCGTGGCCTCGTCCTGCTGCGGGTGCCAGGCGTCCTGCTCGCGGTGGCCTGCGGGACGCTGATCGGCGTGGCGAGCCGAGGGCTCGCAGCTGGGATCGCGGGCTTCCTCGTCCTGGCCAACCTCCTTGCCATCCTGATGCCCATCCTGTCTGAACGGCTGGTCCGGTGGACGGGGTGCCCCGCCGCCCGGGCAGATGGGGTGCAGGCGGGGCTGACCGCGCTGGTCGCGGTGCTGCTGCTGGCTGGCGCCCTCCGGACCTACGCGCGGCGTTCCATTTGAAGGACCGTTGCACGCTCCGGTGCAGTCGGCAGGCAGGGGACCGGTGCACATCCAGGAAGCGGGTCGGCCGTATCCAGGGGTGGGCGATGTCCGCCCGGGGGACCGTGAATTCATGCGCCTGCGTTGCCGTCCAGCACCCTTCCTGTTGACCCTCGGCCTGGCCATCGGGCCCCAGGCGTCCGCAGCCGGCCCAGGCGGCGCGGGGGTCCGTATGGCGGAGGCGGCACCCCGGGAGGCCGCCCCGGGGCGGTCGGCGCTGGCCGGGTCCCGGCCGTCGGCGGACGGACCCGCCATCCCGGGGCACCCACGCGGGACGCCCATCTTCTTTCGGAGTCGGATTGTGCCGTGGGCCCAGCGGATCGCCCCTGGCCTGCCCTGGCTGGGCGCCTATCTGTGCAACCTCCTCTGTCTCCTGGCCTGGGTGGGCGATGCCCTCCTGGGCATCCATCAGCTGGGCTGGATTCTGGTGGCCCTGCTCACGCTCGGGCTCGTGGTGGTCGGGTTGCTCACCCTGGAGGGCCGGAAGCGGCGGCAGACCCGGTGACCCCTCAGCCCGGCAACTGACGGGAGGCCCGCTCCAGGCGGTTTACCGCCTCCTCGAGCTCCACGGGGTCGGCCTGGGCGAACCCCAGCCGGAAGGCGGCTGGCGGTTTCTCCAGGCCGAAGTGCGAGGGCGGATTGAGGATCAGGCCGCCCTGGCGCGCGATCCGGACGAGACCCTCCACATCCGTTCCTCCGCGGCCCCGGACCCACAGACTGAGGCCGCCGCCCGGCACGGTGAAGTCCAGCCTGTCGCCCAGCCGTTCACGCAGGAGCCCGGCCAGGATATCCCGGCGTTCCGCGTAGATCCTGCGCACCTTCCGGAGGTGGCGGATGAGCTCGCCGTCCCGGATGAGGTCGGCCACCGCCCATTCGAGGACGGGGTCGCCCAGTTCGCTCCGGCTCCGTCGGAGCTTGGTGACATAAGGGATGAGCGGTGTCGGGAGCACCATGTAGCCCATCTTGAGGCCGGGCGCCAGGAGGCGGGACAGGGAGCCGATGTGGATGACCTGGCCCGTGCGGTCCAGGGAGAGCAGGGGGGCGGTGCGGCCCTCCTCGAAGCAGTACTCCCCGTCGTAGTCATCCTCGATGATCGCCGTGCGGTAGGTCTCGGCCAACCGCAGGATCTCGTGCTTCCGCGCCTCGGACAGGACGGCCGTCGTGGGGAACTGGCGCCGCGGGGTGATGTAGAGCAGGCGGACCCGCTCCCGGCTCAGCACCTCCCCCAGGGCGGAGGGCAGGAGGCCTTCCGCGTCGACGGGCACAGGCCGGAGATCCATCCGCCCGACCTGCTGGAACAGGGTCCAGGCAGCCCGGTTGCCGGGGTCTTCCACAGCCGCGAGGCCGCCCGGCCTCATCATGGCGGTCGCGAGCAGGGCCAGGGACTCCCGGCTGCCCCGGGTGATGAGGATGCGTTCCGGGGGAATCGCCACGCTGTGGCGCTCCGCCAGCCACTGGGCGACCACCTCCCGCAGCAGGGGGGTTCCCTGGGGGTCCCGGTCGTCCAGGATCCGGGGGCCGTTGCGGCGGAGGGCGCGCTGGTAGCCCTTCGCGAGCTCATCGGCAGGCGCTAGCCGGGGGTCGGGGGATCCGTCCTCCAGGAGCAGGTCCCCCGCCACGGTGGTGGAGACGGCCTGCATGACGCTGGGGAGGTCGAAGCCCACCTGGGCGTCGGACGCCCCGGTCTTGAGCACCTGGGCCGCGGCGCCGGACGGGAATTCATCGGCGATGAAGGTACCGCTGTTGGGCCGGGTGACCAGCCATCCCTGCGCCTCGAGGTCCTGGAGGGCCGCGATGACGGTCCGCCGGTTGACATGCCAATGGTCGGCCAGGATCCGGGAGCCGGGCAGGGCGGATCCCCTGGGAAGCCGTCCCTCCAGGATGGCGTTCTGGAGGGTCTGGGCGATCCGCTGGTAGAGGACGCCCCCCGGGGCGCCGGCGAGTTCGAGGAGGAAGTCGTTGGGACGCATGGGGCCGCTCAGGAAAGGGGGATCGACAACTGTCTGGCCTTCGCGGCCAGGGGGGCCAGGCGCCGCGCCACGAGGGGATCGCCCGCAAGGCAAGCCTGGATGACGGCCAGGGCCTCGCGCGCCAGGTGGGCCCGCCGTTGGGGCTGGGTGTTCCGGCCGGCCAGTTCGACGAGGATCTCGGCCTTGAGGAGGCGGATCCGGCCCAGGGCGGCCACGTGGTCCGGGAACCTTTCCGGCCGGGAGCGCTGGGCGGCTCCACGCGCGGTGGGGCTCGGCGGGAGCACCTGGACCAGGGCCCGGTCCACGGCGTCCAGGGCCTGCCCCAGCTCCCGCCCGGGATCGGGGGCCCGGCGCGCGCCCAGGAGATGGAGGGTCGCAGACCAGGTGAGCCAGTCGGGACTCAGGGCGTACTGATTGAGGGGAGGCTGGTGGAGGCAGGCCTGGACCAGGCTGAGGCGGGGGCCGGGATCCAGGTCCGATGTCAGCTCATGCCGGGCGAGGAGCTCCTGGAATTCGATGTACCAGGTAAGCTCCCGGTCCAGGGTCCCGCGACGGGGCGCCTGCATGTGCGTCACCTCGTCCCGCAGGCGCCGCCAGGTGGCTTCGTCGCCGATCAGCCTGGCCTGGGTGCTCAGCAGCTCCCGGGCGAACTCCGTCCGGAAGGGGGAGGGGGTGGGCATCCCTTCGAGGACGGCTTCGGCCCGCTGGATCCAGGGGGCGGGATCGCCGCCCCGTTGCCACTGCTGCTCGGCCACCCTGAGGTCGGCTCGGCCGAGGGCATACTGCCCTGGAGGTTCGGCGGGGAGGGGCGCTTGATGCACCGCCTCGAGGAGGGGGGTCGCGTCCTCGCCCATGTCCAGGAGGGTCGTGGCCAGGTCCAGGCGGGTCGTGGGGTCCGAGGGCGCCGTACGGGACCAGGCCTCCTGGACCTGGCTGCGCAGGGCGTCGACCAGGGCCCGCGGAGGGGCGGCGCCCAGGGACCGGCAACACCTGACGAAGGTGGCTCCGGTGGCCCGGAGGCCCTTCCACACCTTGGCCTGGGGTCCGGAGGCGGGGTCGGGCCGGAGCTTCAGCCAGGCTTCCGCCAGGGGGCCGGGGTCCTGGCCCGCGGCGAGGCGGAGCGGCAGGAGGTACCGCGCCAGGCACTGGGCCTGGAGGACCACCAGGGTGGGGTCGTCCCGGCGCACCGCGAGGCCCGCCCTTAGCCAGGTTTCCGTCCTGGAAAGCAGTTCGAGCGTCGGTGCCGTGGCCGTCGTCGGCATCGTGTTCTCCCGGAGGCAGCTCTCCGCCAGGGCCGCATAGACCTTGGGGAGGCTGGGGGCAGTCCGCTGGATGCGGAGAAGCAGGTCCCGGGCCTTGGCCCGGCAGGCGTCCGCCTCCGGGGCGTCCGGAGGGGCGCCGCCTTCCGGCTTCGTGTAGGTGGGCATCAGCAGGAGGACCGCTTTCAGGTTGAGGGCCGCCGCCTCCTCGAGCTGGCCGTCCAGATCGTCGGGGCGCTGAGCGCGGAAGGCCTGGACGATCTGCAGCTGGCGCTCGATGTTGGATACATCGAGGGTCTGGGCGTCGGCAAGGTCCACGAGGAAGGCGAGCTTGACCTGGTCAGCGCTGGAGCGGCCCTTGAGCATCGCCCGGGCCGGATCCAGGTATTGCCGCCGGATCTCCCTCACCCGGCCCGCGTTGGCCGGATCCTGGATGCCCGGCATGAAACTCCACATGGCCCCGCGGTAGTGGGCGAGGCGCGCGACCGTGAGCCAGGCGCGGGCGCTCTCGGTGCGGTAGCCCAGGTCCCAGGCCTTCTGGAGCAGGGCTGCAGCCTGCGGGTCCTCGGGGTCGATCATGAAGTGGGCCTGGCCGAGCGCGAGGCAGGCCGGACCGGCAGCCGCCTCGCCTCCGCCGCCCATGGAGGCCTCGATCTGCCCCAGGCTGGTGGAGGCCTCGTCCAGATCCCCGCGGATGTCGTGGGCCGGACGCCGATGGATCCGGTCCAGGCGCGCGCCGAGGTCGCCGACGATCTTCTGGAAATGGTGGTCCCACTCGGCCTGTTGGGAGACAAAGGTCAGGCGCCGAAGGAAGAGCCCTAGCGCGGCCAGGAGGAGGGCGAGGCTCGCCGCGCCCATCCACTGGAGCTTCCGGTTCCGGCGGAGCCATTTGGCCAGCCGGTAGCCGGGGGCGGCGCCCCTCAGGGCGAGGGGCTCGCCGCGGAGGTAGCGGTCCAGTTCCTCGGCCAGGTCCCGGGCACTGGCGAACCGGGCACCGGGTGCCTTCGCCATGCACTTGGCCACGATCGAAGCGAGATCCCGGTCCACGCTGGGCACCCGGGTCCGCAGCGGGACGGGGGGATCCTCCGCCATGGCCCGGAGCAGGCCGGGGAAGTCGCTGGCCTCGAACGGGATCCTCCCGGCCAGGAGCACGTACGTCATGACGCCGAGGGCGTAGACATCCGTGGCCGGCCCGAGGCGGGTGGGGTCCTTGGCCAGCTGCTCAGGGCTGGTGTAGGGCGGCGTTCCGAGGTTGCAGCCCTGGTCCGAAGGCCCGGAGGCGCCCATGACCATGCCGAAATCGCTGACGATCGGATGGAAGGATCCGTCCTCGTGGGGATCCATGAGGATGTTGTTCAGCTTCAGGTCCAGGTGGATGAGGCCCTTCTGGTGGGCGGCGTGGACCCCAAGGGCGATGTCCCGCATGATCCGGAGCTTCTCCCGGACCTCGAGCTGGGGGGCCAGCTGGGCGAGGGTCGGACCTTCCACGAGCTGCATGACCAGGTAGCCCTGTCCGACTTCGTAGACACGGCAGACCCCGGGGTGCTCGACCCGCGCCTGGGCCCGGGCCTCGACGAGGACAGGGCCGCGCGGGTCCTTGAGGGCCTTGATGGCCACGTGGCGCTGCAGGAGGGTGTCCATGCCCTTGAAGACATGGGCGCTGGCCCCTTCGCCGATTCGAACCAGGTCCTGGTAGCGGTCGCCCAGGCCCTTGAGCCCACCCATGGGCGCGGGGCCCCGGAAGAGCGGGTCCGCCCAGGACCCGGCCTCGCCGCCGATGGCCTCCCAGGCGAGGCCATGGAGCGAACTTTCGGTCAATTGGCCGGTGGCCAGGAGAGAGGCCAGTTCCGTGCCCCAGTAGGCGGCCTCCCGGTCCTGGTAGCCCGCGGCATCCCCTTCCTGGCCCGGGCGCGGTTCGCCCAGGAGCCCGCGGGACTGGGCCTCCTGCTGGATCCTGGACGTGAGGTGG
The DNA here is from genome assembly GCF_030295425.1 of Mesoterricola sediminis. NCBI lineage: Bacteria > Pseudomonadati > Acidobacteriota > Holophagae > Holophagales > Holophagaceae > Mesoterricola > Mesoterricola sediminis. The sequence continues at coordinate 3,738,585 of NZ_AP027081.1, read as the reverse complement.
GCGGAGAACATGGGAGGGGAGTCCAACGGACGGCGTGGGCGGAGGCAACCTAGGGGGGAGGCTCAGGCTTCAGCCTAAGGTTGGCAGGCCGGCGGGTCACCCGGGAAGTTCTACGGCGGAAGGCCATGCTGGCTTATCCAGGGTGGGGTCAAGGGTGGGCGGGCGCTTTCCCGGAGGCTGACGGCTCGACCTGGGCGAGGCGTTTCTGGAGCCCCTCCAGGGTCGCCTTCGGCGCTTGCTCGGCGTTGGCCGCCTGGACGGCGCGCCGGAGCGTGACCAGGGCCTTGCCGGTGTCGCCGGCCTTCTGGTGGGCGGACGCGATCTCGCCAAGGAGGGCCGAGGGGGATCCCCCCGTGTTCGGCGCCATGTCCGGGTTGTGCAGGCAGCGCTCCAGCACTTTGACGATGGCGGTGTAGGCGGCCCGGGGAAGGTCGTCCCTCCGTAGGCTCATGGCCGCCGCATCATGCAAGTTGAGGTAGCGGGACAGAGGGTCGGAAGCCATCTGCTCCAGGATCCCGGGGAGGCGGCCCGGATCGAGCTCCAGGAGGGCCATGAATTTGTAGAAGGCGACGGCGTCCTTCCGGTCGGGGAACTGGGCTTCGAAAGCTTCGGCCCTCGCCAGCATCTCGCGGAGCGCCTTGTCGTGGGCCGGGCCCTGGACCTTGAAGGAGGCGATCATCGCGTCCTCGGCGGCGTCCCGGCCCTGCATGACGTCCCTGGCTTTTGCGCTGTCCCAGGTGCCCGCCAGCACCTGGTCCAGGGCCCAGGTCAGGTGGTCGAGGTTGACATCGATCCAGGCGATCCGCCCCTCCTGGTCCACGATGAAGGTCGTGGGGAATCCGCCCCTCCGGAGCGGCTTGATCCAGGCCTGGAACAGGGGGTTGCCGGGGCCGTCCACGGCGACATCCAGCGTCAGCTTCTTGCCGGATGGCGTGGCGAGGAAGGCCTTGACGAGGGCGACGGGGTCCTTGCCCTTGTTCTCCCCGAGCCCCTCGTAGCTGTCCACGGACACGAAGGTGACCCGGTCCCGGTACTGCTCGGCGATGCCGCTGATGCGGGGGAAGGACATCACACACCCTCCGCACCAGGTCGCCCAGAAATCCACCACGTGGACACGCCCCTTCCTGAAGCCGGACAGGGGCTGACCCCTCACCCACGCCTGGGGGGTGAAGGCGGGGGCGGCGTCACCGATCGCCAGGGTCGGGTTCGGATTGAACTGGGCCTGGGCGGGCGTGCAAAGGGCTACCAAACAGACCGCTGAAAAGAGGCGGGGGACACGGGCGGTCAAAAGTCGCACGTTCAACTCCATGGCTGGCCCGGAGGCGTTCCGGGGGCCCCATCATCTTCCTTGCGCCGGTCCGCCAGGTGCTCCGGATCGCGCATTCCCGGGCGCACCGGCAAACTGGAGGGGCCGGTGCGCATGGATCTTCAAGAACCGGTGCGCAACCAGCCTCCCTCGCCACCCTAAGCTTGGGGGAAATTCCACTCCCCATCCTTCCAGCCTTGAGGTGACCATGCATTCCTCATCAAGCCTCCTGACACGCGGGCGCCTATGCGCCCTGCTCATCGGGGCCTCGCCCCTCCTGATCGGTCAGACGAGTGCGGTCGGTCATGTCACCGGCACTGTCGCCCGGCCTGACGGATCGCCTGCTGTTGGCCAGGCCATCCTCGTGGAGACGCCCCGCGGCGCGCGGGAACTCCGGACCGACGAGAAGGGCCAGTTCCGCCTTCCCAACCTCGTTCCAGGCAAGGTGGTGGTGAAGGTCCATGCTGCCGGCATGATGGACTTCCGGAGCGAAGTCCTGGTGATGGTCAACCAGACCACGGCCCTTGCCATCCGGCTCAAGCCCCAGGCCTCGACGACGGTCGAGGTGGTGGCCATCAACTCGTCCGTGCCCCTGAATACGACCGATCTGGACCAATCCAAGACGGGTTTCACGACCACCATGGAGCAGATCGACAATCTGCCGATCCCGCTGACGACGACCACCGATCGCCTTTCCCAGACCCTCCTGCTCGTGCCTGGCACCAATACTGGGTACGCCTACCACGGGGCCTCCAACCTGGCCTACAACGTGGATGGTGTGGACACCACCGATTCCAACTATGGACAGGCCATCACCCAGCTCAACAACGACCTCCTCGACCAGGTCCAGGTGATGACAGGCGGCGTGTCCGCGAAGTACGGACGGTTCGATGGTGCCCTGGTCGCCGTGACGACCCGGAGCGGATCCAACGCGTTCGAAGGCTCCATGAGAATGGTCCTCAGCAATCCCAAATGGCAAGGACTCGGCAAGACCCCCGAACTCTACAAGGCCCTCGGGATCTCCATGACCCGGTCGGCCGACGCCACCACCACCATTCAGTCCTACACCTTCCTGGGTCCCATTCTCAAGGACCGGCTGTTCTTCTCCCTTGGCTACCAGACGTACTCACCTGAGCAGAAGACCTACGGGAAGACGGGTGGCTTCGTCTTCAGCGGACTACCCTATGTCGCCAGCCTCAGCGAAGAGCGCAAGGACGCGAAGCTGGATTGGATCGTCGACACGGCCAATCGGATCTCCTTCCAGTGGAACGCGTCGGAAACCCGTTCCGAGAACCGGTTCAACAACCTCGGGAACCCGTCCACCCTTGAGACCCTCAGCGGCCTCAAGCGCGAGAAGCGGGGCTACTACTCCGTGGGCTGGACGAGCCAGCTGACGTCGAGCCTCCTCCTGGACCTCAAGTACAACGATGCCTACTACAAGTCGGGCGGTCCGGGCACGGGGTCCACCGGCGGAGCCCTGGTGCCGACGTGGAAGGACATGACGACCTCCACCCTGTTCGACAACGGGACCTTCAGCAGTGAACCGGAGGAGCGCCACCAGAAGGTGTTCAGCCTGGGTGTCACCTGGTTCGCCCACGGGATGGGCGAGCACCAAGTGGAGGCCGGGGTCCAGGGGTACGAGTACACGCTGGAATCAGCGGCCCTGGATTTCCCGTCCGGGTACCTCATTTCCTTCAACGGGTTCGTGCCCGGCGCATCCACGCCGGCCCTCGCGAACCGCGTGATGGCGGTCCAGAACGCCGCCCTGACCAGCCTGGTCTGGCAGGTTCCGGTCCACGGCAAGTCGAACACCAAGAACAAGGCCGTCTACCTGAACGATACCTGGACCCTGGACAAGCATCTCTCCTTCAACCTGGGCCTGCGGTACGACGGGTTCACCAGCGACACGACGCCCGAGAACAACCACTATTCGGCCAGCGCCCTCGCGCCGAGGCTGGCCGTCAATGTGGATCTTGCCGGGGACAAGCGCCACGTCGTCAGCTTCACGGCGGCGGAGTATGCCTCGCAGATCCTCCAGAGCAACCTGGCCGGCGCTTCGGTCACCAAGACGCCTATCACCCGGACCTACCTGTACGTGGGCACCGGAGGCGCCAACCAGGGCCTGGGCACGGATGCCTTGACTTCCACCGGCGCCATCAATTGGGCAGCCTGGGGCAAATCCGCGGGGGTCACGGGGCAGGCCAACCCGGTCACCACCCAGGATCCGATCCAGAACCGAACGACCTTCGTGGACCCCAACCTCAAGGCCCCCCGCACGCGGGAGCTGACCCTGGGCTATCGGCATGAGATCCCCCAGCAGGCCTTCAGCGCCACGCTGGTCAGGCGCTGGATGGATCGGTTTGTGGATGATATCTGGTATGGCGACGGGATCGCCCCTGGCCGGGCCAAGATCATCATCTCCAACGATCCCGATGGGAAGCGCGACTACTACGGGCTGGAATTGACCTACCGCAACAATGCGATCGAGCATGTCTCGTTCGGGGGCAACCTCACCTGGTCCCGGTCCCTGGGCAATGATTCCGCCGTGACTGGGGGGCAGGCCAACAACTTCGGGAACGGCATTTCCCGTGACCGCCTGGCACCTCAGGGGCCGACGGCGTCCTTCGACCGTCCCTTCATCCTCCATGCCGACGCCACCTACCAGAACACCCTCGGGCAGGGCCGCTACAATTTCTCCTTGCTGGGCAGCTACTTCAGTCGGCAGATCAGCAGCTGTCCTTGGGGCACCGCCAACACGCCGGCCAATCTGGTCGCCCAGGGCTACGCCGCGACCTACCGCAAGTTCTTCCCGGAGCTGGGGGTCCTCCACCAGCCCGAGTACTTCACGTTGGACCTGCAGATCGGCTACGAGCACCCGATCGCCGGGAAGGCCAAGGCCTTTGGCAAGGTGAACATTCTGAACATCCTGAACTACATGCCCACCACCTCGATCCAGTACTACGGGACCGCCTACGCTGGCCCCTACGTCCCCTTCACCCTCTACGACGGCAAAGGGGTGGTCAATCAGCCTGCCCGGTCGTTCAGTTTCGACCTGGGGATCCGCTTCTAGGACGTTCGGCACCGCCCAGGAAGGCCCCGGCAGCAGGACCGCGGGGCCTTCCTGGACACCGTCCGGCTCCGGGAGCAGCGTCCTGCCTCCGGTGCAGCCGGCAATCCGTGAACCGGTGCCCAACCCCGCCGTTGCTCACCCGAATCCCTGATATCCGGACCGGTCCGGACCCCTCTGGAGGACACCATGTCCTTGTTCAAATCTCTCGGCCCCCTGGCCCTTGTTCTGGCGGCCACGCACGTCTGCCTTGCCGCGGCGCCAGCGCCCCGGGCTGCAGCCGTTCAAACCAAGACGGTGACGCTCAAGGAAGGGGATCCTGCCCCCGCCTTTACACCGGGCGCCTGGGTGAAGGGGGAACCCGTCAAGGCCCTCGCCCCGGGGAAGATCTATGTCATGGAGTTCTGGGCGACCTGGTGCGGCCCCTGCAAGGCCGCCATCCCCCACCTGACGGCCCTGGCCCGGCAGTATGCGGGCAAGGTCACCATCATCGGCGTGAACGTGATGGAGACCGGCAAGCCGGAGGAGGTCGACCGCAAGGTCAAGGCCTTCGTGGACGGCAAGGGCGCCGAGATGGACTATCTGGTCTGCCGGGACACTCCGGACGGAGCGATGGCAACGAAGTGGCTGAAGGCGGCCGGGAAGGAAGGCATCCCCGCCACCTTCATCGTCGATGGCAAGGGCCGGATCGTCTGGACAGGCCATCCGATGGCCCTGGACCCCATCCTGCAGAAGGTGGTCGCGGGCACCTTCGACCCCGCCGCCGAAGCGGCCGCGACCGAGGAGAACAAGAAGGTCGAGGGCGAGATCGCCAAGGCGGCCCAGGCCCAGGAATGGCAGCGCGTCCTGGACCTGCTCCCGGGGTTCAAACCGATCAACCCCATTGCGACTGCCTGGGCGGGCTTCTATCGATTCCAGGCCCAGCTCCACCTCGATCCGAAGGTCGCCGAGGCCCAGCTCGCCAAGGTGAGGAAGGACCAGCCCGAGCTGCTGATCACGTACCTGGGCATGATCACGGGGACGGATGGCCTCGCCGCGTCCTGGTACGAGATGGCCGTGGCGGACCTCAAGGGCATGGTCGAGCAGAACAAGGCCTTCTACGGCATGCTGGCCAAGGCCCAGGCCAAGGCTGGCGACTTCAAGGGCGCCGCCAGGAGCAAAGCGGAGGACCTCAAGCAACTGCGCGCGCGCGTTCCCGAGATCCTCAAGGATCACCCCGAAGCCGGCCCCATGATCAAGGAGCAGCTGGCCAAGGACGAAGCGCTGCTGAAGGATTACGAGGCCAAGGCCGCGAAGCGGCCCTGAGCCCGCAGGAAGCCTGGCGAGGCGGACCTCCGCGGGCCGCGGAGGTCCGCCTCGCCCCCGTACCGGACTCAGGCCCCCGTCGCCCGCGCCCACTCGCGGAGGGCGCGGCCGGCGCAGTCCTCGATGGACATGCCGGAGAGGTAGTTGCCGGCCACCAGGAGGTCCTGGCCGGCCAGGGCCCGGTCCAGCTCCGCCAGCCAGGCCTCGTGGCCCAGGGCCAGGGCGGGCATGGTGTGGTCCCGGCGGTGGGCGGCCTCGATGCGGGCGGGGTCGGCGCCCAGGACCTGGCAGGCGTAGGCGCGCATGGCCGCCTCGCTGTCGTCGCGGTCGCCCCGGAAATGGAAGCTCCAGGCCCGCTTGCCCTCCACGGGGAAGGCGTCGCCGGAGACGGCGGAGAAGCAGGGACCCTCGGGAAGGATCAGGCCCGTGAGCCGGGGCAGGTGCGGCAGGGGATCGGCGAGGACGAGGCCCAGGGTGCGCACCGTGACGGTGCGGATCCGGCCCAGGACCTCGGCCACCCCCGGGAAGTCCGCCGCCGCCAGGGCCGCGGCCTCGGGGGCGGGGACGGCCAGGGCCACCCGCTTCGCGGCGATCTCCTCGCCCAGGCCGGTGCGCACCCGGAACCCGTCGCCGGTGCGGGCGAGGCCCGCGGCCTCACGGCCCGCGGCCAGGTGGATGCCGGGATGCTCCGCCAGGGCCTGGACGGCGGGCCCCAGGCCCCCGCGCACGGCGAAGCTGCGGAGCACCTCCTTGCGCCGGGAGGGGCGCTTCTGGAAGAGGGCGCCGGCGGGGAATCCCGCGGTCTCCTGGGAGGCCACGGCGTTGAGGGCCGGGTGGAGGACGCGGTCCCAGTTGCCCCGGCCCAGGATGCGGCCGTAGTAGCCCTCCACGGTGAGGCCCTCCTTCCGGGTCCAGAAGGCCTTGGGGACGGAGACGGCCGCCTCCAGGACGTTCAGGCAGGAGCCGATGGAGCGGACCTTGCCGCCCACCACCATGCGGAAGCCCAGCCCCTTGCGGGGGGAGGGCAGGGCCAGGAATCCGGCCTCCTCGGCCAGGCCCAGGAACTGGGTGTAGGAGTTGTAGCAGGTGTGGGCGCCCAGCTCGAGGACGCCGGCGGGGGGCACGGGGGCGGAGCTCAGGCAGCCGCCGGCCTCCGGGCGGCGCTCGAGGACGATCACCTTCTGGCCGGCCCGGGCCGCGGCCCGGGCCAGGCAGAGGCCGCTGACCCCCGCGCCGACGACGCAGAGATCGAAGGAGGTGCCGGGGAGGGGGGCCATGTCGCGCATGGCACTACGCTAGCAGGATTGGGGGCCCCTCCGGCGGGGAGGATGGGTCAGGCCGCGCGCCGCGCCGCCCCGCCCAGGAGGCCCGAGGCGAAGGCCAGGCCCAGGAGGGGGGAGATGCCGTAGCCCAGGACGGGCACGGGGAACTGGCCCAGGGCCGGCGCGAGGAAGGCCCCGGCGGCGAAGGCCGCCAGGCCGGCGGCGACGGGGGCCGCGCCCGGGTCCCGCCGGCGGGTGTCCAGGGCGAGGATCGCCAGGGAGGCCGGCAGGGCCAGGGCCGCCAGGCGGGCCAGGACCCCCAGGACGCCGGCCGTGGTCGCGGCCAGGGCCAGGATGCCCTCCACCACCGGCACGGGGGAGAGGTGATCGGGGCGTGTCCAGGCGGGCACGGCCAGGGCCAGGAGGGCGAGGGCCAGGCCGGTCCGGGCGGGCCGGGCCAGGGCGGGGGTGGCGGCGGCCGCCGCCGCGGCGCCCAGGGCGAAGGCGGTGGCCGTTCCGGCATCGGGCTGGAGGCAAAGGAGGGCCTGGGTGGCCCCGGCCAGGAGCAGCGCGGCCCGCCAGCGGCCTTCGGCGAGCCCGCGGGCCAGGGCCACGAGCAGGAGGGGACAGGCCAGGAAGCCGGTGTGGAGGTGGATCGGGCCCAGGCTCACCCACCGGTGGATGCCGATGAGGCCCACGTCCAGGAAGGCGGCCCCCAGCAGGGCCAGGGCCGGCAGCCAGAAGCGCGCCTTGGCGACCGCCTCGGCGGGCACGGACCGCAGGACCCAGGCCAGGCCCAGGGCCGCCCCCAGGGCAACCAGCTGGGTCGCCACCCGCGCGGGCGCCGCCCCGGCCAGGGCCATCACCAGGGCGCCGATGAGTCCGCCGAAGGCCAGGCAGGCGATGGGCGCGAGGGGGGTCCAGGGGGGGAGGGTACGGTCCACGGGCAATCCAACCTTTCCTCCATTGGACCACGGCCCGCCACCTCAGGCCGGGGGCAGGTCCTCGTGGCGGAAGGGCCGCGCGCCGGGCCCGGCGTAGTCGGCGACGCGGTGGCCCTGGCCCTGGAGCAGGTACTTGACCGTCACCAGGCCCTCCAGGCCCACCGGGCCCCGGGCGTGGAGCCGCCCCGTGGCGATGCCCACCTCGGCCCCGAACCCGTAGCGGTAGCCGTCGGCGAAGCGCGTGGAGGCGTTGTGGTAGACGCCGGCCGCGTCCACCTCCCGCAGGAAGCGGGCCGCGGCCTCCGGATCCCCCGTGACGATGGCCTCGGTGTGGCCGCTGCCGTGGGCGGCGATGTGGGCGAGGGCCTCGTCCAGGCCGTCCACAACCCGCAGGGCGAGGATGGGCGCGCCGTACTCGGCGTCCCAGTCCGCCTCGGCCGCCTCGGCCATGGGCGCCAGGGCCCGGGCCCGGGGGCAGCCCCGGAAGGCGACCTCCGGCAGGGCCGCCACCAGGGCCGGGACCAGGCGGGGGGCGGCCGCGGCGTCCACGAGGACCGTCTCCACGGCGTTGCAGGCGGCGGGGTACTGGAGCTTGGCGTCCCGGACGAGGTCCAGGGCCATGGCCGGGTCCGCCGCGGCGTGCAGGTAGAGGTGGCAGACCCCTTCGGCGTGGCCGAGGACGGGGATGCGGGTGCGGGCCTGGATGGCCCGGACCAGGTCCGAGGAGCCGCGGGGGATCACCAGGTCCACGTCCCCGTGGAGGGCCAGGAGGGCGTCCACCTCGTCCCGGTCCTCCAGGCGCTGGAGGGCGCCGGGGGGGAGGCCCTCCGCCGCCAGGGCCCCGCGCAGGAGGTCCACGAGGAGGGCCACGGTGCGCGCGGCCTCGCGGCCCCCCTTCAGGAGGGCGGCGTTGCCGCTCTTCACGGCGAGGGCGCCGATCTGGACGGCGGCGTCGGGCCGGCTCTCGAAGATCACCGCCAGCACCCCCAGGGGGACGGTGATCCGGGTGAGCTCCAGGCCTTCGTCCAGGCGACGGCGCAGGTCCACCCGGCCCAGGGGGTCGGGGAGGGCCGCCACCGCCTCGAGGCCCCGGGCCATCTCCTCCACCTTGGCCGCGTCCAGGTGGAGGCGGGCCAGGAGGGCCGCGGGCAGGTCCGCGGCGGCGGCGCAGTCGGCCGCGTTGGCCTCCAGGACGGCCTGGCGCCCGGCGCGCAGGGCCCCCGCGGCCTGGCGGAGGGCGCCGGCGCGCTGGGCGTCGGGGCAGGTGCCCAGGGTCCGGGTCGCCGCCCGGGCGGTGGCCGCGAGGACCTTCATGGCCTGGCTCATGCCTCCACCTCCTTCAGCCACCGGTCCAGGGGATCCTTCTTCGGACGGGCCCCCGGCACGAAGAGCGTCCCCGCCTCCGCCCCGGCCAGCACCGCCTCCACGATGCCGGGGCGCTCCCCGGGGGCGATGACCACGGTCACGCCCGCCGCCATGCCCAGGCGCGCCGCCTCCAGCTTGGTGGCCATCCCCCCCCGGCCCCGGGCGCCGCCGCCCTGGGCCAGGGCCTGGATCCGCGCGTCGATGCGCCGCACCTCGGGCAGGAGGGGGGCCCCGGGGCTCTGCCGGGGGTTGGCGGCGTGGAGGCCATCCACGTCCGAGAGCAGCAGGAGCAGATCCGCCCCGAGGCCCGCGGCCACCAGGGCGCTCAGCTTGTCGTTGTCCCCGAAGACCCGCAGCCGCTCCAGCTCCAGGGTGGCCACGGTGTCGTTCTCGTTGATCACCGGCACCACGCCCATGCGCAGGAGCTTCTCCAGGGTGGCGCGGAGGTTGGCGCGCCGGCCCGGGTCCCGGAAATCGTCCTGGGTGAGCAGCACCTGGGCGCAGACCGTCTCCAGGCGCAGGAACCCGGTCTGGTAGAGGGCCATGAGCTCCCCCTGGCCCACCGCGGCGCAGGCCTGGGCGAGGGCCAGGCCCTGGGGCTTCCCGGCCAGGGCCAGGCGCCGCGCCCCCAGGCCCGTGGCGCCGCTGGTCACCAGCAGCACCTCCCGTCCCTGGCGGCGGAGGCCCGCCAGGCTTTCCACCAGCGCGAAGAGCCGCCCCAGGGCGGGCAGCCCGTCCTCCCCCAGGAGGACGTTCGTGCCGGCCTTCACGACGATGCGGCGGGCCTGGGCGAGGCGGGCCCGGGCGGGGGATGGGGAGGTCTGGGGCGGGGTCATGGGGGGTCCTGGCATGAAAAAGCCCCCGGAGGACGGGGGCGGGTGCGGAAGGGGGCGGCTTCGCTCAGGCGGACGGCACGCGCTCCGGGGCACCCAGGTGGCTAGGGCGCGGGGAGGCGGGGCGCACGGCGGCGGAGGTCATGGGGAGAAGATAGGCTCCCCCCGCGGGCGCCGCAAGCGGCGCGGGCGGGGGGAGGCATTCACGTTGCTTATCGATGATCCCGCGGGCATCGGGCCGCGGTCGATGGGACCTCGGAAGTTTGATAAGCCTTTTTGTTGAAGCTTTTGAATGTGAAATGGCAACTGGACTACTGGGATTGTTCAGGACTGGATCACTGGCTGGCGGGCAGGCCCAGGCACCCTGGAGCACGGCCGCACGTCGCGGCCCCCCTTCCCGTTCATTCAAAACCCGGAGCGCCTATGGGCAGAACATGTCAACCCGCCAGGGCCGTCCTGGCCTTCCTTTGCGCCCTGGCCCCCCTCGCGGGCCAGGAGGTGAAGGTCCTCGAGCGCACGCTGCCCAATGGGTTCAAGGTGCTGCTGGTGGAGCGCCACGACGAGCCGTCCATCGCCTGTGGCTGGGTGGCCCGGGCCGGAAGCGCCAACGAACGGCCTGGCATCACGGGCGTGGCCCACCTCTTCGAGCACATGATGTTCAAGGGCACCCGCACCATCGGCACCCGGGACGCGGTCCGCGACGGCGAGCTGAACCGGAAGCAGGACGAGGTGATGAAGACCGTCCGGGGGGAGCAGGCCCTCCTCCGGGAGCGCCTGCGCCGGGGCGAGATCCAGGACCTGCGGGACCCCGCGGTGCGCACGCCGCGTCTCCAGGCCGCCCTGGCGGAGCTGGACACCCTGGTGAAGGCCCAGCGGGAGCTCATCGTCAAGGACGAGCTCATGAAGCTGTACGGCCAGGCCGGGGGGACCGGGCTCAACGCCAACACCACCATGGACCGGACCTTCTTCCACATCGACCTGCCCGCCAACAAGCTGGAGCTGTGGGCGTGGCTGGAGTCCGACCGGCTCCTGAACCCGGTGTTCCGGGAGTTCTACAGCGAACGTGACGTGGTCCTGGAGGAGCGCCGCTTGCGGGTAGAGGCCACCCCCACGGGCAAGGCCCTGGAGACCTTCCAGGCCATGCAGTGGCAGGCCAGCCCCTACAGCTGGCCCGTGATCGGCTGGCCCAGCGACATCTCCAGCCTCACCCGGGACCAGGCCGACGCATTCTTCTCGACGTACTACGCGCCCGGCAACATCACGCTCATCCTGGTGGGCGACTTCAGAGCCGACGAGGCGATGGCGACCGTCACCCGCTACTTCGGCCGGATCCCTGGGAACCCCGTGCCGCCGCCGCCGGTCACCGTGCTCGAGCCGCCCCAGGGCGGCGAACAGCGGCTGGTGGCCACGGTCGAGTCCATGCCCTTCGTGCTGATCGCCCAGAAGGCAGTTCCCGCCGTCCACCGGGACGCCGCGGCGCTGGACATCCTTTCGGGCATCCTGAACGGGGACTCGGGCCGGCTCAAGCGTGCCCTCGTGCAGGACCGGAGCGTGGCGGTCTTGGCCGGCAGCGGATTCGACGGCATGAAGTTCGGGGGCGTCTTCCGCCTCTACGCGGCCCCGGTCCCGGGGAAGGCCCCCGAGGAGATGGAGGGACTGCTCCTCGAGCAGGTCCGTGCCATCCAGGAGCAGGGCGTCACTGACCACGAACTCCAGAAAGCGAAGAACCAGATCGCCGCCAGCATGTACCGGCGCATGGACAGCAATGCCGACCTGCGTGACCAGCTGGCCGAGGCCGAATCCGCCGGGACCTACCGGGATTTCCTGGAAGAGCCGGGACTGCTCCAGGCCGTGACCCGTGAGGACGTGCAGCGCGTGGCCCGCGCCTATTTCGCCCTTGAGGGCCGCAACACCCTGGTGGTCCGCCGGAAGGAGGCCAAGTGATGATCCGCCCCATCCTCCTCTCCCTGGCCGCGGGCCTGGCCCTCCAGGCCCAGGCCATCCCGCCCCGGCCCGAGGCCATCGCGTTCAAGCCCCTCGCCTTCTCCGTCCCCAAGGCGGGCGCCTTCAAGGCCGACCTCTCCAACGGCATTCCGGTCTACATCGCCGAGGAGCCCGACGGTCTTCCATTCGTGCGGATCCGGGTCTTCATCAAGGGGGGGGCGTACCTGGATCCCGCGGGCAAGGAGGGCCTCGCGGCCCTCGCCGGAGCCCAGCTGCGCGCCGGAGGCACCCTTCGCACCCCGGCCGCGGCCCTGGACGAGCGCCTGGAATTCCTCGCCGCCTCCATCCAGAGCAGCCTGGGCGACACCAGCGGCTCGGTCTCCCTGGATATCCTGGAGAAGGACCTGACCGAAGGCCTGGACCTGTTCATGCAGGTGCTGACCCAGCCGGCCTTCGCGCCGGAGCGGCTGGACCAGGCGAAGCGGGCCATCCGCCAGAACCTGGCCTCCCGCGGCGACAAGCTGGAATCCATCGCGGCGGTGGAGCTGCCCCGGCTGCTCTACCGGGCGGGCCACTTCACCTCGGCCCAGCCCACGGCGGCCAGCGTCGCCGCCCTCACCCGGGAGGACCTGGCGGCCTTCCATGCCCGGCTCCTCCACCCCGCCAATCTGGTCGTCTCGGTTTCGGGCAAGTTCCAGCGCAAGGCGATGCTGGCCCGCCTCGACGCGACCCTGGGCCGCCTCAAGGCCGGCCCCGCGGCGAAGCCGAGCCCCGTCGTGCCCGCTCCCGGTGCGCTGGCGAAGCCCGGCATCTACGTCGTCGACAAGGCGGTCCCCCAGAGTCTCGTCCAGTGGGCCCTGCCCGGCCTGCGGCGCACCGATCCGGACTGGGCCGCCGCCACCGTGCTGAACAGCATCCTGGCCAGCGGCGACTTCACCTGCCGTCTGATGAAGAAGATCCGCAGCGACGAGGGCCTCACCTACGGCATCGGCGGCGCGTTCGGCGAGGGGTCGTACTGGCGGGGCCACTGGAGCGGAAGCTTCCAGACCAAGAACAAGTCCGTGGCCTACGCCCTGAGGCTCTTCCTGGGCGAACTGGACCGCATCAAGCGCGAGCCCGTTCCCGCCGAGGAGCTGGGCTCCATCCAGAACACCATCGTGGAAGCCTTCCCCGCACGGTGGGGGCGGAAGGCCAACGTGGTGAACCTCTTCGCCGGTGAGCGGCTGGTGGGCTGGCCTGAGGACGGGTGGACCGACTACCGCGAGCGGATCCGGGCCGTGACGGCCGCGGACGTGCAGCGGGTGGCCAGGACCTACCTGGACCCCGCGAAGCTCGTCCTCCTCGTGGTGGGGAAGGCCGACGAGGCCCTGGCCGGCGATCCCGAGCACCCCGGTCCCCTGGCGGCTGTCGCCCCGCTGCCCGTCGTGCGCCTGCCCCTGCGCGACCCCCTGACCCTGAAACCCCTTTCCTGAGGCCTGCCCCATGTTCCTTTCCAGACTGCTATCCCTCGCGGCCCTGGTGCTCGCGTTGACGGGGACGAACCCGGCCGCCGCCGCGGATCCCCGGATCGACGTCGCCTTCAAGAAAGGCGAGGTGGTGATCACCGTCCCCCAGGGGACCCACATCAAGAAATCCTTCACCGAGGTGCGTCTGGACGGTCGCGGCCGTCTCAAGCCGGCCGCCCTGCCCAGGGCCGACGCGAAGGACGAGCTCGGCGACGACATCTACCACGGCACCGTGCGGATCCCCGTGGCCGGGGAGGGCCTCCAGGACCCGGCGAAGCTCCTGGTGCAGTACCAGGCCTGCACGGAGGGCGAGGGCGGCAACTGCTACCCGCCCACCGAGGTGGAGCTGAAGATCAAGGCTGCGGACCTGAACCGGGCCGCGGACTCCCAGGGGAAGGCGGAGGCCGTACCGGCCATGGCTGACGCCGCCGCCGGGACCGCCCAGGCCGAACCCGCCTCCGGGACGGCCGAGGCCGCCCCTGCCCCCGGGGCCGCGCCCGCCGCGGCCCCCGCCCATGCCGAGCCCCCCGCGCCGGCCGCCGAGGACAAAGGCTTCCTCCTGAGCCTCCTCGTGGTCTTCCTGGCGGGGCTCGGCGCCTCCCTCACGCCCTGCGTCTACCCCATGATCCCCATCACCATGGCCATCATCGGCGCCAAGGGCGGCGGGAAGCTGAAGGGTTTCTCCCTCTCCTTCGTCCTCGTCCTGGGCATGGCCGTCACCTACACCGTGCTGGGCGTCGTCGCGGCCCGGAGCGGCGCCACCTTCGGGGCCTTCGCCCAGAAGGCCGCCTTCCTCGTGCCCGTGTCCGCGCTCTTCGCGGTCTTCGCCCTGTCCCTCTTCGGCGCCTTCGAGATCAGCCTGCCCCAGGGTCTCCAGAACCGCCTCCAGGGCGGCGGCCCCCGCAAGGGCTACGCCGGCGCCTTCTTCATGGGCCTCGTCCTGGGCCCCCTGGCCGCGCCCTGCGTCGGCCCCATCATCGGCACCGTGCTGGTGGGCATCGCCCAGAAGGGCAGCATGGTCCTGGGCGGCCTGCAGCTCTTCGTCTTCGCCCTGGGCATGGGCGTCCTCTTCATGGCCGTGGGCACGTTCAGCGCGGGCCTGCCCCGCAGCGGCGACTGGCTGACCCGCCTCAAGCACGTCATGGGCCTGGTGGTCCTGGGCTTCGCCGCCTGGAACGTGCGCTTCGTGGTGCCCGGATGGGCCAACTACGCCCTGTGGACCGCGACCGCCCTCGCTGGTGCGGCGGTGTTCGGGGTCTTCGAGGCCGCGGAGGGCCTGGCCGCCCAGGCGCGCAGGGCCCTGGCCGCCGTCCTCCTGGTGCTCGCCGCGGTCCTCGCCCTGAAGGCCGTGGAGACGGGCCTGGACGTGCAGCTCCTGCCCGCCGGCGGCGCCGCGCAGGCCGGGAAGGCCGAGGCCTCCGCCTGGGGGACCGATTTCGAGAAGGCCCTCGCCGAGGCCAAGGCCTCCCGCAAGGTGGTCCTCCTGGACACCTGGGCCGTGTGGTGCGCCCAGTGCCGGGAACTGGACGAGAAGACCTGGCCGGATCCCGAGGTGACGGCCTGGATCAAGGCCAACGCCGTGGCCGTGAAGGTGGACGCCGACAAGGTGCGCCCCGACCTGGCGAAGACCTACGCCATCCGCAGTTTCCCCACCGTGATCCTGATGGACGCCGAGGGCCGGGAGATCCGGCGCAGCCTGGGCTTCCGCAAGCCGGCCGAGATGCTGGCCTGGCTCCGCTCCTGAACCCGAGGTCCCCATGTCCCAACCGGTCCGCAACGTCCTCATCATCGGCGGAGGCCCCGCCGGGTATACCGCCGCCATCTACGCCTCCCGGGCGGGGCTGCAGCCCCTCCTGCTGGAGGGGCCCCAGCCCGGGGGCCAGCTCACCATCACCACGGACATCGAGAACTTCCCCGGCTTCCGGGACGGCATTGCCGGCCCCGAGCTGATGGCGACCATGCGCGCCCAGGCGGAGCGCTTCGGGACCGAGATCCTGACGGCCACCGTGGCCTCGGCCGACCTGTCGGCCCGTCCCTTCGCGGTGGAGACGGACCAGGGCCGCATCCTCGCAGAGACTGTCATCCTCGCCACGGGCGCCTCGGCCAAGTGGCTGGGCCTGGGCAAGGACGAGTCCCTGAGCCGAACCGGGGGCGGGGTCTCGGCCTGCGCCACCTGCGACGGATTCTTCTTCCGCGGGCGGGAGGTGGCCGTGGTGGGCGGGGGCGACACGGCCCTGGAGGAGGCGCTGTACCTGACGCGCTTCGCCTCGCGGGTGCACCTGGTGCACCGCCGGGACGCCTTCCGGGCCTCCAAGGCCATGCAGGAACGGGCCCTGGCCCACGAGAAGATCACGATCCACTGGAACAAGCGCGTGGCGGACCTGCACACCTGGAAGACCGCCGTCGCCGGCGGAGAGCAGGAACGCCTCGAGGGGCTCCTCCTGGAGGACACCCGCGACCAGTCCATCTCCCGCCTCTCGGTGCAGGGCCTTTTCGTGGCGATTGGCCACCAGCCCAACACGGGCTTCCTGAACGGCCAGCTCCCCGTGGACGAGGGCGGCTACCTGAAGGTGGAGCCCGGAACCTGCCGCACTATCATCGAAGGCGTGTTCGCCGCCGGCGATGTGGCGGATCCCACCTACCGCCAGGCGGTCACCGCTGCGGGCCGCGGCTGCATGGCGGCCATCGAGGCGGAGCGCTGGCTGGCCGAACGTGAGGCCCTGGCCGCCGCCGGCGGCCGTTGATGCCTGGAGGACGGCCATGAACCTCGCCGACCTGGAAGTGCTGGTATGCCTCGCCGAGGAGGGCCGCTTCACCTGGGCCGCCCAGAAGCTGAACCGGTCCCAGCCCGCGGTGAGCATGGCCGTGCGCCGTCTGGAATCGGAGTTCGGGTCGCGCCTCCTGGGGCGCAACTCCCACCGGGTGGTGCCCACCGAGGCCGGCAAGCGGGTCCTCGTCATGGCCAAGCACATGCTCCAGCTCCGGGAGAACGCCGCCCGCGACCTACGGGACCTGGAGGGCGGAGGGCAGGGCCAGCTCCGCGTCATCGCCAACGAGCTGCTCTGCTCGTACCTTCTTCCGCCGCTCCTTGAGACCTTCCACAACCGGTCCCCGGGCGTGCGGGTGGAGGTGGTCCAGGGGGCCTCCTCGGATGTCCTCAAGGGCCTGCTTGACCAGGACTACGATTTCGGGTTCGTGACCTTCGCCCCGTGCTCGGGAGAGCTGACCCACCGCTCCCTCTTCGCGGATCCGCTGGTGATCTGCGTGCCCGCGGGCCACCCCCTGGAGCGGCTCCCCTCGCTGACCTGGGCCCACCTGCGCTGCTGGCCCATCCTGGCCCACTCCCGCAGGACCCCCACCCGCCAGCGGCTGGAATTCCAGCTCACCCAGTCCGGCTCGGGTCTCGTGAACGCCATGGAACTGCCCTCCCTTGAGACCCTCAAGCGCTTCGTGGCCGGCGGCGCCGGCGTCGCCATCCTGCCCCGGCTCTGCCTGGCGCGGGAACTGGCCGAGGGTTCCCTCACGGCGCTGCCCCTGCCGGGCCAGCCCATCACCCGCGACATCCGGGTGGCGCACCGCCGGGATCCCCGGTGCTGCCCCGCCGCCCGCGTCTTTCTGGACCTCCTGCAGGTCCGCTACGCCCTCAGCCCGCCGCCCCAGGCGGGCCTTCCCCCTCTCCGGAGCATCCATGTCCCGACTTGCTGAAATCACTGACCAGGGCTTCCAGGAAGCCACCGCCCAGGGCTGGGTCCTGGTGGACTTCTGGGCTCCCTGGTGCGGCCCCTGCAAGGCCCTGACGCCCACCCTGGAGGCCGCGGCGGAGGAGCTCGGGGACAAAGTCCAGATCGTCAAGATGGACATCGACGCCAACCCAGACACCGCCACGGGCCTGGGGATCATGTCCATCCCCGCGCTGGTGCTCTTCAAGGATGGCAAGGTCACCGCCCGTACCGGCCACCCAGGGAACCTCGCCGGCCTGAAGACCTTCCTGGGACCGGCCCTCGCCTGAGGGGGCCCCGCCGTTCCGTCAGCTCCTGGGCTTCACGCCCAGGAGGCTGCGGACGAAGAAGTCCTTGAGGCGCCGCTCCACGTGGGGGATGCGCATGGTGCCGTGGTCCGAGCCGGGGACGACGAGCATCTCGAAATCCCGGTCGGCCTTCACCAGGGCGTTCACCACCTGGAGGGTGGAGGCGGGGTCCACGTTGGTGTCGGTCTCGCCCACGAGGAGGAGCAGGTCCCCCCGGAGGCGGTGGGCGTTGGTGACGTTGCTCTGCTCGGCGTAGGCGGGGCCGACGGGCCAGCCCATCCACTGCTCGTTCCACCAGACCTTGTCCATGCGGTTGTCGTGGCACCCGCAGTCGGCCACCCCGGCCTTGTAGAAATCGCCGAAGGCGAGGAGGCCCCGGAGGGCGTCCTGGCCGCCGGCGCTGCCCCCGAAGATCCCGACCCGGCCCAGGTCCATGGCGGGGTCGTGGGCCGCGGCGGCCTTCATCCAGAGGATGCGGTCCGGGAAGCCGGCGTCGCCGAGGTTCTGCCAGCAGACGTCGTGGAAGGCCTTGGACCGCCAGTTGGTGCCCATGCCGTCGATGCAGACGAGGATGAAGCCCAGCTCGGTCAGGTCCGCGTGGAGGGGCTGGTGGGTGAAGGCCTTGGGGGCGAAGGCGCCGTGGGGGCCGGCGTAGATGTACTCGATGACGGGGTAGCGGCGGGCGGGGTCGTAGGTGCTGGGGCGGTAGATCACGCCGTGGATGTCGGTGCGCCCGTCCCGGCCCTTGGCCACGAACCGCTCGGGGAGGCGCCAGCCGGCCTTCAGGAGGGCATCCGGGTTCCAGCGCTCCACCTCCGCGATCCGCGCGCCGTCGGAGGTCCGCCGGAGCTCGGCCACGGGGGCCTGGTCGACCCGGGACCACACGTCCACGAAGGCGCGGCGGTCAGGGCTCAGGGTGACGGTGTGGGTGCCGTCGCCCTGGGTGAGGACGGTCAGGCCCGCGCCGTCCAGGCCCACCCGGGCCAGGTGCAGCTGATAGGGATCCTGCCCGGGCACGAGGCCCCCGGCGAGGAAGAGGATCTGGCGCTTCTCCCGGTCCACGTGGAGGACGCGGCGCACCACCCAGGGCCCGCGGGTGATGGCGTTCTTCACCTGGCCGGTGCGGCTGTCCACGAGGTAGAGATGGTTCCAGCCGTCCCGCTCGCTCATCCAGACCAGTTCGCCGGTGTCGTCTAGGAAGTCCAGGAACTGCTTGCCGGAGTAGTCGATGAAGGTGGCGCTGCGCTCGTCCACGACGGCGGAGGAGGCGCCGGTGGCGGCGTCCACGGCGATGACCCGCAGGACCTGGTGGCCGCGCTGGTTGTACACGTAGAAGAAGCGGCTTCCGTCCTTGGCCCAGTGGATGTCCAGGTCCTCGCCGTAGCCGAAGTAGGGGGTGGGGGCCAGGGTCTCGTCGGCGGGGAACGCGCGGCCGCCGCCCTCGAGGCGGATGAGCACCGGCCGCACCACGGGCAGCGGGTCGCCGGGCTTGGCGTAGTCGTGGACGTGCACCTTGGGCTGGAGCTGGTCCTTGGGGGACGATTCCACGAAGGTCACTTTGCGGACGGGGACGACGGTGGTGCGCTGGGCCACGAGGCTGCGGCCGTCGGGGCTCCAGTCCAGGGCGCCCGTGTAGGGATTCTGGGTGTCCCCGTCCTGGGTGCGGAAGAGCTCCTTGCCCCCGAGGGTCCGCACGACGATGTTGGCATCCCGGAGCTGGGCCGTCTTCAGGCCGTCGGGACTGCGCACGGGCGCGGCGGTGCGGCGCGGGGGCGGGTCGTCGTCGGGGCGGGGCGCGGGGGGCGCCTCCGGGGGGGGCTGGACGGGGCTCACCGCGCCCTTGCGCGGATCGATGCTCCACCAGCCTTCGTCGGTGCGGAAGCGGAGGCGCTTCCCGCCGTCCAGGAAGGCCAGGTCCTGGAGGGGCAGGCGCTCGGCGTCCACGGGCCGGCCCGTGACCCGGGCGAGGGCGGCGGCCAGGGCCGCGTGGTCGAAGGCGGGGCGCCGGGCGCCGCTCCGGGCCTCCACCCGGATCCAGGCGGCGCCGCCGCCCGGGAGACCCTTGCGGTACCAGAAGGCCGAGCCATCCTCCAGCCAGGTGGGGCGGAGGGCCATCTGGCCCAGCTCGGCGGTGACGAGGGCCTTCATGCGGGCGGCCCGTTCGTAGTCGGCCCGGGTGCCCTGGGCGGCGAGGACGCCGGCGAGGCCGAGGAGGATCAGCGCGGGTTTCAGCATGGGGACTCCGGGCGGTTCAGGGGAAGTAGACCTGGCGGACGAAGGGTTCCTGGGCCTCGAAGCCCCAGTGCACGTCCCGCAGGTGGGCGGCGGCCTCGGCGGGGGACCCCGCCTCCAGGAGGCGGAGGATCTCCTCGTGCTCGAGGATGCCCCGCTCCTCCCAGGGGACGTGGATGCGCTCCGCGCGCCGGGTCCAGTCGTAGAGCTGGTGCTTCTTCAGGTGGACGAGGGCGATGATCCTGCGGTTTCCCTGCCGTTCCAGGAAGAAGTCGTGGAAGGCGTAGTTGTGCTCCCGGTAGGCGTCCGGGTCCCCGTCGGCGACGGCCCGGGCGCAGCCCCGGTCCAGCTCCCGGAGGCGGTCCAGGTCCGCGGGCGTGATGCCGGGGGCCGCCGCGAGGAGGGCGGCGGCCTCCAGGGCCCCCACCAGCTGGTAGATCTCCCGGATGTCCCGGGGCTCCAAGGTCCGGATGGAGACGCCGCGCCGGGGGGAGATGGTGACGAACTCCTCGGCCTCCAGCTGCAGGAGCGCGTCCCGCAGGGGCGTGCGGCTCACGCCCAGGTCGCGGGCCAGGCGGTTCAGGTCGAGGAAGGAGCCCGACGCGAAGGCGCCGCGGCGGATCTCCGCCTTGAGGTGGTCGTAGACCTGCTCCCGCAGGGGCCGGGCGTCGATGGGGCGGGGGGCGTCCGGGGCGGGGCTCATCCCTTGGCCGCCTCGATCTCGGCGGCGGTGCGCGGCTTGGGCGGGCCCAGCCGGCGGGCCCCGTCCTCCGTCACCAGGAAGTCCTCCTCGATGCGGAGGCCGCCGAAGCCGCGCCAGGCCTCCAGGGCCCCGTAGTCGATGAAGTCCCGGAAGCGGCCCTCCCCGCGCCAGCGGTCCGCGAGCTCGGGCATGACGTAGATGCCGGGCTCGACGGTGAGGACGAAGCCCGGCTCCAGGGGGCGCGCCAGGCGCAGCGACTTCAGGCCGAACTGGGTGCTGCGGGGGCGGCCCTCGTGGCCCACCCAGCCCTCGCCGAGGTTCTCCATGTCGTGGACGTCCAGGCCCATGAGGTGGCCCAGCCCGCAGGGGAAGAAGAGGGCGTGGGCGCCCTGGGCCACGGCCTCGTCCACGTCCCCCTTCATCAGGCCCAGGTCCCGGAGGCCGGAGGCCAGGGTCCGGCAGGCCAGGCGGTGCACGTCCTGGAAGGGGACCCCGGGCCGGAGGGCCGCGACGGCGGCCAGGAAGGCCGCGAGGACGAGGTCGTGGATGTCCCGCTGGCGGGAGGTGAAGGCGGGGTCCACGGGGAAGGTGCTGGAGAGGTCGCCGGCGTAGCCGTTGGCGGTCTCGGCCCCCGCGTCCAGCAGGAAGAGCTGCCCCGGCTCGAGGGCGTGGCTGTAGTCGTGGTTGTGGAGGACCCCGCCCCGCACGGTGGCGATCACGGGGAAGGAGAGGCCGCCGCCGGCGGCCAGGGCGATCTCCGTGACCCGGCCCCGGATCTCGGATTCCAGGACGCCGGGGCGGGCCATGGCCATGGCCGCCAGGTGCATGCGCACGGAGACCTCCACGGCCGCCTCGATCTCGGCGATCTCCTCGGGGGCCTTGCGGATGCGCAGGTCCGCCACCGCGCGGATGAAGGGCACCGAAGCCCGGGCGGCCTGCTCCGCCGGGGCCAGGCCCAGGGCCGCCTGGAGGCGCAGCTGGTGCTCCCCCCGGTAGGGCGGCAGGAAGTGGACCGGGCGGCCTCCGGCCAGGGCCCGCTGGACCTCCGTTTCCAGGGCTGCCGCCGCGGCCACCCCCTCGATGCCGGCCGCGTCCGCCAGATCCCTGGCGGAGGGCTGGGGGCCCGTCCAGACGATGTCGTCCAGGGTGGGGTCGTCGGCGTAGAGGGTGGTGCGGCCCGCGTCCAGATCCACCAGGGCGGCGAAGCCGGGCCGGGCGATTCCCGTGAAGTAGAGGAAGGTGCTGTCCTGGCGGAAGGGGTAGGGGTTGTCCGGGTAGTTCATGGGACTCTCCCCGTTGCCCAGGAGCAGGAGGAGACCTCCGGAAAAGCGGGCCTGGAGGCGGCGCCGCCGTTGGGCGTAGGGGAGGGATCCGGCCATGGGGACCTCGCGGGCGATGGGGGTGTGATATGTGATATATCAGATGGCCGCTTGGTCGGTCAATCCTGGGCGCCCCACAGCGAACGGGGCGGGTCCGGGCCATCGCCAGGTTGGAAGGCCCGGCGGGGAGCCACCCATCGCCCGCTCGGAGGCCGCGCCGCCCCAGGGCCGTGGGGCCCCCCGGGGCCGAAGGGCGGGGGATTTCCCGTGGTCCGGGCCCGCGATTCTTGTAAAATCCTGTCAACATCCCTTTCGCCGGAGCCCCAATGCTCCTTCGACCGCGTGGTTCCATCGCCTCCCAGGTCCGCGTCGGCCTGCTCGTCATCGCGAGCATGGCCATCGCCGGCTCCCTGGCCGTGCTCGGCCTGGCCATCGCGACCGAAGGCAAGGCCCTGCGCCTGTTGATGGGCCACGCGGGCAGCCTGGGCGTCCCGGAGGCCCAGATCGCGGCCCTGCGGAGCCAGGGGCGCCTCTCCCTCGCCCTCGGCCTGGCCCTGGCGGTGCTCACCCTGGTGGTGACGGTGGCCTTCAGCAACCTCATCGCCTACCGGGTGCGCCGGGGCGTGCAAAAGCTGCTGACCCAGCTGCGGGCCGTCCATACGCCGGACGTGCCGCCCTCCGAGGACCTGCCGGAGGGGGATGAACTGGCCCTGGTCCGGCGGGAGCTGGGCCGGACCCTGCGCCAGAACCAGGTCCTCCTCCAGACGGTGCGCCAACAGCAGGCCTTCCAACGGGCGGTGCTCGACGGGGCGTCCGCGGCCATCATCGGCCTGGATCCCGACGGGCGGGTGAACCTGTGGAACCGGGGCGCCGAACGCATGACGGGGTTCACGGCCGAGGAGATCGTGGGGCGGGGGGATCCCGCCTGGTGGCGCCTGTCCGAGGAGTTGGAGCACCTGGCGGCGGAGCTTTCGGCCCAGCTGGGCCGGCCCGTCGAACCGGGGATCCCGGCCGTGCAGGAAGCGGCCGCCCTGCCCGGGTTCTCCAGCGAGTGCCACTATCGCCACCGGGACGGCCACCTCACCGAGGTGCTGCTGGGCATCTCCCAGGTGCGGACGCCGGAGGGGGAATTCCTGGGCACCATGGGCGTGGCCCAGGACCTCTCCCGCATCAAGGCCCTGGAATCGGAGCTCACCTCCAGCGAGGCCCGGTACCGCTCCCTGGTGGACCGGTTGCCGGACGTGGTCTACCAGACGCGGGTCTGGCCTGACGGACGCCGCGCCTGGCCCTTCTGCAGCGCCCAGTTCGAAGCCTTCTACGGCGCGCCCCCTTCGGTGCTCGAGGCGAACCCCGCCTATTCCCTGGACAAGGTCCACCCCGACGACCGGCCCGGATACCTGGCCGCCCTGACGGAAGCCGCGGCGCAGCTGTCGCCCGTCACCTGGGAGGGGCGGTCGTACACGGAGCGCCCGGGCGAGATCAAGTGGGTGCGGGTCCGGCGTTCGCCCACCCGCCTCGAGGACGGGAGCATCCTGTGGGACGGCCTGCTGGAGGACATCACCAAGCTCAAGGAGGCCGAGGAGCGGCTGCGGGCCAGTGAGGCGCGGGCCTTGGAGGCCTCCCGGGCCAAGTCCGTCTTCCTGGCGAACATGAGCCATGAGTTGCGGACGCCCCTCTCCGTCATCCTCGGCTACGCCAGCCTCCTGGCGCGGACGCCGGGGCGGCCCGCCGCGGAGCAGGGCCAGCTCCTGCGCATCCAGCAGGCCGGGGAACACCTCCTCTCCCTCATCAACGACGTGCTCTCCCTCACCAAGATCGAGGCCGGCCGCAGCGAGGTGAAGCTCGAGCCCTTCGAGCCCGAGCGGCTCTTCTCGGAGCTGGAAGGGCTCTTCCACCTGACGGCGACCCAGAAGGGGCTGCGCTTCTCCGTGGACCGGCTGGGGTTCCCGCCCTACGTCAACGGCGACAAGGCGAAGATCCGCCAGATCTTCGTCAACCTGCTGGGCAACGCCTTCAAGTTCACCAAGGCCGGCCACGTCACCGCCCGCGCCGCCTGGGCGGAGGGTTCGGCGGTCTTCGCGGTGGAGGATTCGGGCCCCGGCATTCCCGTCGAGGACCAGGCGGGGCTCTTCACGGCCTTCCAGGAGACCCGGCGGGGGGCGGCCCTGGGCGGGGCGGGCCTGGGCCTCCACATCAGCGGCGCGCTCGCGGAGAGCCTCGGGGGCCGTATGTCCCTGCAGAGCGCCGAGGGCCGGGGCTGCGTGTTCACCTTCACCCTCCCGCTGCCCGAGATCGAGGGCCCGATGGTGGGGCCCGGCGAGCACGCCCTCCCCAGGCTCGCCGGTTCCGGCGAGGCCCCCCGGATCCTCGTGGTGGACGACAGCGAGGGCAACCGCGAGATCCTCTCCGAGATCCTCCTGCAGGTGGGATTCCGGGTGGAGACCGCCGCGAGCGGGCTCGAAGGGGTGGAGAAGTGGCGGAACCTGAGGCCGGACCTCATCCTCATGGACCTGCGCATGGAGGAGGTGGACGGCTTCGAGGCGGTGCGGCGGATCCGCCGGCGGGAGGAGGCCATGGCCACCCGCGTCCCCGTGATCGCCGTGAGCGCGAGCGTCTTCGACGTCACGCGCGAGATGATCGTCGAGCACGGCTTCGACGACTTCCTAACCAAGCCCCTCGACCTCAACCGCATGCTCGACCTCGTCCGGGCCCTCCTCGGCGTGAGCTGGGAGCGGGAGGCCGCGCCCGGCGCGGCCCAGGGCATGGGCGACATCACCGCCCTGGGCGCCCAGGACCCGGCCTGGCTGGAGCGGTTCGCCGCCCAGGTGAAGATGGGCGACCTGGACGCCGCCGACGCCCTTCTCGCCGAGCTGCCCGAAGCCGGGCTCCGCGAGGCCGTCCGGGGGCGGCTCCGCGCGTACCGCCTTCAGGACCTGCTCGAACACCTCGGCTGAACCAGGAGACTCCCGATGCTCGTTCCTCCCGCCGACATCCTCCTCATCGACGACAACCCAGCGAACCTCGAGCTCCTCACCGTGGTCCTCAAGGTGGACGGGCACCGGATCCGGACGGTGACGAGCGGGCCCATGGGCCTGGAGGCCGCGCGGCGGCACCTGCCGGAACTCGTACTCCTGGACGTGACCATGCCGGGCATGGACGGCTACGAGACGTGCGAGGCCATGAGGGCCGACGAGGTGCTCAGGGGGGTTCCGGTGATCTTCATCAGCGCCCTGGACGATCCCCTGGACAAGGTGAAGGCCTTCCAGTGCGGGGGCAGGGACTACATCACCAAGCCCTTCTCCATCGAGGAGGTCAAGGCGCGGGTGGAGCACCACGTCACCCTGGCGCGCCTGGGCCGCGACCTGGAACGGCAGAACCAGGCCCTCCTGGACGCCAACCTCAAGCTCAAGGAGATCCACACCCTCAAGGCCAATTTCACCGCCATGCTGGTCCACGACATCCGATCCCCCCTCACCAGCGTCGGCCTGGTGCTGGGCATGGTGAAGGAGGGCTCCCGGGTCGGCCCCGGCGCCATGGCCCAGGCCGAGGAGAGCTTCGAGCGCGTCAACCGGCTCCTGGAGGAGATGCTGGAGCTGCACCGGAGCGAGCACCAGGGGCTGCCCGTGGATCGCGCCGACTTCGAGGCCGGCGCGTGGCTGGAGGCGGTGGCGGAGCGCTTCCGGTTCCGGGCCGAGCGCCTGGACCTGGCCTTCCAGGCCTCCCTCCACCCGGGCATGCCCGTCCTGCACGGGGACCGGGCCAAGCTGGACCGCGCCCTGGACAACCTATTGGACAACGCCCTCAAGTTCACCCCCCGGGGCGGCGCCGTGAAGCTGGAGACGGGGCTCGAGTACGGGGCCGGCGTGGAGGCGGGGCTGACCTTCCTCCGCATCGACGTCATCGACACGGGGCGGGGGATCCCCGCCGAGGAGCTGCCCTTCATCTTCGACCCCTTCCGCCAGGTGAAGGGCGAGGACGCGCCCAAGGGCTTCGGGCTCGGCCTCGCCATCACCCAGCGGATCGTGGCCTCCCACCAGGGGCAGATCCACGCCCAGAGCCAGGTGGGCTTCGGCAGCTGCTTCCGCATGCTCCTGCCGGTCTGAGCGCCTCAGGCGTCCTGCGCCGCGAGCCAGGCGATCGCATCCTCCGGGGGCGCCTCCCGGCCCTCGCCCCGGCGGGGGCGGAGGTGGAGGGGGCCCCCCGCGGCCTCCCGGTCCCCGAGGGCCACGAACCAGGGGATGCCCAGGTCCCGCGCCGTCCGGACCCTGCGGCCCAGGCTGTCCCCGGGCGGCGCGATCACGGCCCGGAGGCCCGCGGCCTGGAAGCGGGTCCGCAGGTGGGCGGCGAAGGCCTGGTGGGCGGCCTCCACCGGCGCCAGCATCACCTGCTCCGGGGCCAGCCACAGCGGCAGGTCCCCCCCGTGGTGCTCCAGGAGGATGCCCAGGAAGCGCTCCAGGCTGCCCAGGAGGGCGCGGTGGAGCATGACGGGGCGCAGCGGGCCGGCGGGACCCGCGACCTCCAGGCCGAAGCGCTCGGGCATCACCAGGTCCAGTTGGAGGGTGCCGCACTGCCAGGGCCGCCCCTGGCGGTCGCGCAGGGTGAACTCCAGCTTCGGCCCGTAGAAGGCCCCGTCCCCCGGATGCACTTCGAAGGAGAGTCCGGCCTGTCGGGCCGCCTCGCCCAGCCAGGCCTCGGCCCGGTCCCAGGTGGCGTCGTCGCCGGCCCGCACTTCGGGCCGGGTCGCCAGGGCCACCTGGGCCGAGGGGAAGCCGGAGGCCGCGTAGAAGCGGAAGAGGCTGGCCGCGAAGCCGGCCACCTGCGGCACCACCTGGTCCTCCAGGCAGAACAGGTGTCCGTCGTCCTGGGTGAACTGGACGAGGCGGAAGAGCCCCTGCAGCGCCCCGCTGGGTTCGTTCCGGTGGCAGACGCCGAACTCCGCCACTTTGAGGGGCAGGTCCCGCCAGCTGGGCGCCAGGCGCTGGACGATCTGGATGTGGCCGGGGCAGTTGACGGGCTTGATGGCCCGCTCAGGCGCCCCCGCCACGATGAAGAGTCCGTCCCGGAACGCGTCCCAATGGCCGCTGCGCTCCCACATGGAGCGGGCGAGCACCTGGGGGGTGCGCACTTCCAGGAAGCCGTCGGCCTCCATGACGCGGCGGACGCGGGCTTCCAGGAGACGCAGGCAGGCCAGCCCGCGGGGGTGCCAGAAGACCATGCCGGGGCCTTCCTCCTGGAGGTGGAACAGGCGCATCCTGCGGCCCAGGGCGCGGTGATCGTGGGGGTCCAGCATCGTTTCCTCCGTGCGGGAAAGGCGGCGGAGGCGGCCCGTACGCGCCGACCCCGCCGGGGGGGCGGGGTCGGGGTCGTGCGCTCGTTTCAGGTCCGCACGATCCTCACCCGCCGGGGGCGGTGGTGGTCGTGGTGGTGACAACGGCGCAGGCCATGGATCCAGGCTACGTCCCCGGAACCGGGGGCGCAAGGGGGGGCTCGGTCAGGCGCGCAGGGCCTGGGCGAGGCGGTAGTCCTCGCCCTGGATGTGCTCCACGAGCCAGCCCTCCAGGAAGTCCATCACCTGGAGGGTGAGCATGGCCTGGCCGCTGTTCAGCTTGTGGACCAGGTCGGTGACCTTGGCCACCAGGTCCGCGTGCAGTTCCTTGTGCCGCTGGGCACCGGCGTACGCGTGGGCGGCCATCAGGTCCTCCTCCATGCGGAAGTGGGACACCGTGTAGTCGGCGAGGAAGCTCAGCACCTTGTGGAGTTCGTCCTTGCCCTTCCCCTGCTTCATGGCGTAGTGGAGGGCGTTGTAGGCATCGATGAGGGCCTTGTGCTGTTCGTCGATGGTGGGGTGCCCGGTCTCGAGCCGGGCGTCCCAGGTGATGAGGGCCATGCAAACCTCCAATGGTTATGAGTTACCATATGAATCACCTACCGGTCGATCCTTTATTGTAAAAATCATGTTTCATGGAAAGGGGTAGGCTGGAGGCATGCTCTACGATGTCACCGCCCCCCTCTCCTCCCGTCTCGCCGTGTGGCCCGGCGACACCGGCTTCCAGCGGAAGGTCGGCCTGAGCCTGGACGCCGGCGACTGGGTGACCACCAGCACCTTCAGCACCACCTCCCACGCGGGCACCCACGCCGACGCGCCGGCCCACGTGGTGCCGGGGGCGCCGGCCATGGACCAGGTGGACCTGGCGGCCTACTTCGGCCCCTGCGAGGTCATCGCCGTGGACCTGCCGCCCCGCGCCCGGATCCTGCCTGAGCACCTGCCCCACGAACCGCGGGCCCCCCGGGTGCTCTTCCGGACGGGATCCTATCCGGATCCGGAGGCCTTCCGGGAGACCTTCAATGCCCTGTCGCCCGACCTGGTGAACTGGCTGGCCGACCGGGGCTGCCGTCTGGTGGGCCTCGATACGCCCAGCGTGGACCCCTTCGACAGCGCGGCGCTGGAAAGCCACCATGCCTTGTTCGCCCGGGACCTCCGCTGCCTGGAGGGCCTGCGCCTGGATGCCGTCCCGCCGGGTCTCTACTTCCTGTCGGCCCTGCCCCTGCGCATCGAGGGCGGCGACGGCTCGCCGGTGCGGGCCATCCTGGCCACCGGTGTGACGACCGAGCTCTGAGCGAGGGCCCGTAGGCTCCAGCGAGCACGTGATAAGCTCCCCATAGATTTCTGATCCCTCAGAACCTAGGGGAGTTCCCGTGAAAGCCCTGCGCCTGGCGATCCTCCTGCTGGCCACGTTCGCCCTCCAGGCGGCCGATCTGTTCTTCGGGGGGCAGGCCCCCCGGGCCCCGAAGCCCGTCACCGTGGTCACCTACATGGCCTACGCGGTGGGCTACTCGGAGGCGGACAAGGCGCCCCTGTGGAGCGTGTACCGGGTGGACGGCGGGGGCGGGGAGCCCCGGGAGGTGGCCCGCAAGGCCATGCCCTTCTTCGCGGAGCCCCTCACCCAGGCGGCCGTCTCCCCCCGGGACTACACCGGCACCGGCTACAGCCGCGGGCACCTCACGCCCTTCGCCGCCATCGCCTACGCCTTCGGCCGGGAGGCGGCCCGGGAGACCTTCTCCATGGCCAACATGGTGCCCCAGCTCCAGGCCCACAACGGCGGCATCTGGGCCCGGCTGGAGGAGGCCGTCAGCGGCGCCCGCGCGGCCGGGACCTTCCGGCCCGGCCTCACCGCGCGCACGGCCCACATCTGGGTGTACACCGGGCCCGTGCTGGCGGACCAGACCCTGGCGGACACGGGGATCGCCGTCCCTTCGGCCCTGTGGAAGGCCGCCATCTGGATCACCCCCGCCGGAGAGACCCATGCCTGCGCCTGGTTGATCCCCCACGAGGCGGGTCTGCCCGCGGCCGCCTGGCCCCGGTACGCCACCACCCTGAAGGCCGTGCGGGAGCGGGCCGGGGTGGACGTGGCCCCGGACCGCCCGGACCTGGAGGGGCGCTGCGACGCCGCGGAGGTGGAGGCCCCCCAGCCCTGACCCGGCCGCGCGGACCCTGGCTATACTTTGGGAAATCCCGAGGTCCTCATGCACGCGCTCTGGCTTCTCCCCTGCCTTGCCTTCCATCTGGCCGCCCAGACGCCGCTGACGGCGCCCATCCGGCGGGTGCGCCTCCACCCCGACACCGCCTGGGTGACCCGGAGCGGGGCCGCCCGGGTCGCGGCGGCCGGCGTGCACCGCTTCGTGATCCGGGACCTGCCCCCGGGCCTCTCCCAGGATGATGTGCGGGTCGCGGCCCGGGGGCCCGAAGGCAGCCGGCTGGGGGACCTTTCCCTGGGCGCGGAGGTCCGCAAGGTCACGGAGACGCCCGAGTACAAGGCCCTCAAGGCCGAGTGGGAGGCCGCCCGGGACCGGGTGGACGGCCTTGAGGCGGAGGGCGAGGCCCTGCAGCGGGAGGTGACCTTCCTCACGGGCCTGCAGGCCGCCTACGACAAGGAGATCTCCGCCCGGCTCACCAGCGCCCTGCCGGGGGCCACCGCCGTCGTGGACCTGAGCAAGGGGCTCCAGGGACGTCTGGCCGAGGTCCTGACCCGGGACCGCCGCCGCCGCCGGGACCTGGAGCAGGCCCGGGAGGTCTTCCAACGGCTGAACCAGGACCTGGCCAAGCGCAACGCCGAACGCAGCACCAGCCCCTCCACGGCCACGGTGGAGGTGGCCACCAGCCGTCCGGGGGAGGTCGAGGTGGACCTGACCTACCGCCTCCCCGGCGCGGGCTGGCGCCCCTCGTACGAAGCCCGCCTCGCCGGGGACGGCCGGACCCTGGAACTGGTCCTCCAGGCCACCGTGCAGCAGACCACGGGCGAGGATTGGAAGGGGGTCCAGGTGGAGATCACCAACGCCCGGTCCGGCCGGAACCTGGCCCTCGCGGCCTACCGCGGACCCGCGGAGCTGGACGCCGCCCTGCCGGCGCCCCCGCCACCCCCGGCCCCGCGCCAGGTTGCCAAGCGCGCCGCCGCAGCGGTGGTGGAGCTGTCGGCCGGCATCACCCAGAACGCCTATGTGGCGGACGTCGCGCCCGCGGAGGCCGCGCCCCTGGAGGAGGCCCAGGGCCTCGCCGCCACCTGGGTCCTGGAGGGCGCCAAGGACATCCCCGCCGACGGCGAGGAGCACCGCTTCCGCGTCCTGGCCCGGGACCTCCAGCCCGAGCTCTCCCTCGTGGCCACCCCGCGGCTGGATCCCCTCGTCCACCGCGTGGCGCGCTTCCAGATGCCCCAGGGCGTGCCCCTCTTCCCCGGCTCGCAGGTGGTCCACTACGCCGGCACCCAGCGGGTGGGCCAGGGCGCCCTGGAGCTGCCCGCCCCCGGCCAGCCCTACCAGCTGGGCTTCGGCCCCTACCGGGGCGTGCGCGTGGAGCTGAAGCGCACCCAGGCCCTGCGCGAGAGCGTCGGTACCTTCAGCAAGGACCTCCAGTGGACCCTGCGCGAGCGCATCGTCGTCGCCAACGAGACGGCCTCGCCCGTCCAGGTGGAGCTCCTCGACCGGGAGCTCAAGCCCAGCAGCGACAAGGTGCGGATCACCGCCCTCCCCGAGGCCACGCCCTCCCAGGAGGGCCCCGTCCCCGGCGTCCGCGCCTGGCGCGTGGCGGTGCCCGCCAAGGGCGAGGGCGCCGTCGTCCTGGGGACGCAGATCCGGATCCCCGCCGGCATGGTCCTCTCCGGCGCCGGGGATCTGCACCTGCCCCAGTGACCCCTTGACGGCCCGGCCTGTCCTCCGCTGAAATCAGCCCCATGGCTGACGACAAGAAAGAACCCTGGCTCAACTTCCTCGCCCTCTCCACCGTGATCCTCGCGGTGTGCGCCACGCTGGCGACCTTCCGGGGCGGCGGCCACTCCACCCGCTCGGTCATGCGCCAGACCCAGGCCTCGGATCAGTGGGCCTTCTACCAGGCCAAGAGCATCAAGGGGAACCTCTGCGAGATCACCCGCGACCAGCTCGAACTGGAGGCCAAGGGCGCCACCGGGGCCCGCGCCGCGGACCTCAAGGCCAAGGCCGACGACTACGCCAAGAAGGTGGCCCGCTACGACCAGGAGAAGGCGGAGATCCAGGCCAAGGCCCAGAGCCTGGAGCGGGAGCGCGAGGATGCCCTCAAGCACGGCGCCGCCTTCGGCGTCGCCGTCATCTACCTGCAGATCGCCATCCTCCTCTGCTCCATCGCCGCCCTGCTCAAGAAGCAGCCCGTGTGGTGGCTGGGCATGGCCGTGGGCGCGGTGGGCATCGTCAACTTCGTGAACGGGTTCCTGCTTTTCTTCTAGCCGAGCCGCTTGCGGACCAGCCGTTCCACAGGGCGGCCGCCCTTGATGTGGGACTCGATGATCTCGGGCACGTCCCCGGGCTGGACGTGGGCGTACCAGATCCCGTCGGGGTACACCATCACGGCCGGCCCGATGGCGCAGAAGCCGATGCTGCCGCAGTGGGTGCAGGAGACGGAGCCCTTCCGGTTCCCCTTGTGGAAGAGGAGCTGCTCGTCGGCGAGGATGCGGCGGAAGGCCTCCAGCACCGCCCCGCTGCCGTTGGCGGCGCAGCTGGTGTGGGTGCACACGAGGACCTGGCGCCGGATGGGGGTGTCGATCACGGGGGACTTCGCGGCGTCCTCCTCCGGGGCGGGCGGGACCGGAATCTCGGGCATGGCGGCCTCCTGCGCCCATTGTAGCCGCGGGGCCCCCGGGCGTATCCTGGGGCATTCCCAGAGCGCCCATGGTCCCCGCCCCGTTCGATGGTGACACCCATTTCCTGCCCGCCGGCCGAGTGGACGAGGCCGAGCTCCGGGTGCAGGTGGAGGCCTGCGTGGAGAGCCCCGTCGCCCAGGCGATCCTGGAATCCCTGGACGGGTACGTGGTGATCCTGAACGACCAGCGGCAGATCCTGGCCGCCAACCCGACCCTGCTGGAGGCCCTCCGCGCCGAGGGCCTGGTGGACCCGCTGGGCATGCGCTGGGGCGAGGCCGCCCACTGCGTCCACGCCCAGGAGGGGCCCGACGGCTGCGGCACCTCCCGCGCCTGCCGCTATTGCGGCGCGGCCCTGGCCCTCCTGGCGGCCCAGGAGGGCCAGAGCCCCGTCTCCAGCGAATGCCGCATGTCCATCCGCAAGGAGGGGCGATGGGAGGCCCGGGAATTCCAGCTCCGGGCCACCTCCCTGCGCCTGCCCCTGGGCCGCGTGCTCATCCCCGTCTTCCACGACATCAGCGACCAGCACCGGCGGGAGATGCTGGAGACGGCCTTCCTCCACGACCTCGGGAACACCTTGTCGGCCCTCAGCTGCTGGGCGGACCTCCTCAAGGAGGGCGACGTGGACCTGGCGTCCGCCGCGGCCCGCATCGTGGACCTCTCGGGCCGGCTCAGCGATGCTGTGAACCACCAGCGCCTGCTCGTGCAGGCCGAGCGGGGCGAGGTCCCCGTCGACCTCCAGCCGGTGGAGGCGGATCCCTTCCTGGCCTCGCTGCAGGAGAGCCTGGCGCCCCACCCCATGGTGCGGAGCAAGGGCCTCCACCTGCGGCTCCGCGGCCTGCGGGGCGCCCGCATCACCACCGACCCGGTCCTCCTCCTGCGCGTGCTCTCCAACATGGCCGTCAACGCCGTGGAGGCCGCCGGGCCCGGGGAGACCGTGACCCTGGCCTTCGCCCTGGACGGGACCGCCCCCGCCTTCTCCGTGCACAACCCCGGCTGCATGAGCGAGGCGGTGGCGGCCCAGGTCTTCCAGCGCAGCTTCAGCACCAAGGCGCAGGCGGGGCGCGGCCTGGGGACCTACGCCATGAAGCTCCTGGGCGAGAACCTCCTGGGCGGCCGCGTCGGGTTCACCAGCACCCCCGAGGACGGCACCACGTTCACGATCAGTTTGCCCGCTCCAGGTTCGGGTGCCCCAGCAGGGCGTTGAAGGCCGAATTGATCTGGGTCTCCAGGTGGATCCCCATGGCGGCGGCCTCCATGGGCCGGCCCATGAGGTAGCCCTGGAAGCTGTGGCAGCCCATGGCGTGGAGCGTCTCCTTCTGGGCCTGGGTCTCGACCCCCTCGGCCACGAGCGCGAGCCCCAGGTTGTTGCCCAGGTTCACGATGGTCTGGACGATGGGGTTGCTGGAGATGACGCCGGGGCGGTCCGGGTGCATGTTGCGCACGAAGGCCTGGTCGATCTTGAGGGTGTCGATGGGCAGCTGCTGCAGGTAGCTGAGGCTGGAGTAGCCCGTCCCGAAATCGTCGAGCCCGATGCGCACTCCCAGGGCCTTCAGGTCGTGGAGGGGCGTATGGCGGGGATCGGGGTTCTTGAGGAGGGTGCTCTCGGTGATCTCCAGCTCCAGGCAGGACGGGCTGAGCTTGGATTCGCGCAGCACCCGCGCCACCTGGTCCACCAGGCGGGGATGGGCGAGCTGCACAGGGCTCACGTTGACGGCCAGCTTGATGGGGCGGGGGCTGAGGGCCTGCCAGACCGCGGCCTGCCGGCACGCGGTGGCCAGGGCCCATTCGCCCAGGGCGTGGATGAGCAGGTTCTCCTCGGCCAGGGGCACGAACTTGGAGGGAGGCACCGAGCCCAGCACCGGGTGCTGCCAGCGGAGGAGGGCCTCCATGCCGATGATGTGGCCCTCCATGTTGAACTGCGGCTGGTAGAAGAGCCGCATCTCGTTCTTCGCGAGGGCCTCGCCCAGGGCCGCGTCCATCTGCTGGCGCTCGAAGGCCGCCTCGGAGAGCGTGAGGGTCGTGCACTGGATGGCGTTGCCGCCGCCGTTCTTGGCGCGGTTGCACGCGTTCTCCGCCTCCTTCTGGAGGGTCGCCGCGTTGTCGCCGTCCTGGGGGGAGAGGCTGATGCCGATGCTCGCCGTGAGCCGGACCTCCCGCTGGGAGACCCGGTAGGGGATGGCGAGGGCGTCGAGGATGCCCTGCGCGATCTTGAGGGGCTCGAGGGGATCACGCACCTCGGGCAGGAGGACCGCGAACTGGTCCGTGCCCACCCGCGCCAGCGTGTCGCCGGGGCGGAGCAGCACGGAGATCCTGCGGGTGAGCTGCATGCAGAGGTCGTCCGCGTCCGCGAAGCCGAGGGTCTGGGTGACGCTCTTGAACCGGTCCAGCTCCACGAACAGCACCGCCACCATGTTGCCCTGGCGGTGGGCCATGAGGATGGCCTGCCCCGTGCGGTCCGCGAGGCGGATGCGGTTGGGCAGGCCCGTCAGGGGGTCCTGGTCGCGCAGGCTTTCCAGCTGGGACTTGAGCTGGGCGACCTCCTTGCGGGCCTGGGCCAGCTGCTCCACCAGCTCGAGGGCGTCGGAGTCCTTCAGTAGCATGTCACGGGGTTCCGGTTCGGGATGGGGAGAGGCCACGGATGCGACTCCTGGGGTGCCTGCTCGGGATCAAGGCGTTGGGGGCCGGGACCAGTTTCTCCGGCCCGGCCGCTCAAGGCGATAGAAATTAATTGGGAAATTATAGTGTCTCCGGCCACGTCAGGCGGTAGCGGTGGCGGCAGGGGGGCTCGGCGCAGGCCTCGACTGCGGCCCCTGGGGCCCCGGCCAGGCGGAACGCGTGGCCCAGCCACCCGGGGAGGTGGGTGTCGAAGAAGAGGGGGACCGCCCAGTCCGCCCACACCTCCACCTCCGCGGAGGCGGGGCCCGTGCGGTGCGCGTCGAGCCGGCCGCCCTCCACCGAATGCGCCCAGATCCTGGGCAGGAAGCCGATCAGGGCGTCGGGATCCTGGAAGGCCTCCGGATGGCGGAGGCGCATGGTTTCGGCGCCCAGGGCGGAGGGGATGGAGCCCAGGGTCACCACGCCCGCCAGATGGGCCAGGCATTCGGCGACCAGGTCCGCGTCCACCCAGGTGTCGAGGCCGACCGGCTCCTCCAGGAAGGCCTGGACCTCCGGTGAAAAGACCTGGATGCGCTCGAGCCAGGCCGCTTCGCCCGCTGCCGCTCGGGCGGCGGCCACCATCAGGGGGATGCCCGTGCCGCGCACACGGCGGACCTTGGCCGGGTCGGCGGAGGAGGTCTGGGAGGGAGACATGGTTGAACTATAAAACATCTGGAGGATATGAAAAAAAGGTTGTGACGCTAGAATGAACAATCATTCGGTTGCACGTCCCTTCCCTCAGGAGGGCCAGCCCTTGCCCGACCGTCTAATCACCTTGCTGGACCAGCGCCGCCTCGGCACGAACCGGGGCCTTCCGTCGGTGCGGACCACGCATCCCGGGGTCCTGGCCGCCGCCGTCCGGGTGGCCCGGGACTGGGACGCCCCCCTCATCCTCGCCTGCACCTGCAGTCAGGTGAACCACCTGGGCGGCTACCTGGGCCGGACCCCGGCCGAACACCGCGAGCGGCTCCACACCCTGGCCGTCCAGGCCGACCTGGATCTAGGCGCCCTGATCCTCGGGGTCGATCACCTCGGCCCCGGGGCCTTCCGCCACGACGGCCCCGCGCAGGCCATGGAGAAGGCGGCGCAGACGGCGCGGGCCTTCGTGACGGCGGGCTTCCGCAAGCTCCACATGGACACCGGCCATCCCTGCAACGGCGACGGGCCCGACTTCGGCCCCGCCGTGGCCGCGCGCCGCGCCGCGCAGCTCTGCCGGGCCGCGGAGGAGGCCTACGCGGCGGCCCCCCTGGCGGGCGCGGCCCCGGTCTACGTCCTGGACGCGGAGATGCCCGCGCCGGCCCTCCTCCCCGGACAGCAGGCCCCCATCACGGATCCGGAGACCGTCTTCCGGACCGCCGACCTGCACCGCGAGGCCTTCGAGGCCGAAGGCATCGCCGGCGCCTGGGAGCGCGTCGTGGCCTTCCGCGTCAGGTGCGGCGCCGACTTCACGGAATCGGCCATCCACCGCTACAACCCCCGCCGCTCCCTGCCGCTGGCGCGGGCCTTCCGGGGCGGCCCCTGGCTCTTCGAGGTCCCCTTCACGGACTACCAGAGCCCGGCCTCCCTGCGGGAGATGGTCGAGGACGGCTTCGGCATCCTCCAGGTGGGCCCCTGGCTCACCTACGCCTGGCGGGAGGCCGTCTTCGCCCTGGAGGATCTGGTGCGGGACATGACCCGCCTGGAGGGCGAGCCCGGCCCCGTCCAGGTGCGGGAGGTGCTGGACCAGGCCATGCGCCGGGATCCCGCCCGCTGGAAGGACCATCACCGGGGCACCCCCCGGGAGCAGGCCTACGCGCGCCTCTTCAGCTATTTCGACCGTTCCCGGTACTACTGGACCGACCCCGCCGTGGAGCGGGAGGTGGAGGCCCTCTTCGAACTCACGGAAGGGCCGCTCCCCCTCCAGCTGCTCAGCCACCACCTGCCCCAGGCCCTCGAAGCCGTCCTGGACGGGCACCTGGAGGCGTCCGGCCGAGCGATTCCCCCCTTCGCCGTCAGCCAGGTCCTGGGTAGCTACTTTGAAGCCTGTCAGTTACATAAAGGTGACAAGGTTGATCCCCCAGGATCAGGAAATAATTGATAATAGGAACATGGCGTCCAAGCCAGCCGTCCCCCGAGGAACGCATGCGGAATAACCAGCCCATTACGCAGGTCGAGCACCAACTCCGGGAGGGTGCGTTCATCGTCTCCATGACGGATCCCCAGGGGCGGATCACCTACGTGAATGATGAGTTCATCCGTATCAGCGGCTTCACCGAAGCCGAATTGATCGGGCAGCCCCACAACCTGGTGCGCCACCCGGAGATGCCCGCGGCGGCCTTCGCCGATCTCTGGGCGACCGTGAAGGCGGGCAAGCCCTGGTTCGGCCTCGTGAAGAACCGCTGCAAGAACGGCGATTTCTACTGGGTCGACGCCAACGTCACGCCGGTGATGGAGCGGGGCCAGGTCGCCGGCTACGTCTCCATCCGCTCCAAGCCCAGCCTCGCCCAGATCCGCGAGGCCCAGCGCGTCTACGCCCTCGCGAACAAGGGCAAGACCCTGGCCGAGACCGCCATCCACCCCTGGATCCCCTTCGCCGGCATCCCCACCCAGACCCGCTTCTGGGCCGGGCTCGGCATCAAGACCGCCCTCGTCGCCGCCGTCGCGGCCATCGCCGCCCAGGGCGGCGCCTGGGCCTGGGGCGCGGGCATCGCCGGCGTCGCGGTCTCGGGAATCATCGGCGTCCTGCTCATGAAGGGCCTCAAGGGCCAGCTGGGCGGCGATCCCGGCGAGGCCATCCGCCTCGTGCGCGCCATCGCCGCCGGCGACATGCGGGTCGAAGTCGACACCGCGCCCGGCGACACCACGAGCCTCCTGGCCACCCTGCGCGTCATGCAGTCCAACCTCAAGGGCATGGTCAACCGCATCCGCTTCGATGGCGTCCGCGTCGCCGAGACAGCCGAGCACTTCGCCGCCGCCACCCACCAGATCGCCGCCACCAGCCGGGAAGTGGCCCGCAACTCCGAGGAGGAGCGGGAGGCCGTGGAGCGCATGGCCTCGGCCATGACCGAGCTGTCCGCCTCCATCGTCGAGGTGGCCGGCAACGTCAAGGCCAGTCAGCGCCAGGCCCAGCAGGCCGTGGAGGCCGCCGAGGCAGGCGATCGTTCGGGCGAGGCCGCCATCGCCGCCATGGGCCAGGTGGAGGATTCGGCCGCCAAGGTCGTCCACGCCGTGCGGGTGATCCAGGAGATCGCGCGCCAGACCAACCTGCTCAGCCTCAACGCCGCCATCGAGGCCGCCAAGGCCGGCGCCTCCGGCAAGGGCTTCGCCGTCGTGGCCGAGGAGGTCCGCAAGCTGGCCGAGCGCAGCGCCCAGAGCGCCCGCGAGATCGCCGGGCTCATCGAGGTCAGCAACGAGGCCGTCACCCGCGGCAAGGACACCGTCCAGGAGGCGGTCCAGTCCCTGGGCGACATCCGCGAACACATCGGCCAGGTCACCTCCATGGCCCTGGAGATCAGCTCCGCCGCCGAAGAGCAGTCCATCGCCAGCGCCGAGGTCGCCAAGCAGGTCGACCTCACCGCCCAGAAGGCCACCGAGAACGCAAGCGCCAGCGTCCAGCTCAGCAGCACGGTGGAGAACATCAGCCGCAGCTCCGACGGCCTCGCCCTCACCGCCGCAGGCCTCACCGCCCTGGCCAAGCAGTTCCGGACCTAGTCCGCGCCCATTGCGTCCGGATCCTTCAGGAGACTTGGCGGACGCGGCACTCGCTACCGGATCGCCTTGAAGGAAGCCTCCACCTTCGCCAGGCCGGGGAACCCGGGCAGGGCGGAGGTGCGCCGCGAGACGGCCCTGCCTTCGAAGATGTAGGGCCTGGCCTCGCCGCGTCCTCCCGGCAGCGCGAAGAACACCCGCGAGGCCTTCCCCTCCAGGAAGCTGGAGGTGAGGTAGCCCACCAGGGCGTGCTCGGCGCTGTGGTAGCCGTTCTTCCACATGTGGATCTTGGGGGCCCCTTCCGGGGCCTCGCCCTTCGGACCGACCCAGCCCCACACCTCGTGGCCGCGGTGATCCACCATCTTCTCCAGCCAGAAGGCGGCGGTCGCGTCCAGGGGACCGGCCCAGGACCGGTCCGCCAGGGCCAGGGTCTCGGCCAGCTGGTCCAGCTCCGCGTAGATCCACCATTCCTTCGACGTCTCCACCTCGCCGTCGCGGCGCAGGCGCGAGCCCCAGGTCCCGTCGGGCAGCTTCGCCATGCGGAGGACCTGTTCCGACTCCCGCCGCGCGAAGGCCTGGAGGTCCTTGTCGCCGGCCAGGAGCCCGATGCGCCCGATCATCCACAGCGCCTTGGCGGTGTGCCCGAAGTCCGTGTGCCGCGAGCCCAGGCGCCGGGGCTCGTGCAGCGTGCCCCAGAAGAGGTGCCGCCCGGGTTCGAAGTACTTGTCCACCATCACGTGGGCCAGCTTCGCCAGGTCGGCGATCCACGCCTTCCGGTGGGGCTCGGGCAGGAGCGGCGCCAGCAGGAGCATGTAGGCGTTGACCTGGTCCAGCTGGGCGACCAGCTCCTGCCGGGAGGTCTCCTCGGCGGGGCCGGCCGCGGCCCATCGGAGCATGCCCCATTCCGCGCTCCAGTACCGCTCGAAGATGTGCGCCTTGAGGCGGAGGATGTCCTCCAGCACCTCCGGGTCGCGGGTGAGGTACCAGTACATCGCGAGCCCCAGCTGGGCGTAGGCCAGGTCCTGGCTCGTGCGCTCCAGGACGGCGGGTCCGGGCCGGCCTTCCTCCCACCAGGACACGGCGCTGCCGGTCTCCTTCTCCAGGGCGCGCTCCCGGATGAAGCGCACGCCGTCGCGGGCCAGGGCCAGCATGGCGGGGTCCCCGGTGAGGTGGTAGGCCACCCCGTAGAGGTAGGTCTGGCGCGACTTCATCCGCGTGAACTCGATGCCGAGGTTCGCCTTGATCCAGCCCGGCGCGTCGCCCAGCTCGGGGCAGGGGGAGGCCGCGCTGAACAGCGAACCGTCATTGCAGCGGAAGGTGGGGAAGTCCCCCCGGGGCGTGCCCCAGGCCGCCGGAACGTTCCAGTACGGCAACAGGTCCTGATTGAAGTGGTCCAGCCACCGCTGGCCGGGCACCGCGGCGCTGAGCACCGCCGTCAGGGAGGGGATGAGGAGCCGAAGGATCGAGCGTGACATGCCTTCAGTATGCCCCCCTGGGCGCCGGGTGACCCTCCTGGACCTCGGGAGGCTCGATCCAGAATCCTGCCCCCCGGGATCAGCCAACCCCCAGGTTGTTGGGACGGTCTTCTGCTTGTACCCTCGCCTCACACCATGAGGCGCCGGTCCAGCCTGACGGACCGGCTTCCCCAGGAGGACCCCATGCCCATTCCGGCGCTGACCCGCGTCATGGCCCTGCTCGTGGCCGCCAACCTGTGCGCCGCTCCGCCCCGTCCGGCCGCGCCCAAGGGCGAAGCCCGGACGCCCCCCGCCGTCGCGCCCAGGCCCGAGGCCCCCCGGAGCCCGGAGGGCGAGCCCAGGCCCTTCGACAAGGTCGTCACCGCCGACTTCAAGACCCAGGAGGGGCTCTTCCGCGTCCACAGCCACAAGGGCAGGCACCTCTTCGAGATCCCCAAAGCCGAGCTGGGCCGCGAGATGCTGCTCATCGCCAGCGTCAAGGCCAGTCCCGCCGGCGTGGGCTACCCGGGCCAGGGCGCCGGCAGCATCACGGTGCGGTGGGAACTGCGGGAGCACAAGGTCCTCCTGCGCCTCTGCAGCCACGTCGCCCTGGTGGATCCCGCCAGCGAGCTCGCCCCCAGCGTCAAGGCCATGGGCACCGAGACGATCATGGCCGCCTTCCCCGTGGAGACCTTCGGGAAGGACGGCGCCCCCGTCGTGGACCTGACCCGGTTCTTCAGCGGGGACATCGGAGAGCTCCACGTCAAGCAGGCCGTCCAGGGCTCCATGGCCGACCCGGGCCGCTCCTTCATCGAGCAGGTGCGGGCCTTCCCCGAGAACCTCAACATCGAGACGCTGCTCACCTACAACCCTGCGGCCATGCCTCCGCTGCCCGGGGTCCTG
This sequence comes from Mesoterricola sediminis, assembly GCF_030295425.1. Taxonomy (NCBI): domain Bacteria; kingdom Pseudomonadati; phylum Acidobacteriota; class Holophagae; order Holophagales; family Holophagaceae; genus Mesoterricola; species Mesoterricola sediminis. Next base: position 3,697,911 of record NZ_AP027081.1, on the reverse strand, counting down.
GGCCACGCCGGGGTCCTGCCGTCGCCCCCGGCCCGCACCGCGGTGGTGGTCTACTCCATGGTCCGCCTTCCCGCGACGCCCATGATGCCCCGCCTCGCCGACGAGCGCGTGGGCTACTTCGGCCAGAGCGTCCTCGATTTCGCCAAGGAGGACCACGAGGCCTCCCGCCGCGCCTTCATCGCCCGGTGGCGCCTCGAGAAGAAGGATCCGGCCGCGGAGCGCAGCGAGCCCGTCAAGCCCATCGTCTTCTACATCGACCCGGCCACCCCCGCCAAGTGGGTCCCCTTCATCAAGCGCGCCGTGGAGGCGTGGCAGCCGGCCTTCGAGGCCGCGGGCTTCCTGAACGCCATCCAGGCCCGCGAGGCCCCCAGGGACGACCCGGCCTGGTCCATGGATGACGCCCGCTACTCCTGCATCCGGTGGATCCCCTCCACCACGGCCAACGCCATGGGCCCCCACGTCTCCGACCCGCGCAGCGGGGAGATCCTCGAGGCGAAGATCGAGATCTACCACAACGTCCTGCAGATCGCCTCGGACTGGTACTTCACCCAGGTCGCGCCCCTGGACCCGAGGGCCCGCACCCTGCCGCTCCCCGACGACCTCATGGGCGACATCCTGGCGTTCGTCGTCACCCACGAGGTGGGCCACAGCCTTGGCCTCGCCCACAACTTCAAGGCCAGCTCGGCCTACACCCTGGCCCAGATCCGCGACAAGGCCTGGGTGAAGCGGAACGGGCACGTGCCGTCCATCATGGACTACAGCCGCTTCAACTACGTGGCCCAGCCCGAGGACGGCCTGGACCCCGCCGACCTGATCCCCCGCATCGGCGCCTACGACCGCCTCGCCATCCAGTGGGGCTACACCCCTGTTCCCGGCGCCGCCAGGCCCGAGGACGAGAAGGCCTTCCTCGCGAAGCTCCTCGAGCCCCAGAAGAACGCCCCCTGGCTCCAGTTCAGCAACCCCCGGGCCGAGGGCACCGATCCCGGGGACCAGGCCGAGGCCGTGGGCGACATCGACGCCGTCAAGGCCACGGCCCTGGGCCTGCGGAACCTGAAGCGGGTGATGGACCTCCTGCCGGGCGCCACCCTCAAGCCCGGCGAGAACCTGGACAAGCTCGCCCGCGGCTACGAGGCCCTCCTCGACCAGTGGAGCCGGGAACTCGGCCACGTGGCGGCCCTCGTCGGCGGATGGACCAGCACCCCGCGGTTCGGCACCGATCCCGGCGTCCAGTTCACCCCCGTGTCCCGGGAGCGCCAGCAGGAGGCCGTGCGCTTCCTCAACGAGCAGCTCTTCCGGACCCCGGCCTGGATCCTGCGCGAGGAGATCCTCCGCAAACTGGAACCCGGCAGCGGCCAGGTCCAGCTCCTGGGCGTCCAGCGGGGCCTCCTGAACGCCCTGCTGGCCCCCAGCCGCACGAGCCGACTGGAGGACCAGGAGGCCGTCCTGGGCGCCAAGGCCTACACCGCCGCCCACCTCCTGGCCGACCTGCGCAAAGGCATCTTCAGCGAACTCCAGACGGGGACCCGCGTGGACCCCTACCGCCGGAACCTGCAGCGGGCCTTCCTGGAGGTCCTGGCCTCCCGCCTGGCGCCCGCCCCCGCCCAGACCCTGGTCCTCGGTCCCCAGGGACCCGTTCGCCAGCGCCTGAACCCCCTGGACGACACCCGCGGCGCCGTCCGGGCCGAACTGAAGGCCATCCAGGCCCTCTGCGCCAGGCCCGCCGCGGACCGCGCCACCGCCATCCACCAGGCCGACCTCAAGGACCAGATCGCCCGCTATCTGGACCCCCGCGCCTCCGCCCCCGCCGCGGCCAGCGCGCCGGCGCGCTGAACCCGCCCCGCCGGCCCGAGGGCGGCCGGCCAGCCCCGTCCTCCCTCCCCCAGGATCCCCCGCATGGCCCGTTACCTCCCATCCCGCCCCCATGACCCCGCCGACGGCTTCCACGGCGGCGACGGCGCCCCGTCCCAGGCCTCCGTCGGCGGCTTCTGGCAGTGGGCCTTCTCCAACTTCGCCGACAACACCATCCGGGGCATCCTGGCCGAGTACCTCGTCGGAGCCGCCCTGGGCTGTCCCATGGACGTGCCCCGCAACCCCTGGGCCGACTTCGATCTCCTGACGCCCGACGGCATCAAGGTCGAAGTCAAGGCCAGCGGACGCGTCCAGTCCTGGGACAGCCGGGGCTCCGCCGTGGTCTTCTCCGGGCTCAAGGGCCAGGCGGTCACCGGGGACGGCGCCGCCTACGAGGGCCGCCGCCAGTTCCGGGCCGACGTCTACGTCTTCGCGCTCCAGACCGCGACCCATCCCGGCGACCTGCGGCCCCTGGACCTCGGCCAGTGGGCCTTCTGGGTGATCCCCCGGCCCGTCCTCCAGGAACTGGACCAGCGCTCCATCAGCCTCTCCCGGGTCGAGCGTCTGGGCACCCCCGCCACCTACGCCACCCTGCGCGAGACCGTCCTCGCCTGCCACGCCGCCGCCAGCCAGGACGCGCCAGCCCTCGTTTGACCGCCTGCGCGCCAGGGACGATTCAGCTCCCTCCGCCAAAAAGGAAGGCCCCCTGACGGGGGCCTATCGATCTGGCTCCGGCGGAGGGATTTCGCTGTGCGCCGCGGCCCTGGCTGCGCCCGCCCATCCGCCTTCGGCGGACCGTCGGCCACGCATGCGTGGCCGCCTTGGGCTACCGGCGCGCCAGGGACGATTCAAATCCCTCCGCCAAAAGGAAAGGCCCCCTGACGGGGGCCTGTCGATCTGGCTCCGGCGGAGGGATTTGAACCCCCGACCCATCGGTTAACAGCCGATTGCTCTACCACTGAGCTACGCCGGAAACGTAGAAGGACTATTCTACAGGAACTCCGGCGGGAATCAACTCCTCTGTAGCTCCATGAGGATCTGGCGGGCGCAGGCCTTCAGGGTGTCGATCACCCCGGTGCCCTGGGAGGCCACCGCCTCGATCATCGGCTCGTTGCGGAAGCGCAGCAGCTCTTCCATTTCCTGGACGGGCGCGGCGGTGGGCATGTCCCGCTTGTTGAGCTGGAGGACGTAGGGCATGGTGCGGATGTCGAAGCCGTTGTCCTTGAGGTTTGTCGCCAGGTTGGCGATGGACTCGATGTTGGCCTCCATGCGGGGACGCTGGCTGTCCGCGACGAAAATGACCCCGTCGCAGCCCCGGAGGATCAGCTTCCGGGAGGCGTCATAGAAGACCTGGCCGGGCACCGTGTAGAGGTGGAACCGGACCTTGAAGCCCTTCACCGTCCCCATGTCCAGGGGCAGGAAGTCGAAGAAGAGGGTCCGGTCCGTCTCCGTGGCCAGGCTCACGAGCTTTCCCCGCTTCTCAGGATTGGCCTGCTCGTGGATCCACTGGATGTTCGTGGTCTTCCCGCACAGGCCCGGACCGTAGTAGACGATCTTGCAGTTGATTTCCCGTGATGCGTAATTGATGAAGGTCATGGGGATCCGTCCGCGTGGGCCCTGATCAGTCGCCGAACAGCTTGTCGATGTCCTCGTCCGTGATCTCGGAGAAGGGGCTTTCGAAGTTGGAGGTGTCCGTGCTGGAGGCCTGGGCCCGCGCTTCCACCTTCTCGAAGATCTCCTGGAGATCCCGGCTGGCCCGCTTCACCCGCAGGCGCACCAGGGCGAGGCTCGACGTCTGGTCGAAGATCACGACCAGGATGCCCCGCTTGCCGACGATGGAGATGTGGAGGTTGTCCTTCTCTCCCTCGTGGAAAAGGAGGCTGAATTCCTTCTCGCCGATGAGCTTCGCCAGCCCATCGGTGGCCGCCACGTTTCCGGCCGTCAGCGAGGCCAGGCTGGTGGCGTCGATGCTGCGGACATCCCCGCTGGCCGCAATCTGCTGCCCGTTCTTGTCGACGAGGAAGACGACCTTGCTGGCGGAATCAACCTGGAGACGGCTGATGATCGCCTGCAATGCCTGGTATTCCTCCTCGTACATGACCATGTCGGGCTTGGCCACAGACCCTCCGAACGCTTTCCGTTCCGTTGAGCATACCGCACTTGGAAAGATCCTCCCCGTCCCAGCCCAAAATCGTCCCCAACCCGGCCAGCCGGGACCGCCCAGGAATCCCTCCTTGGTTCCCGGCGGCCTTCGTGTTAGGCTGTCAAGTCCCCGCGCAAGCGGACCACGACACCCCGGAGAGTTGTCCGAGTGGTTGAAGGAGCACGACTGGAAATCGTGTATACGTCAAAAGCGTATCGGGGGTTCGAATCCCCCACTCTCCGCCAACTTAGCCCCCTCAACCGAGGGGGCTTCGTTTTGGGCAATCTACCACCCGTCTACCACGCGGCAGACAAACCAATGCCCCTTGCGGGGGCGGGTCGGGATGGATGGGCAGCCGATGATGGCGCACAACGGCACGCCGCGCTAGTCATTCAGGCCTGAACGCTTAGGCCGGCCATCACCAGGCGGCAATCGCAGCGCTATGGGTTACACCTTAGGAGGCGACTGTGATCTCCTCGACGGTGTGCTCGCTCAGCCACCTTCGCAGGGCATCCAGGTCGTAACGGACGCAGCTCCGGCTGATGCGGATCCATGGCGGGCCGAGGCGCTTCCAACGCCAGTCCTCCAGGGTATGGCGTGATACTCCGAGGAGTGATGCAGCTGCCTCGGTATCCAGCAGGGTAAAGGCGGGCGTTGTCGAGGCCATGTGGTTCTCTAGTCGAAATGTTGATCAAAGGGCTCTGAATAAAGTCAATCACCGCCACCCGAAGGATCCCGATGGCGAATGTGGATCGATTGGAATCACCAGGAAGGGCAAGGAGCACAACCTGGACTGGAAAAAATTTGGTTGGTTCGGTTTGTTTGTCAAGTGTGGTTGCAAAGCGAAACCATAAGGCCTGGAGAAACAATTGGTTTCCGCCTGCGATCCATTCTCGCGAATGCCAAGCTCAGGGTTTAGGCGAACAGAACCTGGAAGAGAACATTATGTATAAATTGTTTTGTGTTTAAGTAAAAATTCTTGTATGCATATAGCTATGACAAGGGCTCTCGTCAGTTGGATCGGCAAAACCGACCTTCGCGCCCCATCCGAGACTGATAAGGTCGGGGTGGGGCCGATCGCGCAGGCGCTAGATGCCCGGGCCTTCGATAAGGTCGTCCTAGTCAGCGACTATCCCGAGGAGGAGGTGAAGGCGTTCGTCGAGTGGATCAAGCAGCGCACCTCGACAAGCATCGATACCTTCACCGTGAAACTATCGGGTCCCACCAATTTCGGCGAAATCTATGAGGCTGCCGCCAAAGCCTGCGCCAAGGCGCTCGGCAACCAGCGGACCACAACGTCGCTCACCTACCATCTCAGTCCTGGCACCCCTGCGATGGCTGCCGTGTGGATAATCCTCGCCAAGACGCGATTCCCAGCCGAGTTGATCGAGTCCTCGCGCGAGAGGGGGGTGCAGACGGCCTCAGTTCCTTTTGATATCTCGGCAGACTTCCTTCCGGATCTTCTCCGGGAGCAGGACGAGCGCTTGCGCTTGCTCAGCACCGTGGAGCCTCCAGCTGCTCCAGAGTTCGCTGATATCGTTCATCGGAGTCGGGTTATGGACCGGCTTATCCAGCGTGCGCGTCGCGTCGCCATCAGGACCGTGCCAGTCCTCATCGAAGGTGAATCTGGTACCGGCAAGGAAATGCTCGCACGGGCAATCCACCGTGCAAGCCCACGCCGAGATAATCGGTTTGTTGCCGTTAACTGCGGCGCGATTCCCGGTGAACTATTGGAATCCGAGTTGTTCGGCCATGAGAAGGGCGCATTTACTGGGGCTACCCAGGCTCACAAGGGATACTTCGAAGCGGCCAATGGCGGCACCTTGTTCCTGGACGAGTTGGGTGAGTTGCCTGGACCAGCGCAAGTGAAGCTGCTTCGAGTCCTCCAAGAGGGAGAGGTCGTTCGCCTCGGGTCCACCAAGCCGGCCAAGGTCGATGTGCGCGTCATAGCGGCAACCAATAAGACGCTGACCGAGGAGATTGGCGCTGGCCGGTTTCGAGAAGACCTCTTCTATAGATTAGCGGTCGCGGTTCTAAATATCCCGCCATTGCGTGAGCGCACTGGCGATATCAGCCTGCTCATTGACACTCTGTTAGAGCAGGTAAACAGAGAGGCATCATCCGAGCCCGGAGCCAAGAATAAAAAACTTTCTGCAGGCGCAAGAAATCTTATGCTCGGACATCCCTGGCCGGGTAACGTTCGCGAATTGGCGAACACACTTCGTCGTGCTGTCATATGGTCTGATTCAGCAACCATCAGTTCGGAGGACATGAGGGAGGCCCTTCTCCCGTCGAGCGCCGCAACCCGTACAGGAGTTCTTGGCCGGCCCTTAGGTGGCGGTCTGAATCTGCCGGATTTGCTCAAGGATGTAGCCCGCCATTACCTCGGCCGGGCGATGGATGAAGCAGCAGGCAATAAGACCAAAGCCGCGGAGTTGGTAGGCCTGCCGAGCTATCAGACACTCACCAACTGGCTAGCTCGCTATGAAGTAATTTTATAATGGCACGATCCTTGATGAGGAAGCGGACGGAGCAGCCATGAGTCGCAACGAAAGACAGACCTGCCGAGAGCTCATCGAGCCCGCCCTCAAGAAGGCGGGTTGGAGCTGGGATTCGCAGGTTGAGATCGGGCCTGGTCGGGTGAACCTGACCGGTGATTCGATGTACGACGACTCGCAACGAATCATTGCCGACTACGTGCTGCGTTTCTGGAAGATGCCCCTTGCCATTCTCGAGGCGAAGGCTGAGGGTGAAGATGCTGCCGATGGGATTCAGCAGGGCGCTCGCTACGCTATGCGCCTGGGCCTGCGTTTCTCCATCTCCAGCAATGGCCGTCAGTACATCGTCACTGACAACAAGACTGGAAACTACGAGACTCACGACAAGCCGCTGAGCCCGGGGGATGTCCTCCGTCTACTTGGAAGGAAAATCGTCTGGGAGGAGTGGCGTTCCGTCTTCGAGGCACCCTGGTATGAGGACCAAGTCTCGAGACGCAAAGTCCGCCCCTACCAGGAGATGGCCATCTTCGAGACGCTGTGCCGCTTCTCCCAGGGAGAGAAACGCGTGCTGCTGCTCATGGCGACGGGCACCGGAAAGACCTTTACTGTCTTTCAGTTGGCCTGGAAGCTCTTGGCCGGCAGCGTCCTCAAGAACAACCGTATTCTCTTCCTCACGGACCGCAATAGCCTCAAGGACCAAGCATACCGCGCGTTCGCAGCCTTCGACTCCCGTGAGCGGGTCGTCGTCGACAAGGACACCGTTGCTCGCGGCGAACACACCGTCGGCAAGATCTACTTTGCGAACTACCAAAACCTCGACGAGGAGTATCAGGGCAAGAAGATCTACGAGCATTTCGAGCCGGACTTCTTCGACTTGGTCGTGGTCGACGAGTGCCACCGGTCAGGCTTTGGTGACTGGTTCGGGGTCCTCGAACACTTCGGCACCGCCTATCAGCTTGGCCTCACGGCCACGCCACGCGAGTTGGACCAGAGCGGCCGTGAACTTACCGATGAGGAAATCCGTCGGGACACGTTCTATTACTTCACCGGCAGTCCCGACGGTGAGCCCGCATACACCTACTCCCTCAAACAGGCGATCGACGACGGCTTCCTCGTGCCTTACCTGCTTGAGGAACGAATCAGCAATGTTGATGACGAGGGCTACACTGGCCCTGATGGTCGCCACTACACAACCAAGAACTTCGAACGGGACATTCGGCTTCCGGAGAGGACGCGACTGATCGCCGAAGACCTGTGGCAGATGCTTGGCAAGTACCAGCTCACCGACGAGAAGAGCATCATCTTTTGCGTTGACGACACACATGCTGCCTTCATGGCCGCAGAGTTGCGTCGGTTAAGTGGCGATCCGGATTACGCGGCTCGAATCACCCGTTCGGAGCGCAACTCCCACCAACTCGAGCGTAACTTCGCCGAAGTCGGCCGCGCCAAGCCGCGTGTCGCGGTAACAGTTGACCTGCTCACCACGGGCTTCGATGCGCCCGACGTGAAGAACATCATTTTCGCGCGACCTCTGCTTAGTTCCATCCTCTACAAGCAGATGAAGGGCCGCGGTACGCGGCTCTGCGACGACATCGATAAGCGCTACTTCACCATTTTTGACTATGTTGGAGCATCCCAGCTCGAGGACAGCGAGTTTGACGGCCATCCGGCAAACGTCCAGAAGGCCGCGCTTTCGCCCAAATCGAAGAATAAGCCCGGCGGACCTGTCGAGAAGCCAATTGGCGACGGCATTAATATCTTCATCGCACGGGAGGAGCGCTATGTCTGCCTTGCCGACGGCAGGAAGATCCCCTTCGATGAATATCGCGAACAGTCCAAGGAGGTCATCCGCGGCATCGCGCCGGCGAGCATCTCTGATCTCCTCAAGATCTGGATTAACAAGACCACACGCCGCGACTTGCGCGCGGAGCTCAAGGATCGCGATATCCATGTGGCGGCTTTCAGGCATTTCTTCGGGCTCGAAGCTACCGACGATGTCGACATCCTAGCCAAGGTGGGATTTGACTTGGTCCGCGTGCCGAGTCGCCACGACCGCGTGACGCGCTTCTGGGACCAGGACGACGCATGGCTACTCACACAGCTCAAGGAACAGGCGCTTTCGGCTGACAAGCGCTTCAAGGCACCGTTCTGGCAAACGAGCCTCGACCACTACGCGCTCTACGGCATCGACGACCTGGAGCAGGGATCCACCTACAGCGCCCCACAGTTCACGAACCAGTTCGGGAGTTTCAGCAGCCTCCTTCAACGTTACGGTGGTCCGGTGGCACTCAAGGATGACCTTGAGGCAGTGAAGCAGCACTTATACATTCCAATGGCATCTTAAAAGGAATTACTCATGGCAACCCTGAACAACGGCAATGGCCAGGCGGAGCACCGACGGCAGGAAGTACAGCAAGCTGTCAAAAACGCATGCGACCAACTCAACAGCGATGGCGTCACGCCCCGTGACTACGTGGAACAGCTTGCATGGCTATTTTTCCTCAAAGCATTTGACGAAGCCGAAACTCGCCATGAAAAAGAAGCGACCTTCGAGGACAACGCATACACACGCCGTATCGATGGCGACTTCCGATGGTCTGTCTGGTCAAGCTGGACCAACAAGCCCGACGCCATGCTCGAATTCGTCGATGGGAAGCTCTGGCACTACCTCCAGAGCTTCGGCACGACGGCCGGAACCAAGCAGTTTACCGAAGACCCAATTGCAGAGCGATTCCGGCGCATCTTCTCGACTGTACGCAATCACTCTCGCCGTGGTGCCAGCTTCGCTCGGGTTGTTCAGCAGGTGAACCGGCTGCACTTCTCGGATGAGACCGACGTAATCGTTCTATCGGAGCTATACGAGGATCTTCTCAAGCGAGTTGCCAGCGACTCTGCCGGATATGCGGGTGAGTTCTATACCCAGCGACACATCATCAGGGCAATGGTAGCTGTGGTAGAGCCAAAAGTTGGAGACAGGATTTACGACCCATGCTTTGGAACAGCCGGCTTTCTCTCAGAGTCCGCCAAGTTCATTCGGGCGAACTCCGGTACCTTGAGCCGCAAAGACAACGATACATTGAATCGGAAAACCTTCTTTGGGGTCGAGCTAAAGCCGCTTACCTACCTGCTTGGCATCATGAACATGATTTTGCACCGTATCGAGGGTGCAAACCTCGAGCAGGCGAATACGTTGGAATTGCACTCAGCCAATGTTCCCGAAAAGAACAAGTACGACGTCATCCTCTCCAATCCGCCCTATGGCGGAAAGCTGGCCCGCGAACTGCAGACAAATTTCACGATCCACTCTGGCGCCACCGAGATCCTGTTCCTACAACACATTATGGCGAATCTTAAAAAGGGTGGCCGAGCAGCGGTGATTGTTCCCGAGGGTGTGCTTTTCCGTGGCGGGCCTGACGCGAAAGTACGTGAACGTCTGCTAACGGAATTCGATGTTCACACTATCCTATCCTTGCCAGCTGGCTGCTTCTTGCCATACACCGGGGTTAAGACAAATGTAATTTTCTTTAACCGCCGGGAAGACGGCAGGGGAACCAATGATGTGTGGTTCTACGAGGTTAAGAACGATGGCTTTGAATTGAAGCAAACGCGTCGCCCGATCGAAGGGGACCAATTGCCCGAGTTCGTGAAGCAATTCAATGCAAGGCCGAAGGCAGATAATTCTTGGGTTGTTTCGGCCAGCGAAATCGTCAAACGCGGCTACGACCTTTCTGCTCGTAACCCGCACCGTGAAAGTGATGACGAACATCGACCTGCACTCGAACTGGTACAGTCCATCCGAGCCCGAGAGGAACGGGTCTTTGATCTTCTCGAGGAACTTGAGGCGCTCCTGGAGGAGACGGTATGAAGCCAGGGTGGCGTGTAGCGCCAATCCGAGACATTGCAGACGTTAATCCTGGCCGAGGGAAGCGATTCAAAAACCTCGAAGCCAAGACAGAGGTGACGTTCGTCCCCATGTCTGCGGTGGACGAAGCGTCCGGAATCATATCTCGACCTGAGATGCGCGCATATTGTGATGTGCGTAAGGGGTTCACGCACTTCTGCGAAGGGGACGTGATTTTTGCAAAAATTACGCCCTGTATGCAGAACGGGAAATCGGCGGTGGCCCGCAACCTTCGTAACGGCATTGGCTTTGGGTCTACCGAGTTCCACGTCCTGCGTGCAGGGGACAAGGTACTGCCAGAATGGCTCTGGCACTTTATTCGCCAACCATCATTCCTAGAGGAGGCGCGGAGGCACTTCAAGGGTTCGGCCGGCCAACAGCGGGTTCCAGCCGAATTCCTTGAGGCGGCTCTTATCCCGGTTCCACCCATCGACGAGCAGCGCCGCATTCTTGCACGAACGTCTGAGTGCCTCGGACGAATCGAAGAAATGTGTGATTTGAACTATTGTGCACAACGTGAGGCTCGCGCGCTTCTGCCATCATCGTTGGCTTCAGTGTTCCATGAGCTTTCGCTGGCGTATCAAACGGCTGGCCTCGGAACAGTCCTCGCAGATAGCAGGTATGGCACGAGCAAAAAATGTAATGCCAGTGAGGATGCCACCCCCGTCCTCCGGATTCCAAATGTGGCCGGTGGACGGGTCAATACAACAGACCTGAAATACTGCGCTCTCGAAGAGAATGAGCAGGCTCGGTTGGCCCTCAAATCGGGTGACATTTTGATTGTGCGGACTAACGGAAGCCCAGAGCTTGTGGGCCGATGCGCGGTGTACGACCTCCCTTGCGATGTGACGATGGCTTTCGCCTCGTACTTGATTAGATTGCGAGTCGATGCGAGCAAGGCGGATCCTCGATTTGTCGCCTTTTTTCTGATGTCAACCCTTGGGCGCGATGCAATCTCTGCGATACGGCGTACATCTGCCGGTCAGTACAACATCAATTCCGAGAACCTGCGGAGCATCAAGCTGCCCTTACCGCCCTTGCCTAAACAGGAAGAAGTCGCTGAGCTCCTACAAAGGCAGAGAGAAATCATCTGGCAGATAGCTAGTGAACAGATGGAGAGGTCCCATGGCTGCGATGGGCTGAAGCCGGCTGTCCTTCGAAAGGCGTTCAGGGGTGAACTATGATGGCCTCGAGGTCTCGCAAGCCATGACAAGAGGCACCCACAGCACCGATGCCCGGAAGGCTTCTGATGCCATTTGGGCTGTGGCAGACCGATGGCGGTCTTCATCTGCTGCAAACGTTGTCGAATTTCTGTCGCCGCTGGCGGGCCTCCTCGTGGTTCGCTGGGCGGCTTTCATGGATGCGGAAATGGAGGCAGTGTCTGCGTTCGACGACACGCCATTCGTGCCGCAACTTCCTGAGACGCTTAGGCAGGTTTCCTGGTGTGATGCTCAGGGGCTTGTGGCACGGCTGAGCACAGGCCTGCTCGAAGTGGGCCCGGGCCATCAAGCCACGATCGGCCGATATGTTGCCGCAGCTGCCCCTCCCGTGCTGGAGTGCTATACGCGGCACCGTGAGGTATTCGCGGGCCTTGTGGAATGGGTGGCAGGATTGCCATTTGACGGGGCCGATGGGCGGAATATTGCAGCGGCAGCCTTCGACGAACTGCTAGAGAAGGTCATGGAGGGGCAGGGAAAATTTGGTGGTGAGTATACAACCCCGAATTCCGTAGTTAGCCTCATGGTTGACCTCGTCAACCCGAAGCCTGGTGATCGAGTCTACGACCCATGCTTCGGTGTCGGTGGTCTGCTCGTCGAAGCCTCGCGGCGACTGTGGAAGACTATTGCTACCCAAGGTCTCCAGCGCTGGGACGACGTGCGCAACAACGGCATCTTCGGTGTCGAGATCAACGCTGCGCCGTTTGTCATCGGGTTGTGCCGTATGGTCCTTGCGGGCATTGACAAGCCCGGGCTCGAGCTCGGCGACGCTCTTGAGCGTCCGCTTCCAAGAAACCGGGCAGTGGAGGGGTTTGATTGCATTTTAGCGGCACCGCCATGGGGCGGCCGTCTTTTGGATGCCAGATCTCGCCAGTATCCAGTCCCATCAGGAGGCATAGAAAATCTCTTCCTTCAGCATGTGATGGCAAACCTCCGGCCGGGAGGACGCGCGGTTATCGCTCTTCCCGAAGGTACACTCTTTCGCACGGGTCCTGATCGGCTGGTTCGAAAGGTGCTGCTCGATGAGTACCGCGTAGATGGCATCATCGCGTTACCCGAAGGGGCATTCGCCCCATGTACCGCCGTCCCGTCGAGCCTGGTTGTCTTTCGGCGTGAGGCCCCCCGCTCCAACGTGCGTTTTGTCACCGTCCCTGGAAAGGCTTGGCGTGTCAACGCTGGCGCCAGATTCGGCGATGGCGACGGCTATGTTGCGGCAGGTGGCCAAAGCCGATCAGGTGATGGAATTGATTCCAGTGAAGGGCAACCTGGAAGCCCTACTTTAAGTGCCCCTTCGCATAGCTTATTCCGTGACCTCCCGATGCTCATCCGGCATGAGCGAATTGATTCCATCGGGCTAGCTCCCGGTGTGGATGCATGGGATGTTGACGTTTCAGCCCTCGCAGCGCGCGATTACGAGCTACTCGCGAAGCACACCGGAGCAGATGAGTTACGTGCCACGCTTGAGCGCATTGTTGCCACTGATCCTTCCATCAAAGTTGTCCCCCTCCGCCAAGTGGCTGATCTTGCGCTCGGGGTGACGTACGACAAATCGGTCACTTCAACAAACCCGAAGGAAGAAGGGACATTGGGGCTACTGCGTGTCGGTGACTTTTCCGACTTCGGGGCAAAGATCCCCGGCATGCGCCTCACCCGAGAAGGGGCCATTCGGCTGAAAGAAAAGCAACTTCTGCGCGCCGGTGATGTCGCAGTCACATTGTCGGGCACCGTCGGGAAGGCAGCGGTCATTTCCGATGCGGCTGGCACCGTCGGATCTGTCCCCGCAAAGAGCGTCGCGGTTGTTCGGTGCAATGCGGATGTTCAAGCGTCCTTCCTGGCAGCACTGCTTAGGTCTCCTGCCTACCAATCGTGGATGCACGGCCATGCCCGAGGCGTGACGATCCAGCACTTATCTGTGCGAACGCTCGGGAACTTGCCGGTGCCTGTGTTGCCGATCGCAATCCAGGACGCTGTCCTTAGGACGCTTGAACCTCGAGGGGATGCTCTCTTGCTCCTCCTCAGATTTGCTGCCGGTGGCACCTCTGATCCTATGGCCGCATGGCTTGAGCGACCAGGAGTTGTCTCACTCCTGTCCGACAAAGCACAAACGACTGATGTCACTCACGCACTCTCAGGTGCTGGCCACGAACTTCAGGAACTTCGGTCCCTTCGGAATCGCATTGTTCATGGTAAGGAAATAGTGCTGACGGACGCAGTGAGGCATTGGCTGATCGCGGCCGCTGAATTGGCTCCAATCCTTGTGGGCATCGACACCGTTCCAGAAGGAGCTCCGCGAATTGCTGTGCTCGAGTTAGCAAAGAGCCGGCTGGAAATCGCTCGGCGCGCGCTTGGATTCGACGGTGACGAGGAATTGATCACGCGCGGATCACAGTCGGGATCGAAACATGAATTGGGGTCGCATTCGCGATCGAGGTTGCTCGTTATACGCCTTAGAAGCTTGATGGCCGCACTGGAACATCTTCTCGACGCGGCAACGGCAGAGATGCTTGGGCCTGCCAAGCTCAGATTGAAAGCCGAGCCCCCTGAGGTGGTTGTGGGGGTTCCAACAGAGGTGCGACTTGAATTAGAAAACGCATCAACATTCGGTCTACGTGCAGTTCGCGTTTTCACTGATCCCGATGTCGGGACGGGAAACGCGTCCTATGTGGCAGAGGGCAGTATGATGCGGGTCCCGCTCACCATCCACGCGATCGACTCGAGTAGGGCTCTTGAGATCCGAGTGCGTTGGGAGGCTATGCGACTGGATGGGATGCCTGTGCGCGGTGACGAAACCATCGAAATCCTCGTGCGGTCCACCAGGCAGGCCGTCCTAGCGGGAGATCTTGGACCGAGTCCGTACATCGTTGGAAACCCAATCGATCGGGATGACATGTTCTTCGGCCGTGCCGAAGTGATTGAGCGCATCAGGCGACAGCTGGGCTCTGAGGCTAACGCCAATGTCATCCTGCTGGAAGGCAACCGGCGGACGGGTAAGACTTCAGTTCTCAAGCAGTTGATGAAGAAGGGCGCGCTACCAGGCTGGATACCGGTCTATTGCTCATTCCAAAATACTGAGGGTGACGAATCCAAGGCAGGGATCACGACCCAGAGCGTTTATAGACTAATGGCAAGGATGCTTGGATGGACTCTTTCCGATGCAGGCATACGCACCTGGTTCCCCGGTGGTCCTAAACTTGAAGGCGACCGTCCCTTTAAGGTGGAGTTTCGTGCTGCGCTTGATCATGCATTCTCCGGGCCCCACCCATTCGAGATCTTTGAGGAGTACCTCTCAGCCGCACTTGAAGCAGCACGACCTCGACGCGTACTCCTTATGCTCGATGAGTTTGACAAACTGCAGGAAGGTATCGATAGCGGGGTAACGAGCCCTCAGGTTCCTGAGAACATTCGTCACCTCCTGCAGCATCATGCGGGACTATCGGCCGTTCTTACAGGGTCGCGCAGGTTTAAACGTCTTCGTGAAGAGTACTGGTCAGCACTTTTCGGGCTTGGGTACCGGATCGGTATCAGTGCACTCCCACCTGAGGATGCGCAGCGCCTTGTCATCGAGCCCGTTGTTGATCGACTGAGTTACCTACCGGCCGCACGAGATCTGCTTGTTGATCTCTGCGCACGCCAGCCGTTCCTTGTGCAGTCCCTTTGCAACCGTGTGTTCGAGCGGGCCGCAAAAACCAAAGAGCGCATCATCACGCTTGCGGCGGTGAATGAGGCCGCTGCCGAAATGGTTCGCGACAATGAGCATTTTCGGACACTCTGGGGCTACGCACAGACGCACAGGCGCCGGTTGCTTCTTGTGTTATGTGACCGTCTCGCCGATGGTCCGGACCCAATAAACCTTGCTTTGTTTTCTGCCCAACTCGAAGCCCTGGGCGTCCATGTCGATCTGGACAGTCAGATCGGCGACGACCTGGAGTATTTGCGCGAACTTGAATTGATAGAATTTGATAAGGCATATCGTGGAGGCACGTACCGGATTGCCGTGCCTTTGCTCGGCATGTGGATTCGAACCTCAATCGATTTTGATGACGCGGTTGCCCGCGCCCGGGAAGAAGCAGAGGAGTCGCGCGCATGAACCACCCCTACCAGGTGATGGGCACAACGGTGCCAAAGATGCTCGGCCGGCGCCGCCTCATTGAACAGATCGAACGTCACGTCTCGAAGCCATCTCCCGACCACGTCCAGATTGTTGGGCCGAGGTTGTACGGAAAGTCTGTGCTGCTTGCGGATCTGGCTGGGCGCCATAAGACGGGGAAGACCCAATATGCAACGGCAGCCTACGTTGACTTGCGCCACGCTCCGCCCGCAGACGATGCAAATTTTCGGCGACGATTCGCCGAAACGGTCAAGGTGGCCCTCGCGCCCGTGTTTCCCGAAGTGGCGGAATTCATCGACTTGGCCGACGGTGGCCTTCATGAGCTCCTGGATCTAGCATTCCAGGAACTGGAGCAGCGACAAGCCCGCATGCTGGTCGTTCTCGACGGCTTCGACCATGTCCTCTCGGGGGCAGGGATCACGAGAACGTTGTGGGATCAGCTCCGGTCGCTCGCACAGAAATCCAGCTTACGTCTCGTTACCGGAAGCAGACAGCCATTGCGAGAGCTTTGTCGTACGGAGGAATCCCGTACCTCTGATTTTTGGGAAATCTTTTACGATGCGCCGATTCTCATCGGACCTTTTATAGAAGACGACTGGGACGACCTGCTTGCACCGCTGATTGCCAATGGTGTCGCAGTAGACTCATCGGCAAGGAAGGAGCTAATGAATTGGTCCGGTGGCGTGCCAGTTCTAGCAGCTGCGCTTCTTGAGCGCATTGCCGAGACGGCGCAAAGCGGGCAAGCGGTAACGAAGAACAACGTCGATATTATCGCGACGAGGATGCTGGAGCAGCCCCCCGCCCACCTGGAGCAACTCTGGGATGACTGTAGTGTCGAACTGCGCGGTGATATTGCCGCTGTCTCCGAGAGCGAAGGCATTGCCCTTTCCGAGCTGTCTGCTCCGAGGCAGCGCGCGCTTGAAGGCCGCGGCTATGGGTTGCCATCAGGGAACAAGATTCGGTCGGCTTGCCGGCTCATGGCGAAGTATTCGTTAGAGCAGGGGCCGGTAGTGGCCGATCTGAAGCGATTGTTCGGCGCCATGACCGACTACATGGCAAACGTTGAGGGATTCCTCGAATTGCGAGTCGGCCATTTGGCCTCCCAAGGTGCAGATCAGCAGTTGGTCACCTACCTGAAGCACTCCATTCGCGATGTCGCGACCTCGCCCGAGATGAGCCTAGTAGCCATCAGGAGCCTTGTGCAGCGAGCACTCCAACTGATTTGGGCAAAAGAACTTGATTCTAGTCGGACATTCCCAGACGACTGGATCATGGAATGGCAATACGGTGGTGCGACTCCAAGATGGCTCGACGATAGGAAGCGACTCCCTTCCGGTGACGGCGAGCAAATGCACGCCCTCGATTTGCTCACCGGCAAAAAGATAGGCCCCAGATTGATTGATAGGAAGGCAAAGGCACTGACGAGGTCAACGTTCCTATTGCTGGACAATCTGCGGTCGATCGGTGATTTCGGCCAGCACTTGAAGGACTACCCCGAGTGCCCTCCTACGACGAGTTTCGCCGTGGCGGTCATTGGCATCGCCATCGAGTGTGTCTCGGCGCTCACAAGGGACTTGGCGTGATCGAGCGTCCGCGGGTGGTGTATGTATTGGGGTTTTGGCAACCGCCTAGGAATACCCAATATGGGGATAGCTGTGACCTTGGACCAGGAACCTGTGCATTTGCTCGGCGATCAGGTTCCAAGGCTCCATCAGATCAAGGGTGCAGGCGCGAATACGCTTACCGGCGAGGACCAAGTCGGTGGAGAACTGAATGCCAGTGGCAGGGTAGATGAGAAGCCCTTCGGGTGGGGTACCATCAAGCCCTGGCTGCAAGTGCTGGAGGTAGGTCGATAGCTGGTAGAGATGGGTGGAATGGAGCTTCGGCGAGGTGCCTAGGTAGTGGGTCTGAAGAGCCTCTTCATAGAACTTGCACTCCACCACGATGGTGCGGTCTTTCCTCTTGAGGATCAAGTCCGCCTTCATGCTAGGGAGCAGAGGGTTGGGCTCCTGACTATCCCAGTCGATGGGGACCTCCTGGCTAACAACGAACTGAGTTTCTTTGCGGTAGAAGTTATAGACAAAGCTTTGGAAAAGCTTCGCCATCTGACCCTTCTCCCGCATGAAGTTCTTGAATGTGGTTTTCCCGGTCTCCTCACATACCAGGAGATTGGCATTCACCAGCCGGCAGAGGTGCATCAGGAGGGCGTAATGAGCATTGTTCCGGTGAAGACGGACCGAGCCGAAATGGGTGGACCTGATCTTCAAGGGCGTGATCCCCTCCATTCGCCTCAGCAGAACATGGACTTCGGATCTCTGCCGTTGAGCAACCTCTGGATATGCCTGTAGATTCCTGAGGGTCGATTTGAGAATTCGGTTGTGGAGCAGGTCGGGCAGGAATTCCTCGAAGTCGCATTGCACCTTTGCCCGTTCCATCAACATGCGTCGGGCTGAAGCCGTGAAATCGATTCGCCCGCGGATCGTGGTTAGGACATCCGCCTGTGCCATGTACCCATGATCAATTCCCCTTCTCAGTAAACGCTGGGTCCCGCGGAGGATCAGCCGAGTGAGGAGGTCGAGTCCGGTAGGCAGGTTCTCCAACTCTACCTGCCACGTCTCGGCCTCCTCCAAAAGGTCCCAGGCGTAACCGAGCAGATAGTAGAGATTCCGGATTGGGATTCCCGTCATTTCAGATCCCAAGGAGATCCTGGATCCAGCCTTCCGCCACCTTGGGTGCGTCGAACCAGTACTCCCGCAGCAGGGGCGCGATCTGGTAACCGATGATGTCCAGGTATTCTTCCCGTGATTTTAGCTTGCAGAAGTAACTGTGGCCGATGCAGAAGCCCGGGCCAAGGTTGGCTACATCCTTGGCGATATCCGCATTCAACCTTCCGATGCGGGTGATGATTCGGTCGGCCAGGTCATCACTTTCGCAGGACTCGACCAGATGTTCCCGGAAGGGCTTTGAATCAAGGGCCGCCTTGAGGGAAGCGAAGCGGAAGCGCCTGCGCAGGGCATAGTCGACCATTGCGAGAGAACGATCGGCTGTGTTCATCAGGCCGAGAATGTGTACATTCTCCGGCACGAAGAAGGTCTGCCCTTCTTCCTGGTAGGCCAGCCTCAGAGCGTTGTCCTCTCCCCGCTTGTCCTTCTCTATGAGCATCAGGAGTTCCCCGAAGATCCTGGAGATGTTGCCCCGGTTGATCTCATCGATGACGAAGACATAGGGCTTGTTCCGTTCCTCCTTGGCCTTCAAGCAGAACTCGTAGAAGGCGCCCTTACGGAGCTCGAACCCCTTCTCCTTGGTCGGCCGGTATCCTTGGACAAAGTCTTCGTAGCCATAGGACTGGTGGAACTGGACCATGGCGACTCTCTTCGGATCCTCGGCTTCCATGAGGGCATACGCTAGCCTTCGGGCCACGAAGGTCTTTCCCACCCCAGGAGGTCCCTGGAGCACAAGGTTTTTCCCGTCCGCCCACTGCCTTAGCCAACCCCGGAACGTCTCCTCGCTGACAAAGAGGCCCTCCAGGGCCTCCTCGATGGAATAGCTCTCTTCGGCAACCTCCGGTTCGGGCTCACCTGGGGCCTCCACCGGCTCCTCTCCAAGAATGGCCTCATATTCGGGCTTCGTGATCCTGAAGAGGCTGCCTTGCCGCTTATCCATCACAGGGCTGCAGTCGGACAGGGCTTTGATGTCTCGGAGGGTTTCCAGGCTTCGAGGCTCCTTTAGCTGCTTCAGAACCCGGAATGTGATGGTCTCTCCTGCCACTGGATGGTCATGGATCCCTTGTACGATCTCAAGGATGGTTGTGACCTTCCTGACCGGGGATGTTTCATATCCGATTACCAGGTCACCGGGCTTGGATTCCTTGAAGCAAGCGTAGACCTGGCGCTTGTTTCCCTCATCGTTGTGGGTCGTGTAGGATTCTTCCGAACCGGGAAGGCACTCGGAGACCTTCCAGATATCCGGCGAACAGTTGAGCCAATAGTGGTTAGGGCCAGCGACCGTTGCAACCGCGTGGGATTGGATCCCAATGGTGTCTAGGAGTTTTCTTGTGGAGTCTTTAAAACGTGTGATGTTCGTGAGGGTCTTGGTGGCAAGCGCCCCATCCTCGGAAGGGACGGCCCACTCTCCCTTTTTGACCCATTCCATGTCGCGAACATGCCGGTATTCCGGGCGGGATGGGTCGAACCGGTAGTCTCCACGGACATATCCGGCGCCGATAATTTTCTTGTTGCCCTTCTTCACCAGGACGATGTCCCCATCCTTCATGACATGGCAGAAGTCCCATGTCGTCCTGGCGTTATTCGTTTGGACCCCTTCTGAAGGCCATAGCTCTTGGAGGCGGCTCTGTACCGCCTCCTTGTTCGGGTAGGAGTTCAGCGGGCCTAGTTCGTCCCATCCCATCACCGCCACCTGGTCTTGAAGGCACTCCTCCCAGTACTTCGCCTGGCGACCTGGGGCGAACACCCAGACCTGTTGCCCTTTGGGTAGGTCCTTCTTGGTTTCAGTTCCCTCCTTGGGCAGCTTGGTCTCATAGATCCAGCTGAGGAACTGGTCCACTTCAAGTCCAATTGGCACCCCTGTGTGGCAGCCAACGACCTCGTTGTACTTTGAGAAAACCAGCGTCAAGGCTGCGTTGAACGCAACGAACCTTGCTGGAAAGTCCGCTCCTTTGGGGTAGGACGGATGGATTCCCAAGTATTCGGCTGCTTCCAAGTCCCGGCGGTTCATGAACACGAACTGTTCGGCGAAGAGCTGGCCTATAAACTCGGAAACCACCGCGATGCCGAGGTACTTACTTGCATAGGTTTCGTTGTCGTCCATGAACAGACGCATCCGCTCTTCGACGGTGCCTGGACCGTGGGCTAGAAAACGAAAGGACTCCCGATAGCGCTCGATCGGGTAATTCGGGTTGCCGAATGCGTTGCCTTTGGCGATCGCAAGGCTGTTAAGGCTATGCAAGTGGTTCGCAAGAGCCTGGAAGGCAGGCCACTCGGCGGCCTGCAGGTTCTCCGGACGAAAGAAATCTTTCACGAAGCGATGGAATTCCTGGACGAAAGGCCGCTCATGGAACCACGCTTCGGCGACCAGAGAGAATTCCTGCAAGAGTTCGGAAAGGTTCGGGCTTCCAGGCGAACGCTCAACCATGGCACACCTCCTGCGCGGGTGATGATCGGGGACTTATTATCATTCCATCACAACGCAGGCATGGGTGAGCATGCGAACGCTGACCAAAGTTCCGGCCAGCATTCCGCATCCCCTGCTCGGGCGCGGATTTCCCATGGACAGCTGGGCCCCTCCCATGGAAATCCTGTTTTGCCATCAGGTTCCGGTCGGGAGGAGCCCATTCTGGCCTCTCCCGACCCACGGTGGATCCGGCCAGGATTTCCACAGTGCCCCGTTCCCGCCAGACAAGTTGACAGTTTGAGGTGAAGGAAATCCTCTCCTGTTGGGGGATTTCCTTCACCTCAAACTGTCAACTTGTCTGGCGGGAACGGGGCAGCGGTAATAGGAGGAGTGCAGATGCGATTGTGGGCGAGCCTGAGAATGGCGGCCAGCGAAGGAGCAGGAGTGGGGGCGAACCGGCGCCTGGTTAGGCTTCTTGGCAGGACTTGGCAGAGGAAAAAGAGGACCCAAGGCCAAACTACTTCCAGGCTGATAAGTCGGTTCTTGGCTGCCGCAACCATTGCAGTCTATCGATTTGGCCCGGGCTGGACTCGGCGGGAGGTAGGGAACCGTCCCGTTGGGGTTTGGCTCCTGGTCCTCTTGTGGATGTTACCGTTCTTAATCGTGGTCGTTACCACCCTTTCCAATGGGATATAGGTCAGGAGGTCCACGTACAAATATATTGATCTCCCAGTCCCAGAAGCACTCTGATTCGCGGCCGATAGGCCTTTTTTGCTTCTGATGGCTAGGAAATTCTGATGGTTTAGGAGAATGGAGGAGTGTATGCTAGGTCTGATCTTATGAATTATACAGGTTTGTGAAACGATGGCCTTTCTTTTGTCGCATCTCCATGCGAAGGGATGTGGGAAATGAAAATTGGAGGACCAATGCTTCAATCCCTCTGGCTTCCTGCGATTATCTTTCAAAAAAAACATCCGGTCGGTAACATTGTGTGCCTCCTCAGATTGGGAGAGAATCAGAATATTGTCGGTGAAGAATATATTAATATTTCTCCACGGATAAAAGAAAAGGTTATTTCCCTTCAGTCTGGGGATAAAATCATTGTTACCGAAAGAAGAAAAATTGAAAGACCAGATGATATAGAGGGCGTTCTATTTGTAGGCGATGGTGAATCGAGCAAATGGCTTTCGCATCGGTTGCTGGACCAATTTCGTGAGAGGGTTGCCGATCGCGGGCTTGGCGAAATTGCAGAAGAAAATGCTGGGGAATGGGCTAAAAATTTTTCCTTCTCGGCACAGCGAATGGGTGCGGATGGATGCCTGGTCTCTAATGGTCTCCGACCTCCACAGCTAGGCGCATTACATGCTATCGGTTCTCATTGGAGCCTTGACGAATCTCCTGCAACGATCGTTATGCCAACAGGCACTGGTAAGACCGAGACAATGTTGGCCACAATGGCGGCCTATTTGCGAGGTCCGCTACTTGTGGTTGTGCCATGGGATGCATTGCGGACTCAGGCGATGAAAAAATTTATACAACATGGAATTTTAAAAAAATTAGGTATTTTGAGAGAAAACTCTAAGAACCCAATCGTTGGTATAATATATAAAAAGATTAAATCGTTTGAATCAATCTCAATCTTTGATCAATGCAATGTTGTTATATGTACCGCCAGTTCATTGGCTGGAATAAACCCTGGGCTGCTTCAGGAAGTGGCATCCAAATGCGAAGCTGTGATCTTTGATGAGGCGCATCACCTTGCCGCAAGTGGCTGGGATCAAATCAAGCGAGCTTTCGACGGCAAGAAGATTTTGCAATTTACTGCCACGCCTTTTAGGCGAGATGGTGAATTGGTTGATGGAAAAGTAATTTTTAATTATCCGTTAGGCACAGCTCAAAAAGATTCATACTTTAAGCCCATCGAATTTATACCCATTTTTGAGCTTGTACCGGAATATGCTGACAGGGCTATTTCTGAAAAAGCAGTTGAAGAGTTAAGACTGGATCTAGAAAATGGTTATGACCACATTTTGATGGCCAAATGTAAAACGGTTGCTCGAGCTAAATTGGTGTTTCAAGAATATAAGTCAATCGCTGACGATCTAAACCCAATGATACTGTATGCCAACCTTGAAAACATTTCAGAGCGATTGGGGGTATTGTATTCGGGTGGTTGTCGAATTGTGGTGTGTGTTGGCATGCTCGGTGAGGGTTTTGATATGCCAAGGCTTAAGATTGCCGCAATTCATGATATGGTGCAAAGCTTAAGTGTATTTCTTCAATTTATTGGGCGCTTTACACGTGTTTCAGATGCTAATATAGGAAACGCAAAAGTAATTGGAAATATCGCAGAAGAAAATATCTCTTCAGCATTAGAATGTCTATATAGCCAAGATGCTGATTGGAATAAACTTTTAAGAGAGATGAGCTCCTCGGCAGTAAGGGAACACCAAGCACTTGTTGAATTTTTAGCTAATTCTCAAAAGTTGGTAGATTTAGATAGAGAGGAAGTTATTTCTCCAAGGGTTTTGCGGCCTGTGTACAGTGCTTTGGTGTACAGGGCTAAAGAATTTTTCCCGAAAAGATTTTTCAATGGGTTAAGTGATGACTTCCAGGTTAAGGCGGCATGGTTGAATGAGAAGGATAATACTTTATTCTTCGTCACCAAATCTGTAGGGAAACCAGGTTGGCTAAAAACGAAAGTTCTTTGGGATAGCTCTTGGGATCTATTTGTATTGCATTTCGATGAAAAAAAATCCTTACTCTTCTTGGCTTCTTCTAATAAGGACTCTTGTTTTGGTGAAATGGCAATGGCTGTCTCTGGAGAAGCAAATTTAGTGGCAGGTGAACAAGTTTTTCGTTCTCTTGGAGGAATCAAGAGGCTAATTTTCCAGTCCATGGGTGTTAAAAAATATGGGCGGCGAAATCTAAGCTATGCAATGTATACAGGCGCTGATGTTATGCAGGCTCTTACTGTAACAGAAGGAGCTGGCTCGGTTAAGAATAATGTGAGTGGTGCGGGCTGGGAAAATGGAAAGAGAATCGCAATTGGTTGTTCAGCTAAAGGACGCGTTTGGTCAAAAGATGCTGGAACTATTCCGCAGCTTGTCGGGTGGTTTGGAGAAATTGGGGCAAAGTTGATAGATGATAATATTTCAGTGGATAATATCATTTCTAATGTTCTTATACCCGAACCAATTGTCTCAATCCCTCAGATTGCTGTGTTGGGTGTTGATTGGCCAGTGGAGTTGTTGGGCGTATCTGAGGAAAGAGTTAAGTTTTCCCATGGCGGTGATATTGGCAGTAGTTGGCCATTGTATTTGATTGACATTCAATATAATGATTCTACCGCAATATCCGTCGATTTTATTTTGTGTGTTGATGGCGATTCGGCTCTTGGAATATTTAGAATAGAACTCGGGGCTGAATTTGGCCACAGGGTAACTCAGATTGATGGAGAGAAATTGTATGTCGAGATAGGCTCACTATGTGTTACGGCAGAACAATATTTCTCGGACTATCCTCCAATTGTGAGGTTCGTTAATTTATGGGAAATGGATGGCGGTTTGCTGATCAAGCCAAAGGATCCCAAAGATATTCATGTCGAAGATTGGAGATTTGATATTTGGGAGTGGGACGGGGTAGATTTTAAAAAAGAATCGATATGGAAAAATGGTTTTTCGAGGTCGGATTCCATTCAGAATAAGGCGGCTTCATACTTTATCGAAAATGACTTTGATATCGTTTTTAATGATGATGGGGCAGGCGAAGCCGCTGATCTGGTTTGCTTGAAGGAAGCAGAAACGAAGATCCAATTAACCCTTGTTCATTGCAAATTTGCTGGTTCAGACACAGTTGGAAGTCGGATTTCGGATGTCGACAAAGTATGCTCTCAGGCGGTCAGGTCCTCTAAGTGGAAATGGCGCTTTAAAGACCTCAGGAATCATTTGATTAACCGCGAGAGCAAATTCCCTCTCCCGGTCTCGAGATTTCTCCGGGGAGATAGGTTGGTCTTGAATCATCTTCTAAAGAACTCAAAGTACAAAGAAATTGGCTTCGAAATTGTCATTGTTCAGCCTGGGTTATCTGTAATGAATAGGACGTCCGAGCAGAATATGGTGTTAGCCTCAACTGCAACCTATTTGAAAGAGACAGTTGATTGTGAGTTGGTAATAGCATGTAGTAACTGAAATAAATGAACTTTCTCTATAGATTTTCTATTCTTGCTCCTCTTCCGGGGTTTTTCTTGGGCCGGGTGCCTTCCCGGAAAGCGCCCTTGCGATGGGCGCCGCCACCTTGGCAGCGGCCTCTCGGGTCTTCCTGGCCCGGGTGTAATGTTTCAGGGTGGTTCGGATGTCCTTGTGTCCGAGGATAGCCGCGCCGGTCTTGGGCCCGAGGCCCTGCGCCTCGGCCTCACTGGCTGCCAACGATCGGAAGTCGTGGATGTTCAGGTCCTCCACGCCAGCTCGGGTGCACACCTCCTCCCAGACCTTGTGTAGTCGGCCCTGCTGTCAAGCGACATCAGAATCGACCCACCAGGCGACACGAAAACTGACCCACCTGGTAGTTGGAAATTGAAGCCGCCGGGGTGTCCGGAGCGGAGGCCGTAGGCCGTAGCGGAGGACATCCCGGCGGGCGCGACCATCATCCGGCCACTTCCTTGGCTGGCACGACGCCAGCCCGGCGCTTTTCCTTGAGGCGGTAGCTCTCGCCCTTGATCGTCACGATGTGGCTGTGGTGCAGGAGCCTGTCCAGGATGGCCGTCGCGACCACCTCGTCCCCCAGCATCTCCCCCCAGGAGCCCACGGGCTGGTTGCTGGTGATCATCAGGCTGCCCTTCTCGTATCGCTTCCTCACCAGATGAAAGAACAGATGCCCTGACCTGCGCTCCATGGGCAGGTAGCCGAGCTCGTCGACGACCAGGACATGGGGGCGGGCGAAAACCCTGAGGGCCTCATCCAGCGCCCCGTGGTCCGAGGCCGCCGCCAACTGGTAGACCAGGTCCGCGGCATGGATGAACCGGGCGCTGTAGCCCTGCTCGATGGCTTTCCGGGCTAGGGCGATGGCCAGATGGGTCTTTCCCACGCCCGGCGGCCCCAGGAGCAGGACATTCGTTGCGTTGGCGACGTAGCGTCCCGTCTCCAGCTCCGCCACAAGGCGCCGGTCCAGGCTGGGCTGCAGGCTGAAGTCGTAGTCCTCCATGCGCCGGTCCAAGGGGAACTTGGCCATCTGGATCCGCATCCGGGCGCGCTTCTGGTCCTTGCTCTCGATTTCCTCCTTGATCACCAGGTCCAGGAAGTCGAGGAAACTCATTTCGTTCTGAGCTCCGCGGTCCAGGAGGGTGTCCAGGCGTTCCCGGGTGCTGACCAGCTTCAGCCGGGTCAGGTGACGCTCCAGGCGTTCGAGGCGGGGATCTACCATGCCTCACCTCCCACGATGGCGGCATAGTGGGAGAGCGGCCGCCGGATCTCGCCGGGTTTGCCCACCCGGGCGATGCCGTTGGTGAAGCTGACGACGTGACCGGGATCCTCGATGACCTGGCGGCGTCCAGGATGGACCGGATGCTCCGCGATCACTTGGTCCTGGCAGAACACCTGGATGGTGTCGGCCTCAATGGTCACCTCCAGGGTGGCCCCGATGAACTGGGGCGGGACGCTGTAGCGGTTGGTATCCACATCGATCCGCCCATCCGCGGCCACCGTCCTGGACAGGTGGCGCACCCGGAGGTAGCTGGGATGGTTTCCCATCGGGCGCAAGGCCGCCTTCTCCGCCGGGAATCGATCTATCGGCCTCTCGCCGGTGGTCCCGTGGATCCGGGTGTCGGCCACGTTGAGCATCCACCAGACCAGGTGCTCGTCCAGGGCCTCATCGGATTCCCAGCCCTCGCGGCCAAGGGCATTCCCTTTGGCATAGCCGACGCTCCGTTCCACCTTGCCTTTCGTTTTCGCCCGGAACGGCTGGCAGGCCCTGGGAACTGTGCCCCAGTGCCGGCAGAAGGCGTCGAATTCCGGGTGGAAGACGGGGATACCAGCCTTGCGCCTGTCCACCAGTGGCTTGGCATTGTCGGTTAGGAGGATCTCCGGGACGCCCTCGAAGTGCTGGAAGGCCCGTTCGATGCCCATGATCCAATCCCGCTGGCGGAGGCTTCCGGAGATCTCGATATGGCACCGCCGACTGTAGCCGAGGGTCGCCACGAACACATAACGCTTCTGACGGACGCCCCCGATCTGCAACCACTTCTCCCCGAAGTCCACCTGCATCTGCTTGCCTGGCGGGGTCTCGAACCGGACCGTGGCCTGCTCAGCCCTTTCGTAGCTCTGCCGGAAAGGGCGGAGGGCTCTCTCGACGGTCCGCAGGCTCACGGAAACGCCGATGGCCTCCAGTTCCTGGCGGAGGACATCGGCGTTGCGCACCCCGGCGTTGAACTGGTTCTGGAACCAGAAGTAATACCTGTCCAGGAGGCCGGCCCGGGAGCCGTTTCCATAGCTTCTGTCCGGCCCTCCGCGAACCCAGTCCCGAACCGTATTCCGAGAGAGGCCGACCTCCCGGGCGATCTTTCGGATCGACCAGCCCAAGTT
Source organism: Mesoterricola sediminis (assembly GCF_030295425.1). Classification (NCBI taxonomy): domain Bacteria; kingdom Pseudomonadati; phylum Acidobacteriota; class Holophagae; order Holophagales; family Holophagaceae; genus Mesoterricola; species Mesoterricola sediminis. The sequence goes on along the minus strand of NZ_AP027081.1, from coordinate 3,670,488 downwards.
CAGCAAAGCAAATATTTGGGCCACTGCACCGTCTCCGAGCATCCTGGCCTCCGGCTTATGGAGACCAGCGTCCCGCGGTTCGAACTCCATGCCCTCCTCCTTTCGGGGGGGTGGGTCAGAATTCGTGTCGCAAGTGGGTCAGTTTCGGATGTCGCCCGATACCTGCAATACGTACAACCAACAAATAAATCAGTAACTTGATGAAACTTTTCATGTATGAGGTACACAAGATAGTAGGGGGCGACCCCCCGGATTCCGGTGTACCGATGAAGCCCAAGCCCAAGGCAACCACCCACGAACGCCCCCTGATGGGAACCATGCGCCTGGACCTAGCCCTGGACATGAACCACGAGCTGGTCCGCCTTGCCGCGGCCATCGATTGGGATGCAATCGCCGCTGAATTCCGGCCCATGTACTGCCCCAACAACGGCAGACCGGCGGTCCCCACCCGGCTCATGGCCGGCCTCCAACTCCTCAAGCACACCTTCAACCTCTCCGACGAGCTGACCGTTGCCCGCTGGGTTGAGATCCCCTACTGGCAGTTCTTCTGCGGCGAGGAGTTCTTCCGCCATGACTTGCCCGTTCATCCGACCCAGATGACCCGCTGGCGGCAGCGGATCGGCGAGAAGGGCGTGGAGAAGCTGCTCCAGATCACGATCGAGGCGGGCAAGGCCACCCGGACCATCACCGAGACGAGCTTCGACAAGGTCATCGTGGACACCACCGTCCAGCCGAAGAATGTGCAGCACCCCACCGACGCGCGCCTCTACCGCAAGGTTCATGCAGCCATGCTCCGCGTGGCCAAGGACGAAGGTCTGGTCCTGCGCCAGAGCTACCGCCGGATGATGGACCGGGCCTTCCGCAAGCACGGCGGCCATTCCAAGGCCAGGCAATTCAAGCGCGCCAAGAAGGTCCTGAAGAGCCTGAAGACCATGGCCGGCCGGGTGATGCGCGATGTCGAGCGGAAGATGTCCGATGTCGCCTTCGACCGCAACAAGCGGACCATGATTCTGGCGGAGCTCATTCTCGGTCAGACCCGGCTCACCAAGGGCAAGATCTACAGCCTGCATGCACCCGAGGTGGCGTGCATCGCCAAAGGGAAGGCCCACCGCCCCTACGAGTTCGGGGTGAAGGTCAGCCTCGCCGTCACGCACAAGGAAGGCTTCATCGTCGGCATTCAGACCTGCCCGGACAACCCCTACGATGGCCACACCTTGGAAGGTCAACTCGACCAGGTCGAGCGGCTCATAGGCAAGGTTCCGGCCCACACCTTCGTTGACCGAGGATACAAGGGGCATGGAGTTCCCGAGGAACGAAGCCGGGTCCTCATCAGCGGCACCCGGAAGCTCGGCTACACCCTCAAGCGCCACCTGCGACGGCGATCCGCGGTGGAGCCGGAGATCGGGCACATGAAAGCAGACGGGTTGCTGGGACGGAACTTCCTCAAAGGCATGGCAGGGGACGCGATCAACGCGATCCTCTGCGGGGCCGGGCACAACCTCCGGAAGATCCTGGCCCGCCTCAGGGCCCTTTTGTACATGCTCACCGGCAACGCCTGGGAGGCCCTACAAGCCCTCTGTCGTCACCTGGAGGTGCTCCGGCTCGATCGGGAGGCCTCTGGGGCCCTCTGAATGCCGGGAGGGGTTTCGCAGGATCGACGAATTCGCGAGCGGGAACCCGAAGGAGCGCCGCTAGCCGGTGGTCGGGGGACATGGCGGCATACAGCCGACTGAACTTGATGCTCCCCGCGGGCGCAGGGGCCTGCCGCAGGAGGTTGAGGACGATAGGACGCAGGATCGCGCTGCACGCGGGTCCATGGCCCTTTCGGGTGCGGTTCGCGCCCTCGATGAAGGCGACGTCGGGGGAGGGGGGGTCTGGACCTGTTCCGCTACTGCCGGATGACGACCGTCTCCGCGATGCGGTCGTGCACGGTCTGGCGGTTCGGATGGATGAAGAACTGAAGGAAGCCGAACCCGCCCTCGAGCATGGACGCGAAGTAGCCCAGGGTGCGCTCCAGGCAGGCCCAGAAGGTCAGGTGGGGGTGCTCCAGCGGCACGACCCGGATTCCCAGGAGGCGCTTGCCCAGGGTTCGCCCATGGCCCAGCCATGTGCCGAGGGTGAAATACCCCAGGGCCAGGGGGAGGAACACCCAGCTGCCGGGGCCGGCGTTGGCGGCCAGGACGATGTCCCGGTGGGGCGCATGGCCTGCGGCGCCGCGGCTGAGGGCCAGGGCGACCAGCAGCGCCAACGGCAGCCAGGCCGCGAGCAGGATCCCCAGGTCGGCCAGCAGGGCCAGGAAGCGGCGCCAGAACGGTGCGAGGGGCGTGCCCTCCGGCAGCTGCCCCGGATGCACGCGGGGCGCGGAAAAGGTGCGGTCCGAGAAATCAGGCCGGGGGAAACCCCACCGGGAGGGTGATGTGTGCGTCATGGGAGGCCCGGCAAGGGAGGTTGAGCGAGCGAGCGGAAGGCAGCCCTCAGTGTAGGGCAGGTGGGTGGATGGGTGTAGGTGGACGTGCCCCGAGAGGGGGCCTCTGGAAGGCCCGCGCGCCGCCCTGGCTGCGGGCTTCGGTCAGGGGGGGCCTAGCGGCCGCACGCCTGGAGCGGCACCTCGTAGATGCCGGGCTTTCCGTCCCGGATGCTGAAGAACAGCAGGGTCTTCCCATCGGGGGTGATCCGCGGGTTCGCGTCGGGCCCGGGGGTGTTCAAGGCGTGCAGGGGCTGGGCGGGTTCCCAGGTGCCGTCGGGTCTGCGGCGGCTCTGGTAGAGGTCGAGGCCTCCGGCGCCTCCGGGGCGATCGCTGGAGAACACGAGGAGGTCTCCGGCGGGGGAGACGGCCACGTCGGATTGGTCCGAATCGGGCCGGTCCAGCTCGGGGCCCAGGGGGCGCGCGCGATAGCCGTCGCCGTCGGGCACGGCGCAGAACAGGTGGGAGCGGTTGGAGCCGGGCACCGAGACCGCGGTGAAGTAGAGGGTGCCGTCGGCGGCCAGGGACGGGGAGTCGATGAAGAGGTCCCGGGACGGGTCCACCAGGTTGTCCAGGTAGCGGGGCGGGCCCCAGGTCCCGGCCTCGCGGCGGGTCATCCAGAAGGCGGCGTGGTGGGCGCTGGCGTCGGACCGGGCCCCGGGCCCCGGGCGGTTGGAGGCGAAGATGGCGGTGGCGCCGTCCGGGGACAGGGCCGGCGAGAGGTTGTGGTAGGCCTGGGTGAACGGCAGGTCCAGCTGCTCCTCCACCCGCGCCCGGCGCCGGGCGAGGTTGATCTGGGCGCGGGCGCTGGCGAAGCAGACGGTGTTCCCGTCGGGACTGAAGGTGATGCCGAAGGCGCCGGGGACCGAGATCCGCCCGGGCGCGACGGGGACCGCCGGCGCCGCGGGGGCGCGGAAGGCCAGGACCTCGGCGCCCACCTGGTAGATGCCCGGCGCCCAGCCGCTTCCGCCCGGGGTGGTGAAGAAGAAAGTCTTCCCATCGGGGGAGAAGGAGGGGCAGTAGGCGCCGTGGCTGCCGTTCACCTCGGGCCCAAGCTTGCGGGGCGCGCCCCAGCCGCCGCCCTCGCGGCGGCTCAGGAACAGGTCGCAGCCGGTGGCGTCGGCCCGGGTGAAGACCAGGCATTGGCCGGTGGGATCCAGGGCCGCGTCGAACTCGTCGGCCGCGGAGTTCACGGGGGGGCCGAGGTTCTCCGGGGCCGCGAAGCCCTCGCCGGTCTTGCGGGCCCGGAAGAGGTCCCGGCGTCCCAGGGAGCCCCGCTGGCTCGTGAAGTACAGGTCGCCGTCCGGGGCCAGGGACGGGAATACCAGCCCTCCCGGTTGGCCCTGCACGGTGACGGGGAGGTGTTCGGCGGGGCCCCAGCCCTCCGCGGCGCGCCGGGCCCGCCAGAGGTGCGTGGTGCTGTCCGGCGCGGTGTGGGCCGGATCCGGGTGGCGGTTGGACCAGAAATAGAGCCAGGCGCCGTCCGGCGAGAACCAGGGATCGCCGTACCGGTGGGGGCCGCAGAAGGGCAGGGGCGCGGGGACGCTCCACCCGGTCCCCTCCCGGTGGGCCACCTGGAGATCGGACACGTTCCTGGACACGAGCCAGGTGTCCCGGTCGGGTCCGGGGAAGAGCGCGATGCTGCGGGCATCCGCCAGGAACAGCTTCGGGGCCGGCGGAGGGGTCGCGGCGCAAGCCACGGCCAACGGCAGAGCGAGGGCGGATCGGAGCATCGGGGAACCGGATGGAGGTGGAGGCACCCAGTTTCCGACACCCAGGGGCGTGCCGTCCAGCCTTGCTCCGCTGGGGCGCGATCGCCCTCAGGCTTCCCCGGCCACCGGCAGATGGATCCGGAACGCGCTGCCGCCACCCGGCCGGCTCGTCACCGTCATGCCTCCGCCGTGGGCCTGGGCGATGCCCAGCACCACGGCCAGGCCCAGGCCGCGGCCGGTGAACTTGGTGGAGTAGAAGGGGTCGCAGAGCTTCTCCATGTCGGCGGGCTCGATGCCGACGCCCGCGTCCGCCACCTCCAGCCAGGCGTGGTCCCCGGCCTCGGGCTGCCATCCCACCGGGAAGCGGTGGGCGGCGGGGATGGCGGCGGCGGGACCCTGGCCGACCTGGACCCGCAGGTCCCCGCCGGCCTCGCCCATGGCCTCCAGGGCGTTCTCGGCCAGGTTGGCCAGGGCCACCAGGAGGTGCTCGGCGTTGGCGTGGACGCGGGGGCCGGGGTCGGGCAGGAGGGTCCGGAGGTGGACCTGGGGCGGCAGGGTGGGTTCCATCGCGGCCAGGTGGGGCCGGCAGAGGGCGGAAAGGTCCTGCGACGCCAGGTCAAGGGAGGCGCGGCCCAGGTAGAAGAGCATGTGCCGGGCCATCTCCGAGGCGTGTTCCGTGGCGCGTTTGGTCTTGGCCAGGGCCCGCTCGAAGGCGGGGCCGGGGGCCGCGGTCTCCAGGAGGTCCAGGCCCGTCATGACGGCCTGCAGGCGGTTGTTGTAGTGGTGGGCGATGGCTCCGGCCATGCGGGCCAGGCTCTCCGCCTTCTGCAATTGCTGGTTCCGGAGCTCCAGGTCCGCCTTTTCCTGCAGGGTCCGGCGCCATTGGGTCTGGGAATCCAGGCGTTCGGCGTCCAGGCGCTTGTTCAGGAGGAGGATGAATCCGAAGGTCCACAGGGTGCTGGCGACGGCCGGCAGCACGAATACGAGCCGCTGGACCAGCGCGTAGTCGTGGTAGGTCTGGATGGGGGTCCGGACGAGGGTGAAGCCGGCCACGATCAGCAGGAAGGCGCCGTGGGCCAGGAACACGATGGCCGTGAAGCGGGCCGGCTGGGCGATCCGGCGCCCCTGGAGGCCCAGGAGGGCCCGGGCCGTGGCCAGGTCGAACCCGCCGATGACGGCGGAGACCAGGGCCGTGCGGAGGGTGATGGACGGGAAGAGGATGAGGAAGACCTCGTAGACGGCCACCGCGGCCCCCAGGGCCGCCAGGGCCCACCGCAAGCGGTCCGGCCGTTCCAGGAAGCGCAGGGTGCCCACCAGGAAGCCCAGATGGGCCACCATCAGCATGGGGTTGCCGAGGACGCCGAGCACCCACCAGCCCAGGGCATGGTTCGCGATCAGGAAGAAGAACCCCGCCGCGAAGGCGGTGGACCCCGCCAGCCACCAGCCCGTTCCGGCATAGGCCCGGCTCCCCCGGTACTGGACCGCGAGCGCTGTGACCTGGGCCAGGATGAAGAGCCCCTGAAGGAAGACCAGGGAAGGCAAGTCGAGATGCATCATCCACCAGTGTGCCGGAAAGGCCCCTGGCGAGGGGCCAGGGAGTGAGGCCGAAGGGGCGGCCAGCGGCTTTTTCCTGGCGGCCCCCTCGGCCTGCTTTCCCGGGGCCGGCCCGGTGCGGGATCCCGCGCCCCTTGAGACCTCTTCGCGGGTCGGGGTGCCCTCAAAAGTGTGCAATCCGGTCCTGGCGTTGCCTCGCATGGGAACCGAAGGAACCGGCGGCACCGGTTTCCGCAGGGCCTGCGGAAACCTCGGCAATGCCGCGGAAAACCTAGGCGCCACGCCGTTTCGCAAAGTTTTTCACTCCGGGGCGAAAGGCCGGAATCCCCTTGTGATTCCGGGGAAGTCCGGCCCCCCGGGCGCGGCAGGACATCGTGGATTGGCCCCTCATCCGTTGCGGGGCCCATCCACGATGTCTAGAAGGTGAAGAGCAGGCCCACGCCGAGGCCGCGGGTATCCGCGCCGGGGGCGACGGTGCCCGGGCTGGGGAAGACGGCGTACTGGGCGGAGCGGTCGTTGCGCATGCCGTAGCAGGCCGCGAAGAGGTCCGCGGCGCGGCTCAGGCTGTAGGAATATCCGAGGGAATATTCGCGGCCGCCCAGGCCGTCCGTGCTCGCGGCGCCCCCGCCGACGCGGCCGCAGCTGCCCGCGGCGGCGCTGCCGAAGGCCGCCCATACCTGGTGGGCGCCGGCGCGCTGCTGGAGGAGGGCGTACCAGGCGGCGCGCTTGTAGGCGTTGATGTTCCCGGCCACCGTGTCGTCGGTGCGGTACCGCAGCTGTTCCCCGATGACGGAGAGCCGCGTGCCGGTGGGGAAGCTGTACGAGGCCACCAGCTCCACGCCGGTGTCGCGGCTGGAGGCGTTGGTGAGGGTGGCGCCGGCGGCGCCGCCCAGCTGGGCCAGGCCGAAGTAGTCGTTGTGCTGCTCGAAGCCCACGCTGACGGTGAGGGGGCCGGCCTTGTAGCTGGCCAGGGCCGAGATCACCTCCGGGTTCACGGAGGGCGCCGCCGTGGTGGCCGCGGTGCGGCCCTCGCCGACGCTGTAGGCCAGGCGGAAGCTGAGGCCCGAGAGGTCGGGGCTCCAGTACTGGACGCTGTTGCCCTGGCGGCGGTTGAAGGCCGCGTCGGCCTTGGCGTTGGCGCGGCCCGACTGGGTGGTGGTGCCGGGGACGTTGAAACCGGGGTTGGCGGTGAGGTTGTTGTCGAAGGGGCTGAGGCCGCGCAGGGGGCCCACGGCGAGGAGGGGGAACTTGTAGGGGGTGTCCCAGTTGCCGTAGAACACGGTGCCCCAGGACCCCTCGAGGCCCAGGCGGGTGTTGCGTCCGGCCAGGGTGTTGGGGGCGTCGCCGTCGGGGCTGACGGCGCTCTCGATCTGCCAGACCACCTTCAGGTCGTCGGAGAGGGGCACGGTGCCCCGGAAGCCGAGGTTGGAGGTGCCGGAGGTGATGCGGCGGCGCTCGGGCAGGTCCTGGCCGGTGTAGGCCGAGGCGGGGACCTGGCTGGCTCCGCCGGAGGCGGGGGAGAGGCCCGGGGCGGTCGCGCCCGAGGTGCGGGCGGTGTCGAGGAAGGGCAGCAGCGTGCCGTAGATCTGGACGTTCACGCTCTGGGCGGAAGCGATGGCGGGCAGCAGGGCTGCCCCGGCGAGGGGGAGGAGGGTTCGGCGCATGGTGGGCTCCGGAGGGGTGGACGACGGCCAGACGGCCGCCCCGTGGGCCCCGCGGACCGGGGGAGGTGGGCCATCCTGGCAGGTTGCGATACCGTTGACTTCATCCCCAAAGCCAGCAGGGCACCAATACCAATTGGCGATGGCCGGCATTTCGGGCTGATATAGGGATCCCATGGACCTCAAGCGCCTCCACTACTTCTGCACGATCGTCGAGCAGGGCCAGATCAGCCGGGCCGCGCGTCTCCTCCACATGTCCCAGCCTCCGCTGAGCCAGCGCCTCAAGGAGCTCGAGGACGACCTGGGGGTGCAGCTGATCATCCGGGAGGGCCACGCGTGGCAGGTCACCGAGGCCGGGCGGGTGCTGTACGACCGGGCCCGCGCGATCCTCAACCAGCTCTCGGACATCCCCACGGAGGTCAAGCAGGCCGAAGGGGGCGCCGGCGGGGTGCTCCGCATCGGCGCGTCCAGCACCTGCGTATCCAGGCTCCTGCGCGTCCTGCCCAAGCTCACGCAGCGGTTTCCCAAGCTGCGCTACAGCCTGCTCATCACGGACAGCGGCGACCTGGAGGCCCACGTGCTGGAGCGGGACCTGGACTTCGCCCTCCTCCTCATGCCCGTGAAGACGGACGCCTGCGTCACCCACGTGATGCCGGTGGACAACTTCTCGGTCATCCTGCCCCCCGAGCTCGCCCGGCCTGGCCTGCCCACCTGCCTGGGTGTGGAACATCTGGCGGACATGCCGATCGCGTGCCTCAGGCGGTGGCAGGGGGGCGGGACCTATGACCTCCTGCTCAAGGAATTCCAGCGCAAGCACATCCAACCCAACATCATCCTGGACACCCCGGACGTCCGGACCCTCATCGCCAGCCTGGACCGGGGCCTGCGGGCGGCCTTCCTGCTGCCCACCGACGAGGTGCCCTTCGAGATCGCCCGCCGCTACGCGGTCCACGCCATCGACCTCCCCGAGGTGGTCTTCCATCCGGTGCTGATCCACCTCCGCGACCGCTACCTGAGCCGGGCGGCGCAGGAGGTCATCCGGTCCGTGGTCGAGGGCTGACGGGTCCATATCGAAGCGCGATGGCCGGCAGAGGAAAACGGTATTTTTCTCGTGGTCCGGCCCCGGCTCTCATGGGACATCCCCATCAGGAGGCTTCCCATGACCCAAACCCATTCCGCGGCCGCCGCGGTCAACGACCTCAGGAGCGCCCTCGAGCTGCTGGCGCAGCACGAGGGGCAGCTCCTCTCCACGGACGTGGAAGTGGACCCCCACGCCGAGCTCTCCGGCGTCTACCGCCACGTCGGCGCGGGCGGCACCGTGATGCGGCCCACCCGGTCGGGACCCGCGATGCTCTTCAACCGCATCAAGGGCTACGACGATGCCCGCGTCAGCATCGGCATGCTGGCCGACCGCAAGCGGGTGGCCCTGCTCCTCGGCACGGAGCCCGAACGCCTCGGTTTCCACATGTGCGAGGCCCTCAACAACCCCGTGGAGCCCGTCAAGGTGCCCCAGGGCGCGGCCCCCTGCCAGGAAGTCGTGCACCGCGCCAGCGACGCCGGGTTCGACATCCGCAAGCTGATCCCCGCCCCCACCAACACCCCCGAGGACGCGGGCCCGTACATCACCATGGGCCTCTGCTACGGCCAGGATCCCGAGACCGGCGAGGAGGACGTCACCATCCACCGCCTCTGCGTCCAAGGGCCCGACACGATCTCGATGTACTTCGTCCCGGGCCGCCACCTGGACGCCTTCCGCATCAAGGCCGAGAAGGCCGGCAAGGCCCAGCCCATCTCCATCAGCATCGGCCTGGACCCCGCGGTGTACATCGCGGCCTGCTTCGAACCCCCCAGCACGCCCCTGGGCTTCAACGAGCTCACCATCGCCGGCGCCCTGCGCAACCGCCCCGTCGAGCTGGTGGACTGCCTTACCATCAAGGCCAAGGCCCTGGCCCGGGCCGAGATCGTCATCGAGGGCGAGCTGCTGCCTGACGTCCGGATGGTGGAGGACGCCAATTCCAGGACCGGCAAGGCGATGCCCGAATTCCCCGGCTACAACGGCCCCGCCAACCCCAGCCTCCCGGTCATCAAGGTGACGGCCGTGACCCACCGGGTCCACCCGATCATGCAGACCTGCATCGGCCCCTCCGAGGAGCACGTGAGCCTCGCCGGCATCCCCACCGAGGCGAGCATCATCACCATGGTCAACCGGGCCCTGCCGGGCTTCCTGAAGAACGTCTACGCGCATCCCTCGGGCGGCGGCAAGTATCTCGCCGTGCTCCAGGTCAACAAGCGCATCCCCGTCGACGAGGGGCGGCAGCGGCAGGCCGCGCTCCTGGCCTTCTCGGCCTTCTCGGAGCTGAAGCACGTGATCCTCGTGGACGAGGACGTGGACCCCTTCGACACCAATGACGTGCTCTGGGCCATGACCACCCGCTTCCAGGCCGACACGGACGTGGTGGCCATCCCGGGCGTGCGCTGCCATCCGCTGGATCCCTCCCAGTGCCCCGAGATGAGCCCCTCCATCCGCGGCAAGGGCATCACCACGAAGGCGATCTTCGACGCGACGGTCCCCTTCGAGCTGAAGTCCCGGTTCCAGCGCGCCCCGTTCCTGGACGTCGACCCCACCCGTTTCGTGAAATAGGAGCAGCACATGATCGGACCCTTCGTCAACGGCGCCTCCGTCATCGTGGGCAGCCTCACGGGCGCCGCCGCCGGCAACCGGATCAGCGAGAACCTCCGCACCAAGATGCCCCTGGTCTTCGGGGTGTCGTCCATGGGCCTCGGCATCGCCATGATCGTCAAGGTGAAGTACCTGCCGGCCGTGATCCTCTCGCTGCTGGTGGGCACCATGATCGGCGAGCTCCTCCACCTGGAGGACGCGATCATGAAGCTGGCCGGGAAGACCCGCGGCTTCATCGACCGCATCGCCAAGCCCGCCGACGCGAACCTCCCCCACGACGAGTTCCTCAGCAAGTTCGTGGCCATCCTGGTCCTCTTCTGCGCGAGCGGCACGGGGATCTTCGGGGCCATGAACGAGGGCATGACGGGCGATTCCTCGCTCCTGATGGTGAAGTCCTTCCTGGACCTCTTCACGGCCGCGATCTTCGCCACGGCCCTGGGGTTCTCGGTGGCCACCCTCGCCGTGCCCCAGTTCATCATCCAGAGCTCCCTGTTCCTGCTGGCCACCCGGATCCTGCCCATGACCTCCCCGGTCATGATCGCGGACTTCTCGGCCTGCGGCGGCCTGATCATGGTCGCGACCGGGTTCCGCATCGCGGGCATCAAGCCGTTCGCGGTCGCGAACATGCTGCCGGCGCTGTTCCTGGCCATGCCGGTCACCGCCCTCTGGGTGCGCTTCTTCGTCCACTAGTCCCGAACCGCCGGGGGAGGTCCGCCTCCCCCGGCCTTTCCATGCACGGAAGACCATGATCCAGGAATCCAGGCGCCTCGTGGTGGGCGTCAGCGGCGCGAGCTGCGCCAATCTCGCAGTGCGCCTCCTGAAGGCGATGCAGGACCAGCCCGGCTGGGAGACCCACCTCGTCGTCACCGAGGGCGCGCGTCGGACGCTGGCCCACGAGGCCGGCATCGGCCCCGGGGAGCTGGAGGCCCTGGCCACCTGCGCCCACGACCTCCGGGACATCGGCGCGAGCATCGCCAGCGGGACCTTCCGCACCGCCGGCATGGCGGTCGTGCCCTGCAGCATGAAGACCCTCGCCGGGATCGCCCACGGCTACTCGGACAACCTCCTCCTGCGCGCCGCCGACGTCACCCTCAAGGAGCGGCGGAAGCTGGTGCTCGTGGCCCGGGAGGCGCCCCTGGGCGTCATCCATCTCCGCAACATGCTGGACCTGGCGGGGCAGGGCGTCGTCATCCTGCCGCCCGTCCTGACCTCGTACCACGGGCCCGCCTCCGTGGCGGACCTGGAGGACCACATCGTGGGCAAGGTGATGGCCGAATTCGGGCTGGAATACGCCCGGTTCCGCCGCTGGCAGGGGCCGGCCGGGGCTTGACCCGGGGGACCGCTCATAATTAGAATTCTAATTATGAGCGGACGCATCCTCGAGCTCGTGGCCCGGATCCACCTGGACTGGAAGCGCCAGGTGGCCCGGGCCCTGGCGCCCCACGGCATCAGCCCCAAGCAGATCTTCCTGCTGCGCCGGCTGAAGGAGGCGGGAGGGCTGGCCCCCAGCGCCATCGCGGACCTGCTGCACGCGGACCGGCCCAGTGTCACCTCCCTGCTGGACACCCTCCAGCGGGCGGGCTGGATCCGCCGCGGGCGGGATCCGGAGAACGGGAAGCGGGTGATCGTCTCCCTGACTCCCGAAGGGGCCGACAAACTGGCTTCGGTGCCGGAGGTCCTGTGGCGGAGCGGCCGGACGGCCTTCGATCCCGAGGCCTGCCTGGAGCCCAGCGAGCAGAAGGAACTGCTCCGGCTCCTGGACAAACTGCAGCGGGCCCTGGCGGCGCGGGCCTAGCCATGGGCGCCTGGCTCTCCTACCTCACGGTATCCCTGGTGTGGGGCTCCACCTTCCTCGGCATCGCCTACGCCGTGGACGCCTTCACGCCCTTCGGGCTGTCGGCCGCGCGGTTCCTGCCGGCGGGCCTGATCGCCCTCATCCTGGCCCGCCTGCGCGGGGAGCGGATGCCCAGCCGCCGGGAGCTGGGACCGCTGATGGGGCAGGGGGCCCTCCTGCTGGCGCTGTGCATGGCCCTCCTCGCCTGGGCCGAGGGACGGGTGAGCAGCGGCGTCGCGGCCACCCTGGGGGCCACGGTGCCCCTGTTCCTGGGGGCCCAGGAGCCCCGGGGCCTCGGCCCCAAGGGGTGGCTGGGGCTGGGGGTGGGCTTCCTGGGGGTCGCCGTCCTCCTCTGGCCGGGGGGCCGGGGGCCGGACCTGCTGGGCGCCGGGGTGCTGGTCCTCTCCGCGTTCATCTGGTCCTTCGGGACCCTGTACGGCAAGCGCCACCCCTGCGGCGCCGGCCACTTCAGCCAGGTGGCCGTGGAGATGCTCACGGCGGGCCTGCTGTCCCTGGCCGCGGCCCCCTGGGCCGGGGGCTTCACCCACGGGCCCGTCGGGAGGCCGAGCCTGCTGGCCCTGGCCTACCTGATCCTGGCCGGGTCCATCGTGGCCTACTCGGCCTACCACCACCTGACCCGCGCCTGGCCCGCGGCCCGGGCGGGCACCTACGCGTACTGGAACCCCGTGGTGGCGGTGGTCCTGGGGTGGGCCGTCCGCCACGAGGCCATTCCGGCCCGCATGGTTCCGGGCCTGGTCCTGATCCTCGCGGGGGTGCTCCTGGTGCAGATCCCCTGGCCCCCGAGGCCGGCCCGGCGGGCCTGAGCCCGGCGCGGGCCGCCTTGACAGGGCGGCGGCGCCGCACCATGTTGCGATTTTCGCACCTCCGCCCCCGGCGCGCTTTTTGAAGCCCTTTTCAGAACGGCCGGCTCCTGTCCGGCCACCCTTTCAGCTCCTTGTCCAGGTGATCCCCCATGGCCTGTCCCCGCCTGTTCCGCGCCAGCCTCCTGATGTCCATCGGCTGGGTCGCGATGGCCGTCGCGCCCGCTTCCCGGCCGCTCCTATTCTTCTTCCTGCCCCGGCACGGGGCCCCCGGCACCCGGGTCACCGTCTACGGCACCGGCCTGGAGCAGGTGAAGGCCGTGGCGGTGGGGAAGGCCAACGCCCCCTTCCAGGTGCTGGATGACCGGCGGCTCCTGCTCGTGGTCCCGGACGACGCGGCCACGGGGCCCATCGTGGTGGCGACCGCCGCGGGGACCTTCCGGGCGCCGGGCGCCTTCACCGTCGACCCCGTGCCGGCCCCGTTGGCAGGGGGTCCGCCCGTTCCCGGTCCGGGGCGGAGCGCCGCGGCGACGGGCCCGGAGGCGCCGGTGGCGGGCGTCCCCTGCCTCCTGGTTTCCGGCCGCTGTCGCCAGGGGCGGTGGACCCTCGCCCCCGCCTACACCCTCCTGGCCCTGCCGGCCATGCCCACGGGAGGCGAGGCCGTCCTGGAACTCACCGACGCCCACGGGACCCCGCTCCGTTCCTTCCCCTTCACCCCCGCCGAGGTCGCGGACCTGCCGGGGGGGGAGACCCAGTTCAGCTTCGCCCTGCCCCTGGACGGGGCCACGACGCGGCGCCTGGCGGGGCTCCGCATCCGCGCCGGGGGCGCCGTCGCCGCGGCGCGCCAGGGTGGCTGGCAGGCGGCGCCCCGGCCCCCGAAGGCGGTTTCGCTCGGCGCGGGCCGGGTGCACCTGACCTGGAACGGCGAGGTGGGCGTCGGCGTGATGGTGCGGGACCCCGCCACGGGCCAGGTGCTGGCCTTTGGCGAAGGCGGTTCGGCCACCTTCCAGGCCCCCGGGCGGGAGCTGGAGGTGCACGTGTCCAACGGGGTGACGAGCCAACCCTTCCGGGTGACCGTCGACTAGCGCCGCGTCCGCCAGGTCTCTTGGATCATCCGTACGCGATGGGAGCGGCACTTGCCGGGGGTCTGGGGGCCCTTTGCCGGGCCCCCAGGGGGCGACAGTCGGGAAGGCACGGCCTTCCCGACGCCATAGGGGGCGATGCCCCCGATGGACCTGCAGCGGCCGCTCCCCTCGGATGATTCAGGCAACTTGGCGGACGCTGCATTAGCAGAGGGCCGCGAGTTCCCGGGCCGCGCGCTCGGGGTCGGGGGCGGCGCAGAGGGCGGAGACGACGGCGATGCCGTCCGCGCCCGCCTGCACCACCCCGGGGATGGTGCCGGCGTGGAGGCCGCCGATGGCCACCAGGGGGTGCCGGCTGAAGGCCCGGATGCGGGCCAGGCCGTCCAGGCCCCAGGCGCCCTTGGTGTCGGTCTTGGTGGGGGTGCCATAGACGGGGCTGACGCCCAGGTAATCCACGGGCTGGTCCTGGGCCCGGACGACGTCCTCCCAGGTCTCCACCGACAGGCCCACCAGGACGCCGGGGCCGGCCAGGCGGCGCACCACCTCGGGCGGCAGGTCGTCCTGGCCCACGTGGATGCCTTCGGCCCCCACGGCCAGGGCGATGTCCACCCGGTCATTGATGATGAGGGGGACCCCCCGGGGGCGGAGGAAGGCGTGGAGGCGTTCAGCCGTTTCCAGGAAGGCCCGGGTGGGGAGGTCCTTGTCCCGGAGCTGGACGGAGGTGGCGCCGCCCTGCACGGCGAGGCGCACCACCTCCTCCACGGTCCGGGGGGCGCAGAGGGCCCGGTCCGTCACCAGGCAGAGGCCCTTCATCGCACGTCCGCCCGCAGACGGGCCTCCAGGGTGGCGGGCTCCAGGTTGTAGAGGGCGTCCAGGAATGCGAGTTGGAGGGTGCCCGGGCCCTGGGCACCCTCGGCGGCGATCTCGCCCGCCACGCCCATGACGGCCATGGCCTGGGCGGCGGCGGTCCCGGGATCCGGCGTCACCGCCGCGAAGGCCCCGCAAAGGGCGGTGGCGGTGCAGCCGAGGCCCGTCACCCGGGGCATGAGGGGGTGGCCGTTGTGGATCCGCCAGGCGCGGCCCCCGCCGAGGATGTGGTCGGTGGGGCCGCTGACGGCCACCGCGCAGCCGTAGGCCGCCTGCAGGGCCTGGGCCGCGGCCAGGGCGTCGTCCGAGGCGGAGGTGGCGTCCACGCCCTTGGTGCGCACCTGCTCCCCGGCGACGGCCTGGATCTCGGAGGCGTTGCCGCGCAGGATGGCCGGGCGCAGGGCCTGGAGGAGCTCCCGGGCGGTGGCGGTGCGGTAGGGGGTGGCGCCGGCGCCCACGGGGTCCAGCACGATGGGGATGCCCTTGGCGTTGGCGGCCTCGCCGGCCTTGACCATCGCCGCCACCCAGGCCGGCGTGAGTGTGCCGAGGTTGAGCACCAGGGCGGAGGCCAGGGCGACCATGTCGGCCATCTCGGCCTCGGCGTGGGCCATCACGGGGGAGGCGCCCAGGGCCAGCAGGGCGTTGGCCGTGGTGTTCATGACGACGAAGTTCGTGATGTTGTGGACAAGGGGGGCCTTCGCGCGGACGGCCGCGAGGGCGTCTCCCGCGCCCAGGGCTTGGAGGTTCGGCATGGGATTCCTTTCTTCCGGGGCGGGGCCCCCTTCCGTTGTAGCACCCCCCGGGGCCTCAGGCCCCCGCCAGGAGCACCGTCTCCACGAAGCGCCGGTCCGAGGGCGCCAGGGGCAGGGCGGCCAGTTCCGCGGGAGTCGCCCAGGCGAGGGCCGCGTGCTCCAGGCACCGGGGCTCGCCCCGGAAGGTCACGGGGTGGAAGGCGACCCGGTAGGGGGACCCGGGATCGTGGAAGGTGGCCAGGCAGGGACCCGCCTCCGTCCCTTCCACCCCCAACTCCTCCGCCAGCTCGCGCCGGACGGCCTCCTGGAGGGTTTCCCCCGGTTCCAGCTTGCCGCCGGGAAACTCCCAGAGTCCCCCGTGGCGCTTGTGGGCGGGTCGCTGGCACACCAGGTGGCGCCCCTCCCGGACCGCCACCGCCGCCACGACTTCGATCACCGATGCGTCCACCGCGCCGCCTCCCCGCATGCCATTCTCGCCGGGGCCCCGGCCCCGGGAAAGGTGGTCAGGCTCCGGGCTCCGGCGGATCCCCGAGCGTGAAGTGGAAGGCGGCCCCCCGCCCGGGGGCGGCCAGCACCCGCAGGTGGCCGCCGTGGCGCTCGATGATGCGCTTGACGGCGACGAGGCCCAGGCCGATGCCGGGGAAGGCCTGGGCGTCGTGGAGGCGCTGGAAGGGCTGGAAGAGGCGGTCGGAGACGGCCATGTCGAAGCCCGCCCCGTTGTCCCGCACGACGAAGGCCCCGTCCCCCTCCCGCTCGAAGGCGATGCGGGCCTCGGGGGTGGCGGCCGTGTACTTCCAGGCGTTGCTCAGGAGGTTGCGGAGCACCACTTCCAGGAGGGCGGGGTCCCCCCAGGCGTGGAGGCCGGAGGCCACGGTCAGGGCCACGGCGCGGCCGGGGTGGCCGGCCTGGAGTTCGCCGCAGACCCGGGCGGCGATGGCGGAGAGGTCCACGGGCTGGCGGGTCAGGGGCGAACCGCTGGCCCGGGCCAACTGGAGCAGGCCGCCGATGAGGGTCTCCATGGAGCCGGCCGCCCGCAGGAGCTTGGTCAGGCGGGTGGCGTCGGGCGCCGCCAGGGTGGGCCCGGCGCTGGCTTCCAGGGCCTGGCCCAGGGCCAGGATGGCCTGGAGGGGGCCGCGCAGGTCGTGGGCCACGCTCCGGGCGTAGGCGTCCAGGTCCTTGTTGGCGCTGGCCAAGGCCTCCGTGCGCTCCGCGACCTTGGCCTCCAGGTCCAGGTTCAGCTCCCGGAGGGCCTCCAGGGCGTCCTCCGCGGCCCGGTTGGCCTTGATGAGCTGCTCCTCCCAGGCCCGGCGTTCCGGCGCCTCGATGAAGGTCAGGCGGTCGTGGGGCGGGTCCCCCTCGGTTCCAGCCACCCGGGCCACGTGGACCACCGCGTGGATCCGGCGGCCGTCCCGGGCCAGGAGGTCCAGGATGAGGCGGTCGAGCCGTCCTTCCCGGGCGAGGATGGGCAGGATGTGGGTTCGGGCGAGGACCCGGGCGCCCGGGGAGAGGAGGCGGTCGTACCAGACCTGGTCCAGCAGGTCCGCGGCGGCGTAGCCGGTCCAGCCCAGGAGGGTGGCATTGACCCGCCGGATCCGGCCGTCGGGATGGGCCTCCACCAGGCCCACGGGGATCGCGTCGAACCAGGCGGTCAGGTCGGGAGGCCGGTCATCCACGGGCGCCTCTCCCGTTGGCGAGGAAGGCGCGCAGGTGGCGTTCCACCTCGTCGGGGGCGCTGAGCTGGGCGAAGTGGCCCGCCGTATCGAGGAAGACCAGGTGGGCCTCCGGGAGGCCAGCGGCGAGGTAGTGGCTGACCGCCTCGGGAACGATGGGGTCCTCGCGGGACTGGAGCAGGAGCACGGGCACCGGGCACCGGCCCAGCAGGGGACGATCGTCCACCGAGAAGGTGACGCGGGCGAACTGGCGGAGGATGGCGGGCACCGCGTGCAGGAACTGGGCCTCGATCTCCTGGACGATCCAGGGCTGTTCCGGGGCCGCGGCGGCGGTCACGGCCAGGTGGCTGGCCCACACCTCCCGGTTGAGGTCGAAGGCCTCCAGCAGCTCCTCCACGTCGGAGGCGGTGAACCCGCCGTGGTAGTCCGCGTCCTCCAGGTAGCGGGGCGAGGCCCCCACCATGGCGAGGCAGGCGAAGCGCTCAGGTTCGGCCAGGGCGGCCCGCAGCCCGATCATGGCGCTCACCGAATGGCCCACGTAGACGAGGTTCCGGAGATCCAGGACGCGGCAGACCTCGAGCACGTCCTCCACGTACCCGTCCAGCGAGGCGTAGCGCTCCTTGCGGTAGGCGGAGGTGTCCGAGCCGCCGGTGCCCACGTGGTCCATGAGGACGACCTGGTGCGTGTTCCCGAAGCGCGGCGCCAGCAGGCGCCACAGGCTCTGGTCCGTGCCGAAGCCGTGGCAGAAGAGCATGGGGGGACCCCCGGCGCCGAGGACGGTAAGCCGGTGCCTGCGCTGGACCTGGGCCAGGGGGGTGTCCGGTTCGTGCGGGGGCATCACGCGGCGATTATGGCCGAATTCCGGCCGGGGGAAACGAGGAAACTTGATGAAGGTAAATGGATTATATTCCAGGGTTCCCGGGGGCGGGCGGAGCAGAAAAGGGGGGACGGTCCTGGCTGGGCACGAATTTTCACCAGTTCGCCCCCGCCTCGTGGATACTGGGCCCAATCCGATCCGCACGGGAGGGACCCTTGGCCAGCGACGACAACGCCTTCGTCCGCAATCCCGCCGTCATCCGGGACACCCTGAAGCGCGTCTGCGATCGCAATGAACTCGCCATCCTCGTCACGCCGAACGCCAAGTTCGACCTGAACTTCCTCTGGCTGGACCAGGAGGTCTTCCATGTGACCGCGACCATGAGCCGCGATGAGGCGCTCTTCGCGCTGAAGGCGCCCGGCCTCAAGGTGCGGTTCCCCTTCGGCCCGCGGATCTTCAGCGCCGGGACGCGGCTGGCGGGCCTCGGCGTGGCCCGGGGCCGGCGCTCCCTGCGCCTGGCCATTCCCGAGGAGCTGGAGAACGACGATTTCCGGCGGGCGTACCGGGTGGAGAAGGTGGGGCGGGTCCAGGTCACCTTCAGCTCGCGGCGCTACGAACTGCTCCGGGGGAGCCTGGTGAACATCAGCACCGGGGGGGCTCGGGTCTTCGCGGGGCAGAACCTGGGCGACGAGGACGTGCAGATCGACGACGAGATCCACGTGTCGATCCCCCTGACGCCCGCGATCACCATCAACGGCCGCGCCCGGGTCCGGCACCGGCGCGGCAACAGCGTGGGGATGGAGTTCCGCCCGACCCTCCACGGGGCCCTCCTGGACGACCTCGCGCGCTGGACCTTCCAGAAGCGGGAGGAGGCCCTCGCGCAGTTCCTGGAAACGGAGGAGGAGGGGCCCCGGCCCGCCCCCCGCGAGGCCCTGGACCTGGCCCCGGAGGTCCCCGTGATCGGGCTCCTGGGCGGGGGCCCGGAACTGGAGGCCCGGCTGAGGGAGCTCTTCGAGGGGCTGCCGCCGGTGCGGCGCCTGCCGGCGACGGTCCAGGGCGTCCGGATCCTGGGGGAGCGGGCCCGCGTCCTCGTGCTCTGCCACGTGGCGTCCCTGGATCCGGACCAGGTCCGGCGCCTGGCCATCCTGCTGGAGCCCCTCCGCGGGAAGCGCCCCTTCGCCCTGCTGGGCGAAGGGGTCGAGCCGGCCCGGATGATGGCCCTGGCCAACGACTGGGAGGCCGTCCTCGGCACCACCCTGGACCGGGACGGCGGGGCCCCCCTCCGCCGCCTCGCCCAGGGCCTGTTCGCCCAGGAGCCGGGCTCCTAGACACCATGCAGTGGCCCCTCATTCATTGCGGGGCCACTCCATGATGTCTAGAGCAGCAGGGCCCGGTAGGCGGGACTGGCCGTCTCGTCCACCCAGGGATAGCCCAGGTCGGCGAGGGCGTCGAGGAGGTCCGCCTCGTCCTCGGGGGGGACGAGGAGGCCCGCCAGGACGCGCCCCACGTCCGCGCCGTGGTTGCGGTAGTGGAACAGGGTGATGTCCCAGCCCGGCGCCATGCGGCGGAGGAACTTGAGGAGGGCGCCGGGGCGCTCGGGGAACTCGAACCGGAAGAGATGCTCCCGGCCGGGGTCCGGGGCCCGGCCCCAGGTCATGTGCCGGAGGTGGGTCTTGGCGAGCTCGTCGTCGGTGAGGTCCAGGGCCCCGAGGCCAGCGCCGCGCAGGCGATCCACGAGCTCCCGGGCCTCGGCGCGGCCCCCGGCCTTCACCCCCACGAAGACGTGCGCGGCCTCGGGATCCGAGCGCCGGTAGTTGAATTCGGTGATGGGGCGCTGGCCGATCAGCTCGCAGAAGGCCAGGAAGCTCCCGGGGCGCTCGGGGATGGTGACGGCCAGCACCGCCTCCACCGAGTCGCCGGTGCCGGCGCGCTCCGCCACGAAGCGGAGCCGGTCGAAGTCCAGGTTGGCCCCGCTGAGGATGGCGGCCAGGTCCAGGTTCCGCCGGCCCGCGGCCCAGGTCCGGAGTCCCGCCACCGCGAGGGCCCCGCTGGGCTCCAGGAGGGAGCGGTTCTCGCAGAACACGTCCTTGATGGCCGCGCAGATCTCGTCCGTGCCCACGCGCACCACCTCGTCCACCGTGTCCCGGCAGAGGGTGAAGGGCAGGGCCCCGACCTGGCGCACCGCCACCCCGTCCGCGAAGAGCCCCGGATGATCGAGGCTCACGGGGCGTCCCGCCTCCAGCGCCCGGGCGAGGCAGTCGGAGTCGGCCGGCTCCACGCCGATCACCTTCACCTGGGGCGCGAGCTGCTTCAGGCAGGTGGCCACGCCCGCGATGAGGCCGCCCCCGCCCACCGGGACGAACACCGCGTCGAGGCCCCCGGGCCGCTGGCGGAGCAGTTCCAGGCCCACCGTCCCCTGGCCGGCGATGACGTCGGGATCGTCGTAGGGGGGCACGGGGGTGAGGCCGCCCTCCGCCAGGGTCCGGGCCAAGGCGGCGGCTTCGTCGAAGGTGTCGCCGTGGAGGCGCACCTCCGCGCCCAGCCTGCGGACGGCTTCCACCTTGAGGACGGGGGTGGTGACGGGCATGACGATGACGGCCTGGCATCCCAGCCGGCTTGCGGCCAGGGCCACCCCCTGGGCGTGGTTCCCCGCCGAGGCGGCCACCACCCCCCGGGCCCGGGCCTCGGGGGACAGGCGGGCCATCTTCACATAGGCGCCCCGGAGCTTGAACGAGTGGACCGGCTGCAGGTCCTCCCGTTTCAGCCAGACCCGGTGGCCCAGGGCCGCCGAGAGGATGGGGGCCGCCTGCAGGGGGGTCTCCAGGGCCACCTCGTACACGGGGGCGGTCAGCATGGCGGAAAGGATCGGGGCGGCGGGCATGGGCGGGTCCTGGGGGTGACATGAAACGACCCGCCGGAGCGGGTCGGGGCGGTGATCGGGGCCGCGGCGGGCCGTCCGGATCACCCGGGAATGCGAATGCGGATCGTCCGGCCCTGGCGGGCGGAGGCGGCGGCGGGGGGGAGGACGGTCATGGCCCCATTCTCGCCCCCGCCCCGGCCCGGGTCCACGGACCGGCCCCCGTTTTCGAATTCCGGATGGACCCATAACGCCGGCCTTAGTGCACCATCACGGCGCCGGCCTGGCGCTTGCCGGGGCTCTTGCAGAACAGCACGAAGGGCACGGCCACCACGAAGACCAGCACGATGAAGGCGAAGACGTCGTTGAAGCTCATCACGAAGGCCTGGCGCGTCACCTCGCCCCCGACGAGCCCCACGGAGAGCTTGCCGGTGGTCAGCGGGTCCATGCCCGCCCGGGGATAGAGGCCCGCGGTCATGGCCACGAGGCCGTGCTGGGCCACGGGATTGTAGGGGGTGATCCACTCCGCGAGGCGGGCGTGGTGGAACTGGGCCCGCTGGGTGAGGATCGTGGTGCAGATGGCGATGCCCACGCTGCCGCCCTCGTTGCGCAGGAGGTTGAACATGCCCGAGGAGACGCCGATGAGCTTGGGCGGCACCCGGATGATGGTCTCGGTGGCGAGGGGGACGAGGACGAGGCCCAGGCCGAAGCCCTGGAAGATCCAGGCGATGATCATCCAGGAGATGCCCACGCCCAGGCTCAGGTGGGTGAGCATCCACATGCTGATGATGAGGGCCGCGAAGCCCGTGCCGACGAGGATGCGCACGTCCACCCGGCCCGCGCTGGCCCCCGCGAGGCCCATGGCCACGATGGAGGCGACGCCGGCCGGCGCGAGGATGATGCCGGCCCAGGTCGGGGTGTAGTTCAGGAGGGTCTGCACGAACAGGGGCAGGCACACGAAGGCCCCGTACATCCCGAAGCTGGCCAGGAAGATCAGGATCATGCCGCTGGAGAATTCCCGGAGCTTGAACACCCGCAGGTCCACCAGGGGGTTCTCGGCCGTGAAGGAGCGCCAGATGAAGAGGGCGAGGCCCAGGAAGGCCGTGCCCGCGAAGACCTGGATGAAGGTGCTCTCGAACCAGTCGTAGCGGTCGCCCCGGTTGAGGAAGACTTCGAGGCAGCCCAGGCCCACGGCGATGAAGACCAGGCTCTGCCAGTCCACCCTGCCTTCGGGCTTCTCCAGGTAGGGCGGGTCCTCGATGAGGGTGTAGGCCATGTAGAAGGCGATGAGGCCGGCCGGGATGTTGATGTAGAAGATCCACGGCCAGGACCAGTTGTCGGTGAGCCAGCCGCCCAGGAGGGGCCCGGCGATGGGGCCGCAGATGGCGCCCATGCCGTAGAGGGCGGCGCCGTAGCCCTTCTCCTCCTCGGGGAAGGCGTCCAGGGTGATGGCCTGGGACATGGGGACCATGGCGCCGCCCGCGAGGCCCTGGATCACCCGCATGAGGATGAGGAACCAGAGGGTGGGGGCCAGGCCCGAGGCCAGGGAGGCCAGGGTGAAGACCGCCAGGCAGACGAGGTAGAAGCGCTTCCGGCCGAACTGGTTGGCCAGCCACCCCGTGATGGGCAGGACGATGGCGTTGGCCACGAGGTAGCTCGTGATGACCCACGTGATCTCGTCGGTGCCCGCCGCGAAGTTCCCCTGGATGTGGGGGAGCGCGACGTTGGCCACGGAGGTGTCGAGCACCTCCATGAAGGTGCCGAGCATGCACGTGATGCCCACCAGCCACTTGTAGCTCGGGCCGTGCTTGGCGGCGAGGGAGAGGGTGCCGTTCATGGGGGGCTCAGTCGCGGGTGTCGATCTCGGCGCTGACGGTGAGGCCCAGGCGCAGCCTGTGCGCGGGATCCGCGCCCGGGTCGAGCTTGATGCGCACGGGCACGCGCTGGACGACCTTCACCCAGTTGCCGGTGGCGTTCTCGGCGGGGAGCAGGGAGAACGCGGCGCCGGTGCCGGCGGAGATGCTCTCCACCCGGCCCCCGAAGACCGCCTTCTCGTCCAGGTCGGCCACGAGCTTCACGGGCTGGCCGGGGCGGACGCGGCGGAGCTGGGTCTCCTTGAAGTTGGCCTCGATCCAGACCTCCTCCTGGCCCAGGGGGACGATGGCGCAGATGGGCTGGCCGGGGGCGACGACCATGCCGGCCTCGCCCATCTTGCGGCTCACGTAGCCGTCGCAGGGGGCGACGATGGTGCAGTAGGAGCGCTGGAGCTTGGCGGCGGCCAGCGCGGCCTGGGCGCCGGCGACCTTGCCGCGGCTGACGCTCAGGAGGCCCTGGGCGGCGGCGACCTGCTTGCGGGCGGCGTCCACCTGCGCGCCGGCGACCTCCGCCTGGGTCTGGACGTGGTCGAACTTCTGCTTGGCGATGGACTGGCGCTCGTAGAGGGCCTTGAACCGGGCGAGTTCGGTCTCCGCCAGCTTCTTCTGGCTGAGCGCGGCCTCGACCTGGGCCTGGGCCTGGGCCACGCGGGCCTGGTCGAGGGTCACGGAGGAGCTCGCCTCCTGCAGGGAGGCCTCGGCCCGGGCGGCGTTGGCGTCGAAATCGCGGGGATCGACGGTGGCCAGGACCTGGCCGGCCCGCACGAACTGGTTGTCGGTCACCTCCACCGTGAGCAGGGGCCCCGGGATGCGGGAGGCCACGGAGGTGACGTGCCCCTTGACGTAGGCGTTGTCGGTCCCGATGAAGACCTGGCCGTGGCGCCACCGGGCCACGCCCCAGGCGGTCCCGGCGGCGGCGACGGCGAGGATGGCGGCGAGTGAGATCCACTTCTTCGAAAGCATGTCACGGCTCCTTGACGGTCGAACGTTCGTAGAAGGCGGGCAGGTCCTCGCCGATCACGGCGAGCAGGGCGGCCTGCTGGGCGTAGGCGCGGTAGCGGCGGGCGGCGAGGGCGAAGCGGCTGTCGGCGAGCAGGGCCTCCGCGTCGAGGGCGTCCGAGCTCGGGGCCAGGCCCTCCCGGTACTGGTCCTCGAGGATGCGGAAGTTCTCCTCGGAGGCCGCCACGTTGGCCTCGGAGGTGCGGGCCTCCTGGAGGGCCACCTGGTACTCGCGCCAGGCGGCGGCCGCGGCATTGCCGGCCTGGTGACCGGCCTCCCGGAGCTGCCGCCGGCCCAGCTCGGCCTCGCTGGCCGCGGCGCGGACCCGCGAGGCCCGGGCGCCGTCGAAGAGTTTCCAGGAAACCCCCAGGTAGAGCCCGTTCTGGTTGGGGTTGGGGGTCCAGGTGTTCTGCTCGTACGAATGGAAGGCGGAGGCGACGATATTGGGCGTGTAGTCGCCGCGCTTCAGGGCGACCTGGCTGTCCAGGGCCTTCACCTTGGCCTGGAGGGCCTTCACGCCCTCGTTGGCGGCCTCGGCGCGGGCCCGGGCCTCGGTCTCGGTCCAGGGCACCGCCGGCGGCGCGGCGAGGTCGTCGGGGAGTTCCAGCGCGGCGGCGGGATCGAGCCCCATGGCCACGTTGAGGGCCTCGCGGGCGCCGGACTCGGCGCTGTCGAGGGCGCGCTCGGCGTCGCCCACGGTGCGCAGGGCCACCTCCGTGCGCAGGAGGTCGTTGCGGGCCACCACGCCCTGCTGGTACAGGTCCTTCACGATCTTCAGGTGGTCCTCGATGGCCTTCCGCCGCTGGGCGAGCACCCGGCGCTGGGCCTTGAGGTGCAGGAGGCCCACGTAGCGGGAGGCGACCTCCGCCTGGGTCCGGCGGACCTCGCCGTCCTCGCGGGCGCCGATGGCGGCCTCCTTGCTCCGGACCGCGTCCAGGGCGCGGCCGCGCTTGCCGAAGTCGTAGACCAGGTAGTTGACCGAGAGCTTCCAGCGCCAGGAGGAGGTGTCGGCCAGGGGACTCACCAGGGGGCCCACGTGCATGCCCGCGATGGTGAGGGGCTCGCCCATGAGCTTGGGCTGGTGCTGGAGGTTGAGGTGCCCGCCGTCCAGCTCGACCTCGGGGAGGTAGAGGCTCTTGACCTGCGCGGTCTCCTCCAGGGCCTTGGCCCGCTCCACCCGGGCCGTCTCGGCCTTGAGGCTGTTCCGGGCCGCGGTGCGCAGGGCCTCCGGCAGGGTGAGGGGGGCGGCGGGGAGCTGGGCCGCGGCCAGGAGCAGCGCGGCGCCGGTGAGGAGGGCCCTCACGGCCGGGCTCCCACGCCGCAGAGCAGGCTGTCCATGGCTCGGGTTACGCATGTGGTCACCTCTTCCTCGGGATGGTGGTGGCTGAAGTTCATGGAGGCCTCGAGGCCCGCCATGCAGAGCTGGGCCAGGAATCCGGGATCCAGGGGGCGCACGGCGCCGCGGTCGATGGCGGCCTGGAGGATGTTCCTCAGGCGCCGGATCTCGTCCTGGTAGATGCCCTGGAGGCGCTCCCCGAAGCGGGACTGGACCCCCCAGTCGTGGTTCACCCGGTCCCGGATGAACATGGGCAGGAGCATGGGCTGCTCCCGGAACTGGCGCGCGTAGACGTGGGCCAGGGCCCACAGCTGGTCCAGGGGCTCGGTGAGGCCCGCCAGCGCCTCCTCGGCCAGGTGCCGGAACATGTCCGCCCGGCGTTCCATGAGTTGCTCGTACAGGTCCTGCTTGGACGGGAAGTGCTCGTACAGCCCCTGCATGCCGATCTCGGCCTCGGTGGCGACCTCCTGCATGGTCGCTTCGTCGAAGGGTTTGCGTCCGAACACTCGGGCTGCCGCGTCCAGGAGGAGGGTCCTCCGCTGCTGGCGTTCCAGGTCTTTCCGGGAGATGCGCATGACTCACCCACCTTCAGAATTCCAATTCTAGAATTTGAATTCTGATTTGGGAAGGGGGAATTTCAACGCTCCGGTCCCGGGGCGGAGGGGTGGGTCACCCGGCGAGGGCCCGGGCGCCTTCCACGGCCAGGAGGAGGCGCTTGCGCTCGGAACCCCAGTGGTAGTCGCCCACGGCGCCGGTGCTGCGGATGACCCGGTGGCAGGGGATGAGGTAGGCGATGGGATTGGCGGCCAGGGCGCCGCCGGCAGCTCGGGCGGCCCCTGGGTGGCCGGCCAGGTCCGCGAGCACCTGGTACGAGGCCAGCCGCCCTTCGGGGATGCGGAGCAGGGCCTTCCACACCTGGACCTGGAAGGGGGAACCCTTCAGGACCAGGGCGAGGGGGCCGGGGGTTCCGCCGGACATCCGGGCATCCACCTCCCGGGCCAGGGGGGCGGTGGCGGCCGGGTCCTCCCGGAGGACGGCCCCGGGCCAGGCGGCCTGGACCTCCGCGAGGGCGGGTCCCGGGTCCCCGTCCACGAAGGCGAGGCCGCAGAGACCCCGGGGAGTGGCCGTGAAGAGGGCCGGGCCGAAGGGGGTGGGGTGGAGGCCCCAGCGCAGGACCAGGCCAGCGCCGCCCCGCTTGTAGTCGCCGGGGGTCATGGCCTCGAGGCTGAGGAAGAGGTCATGGAGCCGGCCGGTGCCCGAAAGGCCAACGGCCTGGCTGGCCTCCAGGAGGCTCCGGGCCTCCGCCAACTGCGCCTTGGCGCGGGCCAGGGTCAGGCACTGGAGGAAGGCCTTGGGGGTGATGCCGGCCCAGCGGTGGAACATGCGTTGCACATGGAAGGGGCTCAGACCCACGAGGCTGGCCAGACGGGCGAGATCGGGCTGGTCTTCCGCCTGCTCTTCCAGGTGCCGGATGACCCGGGCCACCCGGCTGTAGTCGCTGTCGGACATGGGAGCCTCTCAGTGGCTGTCGATGAAGGCCTGGACCTCCGCGTGCCAGGCGTCGGGGTCGCAGGTGCCCACGGGGGTCGGTTCGCCGAAGAGCAGATCCACCAGGTGGCGGGGCCTCCGGCCGCCCAGGTGCATGGATTTGACGCAGGAGACGCAGTACACCACGACTTCGGGGCAGGGCATGGAGGCGGCACGGCGGGTCATCTGGGCCTTCACCTGGTCCACGGGCAGGGCGCCGTAGGCGCTGTCCCCGCAGCACACGGACCGGGTGCGCGTCTGGTCCGGCTCCACCACCCGGATGTTCATGCGGGAGAGGAGGGTCCGCACGGCGGCGTGGACCCGGTCCTCCGTGCGGGTGGGGCAGGCGTCCTGGATGGCCATGGCGCGGCCCCCATAGTCGGGGAAGGGGAAGTCCAGGGACTCGGCCAGGACCTCCCACAGGGACACGGTGCGGATGCCCGGGTAGTCCTGCCGGTAGCGCCGGTCGCAACCCGGACAGACGTTGATGACCACGGTGCCGGGGGCCAGGTCCGGGGTGTGGTGGCAGCAGGTCAGGTGCTCGGGCATCGGGTCCGGGCGGCCCAGGAAGGCGCCGATGCGGGCTGCCAGGTGGGGCTTGTGAAGGAGGAGAGCGCAGCCGGGCGCGAAGACGTGGGGGGCATCGGATCTCAGCATGGATTCATCTTCGGGCCGGCCCGCTCCCGTGGCGACCCGATTCTTGCGGGGTGTTACCCTCTTCGAGTCCCGCCATGACCCAGCCCGCCCCTTCCCCAGAACTGGCCTTCACCCTCCGCCTCGGGCAGACCCTGCAGGCCTTCGGGGAGAGCGCCCAGACGGTGGAGGAGGCCCTGGGCCGGGTCGCCCGGCACCTGGGCCTGGAGGGGGCGGTGTACGCCACGCCGACCGGCCTCCTGACCACCTTTGGCCGGGACGGGGCCCCGGCGCGCACGGACCTCATCCGCACGGCGGCCTACGGGGCGGATCTGGAGCGGCTGGCCGAGACGGGCGACCTCGTGGACCGCGTCCTGGCGGACCGCATCGGGGCCGAGGCCGCCCTGCGGGAGCTGGAGGCCCTCACCGCGCGGCCCCCCCGCCACGGGCCGGGGCGCATGGCCGGCGCCTACGCGCTGTCGGCCCTGGGCATGGCCGTGGTGTTCGGGGGCGGCTGGCGGGAAGCCCTCCTCAGCGCCGTCATCGGCCTGCTGGTGGGCATCGCCGCCCAGGTGCTGGACCGCCACCGCACCCAGATCAGCCTGCTGCCCCTCGCCGGGGGCCTCATCAGCAGCCTGGGCGGGCTGGCCCTGGGGGCCCTCTTCCCCGCCGTGTCGAATCCGGTGCTCATCCTCAGCGGCTTCATCGTGCTGGTGCCCGGCCTGGGCCTCCTGGTCTCCATGCAGGAACTGGGCACGGGGAACCTGGTCGCGGGCACCTCCCGGCTGATGGGGACGGGCTTCGTCCTCCTCCTGATGGCTTCGGGCGTGGCCCTCGGCCAGCGCATCGGCGGCGGCTGGCTGCGGGGGACGCCGCCGGATCCGGCGCCCCTGCCGGCCTGGGCCGTCCTGCCCGCCATCGCCCTCGCCTCCCTCGGCTTCCTCATGGTCTTCCGGGGCGCCCGCCGCGACTATCCCTGGACCTTCCTGGCGAGCCTCCTGGCCTACGCCGCCGCCAAGGCGGGCGCCGCCCTCCTGGGCCCCGAGGTGGGGGCCGGCGCGGCCGCCCTGGCCCTGGGGGCCGCCTGCAACCACTACGCCAAGCTCACCCGGCGCCCAGGGGCCGTCCTCCTGCTGCCATCCCTCATGCTCATCCTCCCCGGCAGCCTCGGCTTCCGGAGCTTCCTGCTCATGCTGCACAAGCAGACCCTGGAGGGCCTCCAGGCGGGATTCCAGTCGATCTTCGTGGCGGTGGCCCTGATGCTGGGCCTCCTCCTGGCCAACGTCCTCGTCCCGAGGCGCCGATTCTAGGTTCCTGACGAGAGGTCGAGATAGGCCTTCTTGCGCTCCATGTCGGAGTCGGCGTCGGCGAAGGCGGCGGCGATGGCCTGGAATTCGGGCTGGAGGGCGTCGAAGGCGGCTGCCACGTCGGGGTCGAAGTGGCTGCCGGCCCCGGCGAGGATGATCCCGGCGGCTTCGGCGTGGGGGAGGCCCTGCTTGTAGACCCGGCGGCTGATCAGGGCGTCGTACACGTCGGCCAGGGCCATGAGGCGGGCCGAGACGGGGATGTCGTCCCCGCTCAGGCCCTCGGGGTAGCCGGTGCCGTCCCACTTCTCGTGGTGGGCGTAGGCGATCTCCTTGGCCAGGGCCAGGAACTCCACGGGGGTGCCGAGGGCGCGTTCGGCGTGCTCGATGGCCTCCCGCCCCAGGGCGGCGTGGGTCTTCATGATCTCGAACTCCTCGGGGGTGAAGCGTCCGGGCTTGAGGAGGATGCGGTCGGGGATGCCCACCTTGCCGATGTCGTGCAGGGGGGCCGACTTGAAGAGCATGGCGATGCGGCCGGGGTCCAGCTCCCCCGAGAAGCGGGGGTTGCCGGCGAGGTGCTCGGCCAGGGCCTTCACGTAGGCCTGGGTGCGGCGGATGTGGTTCCCGGTGTCCGTGTCCCGGGTCTCGGCCAGGGAGGCCATCGCCAGGATGGTCACGTCCTGGATGGCGGTGATGTCCCGGGTCCGCCGCGCCACCTCGGACTCCAGGAAGACGGCCTTGTCCCGCAGGAAGTCCGCGCTCTCCTTGAGGCGCAGATGGGCCTCCACCCGGGCCAGGACGATGGGGGGGCTGATGGGCTTGGTGATGTAGTCGACCGCGCCCAGGGCGAGGCCCTTCTCCTCGCTCTCCTCCGCGGTCATGGCCGTCAGGAAGATCACCGGGATGTCGCGGGTGCGGGGGTCGGCCTTCAGGCCGCGGCAGACCTCGTAGCCGTCCATGCCGGGCATCATGATGTCCAGCAGGATGAGGTCGGGCGCTGGGTCCGCGGCGGCCACGGCGAGGGCCTTGGGGCCGCTGTTGGCGATCCGCACGCGGTAGCGGTCCTTGAGGAGGCCCCCCATGAGCTTGAGGTTGTCCGGGGTGTCGTCCACCACGAGGAGGGTCTTGCGCAGGTCGTCGGTCATGGCGTTCCTCGGCCGGGATCGGGGCGGGCGCCCGGCTCCCCGTCAGGGAGGAGGGCGAGGGCCTGGTCGAATGCGAAGGCGCGGACGGCGGCCAGGACGGCCTCCGCCCGGTCCCCCAGGGCGGCCTTCAGCGGCTCCGGGTGGGCAGCCGCCAGCTCTTCCGCTTCGGGGTCGTTGTCCGCCAGGAGCTGGCGGAGGCGGGCCACCAGGTCCCCGGGGGCCGGGTCCGCCGGCGCGGGGGCGGGGAGGAGGGGCCGCAGGGCCGCGATGAGCGCCGCCAGCCCGGTTTCCAGGGTGGCCAGCTCGCGGCGCGCGGGGAGGCCGTCCCGCAGGCGGGCCTCCACGGTTTCCGCCGCCGCCTGGAGGCCGGCCGCCCCGATGTTGCCGGCGACCCCCTTGAGGGTGTGGGCCACCCGCTGGGCGGCGGCCGCGTCCCCCCGGGCCAGGGCCTCGCGGATGGCCTGGGCGTCGCCGCCCTGGCCCTCGCAGAAGACCCGGAGCATCTCCAGGTACAGGTCCCGGCGGCCCCGCATGCGCTTGAGGCCCAGGGCCGCGTCCAGGCCCGGGACCGCGGGCAGGTCCCCGGCGGGCGCGGCCGGGGCAGGGGGCGGGGCCTGGCGCCGGACGCGGCGCGCCAGGGCGGCGAAGAGCTCGTCGGGGTCGATGGGCTTGGCCACGTAGTCGTCCATGCCGGCCTCGGCGCAGCGGTCGCGGTCGGCCTGCATGACATTGGCCGTCATGGCGATGATGGGGAGGGCGAAGCCCGCCTCCCGGAGCCTCCGGGTCGCGGCCAGGCCGTCCATCACCGGCATCTGCATGTCCATGAGGACGGCGTCGTAGGCGCCGGCGAGGGCCATCTCCACGGCCGCGGCGCCGTCGGGGGCCACCTCCACCTCGGCGCCCGCCTCCGCGAGCAGCTCCGTGGCCACCTGCTGGTTGAAGGCGTTGTCCTCGGCCAGGAGGACCCGGACGCCCTCCAGGCCGGCCACGGCCGCCGGGGCCGGGCCGCGGGCCTCCGCCTGCTCGTCGGCGCCGCCCGCGTGGAAGGCGCGCATCACCGCGTCGAAGAGCATGGAGGGCGACACGGGCTTGATGAGGATGTCGTCGAACCCGGCGGCCTCGGCCCCGGCCAGGACCTCCTCGCGGCCGTAGGCGGTGACCATCACCAGGTGGGGCCGCGGCGCCAGGGGCAGGGCCTGGATGGCGCGGCCCGCCTCCAGCCCGTCCAGGCCCGGCATCCGCCAGTCCAGGAAGACCGCCTCGAAGGGCTCGGTCCCGGGGGCGCCCTGGACGGCGGCCACCGCCTCGGCCCCGGAGCCCACCGCCTCGGGCCGGAAGCCCATGGCGCCCAGGAGGTCCACCAGGACCTGCCGGGCGCTGTCGTTGTCGTCGGCGACGAGGACCCGGCGGCCCCGCAGGTCGGGGCGGGGGAGGAGGGGGCGGCGCGCCTGGCCCCGGCCCAGCCGGGCCGTGAACCAGAACGTGGACCCCCGCCCGGGCTCGCTCTCCACGCCCACGGTGCCGCCCATGAGCTCCGCGAGGCGCCGGGAGATGGCCAGCCCCAGGCCCGTGCCGCCGTAGCGGCGCGTGGTGGAGGAATCCGCCTGCTGGAAGCTCTGGAAGAGGCGGCCCTGCTGCTCCTCGGTCAGGCCGATCCCCGTGTCCCGCACCTCGAAGCGGAGGACGACCTCGGCCCCCAGGTCCTCCTGGACCCGGACGCGGATGTCGATCTCGCCCGACTCGGTGAACTTGACGGCGTTGTTGGCGTAGTTGACGAGGATCTGGCCCAGGCGGAGGGGATCGCCCACCAGGTCCCCTGGCACGTCCCGCGCCACGTCGAGCACCAGCTCCAGCCCCTTGGCCTGGGTCTTCTGGGAGATGAGGGTGGCCACGTTCTCCAGGACCTTGTCCAGGCGGACCTCGGTGGCCTCCACCGAGAGCTTGCCGGCCTCGATCTTGGAGAAGTCCAGGATGTCGTTGATGATGCCCAGCAGGTGCTGTCCGGACTGCTGGATCTTCCGCAGGTAGTCCTTCTGGCGGGGATCCTGGCCGGTGCGCAGGGCCAGGTGGGCCATGCCGATGATGGCGTTCATGGGCGTCCGGATCTCATGGCTCATGTTGGCCAGGAATTCGGCCTTGGCCTGGGAGGCCGCCTCGGCGAGGCGCTTGGCCTCGAGGATCTCCAGTTCGGCCTTCTTGATCTCCGTGATGTCCTGGGCCACCCCGAAGAACGAGCGCGGGGAGCCGTCGGGGTCGCGCTGCAGGGTGCCCTTGGCCCGGATCCACACGACCTGGCCGTCCGAGGGCCGCAGGAAGGGGTAGGTGACGTCGTAGGCCGGTTCGGCCCCCTCCAGGACCCGGGCGAAATGGGCCGCGGCCGCGTCGGCGGCGGCGGGGTCCACGGCCCGGACCCCGGCGAGCCAGTCGTTGGCCAGGTGGTAACGGCGTCCGGGCCGGGGGGCGAGGCCGTGGATCTGGGTGTTCCGGTCGGAGTTGACGTAGTGGTCCGGGTCGGCGCAGTCCTGCTCCCAGTAGCCCGAGCGGCTGAGATCCAGGGCCGCCTCGGCGAGGAGCTTGGCCTTGCGCACCTCCTCCTGGGCGGTCAGGGCGGCGCGCTCCGCGGCCTTGCGGGCGCCGATGTCCCGGAAGGCCACCACCGAGCCCACGCTGCCGCCGTCCTTCAGCACGGGCGTGGTGGCGTATTCCACGGGAACGGCCGTGCCGTCCTTGCGCCACATCACCTCGTCGCTGACCAGGCGGGGCTGGCCGTCCAGGGCGGTGAGGTACATGGGGCAGGCCTCCACCGGGTAGGGGCTGCCGTCCTCGTGGCTGTGGTGGAGTTCAGCGTGGAGCCTGCGGCCGGTGAGTTCCTCCGGGCCGTAGCCCAGCATGCGGCAGCCGGCGGAGTTGATGAAGGAGATGCGCCCGTCCATGTCCAGGCCCACGATCCCCTCGTCCACCGACGCGAGGATGAGGCGGGACCGCTCCTCGGCCTCGGCGAGGCGGAGGGCCTGGGTCTCCATGCGCTCGTTGGCGGCCTCCAGTTCCTCCTTGCGGGCCTTCAGCTGGGTCTCGGACACGGCCAGGGTCTCGGCCTGGATCCGGGTGGCCTCCAGGAGGCGACGGGTCCGGAGGTTGCCCGCGAGGATCAGGACGTTGGCGGCCAGCACCGGCAGGGCCTCGTCCAGCAGGGCCCGCTGGCGCCGCCCCAGGGGATCCCGCAGGGCCAGCTCCAGCACGCCGGCCACGGTCTCCTGGTCCAGCATCGGCAGGATCACGAGGCAGCGCACCTGGAGCCGGCCGAGGCCGGCCTGGATCTCCAGGTCCTGGTCGGCGCCCGTGTCCAGGAACAGGGGCCGCCCGTCGGCCGCCGCCTGGCCCACGAGCCCCTCCCCCTTGCGGAAGGACCGTCCGTGGGCGGGGTCCGCGAGGGCGTACCCCCCGGCCCGGACGTAGGCGGGCCCGTCGTCCTCGGCCACGTAGAGGGCTCCGTAGAGGATGGGGATGCGGGCCGAGATCCAGGCCATGAGCTCGGCGGTGAAGGCTTCGAAGTCCCGGGCGGCCTGGAGCCGCTCGATGAGCCGTCCGGCCTGGGCCTTCACCCAGGCCTGGATCTCCTGGTCCTGGGCGGTGCGCTGCAGCCCCGCCAGGGCCCGGGCCATCTCCCCGGTCTCGTTGGCCTGGTCGAGCCGGTCGATGGGCTCTTCGTTGCGCCCCTCGGCCATGGCGAGGATGCTGCGGCGGAGGGAGAGCATGACCTCCACCACCTCCTGCCGGGCCACGAGGAAGGTGGCGAGGCTCGACCCCAGCAGGCCGAGGGCGATGACGATCCAGGTGACGAGGACCGTCCGGTCCGTCCTGCGCGCGTAGTCCCGGCGCAGCCCGCTGGCCTCCAGCTTCAGCTCGTCCACCTGGGCCGTGGTGAGGGCCCGCGCGGTCTCCAGGCGGTTGGCGTGGCGGGGGGCCTGGAGGTCCCGCAGGGCCCCCCGGTCACCCTGGGCCGCCCGGGCGAGAAGGGGGCGGATCCCGGTCATGATCTCGTCGGCCTGGTCGTGGGCCTTGGCGATGCGCGCCGCCCGGTCCGGCACGGCGGCCATGGCTTCGTTCATGAAGCCATGGAACTCCCGGTAGGCGTCCTCCATGTCCGCCTCGGCCTGGCGCAGGCCGGCCTCGTCGCCGCCGGAGGCCCCCCGGTACAGGCTCATGCCGAAGCGGTACAGGCGCTGGTTGGCCCGGGCCAGGGCGATCTGGGCCTGCCCCTGGTGGGCGGCCAGCTCGGTGTACCGGCGCTCCACCCGCCGCATCTGCACGGAGGCGTGCAGGGTGGCCAGGACCACGAGCACCACCATGGGAAGGAGGGCCATGGCGACCTTGGTCCGGATGCTCAGGTTGGTGTACGGGCGCCACACGTGCGGTCCCTCCTCCGGTTCAGCCTTGGTGGGGCGGGGCCGCGCAGCGGACCCGCAGGGCGTCGATGCCCCCCTGGAGCAGGGCGAGCCGGGCATCCCGGTCCTGGGCCGCCCCGGCCAGACGGGCAAGGGCGTCCAGGCGCGTGTCCAGGTCCCGGGTCTGGGTCCGGGCCGCCTCCAGGAGCCGCGCCGTCTCCAGGTGCCCCGCGAGGATCTCCAGGTTCAGGGCGAGCATGGGCAGGAGTTCCGCGAGCAGGTCCCGCCGTTCCGGGGGGAAGGCCCCCAGAAAGGCCAGGGTGAGCACGCCGAGGGTGCGGTCCTTGCTGCGGATGGGCTCGAACCTGAGGCGGCGCGGCGCGAGGGTCCCCCAGCCGGCCGCGAGGCGCAGGGGGATGCCCCCGGGGTCGTCCAGTTCCACCGGGGCGCCCGCGAGGGCGCACTGGCCCACTAGGCCCTGGCCCAGGGCCACCGGGCCGAGCTCCCATTCCACGCCGGCCCCGCCGTAGGTGGCGACCGGGGTCAGGACCTCCGGCCCGTCCAGGACGTGGAAGACCCCGTACTGGGCCCCCAGGAGGGGCGCCGCCTGGCCCAGGAAGGCCTCGGCCAGGTCCGTGCGGGTGCGCGCGGCCTGGAGGCTGGCCGACACCTGGGCCACCTGGGCCTTCAGGCGCGCCTGGGCCTCGAGGCGCGCGGCGTGCTCCCGCAGTTCGGCCTGGATGCGCTCCCGTTCCCGGACCACCCCCTTGAGGTGGCGGTTCCAGGCCAGGATGCCCGCGAGGAGGGCGACGACCGCGGCGGCGTAGGGCGCGAGGGCCCGCCAATCCAGGCCGGCGCGGTCGAGCACGGGCACCCAGCGCCGCTTGATGGCGTTCCGCTCCGAGGCGGGCATGCCGGCCAGGGCCTTGTCCAGGGCGGAGCGGAGCAGGGGCATGTCCCGGCGCACCCCGAAGGCGAGGTCGTGGCCGTACGGGGTCCGGGCGGCGATCCGGAGGTTGGTGAGGCCCAGGGTGTCGATGCCGTGGCTGACCGTGCCCAGGTTGTCGATGAAGGCGTCCAGTTGCCCGGTGCTGAGCCGGAGAAGCCCTTCCTTCACGTTGGGCGCCTCCTCCAGGGGCAGGCGCGGCCTGTCGCGGCGGAGGACCTCCTCCACCACGAGCCCCTTGACGACGCCCACGCGGAGCCCGTCCAGGTCATCCAGGCCGGCCACCTCCCGGAAGTCGGCCCGGGTCACGATCACGGAAGGGAAGGTGACGTAGGGCGCCGTGAAGAGGATGGACCGGCCGCGCTCGGGGGTGGGCGTGATCTTGGGGATCACATCGATCTCGCCCGCCTCGGCCCTGGCGACGGCCTCGCCCGCGGGCAGCCCCGGGACGATCTCCAGGTCGAGGCCCAGGGTCCTCGCCGCGGACCGCATGTAGTCGGCGCAGAGGCCCGCGTAGCGTCCCCGCTCGTCCACGTATTCGAAGGGCGGCCGGGCCGCGTCCACGGCGATGCGGATCTTCCGGCCGGCCACGAAGGTCCATTCCTCCGGGGTCAGGCCGAGGGCGGACCGCTCCTGGACCTGGGCCCGCCCCGGCGGGCCCGCGAGGGCGAGGAGGGCCAGCGCGGCCGCGGCGAGACCCCGGAACGGCGTCCCGCGTGGGCGTGGGGCTGGAGGACTGGGCATGGGGATCCCGGGGGGGATGGGCTGGAGCGACCGATGCAGTGTAGGCCCTTCCGCCGGCGCGCGCCATTCCGCCCCCCGGGATCGAGGAGTCCGACCACGAAATGGACTTGGATTCCTCTATTTGCCGAAGCGCGCCTTGAACGAGGCGTCCCGGGCCAGGTCCGGGAGGAGCGGGCTGAGGGGCCTGAGGCCCGCGTTGTCCACCGCCGTGGCCGTGGCCGCGAACACCTTCACCCGCGCGTCCTTCGGCAGGGCGAGGGCGGGGGCCCCCGCGGGCACCTCGACGCTCACGGCGTAGAGGACGCCATACTCGTAGATGGCGTCCTGCCCCTTGGCGTGGTGGTGCGAGGCCCACCAGGCGGGGCGGCCTTCCCGCAGGAAGGCCGGGTCGATGCGCTCGAGGTCGTTGTCGACGCTGTAGGTCAGGTCGGGGACCTCCCCCTTGAAGACGCGGTTGTCCCAGGAGCCCAGGTAGCCGCGCCAGTCGGGCACGGTCACCGTGGCCGCGGCGCCGCCGGCGGTGAAGGCGGCCTTCACGTCGCCGCCGGTGGCGGCCACGAGGAGGTGGACCCGGGTCGTGCCCGCGGGGAGGGGCAGGACCTGGCCGTCGCAGGCCAGGGCGTTCTTGGCGCCCTTGCCCAGGGGGCCCATGCGGAAGGTCACGCCGCCGGCGGTCACCGTGTCCCCGATCATCTCGGCGGGCAGGCTCGTGAAGGGGCCGTCCAGCGCCCCGGAAGCGCGGTCGTCGTTGGTGGTGAAGGCCTGGAGGCCGTAGGGCAGGGCCAGGGGCGTGCCGGCGGGGGCCGGCACCTGGGCCGGGGCCTTCAGGCGGAGGCCCACGGTCCGCACCTGGTAGGGGGTGAAGTCCAGGGCCAGGGCGCCCTTGGCGGGGGCCAGGGCCCGGAGGGGCCGTTCGAGGCCGTCCAGTTCGTCCGCGCCCTGGATGGCGCCGGCGCCCTGGAGGACCAGGTGCTTGGCAGGGCGGCCTTCCAGTTCCTGGAGGCGGACCACGAAGCCCTCCCCGTCCTCGGCGCGCTTGATGGCCTGGATGGCCACCTGGGGCGAGGAGGTGGCGAGGAGGCTGAGCCGCTTGCCCAGGGGGCCCGGATGGGCGGGAGCCTGGAAGGCCACCAGGGGCTGGTCCTGGCGGAGGGCCTGCCAGGGCGCCTGCCCCTTGCGCCAGTCCCCGGCGTGGCCGGCCAGGCCGTAGGTGAAGGCGTGGTGGCCCCAGTCCTGCCAGCGCTGCTCGCGGTAGTCGCGGTTCACGCCGGGGGTGTAGAGGAGGGTGAGGCGGAGGGTCGCGTCGTCGGGCTTGTCGGTGCCGTACTTGGCGCCGGTGAGCACGGTGACGCCGAAGGCGCCGGTGGGGTCGGTGAGGTCCATCCAGCCGTGGGTGGGGACCTCGTACTTCTTCGGGTCGTTGTTTCCGCGCTCGACGGTGCCCAGGTCCCAGCTGTACGTGGCCCGGGGGGCGGCGGAGGCCAGGGGGAAGGCGGCCTTGAGGCTCGCCTGGGAGGACTTCCAGTCGACGGCGCAGGCCACCTCCAGGCGGGAGCCGGCGCCCCCGGCGGCGAGGCGGTAGACCTGGACGAAGCGGGAACCCTCGGTCTCGCGGGCCACTTCCACGGCCACCCGCACGGGGCCGGCCTCCAGGACGCGGACGGTGGCGGCG
This sequence comes from Mesoterricola sediminis, assembly GCF_030295425.1. Lineage (NCBI taxonomy): Bacteria > Pseudomonadati > Acidobacteriota > Holophagae > Holophagales > Holophagaceae > Mesoterricola > Mesoterricola sediminis. Next base: position 3,633,152 of record NZ_AP027081.1, on the reverse strand, counting down.
CCGCCCACGTAGGCGCGGGGCGGATTCCTGCGATCCTTCCAGTCCATGTTCCAGGCCGGCCAGCGGTTGGGCTTCTCCTCCTGGAGCGCGAGGCGGGCGGGGGCGGCCAGGAGCTCCCGGCCCACCTCCTTGTCGTAGAGGCTGGCCAGGTCGCCGGCGGCGTCCAGGGTGGCCCGGTAGCGGCCGTTCTCGAGGGCGCCCGCGCCGGCCTTCAGGAGGCCCTGGGCGGGGGCCTTGCCGGGGCGCAGGCCGTAGACGGCGAAGCCCACGGCGGGCACCTTGGCGGCGAAGATGACCCGGGGGCGTCCGTCCACGCCGACGGTGCGCTGGGCGGGGGTGGCCTTCCCGGCGCCGTCCACGGCCTCCAGGGCGCCGTCGCCCTCGAGGCCGGCGGGGAGCAGGGCCTCCACCACGTCCTCGCGGTCGATGCCGAGGGGGTTGAAGACGACGAGGGGGATCCCGCCGGTGCGGGTGTCCAGGCCCCGGGCCACGGCGGCGGCGCCGTCGTGGAGGGCGCCCTCGAAGGCGCGGGCCGCGAGGATGCCGTCGTTCCAGGCGTATTCGTAGGACTTGGGCAGGCAGGTCCCGGGCAGGATGTCGTGGAACTGGTTGCGGAGCATCAGGCCCCAGGCCTTGTCCAGGGTCGCCTTGGGCCAGGCGCAGCCGCCCAGGAGGTCCGCGGCGGCGCTGGCCTTCTCCGCGGCGTCGGCGAGGAGCTCGTCCCCGCGGTTCAGGCGCTTCAGGAAGGCCTGGGAGGTGATGGATCCGGCGGAGTGCTCCGTGAGCAGCAGGTCCCCCCGGTACTCGGGCAGGGCCTTGCGCTGGTCGGGGGTGATGCTGGTGAAGAGCTGGTCGGCGCGGCCCATGACGATGCGCACGGGGCCGGGGCTGGCCATGGAGGCCCACACGGTGGCCATGCTCTCGGGCATGGGGGAGCCGCCCTCGTCGCCGGTGCCGTTGTAGAGCATGTCGGCCTTGATGCCCAGCTTGGCGCCGTTGGCGTCGAGGCGGGCCACCCAGGCCGGCCCTCCCAGGGGCTCGGTGAGCCTGGCGTCGTAGGCGCCGGGGTTGAGGGCGGCCACGATCCCGTTGCCGTCGGGGCCGGTCCAGCGGCCCACGTTGAAGGGCACGCCCACGGCGGAGCCCCACGTGAGCTTCTGGGTGGAGAAGCCCTTCAGGCCGGCGTGGGCCAGGATGGAGGGGAGGGAGGCCGGGAACCCGAAGCAGTCCGGCAGCATGAAATCGTAGCTCTCGGTGCCGAAGGCCCGCTTGAAGAACCGGTGGCCCACGAGGAGCTGGCGGAACAGGGACTCGGACGACGGCACGTTCACGTCGCACTCCTCCCAGGCGTTGCTGCTGGGCCACCACTGGCCCTTGGCCACGTAGCCCTTGAGGCGGGCGTACTCCTCCGGATAGTACTCCTCGAACATCTGGTAGCGTCCGGCGCCAGTCCAGTTGAAGAGGTACTCGGGCTTCTGCTCCATGATGGCGAAGTTGTCGTAGAGGGTGTCCCTCAGCATGCGCCGGACCACGAGCGGGTAGGCCCACCGCCACTGGGTGTCCAGGTGGGAATAGTTGACGAGGAAGAGGGTCCGCTCCTTGGCGAGGTCGGGAGCCTCGGGGGGGGCGGCCGCGAGCAGGGTGCCCAGGGCGGTGAGGGCGGCGGCGCGGAAGGCGGAACGCATGGGGGCTCCTTGGGGTCAGGGATTCAGGGTCTCGAGGAGGGTGACGGCGTCGGCGGGAGCGGGGGCGGTCTCCAGCGCCTCGCGGAAGGCGGGGTCCATGAGGCGCCGCGCGAGCCGCGCGAAGGCCCGCAGGTGCTCCGCGGCGCCGGCGCTGGCGAGGAGGAGCACGAGGCGCACGGGGCTGCCGCCCCAGTCCAGGGGGGCCCGGAGGCGCAGCAGGGCGAGGCCTCCGGCGCCCGGCCCGTGCCCGTGGGGGACCGCCAGGCCGTGGCCGATGGCGGTGGCGCAGGTGTCCTCCCGGGCCCACACGGCGGCCTCGAGGGCGTCCGCGTCGGGCACGCGCCCGGTGGCGGCGAGGCGCTCCACGAGGAGCCGGATGGCCTCCTCCCGGGTGGCGCAGGCCTCGTCGAGGACCACCAGGTCGGGGTCGAGGAGGGGCAGGTCCGGGGCCGCGGGGACGAAGGCCTCCAGGAGGGCCTCCACCGCGCCGGGACCGTCGGCCTCCAGGGCCTGGTCCGCGAGGGTCCGGCAGGCGGGGAGCTCGAGCCGGGCGGCGGCTTCGGCCAGGGCCGGCAGGGCCGCCGGCGCCACGCTCAGGGACCGGAACCCCAGGCCGGCCAGCAGGGGCAGGAGGCGCGGGTCCGAGGCCAGTTCCCCGCACAGGGAGACCTCCTTGCCCAGGGCGGCCGCGTCCCGGACGAGGCCCGCCAGCACCCGGAGGGCGGCGGGGTGCCAGGCCCGGTCCCGCCGCGCCAGGGCCGGCTCGTTGCGGTCCTCGGCGAACAGGTACTGGAGGAGGTCGTTGGTGCCGACGCTGAAGAAGTCCGCCGCGCCGAAGGCCCGCAGGTTCAGGGCCGCCGCGGGGACCTCGACCATCATGCCCACGGGCGGGGCGGGCCGCCCGAGCCGCGCCGCCTCCTCGGCCACGAGGGCCCGCACCCAGGCCAGTTCCTCGGGATCGGCCACCATGGGCACCATGAGGCGGAGCTCGCCAGGGCCGGCGCCGAGGGCGGCGGCCACCTGGGCCCGCACGAGGCCGGCGTGCTGGGGGTACCACCGCACGCCGCGGCGGCCCAGGAAGGGGTTGGCCTCCCGGGGGAGGGGGAGGAAGGGGAGGGGCTTGTCCCCTCCGGCGTCCAGGAGGCGGAGGACCACGGGACGGCCGTCCGCCGCCCGCAGGACCCGGCCGTAGGCCTCGGCCTGGGCCGCCACGGAGGGGGCCTCCCGGCGGTCCAGGAAGAGCAGTTCCGTGCGCAGCAGGCCCACGCCCTGGGCTCCGGCCCGGAAGGCCCCCTCGGCCTCCTCGGCGCAGGCCAGGTTCGCCAGGAGCCGCAGGGGGTGGCCGTCCCGGGTCCGGACCGGACCTGCGGCGGCCTCCCGGCGGGCCTGGCGGAAGGCCCGGCCCTCCGCCTCACGGCCGAGGTAGGCGCGCACCTCGGGGGGCGCGTCCTGGACCAGGAGGCCCCGGCGCCCCTCCACCAGGAGGGGGGTGCCGGGGGCCAGGCCGGCGGGGAGCGGGGCCAGGGCCACGCAGGGAATGCCGAAGGCCCGGGCGAGGATGGCCGTGTGGGAGGCGGCGCCCCCCTCGCCCAGCACCAGGCCGCGCAGGCGGCTCCGGTCCAGGCCCAGGAGGCGGGTGGGGGTGAGGTCGGGGGCGAGGAGGATGCCATCGGGCGCGGGGTCGGGCGCCGGGGGCGCCAGGATCCCGGCCAGGCGCTCCCCCAGGCCCTGGAGGTCCAGGGCCCGCGCCCGCAGCAGGGCCTGGTCGGAGGCGAGGAGGCGCGCGCAGGCCGCCTCTGTGGCCAGGCGGACGGCGGCCAGGGCGCCCTGGTCCGCGGACCGCAGCATGGCGCCAGCCCAGCCATCGTCTTCGGCCAGGGCGCGGTGGGCCTGGAGGATGGCCCGGATCTCGGGGTCGTCGGCCTGGGCGGCTTCCGCGTCCAGGGCGGTCCGGAGGGTGGCCAGGGCCTCCGCGAGGCGGGCCTGAGGGGGATCCCCCGCCGGCGGTTCGGCGGGTCTGGCATCGGGCAGGAAACAGGCCGGGCCCTCGCCCAGGCCGTCGACAACCGGAAGGGCCGCCCACCAGGGCGTGGGGACGCGGGCCAGGATCCGGGGCACCCGGGGGGCGGCGCCACCGGCGGGGGCCGGCCCGGTGTCGCGGAAGGGGCCGGCGAAGAAGGCATCCCAGTCCGCCAGGGCCTCGGCGTCCTCGGCGAGGAGGCGGCAGGGGTCGCCCGGTCGGGTGTCGGTGGCCAGGAGGTCCAGCACGCTGCCGAGGGGCGCCCGGCGGCCGTTGCGCGTGTTCTCCCACACGAGGGGACGGCCCTGGGCCCACGCGCCCAGGGCCGCCGCGGGACGCGCGTGCAGGCCCTCGGCCAGGGGGAAGGCGAAACGGCGTTCGGTCATCAGGCTTCCAGGCGCGCGAAGATCTCCGCGGGATTGCGGATGGCCGCTTGGACGGGCACCTCCACCACCCGGGTGAGGGCGGCGAAGCGGTCCCGGCCTTCCACGGCGATGTCGGCGGCCAGGATGAGGGCGTCGGCGTGGGCGATGTCCTCCTCGGTCAGGCGGTTCTCCAGGCCCATGGCCCCCTGGGTCTCCACCTTGATGGTGTGGCCCAGCTGCTTGCCGGTGCGTTCCAATTGCTCGGCCGCCATGTACGTGTGGGCGATGCCGGTGGGGCAGGCGGTGATGGCGAGGATGTTCATGCGTGCTCCTTCTTGCCGCGGAGGAGGTTCAGGGTGAGGGCCACCGCGAGGACGCCCACGAGGATGCAGAGCAGGTACCAGAGCCGGTGCTCGACCACGGGCAGGACGATGAGCCCGCCGTGGGGGGCCCGGTCCAGGACGCCGCCCAGCATGGCGAGGGCGCCGCCCAGGGCGGATCCGCCCACGATGGTGGGGATGACCCGCAGGGGGTCGGCGGCCGCGAAGGGGATGGCCCCCTCGGTGATGCCGATGGCGCCCATGGCCAGGGCGGCCAGGCCCGTCTCCCGCTCCTGGTCGGTCCAGCGGGAGGGGAAGAGCCGGGTGGCGAGACCGACGCCCAGGGGCGGAATGCAAATGGCGGCCGCACAGGCGCCCATGACCGCGGGGTTGCCCTCCCGGATCATGGCCGCCCCGAAGAAGAAGGCCGCCTTGTTCACCGGTCCGCCCATGTCGAAGGCGATCATGGCCCCCAGCACCAGGCCCAGGAGGACCTGGTTGCCGTGGCCGAGGTTCGCCAGGCTGCGCCCCAGCAGGGCCATGAGCTCCTTGATGGGGGCGCCGAGCACGAGGTACATGCCCGCGCCGACGCACACGGCCGAGATCACGGGGATGACCAGGATGGGCATGATGGGACGGAGGGTGCGGTGCACGGGCAGGCGCTTCAGGCCCTGGACGAGCCAGCCCGCCAGGAGGCCGGCGACGAGGCCGCCCAGGAACCCCGCCCCCACGGCGTTGGCGATGAAACCGCCGACCATGCCGGGGACGAGGCCCGGGCGGTCGGCCATGCCGTACGCGATGTAGCCGGCCAGGACCGGCACCACCAGGGCGAAGGCGGCGCCCCCGATGTCCATGAGCAGCTTCAGCAGGGGGGCCTGGCTGAAGTCCGGCCCCGAACCCGGCCGCATGGGCGCGAAGGCGATGGCGGTCGCGATGAGGATGCCGCCGCAGGCCACGAACGGCACCACGTGGGAGACGCCGCACAGGAGGTACTGCTTCAGGCGTTGAAGGGAGGGATGCATCGGGACTCCGGGGGGGACAGCCCAGGATAGGAGGGGGCCCGCGGGCCCGGGAGCCTGAACTTCCGGCCCAGGATTTGCACTTTCCGGCACCACCGGGCGACACTGGAGCCCGGAGGTTTCCCGTGGCCCAAGGCCCGTCCCCTCGATGGAAGCTGGCGCCGACCCCCCAGGACGAGGCCTGGGGCTTGTACGTCACGGCTCTGGGGTCGTCGGACCGGCCGGAGGAGGAGGGTGGCCCGGGCTGGCGCCTGATCTTCCTCGTGCGCGGGGGCGCCACCGTCGCGGGCCCTGGCCGCCGGCGCATCCGCCTGGAAGCGGGGGAGGCCGTGCTCCTGGAGGCCGGCGCCGGGGGCGCCTTCCTGCCCGATCCGGCGCGGGGCTGCCGGCTGCACCAGGTGGACTTCGCCGGCTGGCAGATGGAGCGGTGGCTGGCCGCGGGCCTCTTCGGGCCGCTGCCGAGGGTGTTCCGCACCGGCTTCGACGAGGGGCAGCTGGGCTTGGTGGCGCGGCTGGTGGAGCTGGTGCGCAGCCGGCCCCCAGGCGCCGCCCGGCTCATGGCGGGAGCCCTCGGCCACCTCCTGGCGCGCCTGGAGACCTCCCTGCGGAACCAGCCCGGCGGCCCCCGGGCCCGGCTCGTCCAGGAGGTCCGCAGGCGCCTGGCGGACCCCGAAGGGGAGCCCCAGGGCACCGGGCCCCTGGCCGAGGAACTGGGCGTGAGCGAGACCTGGCTCCGCCGCTGCTTCCGGGGCCAGACCGGCCTGTCCCCGCGCGGCTTCCGCATGCGGAGCCGCCTGGACCGGGCCTGCGAGCTCCTGGCGGACACGGACGAACCCGTGCGGGCCGTCGCCGAGCGCCTGGGCTTCTCCTCCCAGGCCTACTTCAGCCGGGTCTTCCGCCAGCAGACGGGCCTGGCCCCCACGGTCTGGCGATCCCGCCGCACGAAGGGCTAGACAGGGTGGATCGGCCCCTCCCTCCGTGCGGGGCCGATACCTGACGTCCAGGCTGTGTTCGGAATCTAGGATAGTAAGGGCTAATACCCATCCGTGCCGGAGCATGGAGGAGCTGGAATAGTGAGTCTGTGCTGCAGTGCCTGATGGCGCCGCGCATTCGCAGCATCCTATTGGAACGCGGAGGCGCGGAGGATCTCGCTGAGGCTCGCGGAGAAAGGATCAAGCCCACAAGCCCCCTCCACTCGATATCCAGGAAAACCTCCCGCTTCACCTTATGGCCGGCCAGTCTCAGGGAGTGCGCCAGACAGACCTTGTAGGGATCTTCCAGGAGTCCGTGCCCCAGAGCCTTCTGGATCTCGATGGCCTCCCCGATGATGGCCTGGGTGATCTCCTTGTGCGGATGATCCTCCCCGTCGACCTCTCCCCAATGCCTTCCCATCACGCCTCCCGTTGGGACGTGTCATTGGGAGGTGGCAGGTTCCAGGAGCGCTTTCCTCCGCGACCCTCTGCGAGATCCTCCGCGCCTCCGCGTTTCATAGGATCAATGAGGATCCGGAACGCTTGTCACCCTCCGCTCATAGCCTCAGCCAGATCACGATGCAGGCCAAAGCCACCTGGGCTGAGAAACTTCGCGCCGTTTTGTCGAACCTGGTGGCCAGCGCCCTGAACTGTTTGAGCTTGGCGAACCCATGCTCGATGGCATGGCGGGCCTTGTATAGGTGTGAGTCCCAGGCCGCCGGATTCTTGCGCCGGGGATGAGGTGGGATGACGGCTGTCGCACCCATGGCCTCGATCGCCTTCCATACCGGGTTCCCATCGTAGGCCCGATCTCCGAACCCGTACTCTGCCTGCCAACCGCACAGCAATCCTTCAGCAGACCGGCTTTCATGGGCTTGCCCCGGAGTGACCAGGAAATCCAAAGGATTACCGTGGGCATCGCAGATCAAATGGATCTTGGTCGAGCATCCACCCCGAGATCGTCCGAGCGCCTGGTTCCAGAGCCCCCCCTTTTGCCTGCTGAATGTTGATGAGCGCGAAGGATGGTGCCATCCAGCATGACCCACTCCAGGTCGGCTTCCTTGCGCAGGAACTCCAGGATCCTTTGCCACACGCCGCGCTTGGTCCAGGCCTCAAATCGCGTGTACACGCTTGTCCAAGGTCCAAATTCCTCCGGCAGGTCCCTCCACGGCGCCCCAGTCCTGTGCCTCCACAGGATCGCCTCCACCATGGGACGGTTGGGGTGACGGGATCGCCCCATCCCTCCACGCTCTGGCGGAAGGAGCGGTTCAAGCTTTGCCCACATGGCATCGGTCAGGAAACTTCTCGGCATCGTTACCCCAGGAAAATTCGTGGTGTACGAGCCGTTACGTATGAGTACACGTTAACTATTTATCTAATCTATAGATTCCGAACACAGCCTAGTCGATCAGGAGCGCGCGGAGGCTCTGGTCCAGGTCCTGCAGGCTGTAGGGCTTGGGCAGGAGGCGCACCCGGGGGCCGGAGGCGTCGAAGGTCATCGCGAAGGCCTCGAGGCTCCCGGTGGCCAGGAGCACGGGGACGTCCGGCGCCAGGCCGTGCAGGAGGGGCAGGGTGGCCGCGCCGCCGAGGCCGGGCATGTTGAGGTCCAGCACCACGAGGTCCGGCTTGAGGCCCTCCCGGATCCGCGCCAGCGCCTCCTCCCCGGAGACGGCGAGGACGGCCTCGTGGCCCAGGCGCTCCAGCATCGCGCCGGTGCCCTCCCGGACCAGGTCGTCGTCGTCGGCCACCAGGACGCGGAGGCGCCGCCGGGCGCCCACCGGGGACGCCTCGGGGCCGGGGCGCCCGTCGCCGGCGTCCTCCCCGGCCGGGAAGCGCAGGCGGATCTCCGTGCCCTGCCCGGGCTGGGAGCGGATCTCCAGGTCCCCGCCATGGGCCTTCATGGTGCTGAAGGCCATGGATAGGCCGAGTCCGGTGCCCTTGCCGGGGGCCTTCGTGGTGAAGAAGGGCTCGCAGGCCCGCGCCGCGACCTCGGGGGGCATGCCGGTGCCGGTGTCCGCCACCCGCACCAGGGCCCAGGCGCCTTCGCGGCGGGTGCCGAGGGTGAGGGTGCCCCCCCCGGGCATGGCGTCCACGGCGTTGACGCAGAGGTTCACGATCATCAGGGAGAGGGCGTTCGCGTCGCCGCGCACCGGCGGCAGCCCGGGCTCCAGGTCCCGGACCAGGCGCACCGTGGCCAGGGTCGTGCGCTCCAGAAGCTGGACGCTCTCGTCCAGGAGGGCGTTCAGGTCCACCTCCCGCACCTCCTCCGGCTGCTGGCGCGCGAAGGAGAGGAGGCCGCGGACCGTCTTGCCCCCGCGTTCGCAGGCCCTGAGGATGGTCCGGAAGGCCTTGGCCGAGGGGCTGTCCTCCGGAAGGATCTCGACCTGGGCGCTGGCGAGCCCGAGGATGGCCCCCAGCACGTTGTTCATGTCGTGGGCCACGCCCCCCGCGAGACGGCCCAGGCTCTCCATCTTCTGCGTCTGGGCCAGCCGGGCCCGGAGGGCGTTCTGCTCCGTGACGTCGCGCCAGACGGAGTGGTAGAAGCCGGCGCCCTCGTTGCGGATGAACTGGGCCGTCACCTGGACCTCGCGGATCCGCCCGTCCCGGGTGCGGTGGTGGGTGTCGAAGGTCTCGTGGCCGGCCTCCATGATCTGTTCGATGTGCGCTTCGCTCTCGGGGGCGGTCTCCTGGGCCTCGATGTCCTCGAGGCTCAGGCCGGCGAATTCATCCCGGGTGTAGCCCAGCTGCCGGCAGGCCTGGTCGTTGAAGGCGAGGAAGCGCCGGGTGACGGGATCCATGACGACGATGCCGTCGGAGCCCCGCTCGAAGAAGGTGCGGTAGCGCTCCTCGCTCATCCGGATGGAGCGGTAGCGGGCCTTCAGCAGGTCCCAGGCCCGGTGCAGATCCTGGTGCAGCTCCGCGAACTCCGCCCGGAAGCCCCCCCCGGCCGGGACGGGCGCGGCCGGGTCCCCGCTGCCCACCGCCCGCGCCAGGCGCCGGATCTCCGCCAGGGGCCGCAGCACGGTGCGCCAGAGGAGCTGCTGGAGGCCCAGGACCAGCAGGAGGTCCAGGGCGAGCAGGGTCGCGGCCTGGATGCGCAGCCGCCGGGCCAGGGCCGCCTCCATGGGCCGGGTGGTGTAGGCCACGCGCACCGTCGCCAGGGCCTGCCCGTCGTGGACGGCGGGGCGCTCCGAGGTGAGGAGGGGGCCCGGGTCGGCGGCGTCGTCCCCGCGGGCGCGTACGAGGTCCGGATGGCCGACGCCCAGCAGCGAGACCCGGATGGACTGGACCTCCCGTCCCCGCATGCGGCGGTCCAGGATCTCCTCGATCTGCGCCTCGTCCAGGTACCAGATGGGCAGGGTGAGGCTCGCCGCCAGGTCCTCGGCGGCGCGGTCCACCTCCCGGGCCAGCTCCTGGCGGGCCTGGCGGGATTCGATCCAGGCCGCCGCCCCCATGGCGCCGCCCAGGAGCAGGGTCGCCCCGGCGACGATGAGGGTGAGGAAGAGGGTCCGCAGGGAGGGCTGGGCGGCGGGCCCGCGCGCCGCCTCCGGGACGACGCCGGGGTCGCCGCCGGGAGGGGTCGGGGAAGGGTCGGCCATCGTCGCCTGCCTTTCGCGGGGGTGCGGTCCAGGGGAGCGAGGTGCTGGGAAATGAACACTTGCTTGATCGGGCGGCTAACATCCTAGCCGAACCCGGGGATGGGGCGAAGGCGTTTCCTTCCCAGGCGCCGGGGGCCGGGCTCGCGGCGATCCCCCCTTCGTGCATAATGGTCCCGCCGCCCCTTCCCCCTCCCCGCGCGGCGCCCACCCCCATGTTCCCTGGCACCCGCAGCCTGCTCCGGCGCGCCCTCCTGGCGGGGGCGGCCGTCGCGCTGCTGGGAGCCGCCCCCGGCTGGGACGGGCCGACCCGGGGACCTGCCGCGAAGCCGGGACGTACGATCGTTTATCTGGCTTCCGATTCCCGCAACGGCGGCGTGACGGGCGTCTTCCGCGGGCTCCAGGCGGCCACCGGCCAGCTGGGGTGGCGGATCCACTTCCTGGACGGGGCCGGGTCCCCCGGAACCCTGGACGTCCAGTGGGAGAAGGCGATGGCCCTCCGGCCCGACGCCATCGTCCTGGGGGGCTTCGACGCGTCCGCCTGGCGTGACCGCTTGGCAGGGGCCCGCAAGGCCGGCATCCGGGTCGCCGGGTGGCACGCCGCCCCCGAGCCGGGCCCCACCCCCGACCTCGTGGTGAACGTGGCCACCCAGGCCCGTGCCGTCGCCGAACTGGCGGTGGCGGCCGTGGCCCGGGACGCGGAGGCCCGGGGCCGGGACGCAGGCATCGTCGTGTTCACGGATTCCCGCTTCGCCGTCGCCCGGGCCAAGACCACGGCGATGGTCCAGGCCGCGGCCGCCCACCGGGGGCCGCACCGCCTCCGGATCCTGGCCGTGGAGGACGTGCCCCTCCCCGAGGTCCACCGGGCCATGCCCGCCCTGGTGCCCGCGCTGGCGAAGCGCCACGGGGCGGCCTGGACCCACTGCCTGGCCATCAACGACCTCTACTTCGACAACATCCACTACCCCCTGGCGCAGGCGGGACGCGCGGACGTCGTCCAGGTCTCCGCGGGGGACGGATCCAGCCTCGCCCTGTCCCGCATCCGCTCGGGCCTGTCCCGCCAGGTGGCCACCGTCGCCGAGCCCCTCCGCCTCCAGGGCTTCCAGCTGGCCGATGAGCTCAACCGGGCCTTCGCCGGCGAAGCCCCCAGCGGCTACGTGAGCCGGCCCCTCCTGGTGGACGCGGCCGCGCTCAAGGCCGCCCCGGGGGGCGACATCGAGCGCGGGCTGGGCTTCGAGGCGGCCTACGCGCGCATCTGGCGGGTCCGGACGGGCCCCTGAAACGCCCGGAGGGAGCCCGCGCGGGCTCCCTCCGGGGACTTGACCTGGCTCCTAGGCCTCGACGGTCAGCTCAAGGGCGATCTCCAGGTTGAGGACCTTGGAGATGGGGCACCCGGCCTTGGCCGCGGCCGCGGCCTCCTCCACCTTGGCGCGGTCGGCGCCGGGGGCGGTGACCTTGGTGCGCAGGAGGCTCCGGGTGAGGGCCAGGTTCTCGAAGGTCACGTCGCAGGCCGTCTCCACGGACGCGGGGGTGATGCCGCGCTCCCCGAGCTGCGCGCTGAGGGCCATGCTGAAGCAGCTGGCGTGGGCGGCCGCGATCAGCTCCTCGGGGTTCGTGCCGGGTTCGGTCTCGAAGCGGGTGCGGAAGGAGAACTTCTGGTTCGTGAAGGCGCCGCTCTGCACCCCGAACGTGCCGTTGCCGTCCTTGAGATTCCCGTTCCACCTGGCCGTGGCGCTGCGTTTCATGGTCGCTCCTTTCAAAGGCGCCGGCCCCGGGGGCCGGCCTGGATCCAGGGTACCGCGTTCCACGCCGGGATGGGTCATGGCAGAATGGCTGAATCCCCCCCACCCTCGCCCCGCCAGGCGCCTTTCCGGATCCGCCATGAGGACCTTCACCTGCGCCTACTGCGGCGCCAGCTCCCCGCTCCAGGGCTCGTACCGGCATCGCGGGGCGGGCCTCTGCAAGGCCTGCGCCGCCCGGGCGATGGAGGAGGGCGTGCCCGGCGCGGAGATCGAGCCCGTCATGGACCACGGCACCTGCCATGTCTGCGGCGCCGACCGGGCCCGGGGCGACTGGCCCCTGGTGGCGGGAAGGCCGACCTGCGACCGCTGCCGGCCCAAGCCCGCGCATGCGAAGGTTCCCCGCTGGCTCCTGGCCGCGGGCGCCGCCTGCCTCCTCCTGACGGTGGCCAGCACCCTCCATTCCCTGCGGTTCGTGCGGGGCTACGTGGCCTACCGTCTGGGGGTGAAGGCCTACCGTGCGGATCGGACCGAGCTCGCCGCCGGGCGCCTGGCCCAGGCCGCGGCCCTGGTCCCCGAGGAGCCTCACTTCGCGGGGTTGGCGGCCTACTACCGGGGCCTCACCCACCTGGCGGCGGACCGCCCCCGGGAGGCCCGGGCCAGCTTCCGGGAGGCCTGCGCGCGGGAGGAGGACGTGCCGCCCTACAAGGCCGCCCTGGCCCTCGCGGACCGGGACCTGGCCTGGCTCGCCAAGGACTACCGCGCCTTCCTGAAAGCCTCGGAGGCCTTCCGGGCCGCCGAAGGCGACACCCAGGAGGCGCTGGGCGCCCTGGCCTCGGCCCAGGCCTGCCTCTTCGCCGTGGAGGGCGATCCCGGCCTCCGGGACCGGGCCCAGGCGACCCTGGCCCGGGCGGAGCGGGCTCCGGCGACGGACCCGGGCTTCGCCGGGTTCGCGGCGCGCATCCGGCACCGCCTCGCCACCCGGGAGATCCTGGACAAGGCCGCCTTCGAGGCGCGATATCCCCAGGGCTGGCCCGGACCCGGAGGCCGTCCATGATGATCATCCCCGGATTCGTCGTCAGCATCGTCACCTTCCCCGGGGTGGTGGTGCACGAGGCCGCCCATCTGCTGTTCTGCCGCCTCTGCGGCATCCAGGTGCACGAGGTCTGCTTCTTCCGCGTGGGCAATCCCTCCGGCTACGTGGTCCACGACGCGCCCTCCCGCTTCCGGGACACGCTGCTCATCTGCGCCGGCCCCCTCTTCCTCAACACCGTGCTCTGCCTCCTGTTCTGCCTGCCGGCCTTCATCCCCTACCGGATCTTCGGGCGGGAGGACGATGTCCTCGTGCTCTTCCAGCTGTGGCTCGGCGTCAGCATCGGCATGCACGCCTTTCCCAGCACCGCCGACGCCCGGATCCTCTGGGACCATGCCCGGACCGCGGCCCGGCGCAACGAGGTCCTGGCCTGGTTCAGCTTCCCCCTGGTCGGCCTCATCTGGGTGGCGAACCTGGCGTCCTTTTTCTGGTTCGACCTCTTGTACGGCGTCGCGGTGGGCGTGGGCCTGCCGACCCTGATCCTCGACCTGCTGAACTGAGGCCGGTGGGCCGCAAAGCAAGCGAACAAACAATCAAACGGAATTCGTAGAGAAATTCAATTTGGCATGACATCGGCGGCGCGCGCCCGGCCATGATGGGAAGGCGCGCCTCCGGCGCCGCAGATCCCCGCCCCACCGGACCCGAGGGCCGCCCTGTCCCCGGGCTTCCCCTTCCTCCTTCCCGCAGGAGCCCCCCTGGACCTCGCCGCACCGCCTCCGCCCGGAACCGCGCCTTCCGTGCGGCGCCTGCGCCAGATCCAGTTCGTTTCCGCCGCCGTGCTGGCCGTGAACCTGGGGATCAGCCTGGCCCACCACAACACCCTGGCCCTGGTCGAGACCGGCCTGGGCATCGCGGCCCTCCTCGGCGCCTTCGCCCTGACCCGCCGGGGCCGCATCTCCGCGGCCGTGGACACCACCCTCGTGGTGCTCACCGTGATGGCCACGGCGCTCATGTGGTCCTTCCAGGGCCTGGCCGACCCCGCGGTCCTCGCCCTGCCGGCCATCCTCGTTTTCGCGGCCCTGCTGGGCCAGCGGCGGTTCTTCCTCGTCCTGGTGGGGGTGATGGTCGCGAGCATGTTCCTCCTGGCCGCCGGCACCGTCCAGGGCTGGCTCGTGCCCCGGCGGTTCGCGGTGGGCTACGCGACCTTCCTGGGCATGTCGGCCATCCTGCTGGCGACGGGCCTGGGCGTGTGGATGCTGGCCCAGGATCTCCGCCGGGCCCTGGCCCGGGTGCAGGAGGAGAACGAGCGGGTCGTCCATTCCCAGGGGCACATCGAGTTCCTCGCCCACTACGACGGCCTCACCGGCCTTCCGAACCGGACCCTGGGCCGGGACCGGCTCCGGGTGGCCCTGGAGCAGGCCGAGCGCACCGGGCGCTTCGTGGCGATGGCCCACCTCGACCTGGACAATTTCAAGACCATCAATGACTCCATGGGACACCTCGCGGGGGACCGCCTCCTGGTCGAGGCCAGCGCCCGCATCGTGGCCGCCCTGGAGCCCGGCGACACCCTCTGCCGCCAGGGCGGGGACGAGTTCCTCGCGGTGCTGGCGGACCTGGGCTCCGAGGACGAGGCCGCGGCCCGGACGGCCCGGATCACGGGGGCCCTGGCCGACCCCTTCCCCATCCAGGGCCTGGACGTGGCCGTGACCGCGTCGGTGGGCCTGGCGATGTTCCCCGAGGACGGGCGCGACTTCGAGACCCTCCTGCAGAAGGCCGACACGGCCATGTACCAGGCCAAGGCGGCCGGCAGGAACACCCTCCGGTTCTTCGACGCGGCCATGAATTCCGCGGTCCGGGAGCACCTCCACCTGGCCTCCGCCCTCCGCACGGCCCTGGACCGCGGCGAGCTGAGCCTCCACTACCAGCCCCTGGTGGACCTGGCCACGGGCCGCATCGACGGCGCCGAGGCCCTCCTGCGGTGGCGCCATCCGGAGATGGGCCTCATCGCCCCGTCGGTCTTCATCCCCGTGGCGGAGCGCTCCGGCCAGATCGGGCCCATCGGCAGCTGGGCCCTGGAGGAGGCCTGCCGGCAGTGCAGGGCCTGGCGGGACCTGGGCATGCGCCTCACCCTGTCCGTCAACCTCTCGCCGGTCCAGTTCCGCCGCGACGACCTGGAGAGCACCCTCCTGAACGCCATCGAATCCGCGGGCATCCCCGCCGGCGCCATCGAACTGGAGCTGACGGAAGGGATGCTCATCGAGGACACCCCGGCCCTCACCCAGAAGCTGCGGAACCTCCGGGCCATGGGCGTGCGCTTCTCCATCGACGACTTCGGCACCGGCTACTCGAACCTGGGCTACCTCCAGCGCTTCGAGGTGGAGCGCCTCAAGATCGACCAGTCCTTCGTGCGCCGCCTCACCCAGGGGCCCCAGGACGAGGCCCTCGTCCTCGCCATCATCCAGATGGCGCGGAGCCTCCGCCTGGGCACCGTGGCCGAGGGCATCGAGGACGCCGCCACCCTGGAGCGCCTGCGGGCCCTGGGCTGCACCACCGGCCAGGGCTTCCTGTGGAGCCGCGCCGTTCCCGCCGATGCCTTCCTGGCCCTCTACCGCGGGTGGGACGGAGCACCCCAGGCCGGTTGAACGGGATGCCTTGCCCTCCGCCGGCCCCGCGTCCAGACTGACGGGATGCGCATCTACTTCTCCTGCTCCATCACCGGCGGACGCGGCGACCAGCCGGCCTATGCGGCCCTGGTGGCCCACCTCCAGGCCGCGGGGCACCGCGTCCTCACCGCCCACCTCGCCAGCCCCGACCTCCAGGGCCAGGAGGGCGGCCTGGAGCCGGAGGCGGTGTACGACCGCGACACCGCCTGGGTGCGCGAGGCCGACGCGGTGGTCGCCGAGGTCAGCACCCCCAGCCACGGGGTGGGCTTCGAGGTGGCCTACGCCCTGCACCGGGCCAAGCCCGTCCTCTGCCTCCACCGCCGCGGCGCCCGCGTGAGCCGCATGATCACGGGATGCCGCGAGCCCGGCATGGCCTGCGCCGAGTACGGCACTGAGGCCGAGATGCTGGCCCTCGCGGACGCGTTCCTGGCGGGAGGCGCGAGCCGGCCCTGAACCCGGGCGGCGCCGGATCCCGGGGCACGCCAGGAGGGCAAGATCAGAAGGCCACCAGCCGGTGGATGGCCTTGAGGATCAGGTTCGCCGAACCGAGGAAGTAGACCGTGTTGGCGGCCGCCGCGGCCAGGGCCACCCAGGCCCAGGCGGGACGCTCCTCCAGGATGGCGGCCCCCAGGAGGCAGAGCACGGCGGCCGGGAGGATGTTGCCGAAGGGCAGGGGGACCGGGATCGCCAGGAGGAGGCCGGTCCAGGCCACCAGGGCGCCGGTGCCGCGGGCGTTCACGGGCATGGGGAGCACGGCGCGGCTGGCGAAGCGGTCCAGGACGCCTTCCACCCGGGCCAGGCCGTCCTTGAGGCCGCTCTTGTGGAGGGGCAGCCGGCGGAGTCGGCGCGGGATCCAAGGCCGGTCGGCCCCCCAAGCGAGCTGGAGGCCGAGGGCGGCCACGGCCGTGCCGCCCACGGGGGCCAGGCCCAGGTTGAGGCCCGGGACGAGGCTGGGCAGGGAGAGGACGAGGACCAGCAGGCCGTAGGTCCGCGGTCCCGCCACGGCCAGCAGGTCCTCCAGGGTGACCTCCGGCTTGCTGTCCAGCAGTTCGTGGAGGACCGAGAAGAAGGGGCGGGGCGCCATGCCCCAGCTTACTGCGGACCCGTCAGATGAACGAGACCCGCCGGGTCGCCGCCGCGTTCACGTAGCAGCGCTCCGTGTTCCCCTTTCGGTCCGCGGGCACCACGAAGAACCCCGGGCGGTTGGGGGCGTAGCCCTGGGTGACGCCGTCCAGGACCTCCCCGTCCTTGAACTCGATGTGGATCTTCCGGCCCGCGGCGGCGTCCTGGGGATCGAAGACGTTGGACTTGGCGTGGCCCAGGTCCCCCTCCAGGTCCTTGACGAAGAAGAGCCCCTTGAGCTCGCCCATGGCGATCTCCCGGGGGGCGGCGCCGGGGATCTCCTCCTCGACGATGTGGAAGCGCTCCTTGGCGGGCGTGAAGTCCATGGTGAGGCCCTTGAGGATGCGGCCGTTCAGGAAGTGGGCGACGACCTTGTTCATGGGGGCTCCGGGCTGGGGTGCCGCCATTCTGCACGGGTACCGGCCGGAATTCAACCAGCGGATTCCATGGGGCGGAAGGATTCCTCGCCTATTCCGCCAGCTCCCGTTCCAGGTCCGCCAGGAAGCGGCGGAGGACCCGGGTCCGGCCTTCCGCCAGGCGCCGCCCCTCCGCGGTGCGCATCAGGGAGGCCAGGCGCAGGAGCTTGAGGGGGAAGTGGTCCACGCTGTAGGCCGCGTCGTCCAGGGCCCGGCCCCCGCGGCCGAAGGGGTCCTCCGCGTGCCAGAGGGAGCCGCCCATCCTGCCGCCGGTGTAGAAGCAGCGCGCGAGGCCGATGGCCCCGAGGGCCTCGAGGCGGTCGGCGTCCTGGAGGATGCGCGCCTCGGGGGTGCGGGGCTCGATCCCGGCGGAGAAGCTGTGGGCCTCGATGGCGTGGGCCACGCCCGGAAGGCGGGCGGGATCGAAGCCCATCCTGCCGAGGATGCCCGTGGCCGCCTCCGCGGAGAGCCGCGAGGCCCGGGAGCGCAGGGGGTTGTCCTTGGGGGGGTTCACCGCGTCGTGGAAGTAGGCCCCCGCCAGGAGGACGAGGAGGTCCCCCTCCCCCTCGGCCCGGGCGATGGCGCGGGCCGAGCGCCACACCCGCCGGAAGTGGTGGATCCCGTGGGCCGCGTCCGCGGCCCCCTCCGCGGCCCAGTGGGCCTCGAAGCGGGCCTGCCAGGCCGCGATCTCCCCGTGCTCCCTGTTCATGCGTCCTCCCCATCGGCGTACTGGACCCGGACCACCCGGGCATCCACCCCCGCGGCGGCGAAGATCCCCAGCCACCGCTCCTGCTCGGGGCGGAGGGTGTCCCCGGGACCCTTCACCTCCCACAGCATGCACTGGCCCTCCCGGCACAGGAAGAGGTCCGGGAACCCGCTGCGCCAGGCCGAGGGCTGGGGGGCCATGGTCCCGAGCACGGCGAGGAGGGCCCCGTGGGGCACCGTGTCGAGGGCCGCCGCCACGACCTCGTCCGGCAGGGCCTTCCACGCCACGAAGGGGTTGGCCGTGCCGCGCTTGGCCGCGAGGGCGCCCAGGATGAGCCGGCGCGCCTCCGCCGGGTCCGACAGGCGTTCCAGCCGCGCCGCCAGCAGCTCCCGCCGGGCCTCCGCGAAGGCCGGGCTGCGGAGGTCCGCGGGGCCGGCCTGGAAGGGGTGGAAGAAGGCGCCCGGCACCGGCGCGAAGACCACGTCCCAGAAGGCCAGCCCGAAGAGGGCGTTCCAGAGGACGTTCTCGGTGTGCCAGCCCCGCCAGTCCGGCGCCGCGGCCAGGGCGGCCTGCTCCGGCAGGCCCGAGGGATGGCGCGGGACCGTCAGGCGCAGCTCGGCCGGGGCCGGCGGGGGGGGATGGGCCGCGAGCCACGCGGCGGCGGCGGGTTCGTGCCGGGCGAGGCGCGCGAGGATCCGGCGCGCCGCCCGGGCCTCCCCGGGATCCAGGGGGGCGCGGGCCATGGCCAGGGCCGCTTCGGCGGCCTCGGGCCAGCGCGCCGCGGCCAGGTGGATCCGGGCGACGCGCTCCCGGGCCGGGGGCAGCCCGCTCCGGCCGTAGCAGGCCAGGGCGGCCTCCTCCCGGCCCAGGCGCTCCCAGGCCCGGCCCGCCTCGTTCAGGAGCCGCCGGTGGCGCCGGCCTGCGCGGAGGCCGGGGCAGGCCTCCATGGCGAGCAGGGCCCCGGTGGGCCCCGCCAGGTCCTCCCCGGCCTCGAGGGCGTCCCGCAGGGCCTCCAGGGAGCAGAGGGCCTCCACCTCGGCCCGGGTGCGGAAGGCCCGGCCCGCGGGGTCCAGGGGGTAGGCCTCGTACCGCACGTGGCCCAGGTCGGCCATGACGAAGTCCGCGAGGCCCTGTTCCCGGTTCCCGAAGAAGAGCAGGAGGGCCAGGTCGGCCCAGGCCCGGTCCCGGAGGGCCACGGCGGGAAGGCCGGCCGCCTCCGGCGCCGAGGCCAGCAGCTGGTCCGCCAGGGCGTCCCGGCTGGCCCGGGCCGGACAGGGGAGCCCTGCCGCCCGCAGGCGCGCCGCCAGTTCGTCCCGGCGCAGGAGGGCGGTCAGGTCGGCGGGCGTGGCCCCGGTCTCGGTCTGGCAGAGGCCGGCGGCCTCCAGGCGCCCGAGGGCGCCGGGCAGGTCGCCGATCTCCGCGTAGGCCAAGGCGTCCCGCCGGATCCAGGGCCCCTTGCGGGTAAGGAGGCGCACGAACAACATCCGCGCCTCCGGATCCAGCTCCCTGAACCCGGCCAGCCGGGCCGCCTCGTCCGGGGTGAGGAGATCCCCGTACCGGCCTTCCACGTCCGAGAGGACGGTCTGGAAATTCCGGAGATAGTAGGGTTCTCCCATGCCCCCATTCTGGCCCAGAAGCGGGGGACGCAGAACCCGGACCGCCCCCCGGGACGGCTCAGCGGTGGACGACGATCTCTTCCACGGGGAAGCGGACCTTGGCCAGGGCGGCGTACTTGTCGTCGCCGGACCGGTAACCGGCAGGGCAGGCGCAGACGGTGTGGTAGCCCGTGCCGGCCAGGCCCAGGATCTCGTCGTAGCGGGCGGGGTCCAGGCCTTCCATGGGGCAGGTGTCCACGCCCAGGAGGGCGGCGCTGGTCATGAAGTTGCCCAGGGCGATGTAGACCTGGCGGGTGGCCCATTCCTGGATGTGGGCGGCGCGGGGGCCGGTCACCAGGGTGCCCACCATCATGTCGCGGTACCCGGCCAGGCTCTCGGGAGCCACGCCCCGGACTTCGGCGATGCGCGCGATGAAGTGCTGGACGTCCTCGGCGCTCAGGGTGTCCTTGGCGAGGAAGACTACGAGGTGGCTGGCCTCCTCCACCTGGGCCTGGCCCCAGGAGGCCTCCTTGAGCTTCGCGCGGACCGCGGGGTCGGAGACCACGAGGAACTTCCAGGGCTGGAGCCCGAAGGAGCTGGGGGTGAGCACGAGGGAGGCCTCGAGGGCGGCCCAGGTCTCGGCGGGGATGGGGGTCGTCTCGAACTTCTTGGTGGCGTAGCGGCGGTTCTGGACGGTGAGCAGATCCTGGGCGCTGAGGGCTGCGGTCATCGGTCACTCCTTTCAAGGGGTGGGTTGCGGCGTTCAAGGCCGTAGGACAAAATTAGGATGGCTGCTCTCTTTTGGATAGTAGGCACCTGAATGGAAGGTAGGCACCCCATGGTTCGCAAGGCCTGTTCCGCCGCTCCCAACGTCCTGAGCCCCCAGTGCCCCACCCGGATGGTCCTGGACCTCATCGCCGACAAGTGGACCACCCTCGTGATCTACCTCCTGTCCCAGGGCACCCGCCGCTATGGCGAGCTCCAGCGGGAGGTGGGCGGCATCAGCCAGAAGATGCTCACCCAGACCCTGCGCAAGCTGGAGCACGACGGCCTGGTGAAGCGCGTCGTCTACCCCGAGGTGCCGCCCCGCACCGAATACTCCCTGACCGAGCTGGGGACGACCCTGCGCGAGCCCCTGGGCGCCCTGTGCAAGTGGGCCGTGGAGCACCTGCCCGATGTGGAGAAGGCCCGCAAGGCGGGGGCCCGCCAGCGCGCCCGGGCCTCCGAGGCGCTCTCCGCCTGAGCCCTGTCCGGGCGGTTTCCCCTGCGGCCCTGGCGCGGCGGCTCAGACGCCCATCTTCGGGGTATGCACCCGGTGGCCGCCGTAGATGCCGCGGTGGCCGACCAGGACGTACGCGAGGAAGCAGGTGAGGACGAGGGGGCCCGCGAAGGCCGCCCCGAACAGTTCGACGCCCATGATGAGGGAGGCCAGGGGGGTGTTGCTGGCCGCGGCGAAGACCGTGACGTAGCCCACCGCCGCGGCGAAGGGCACGGGCATGCCCAGGACCGGCGCCAGGGCGGCGCCCAGGAGCGCGCCGATGACGAACAGGGGCGTCACCTCGCCGCCCTTGAAGCCGAAGCCCAGGGTCACGGCCGTGAAGAGGAACTTCAGGAGGAAGGCCCAGCCCGGGACCGGCCCGGGCGCGTCCAGGACCCGCGGAAGCCAGACCGTGCCCAGGTTCAGGTAGTCGGGGGTCCGGAAGGCGAGGGCCAGGAGGATCACCGCGCAGCCGCCCGCGAAGGCCCGCAGGCAGGGGTGGGGAAGGCGGGCCCGGGTCCAGGCCGCGAGGCGGTGCGTGGTCTCCGCGAAGGCTCCGGCCACCAGGGCCGCCGGCACCGCGAAGGCCAGGAGCTTCAGGCCGAGGAGCCCGTCCAGGGGCGGGGCCGCGGGGCGCCAGTGGGCGTGGTGGGCGCCCAGGAGCCGGCAGACGCCGTCCCCGGCGAAGCTGGCCGCGGCGCACACCAGGAGCCCCTCGTAGCGCAGCAGGCCGATGGTGATGACCTCCATGCCGAACACCGCGCCGGCGGCGGGCGTCCCGAAGAGGGCCCCGAAGCCGCCGGAGACCCCGGCCATGAGGAGGAGGCGCTGGCGGCTGGCGTTCAGGCCCAGCCAGCGCCAGCGGAGGCGGCCCAGGCCCGTGGCCAGGCCGGCGCCCATCTGGATGGCCGTGCCCTCCCGGCCCGCGCTGCCCCCGCCCAGGTGCGTGAGGAGGGTGCCCGCCAGGACCAGGGGGGCCATGCGCACAGGCACCCGCCCGCGGAAATCCACCACCTCGTCCAGGATGAGGGCGCCGCCCCGCTCCGATTCGCCCCCCCACCGGTGGTACAGCCAAGCGGAAGCCGCCCCCAGGACGGGGAGGGCGAAGAGGAGCCAGGTGTGGTGCTCCCGGGTGGCGATCACCCGCTCGAGCAAGTAGAGAAAGAGCGCTGACGAACAGCCCGCCAAGGCCCCCACGGCGGAGCCCAGGCCCAGGTCCCAGACCGTCCGCTCAACCCGCCAATTCCACGCCATGCCGCCTCCGCAGGGGAAAAGTCAGGCGCCATCAGCCATCGGGGCGGTTACAGGGCGGACACCATCGCCACCGCCATTCAATCACGAACCGGCGACCGCGGGAACTTGGGAAACGGACAGTACCCGACTATTCTGGTCGGGTACCCGTTCGCTTCCTGGAAGGCCCGATGCTGCCTCGACCCTCCGTGTCCCGCCCCTGTCTCCTCGCCCTGGCCGGCACCCTGGGCCTGAATGCCCAGCCGGCGCCCCTGCCGGACGGCGCCGCCCTCCAGGGCATGCTCGACCGCCTTCGGGTGCTGGGGACCGTCCTCTACGTGGCCGCCCACCCCGACGACGAGAACACCCAGGTCCTCGCCGCCCTGGCCCGGGGCCGCAAGGTCCGCACCGCCTACCTGTCCATGACCCGGGGCGGCGGCGGCCAGAACCTCATCGGCACGGAGCTGGGCGAGGCCCTGGCGGCCGTCCGGACCCAGGAATTGCTGGCCGCGCGCCGGGTGGACGGGGCCGAGCAGTGGTTCACCCGCGCCGTGGATTTCGGCTTCTCCAAGACCCCGGCCGAGACCCTGCGCGTGTGGGGCCACGACGCCGCCCTGGCCGACGTGGTGTGGGTCATCCGCCGGGTCCGCCCCGACGTGATCCTCACCCGCTTCACCCCCGAACCCGGCGGCACCCACGGCCACCACACGGCCTCCGCCATCCTGGCCCTGGAGGCCTTCCGCGCCGCGGCGGACCCCGCGGCCTTCCCCGAGCAGCTGGCCTACGTCCGGCCCTGGCAGGCCCGCCGCATCCTCTGGAACAGCTTCCGGCCCCGGGAGGGCCAGCCCGACGGCACCTTCACGCGGCTGGACCCCGGCGCCTACGATCCGCTGTTGGGCCGGTCCTACGCGGAACTGGCGGCGGAGAGCCGCAGCCAGCACCGGAGCCAGGGCTTCGGCGCCCTGCCGGTGCGGGGCGCCCGGCCCGAGACCTTCGAGCCCCTGGACGGGCAGAAGGCGCCCGGGGATCTGCTGGAGGGCGTGGACCTCACCTGGAACCGGGTTCCGGGCGGCGGCGAGGTGGACGCGCTCCTGGCCAAGGCCCGGGAAGCCTTCCGGCCGGAGGACCCCTCCGGCGCGCTGCCCTGGCTCCTGCGGGCCCGGGCGGCCCTGGACCGGCTGCCCCCGGATCCCTGGAAGGCCGTGAAGGGCCCCGAACTCACGGAGGCCATCCGCTGCGCGGCGGGGCTGTGGGCCGAGGCCACCGTGGAGCGCCCCAGCGCCGCCCCGGGGGAGACCGTCCCCGTCACCCTGACGGTGCTCTCCCGCCTGGCCCCGGGCATCGTCCTGGAAGGGATCGATCTGGGCGGAGGCGCCACGGCGCCGCGGACTTTGGAGGTGAACCAGCCCTTTTCCGAGACCCGGAGGCTCGCCGTGCCGGCCGACGCGGCGCCGGCCCCCGCGCCGGGCGCGGCGGCCCCCCCGTCGCCCCTGGCCGGCCTGCCCGAAGCGCCCCCCGCCTTCACGGCGGTGTTCCGGTTGTCCAGCGGCGGTGTCCCCTTCAGCCTCGCCGTGCCCGTGGTGCGCCGCCACCGGGACCCCGTCCTCGGGGAGCGGCGCGAACCCTTCCTCGTCGTGCCGCCCCTCCTGGTGAACCTGGCCGAGCCCGTCCAGATCCTCGCGGACGGGACCCCCCGGGTCCTGCGCCTGGACGTGATCGCCGGGCGGGGCCCCGTGGCCGGCACGGTCCGCCTGGCGCCGCCCCCGGGCTGGACGGCGGAGCCCGCCGCCTTCCAGGTGCGCCTGGACCGCGCGGGGGACGAGGCCCGCCTCGAGACCCGCCTCACCCCGCCGCCCGCCCCCGGCGGCGGCGCCCTGGCCGTGACGGTGGACACGGGCGCGGGGCCCGTCCCGGCCCTCTCCCGGCGCCTCGTGGACCATCCCCACATCCCGGTCCAGACCCTCCTCACCCCCGCCGGCGCCCGCGTCGCGCGCCTGGACCTGAAGAAGGGCGGCACGCGCATCGGCTACGTCATGGGCCCGGGCGACGAGATCCCGGCCCTGCTCCGGCCCCTGGGGTACCGGGTGGACCTCCTCTCCGACGAGGAGCTCGCCACGGCGGACCTCGCCGTCTACGACGCCATCGTCGTGGGCATCCGGGCCTTCAACACCCGGCCGCGCCTCGCCCAGCTCCGCACCCGGCTGCTCGACTACGTCGCCGCCGGCGGCACCGAGGTCGTGCTCTACGCCACCGACCAGGGCCTCGTGACCCCGGCCCTGGGGCCCTATCCCTTCACCGTGGGGCGCGGGCGCGTGACGGAGGAGGACGCCCCCGTCACCTTCCTCGCCCCGGACCACCCGGTCCTCGCCGGGCCCAACCGCATCGGCCCCGCGGACTTCCAGGGCTGGGTCCAGGAGCGCGGCCTCTACTTCGCCCAGGACTGGGACCCGCGCTACACCGCCGTCCTGGCCTGCTCGGACACCGGCGAGAAGCCCCTGGCCGGGGGCCTCCTGGCCGCGCCCTGGGGCCGCGGGCACTTCGTCTACACGGGGATCTCCTTCTTCCGCCAGCTGCCGGAGGGGGTGGGCGGGGCCTACCGGCTCTTCGCGAACCTCCTCGCCCTGAAGGGCGCCCGGTGAGCGGCCCCGAGGCGGGCGGCAGGCGCTGGGGGGCGGTCTACGCCCTGGTGATCCTGAACCTGCTGGCCTGCATCGTCCTGATGCGGGTCTTCTCGCGGGTGTTCTCGTGAGCCCCCTGGACTGGGCGGTCCTCGCCGGGTGCCTGGCCTTCGTGGTCCTCTTCGGGCTGTGGAAGGGCCGGGGGCACCGGGACGCCGAAGGCTACATCCTGGCCAACCGGGACGCGCGGTGGTTCACCATCTGCCTCTCCATCATGGCCACGCAGGCCTCGGCCATCACCTTCCTCTCCACTCCGGGCCAGGCCTACGTGGACGGGATGCGCTTCGTCCAGTTCTACCTGGGCCTGCCCCTGGCCATGGTGGTCCTCTCCGCCACCCTGGTGCCCCTGTTCCACAAGCTCAAGGTGTTCACCGCCTACGAGTTCCTGGAAGCGCGCTTCGACGCCAAGACCCGCACCCTCGCGGCCGGGCTCTTCCTCCTGCAGCGCGGGCTCGCGGTGGGGCTCACGATCTACGCCCCGGCCCTCGTGCTCTCCGTCCTGCTGGGCTGGGACATCCGGGTGAACCTGGCCCTGGTGGGCACCCTTGTGCTCATCTACACGGTCACCGGCGGCACCCGCGCGGTGAGCTGGGCCCAGAGCTGGCAGATGCTGATCATCACCTGCGGCATGGTGGCCGCCGGAGCCCTGGTGGCGCGGAGGCTCCCCGCGGGCGTCGGGTTCGCGGACGCCCTGCACGTGGCCGGGGGCCTGGGCCGCCTCAACGCCATCGACACCTCCTTCGACGTCACCAACCGCTACAACCTCTGGTCCGGCCTCATCGGGGGGTTCTTCCTCTCCCTCTCCTACTTCGGCACCGACCAGAGCCAGGTGCAGCGGTACCTCTCGGGCAGCTCCGTCTCCCAGAGCCGCATGGGCCTGCTGGCCAACGGCCTCCTGAAGGTGCCCATGCAGTTCCTCATCCTCCTGCTGGGGGTCCTCGTCTTCGCGGCGCACCAGTTCAGCCCGCCGCCGGTGTTCTTCAACCCCGCCCCCGTGAAGGCGGCCCTGGCGGGACCCCAGGCCTCCGAATGGCGGAAGATCGAAGCCCGGTGGGAAACGGTCGCGGGCGAGCGTGCGGCAGCCGCCCGGGCCTTCGCCGAGGCCCGCCGCCGGGGCGACGCGGCGCCGGAGCGGGAGGCCCTCGTCCGCGCCGACGCCCGGGCCGTGGAGGTGCGCAAGGCCGGCGTCGAGGTGCTCCGCAAGGCGGCCCCCGGCACCAATCCCAGCGACGTGAACTACATCTTCCTCTGGTACGTCCTCCACGCCCTGCCCGCGGGGGTCGTGGGCCTGGTGCTCGCCGCCGAGTTCTCCGCCTCCATGTCCAGCATGTCCGCGGAGATCAACGCCCTGGGGGCCACCACGCTCGTGGACCTGTGGCGCCGCTTCCGCAAGGGCGCCGGCCCCGCCTCGGAGGTGCGCGTCACCCGCCTCGCCACCCTGGGCTGGGGGATCTTCGCGGTGGCCTTCGCCGAGTACGCCAGCCGCCTCGGGTCCCTCGTGGAGGCCGTCAACCTCCTGGGCTCCCTCTTCTACGGCACGATCCTCGGCATCTTCATCGTCGCCTTCTACCTGAAACGGGTCCGTGGCGGCTCGGCCTTCTGGGCGGCACTGGTGGCCGAGGCGGCGGTGCTGGCCTGCTTTTTCCTGACCCCCATCTCGTTCCTTTGGTACAACGTCATCGGCTGCCTGCTTGTGGTCCTCCTGGCCTGGGTGTTCCAGGCCGCCGCCGGCACCGGCGTCATTGACAAGGCCCCGCCTGGGCTTGAAAATTGCAGTCGCATGTAGAGTGCCCCCCCTGGGGGGTCGGCAACCGAGCAGGATGCTGCGGTGCCCTGGACCTCACGGACCCATGCGCAGGAACCTCAACCTGAAACCCTGGAGAAACGCAATGTCCCATGAATTCCTCTTCACCTCGGAGTCGGTGTCGGAAGGGCATCCCGACAAGGTGTCCGACCAGATCTCCGACGCGGTGCTGGACGCCGTCCTGGCCCAGGACCCCCGCTCCCGGGTGGCGGCGGAGACCCTCTGCAACACCGGCCTCGTCGTGATGGCTGGGGAGATCACCACCGACGCCGTCGTCGACTACATCCAGGTGGCGCGCAACGTCATCCGCGACATCGGCTACGACAACACCGACTACGGCATCGACTACCGCGGCTGCGCCGTGATGGTCTGCTACGACAAGCAGAGCCAGGACATCAGCCAGGGCGTCTCCGAGGGCCAGGGCCTGGACAAGGAGCAGGGCGCCGGCGACCAGGGCCTCATGTTCGGCTACGCCTGCGACGAGACCGACGTCCTCATGCCCGCCGCCATCCACTACGCCCACCGGCTCATGGAGCGCCAGGCCGCCCTGCGCAAGTCCGGCCGCCTGCCTTGGCTCCGTCCCGACGCCAAGAGCCAGGTGACCCTCCGCTACGTGGACGGCCGGCCCGTTTCTGCCCGCAGCATCGTCCTCTCCACCCAGCACGCTCCGGAACTGGAGCACGCGGTGATCCGCGAGGCCGTCATCGAGGAGATCATCAAGCCCGTCATGCCGGCGGAGTGGCTCAAGGACACCGAGTACCTGGTGAATCCCACCGGGCGCTTCGTCATCGGCGGCCCCCAGGGTGACTGCGGCCTCACGGGCCGGAAGATCATCGTGGACACCTACGGCGGCATGGCCCCCCACGGGGGCGGCGCCTTCTCGGGCAAGGACCCCTCCAAGGTCGATCGTTCGGCTGCTTATGCCGCCCGCTATGTGGCCAAGAACATCGTGGCCGCCGGCCTCGCCTCCCGCTGTGAGATCCAGGTGGCCTACGCCATCGGCGTGGCCCGCCCCGTGAGCGTCATGGTCACCACCTTCGGCACCGGCAAGGTGGACGACGCGGTCCTCGAGCGGCTCGTCGCCGAGCACTTCGACCTGAGCCCCAAGGGCATCATCCGGTCGCTGGACCTCCTGCGCCCCATCTACCGCCAGACGGCGTCGTACGGCCACTTCGGCCGCATCGGCGACTTCCCCTGGGAAAAGACGGACAAGGCCGGCCTCCTGGCCGACGCCGTCAAGCGCTGACCGGGGTCCACCCTCCGCGTCCGTCCTGGCCGCCGCATCCACCGGCGGGAAGGACGGACGCGGAGGCGCGTCGGCCCCGGGGCTGATCAGGGAACGGGCTGGGTCTCGGGCGCCTGGGGGGCATGGAGGGGGCAGGGGGTCTGGGGCTCGGTGCCGGCCACGAACCAGGCCTCGGCGGTGGCGGGGCAGGCGTCGGTGGCCACCTGGCCGCTGGCGGGATCCACGGTCACCTGGACGGCCCCTTCAGGGGCCTGGAAGGGCTCGGGCTCGGCGTGGCCCACGGCCTTCCTCATGAAGCGCTCCCAGATGGGGGCCGCCACGGCGCCGCCGGTGAAGCCCCGGCCACCCGGGCGGGGCCGGTCGAAGCCCACCCACACGCCGGCGGCCAGGTGGGGGGTGAAGCCCACGAACCAGGCGTCCTGCTGGTCCTCGGTGGTGCCGGTCTTGCCGGCGCAGGGGTGTTCCTGGGCGAAGGTGCGCAGGGCCTTGGCGGTGCCGTGCAGGAGGACGTCCTGCATCATCCAGGCGGTGACAAAGCAGGCGGCCGGGTTGAACACCGCCTGGACCGAGGGCGCGTGCTCCACCCAGGCCCCGGTCCGCAGGTCATGGGTGCGGAGGATCGTGCGGGCCTGGGCCAGGTTGCCGGGGTTGGCCAGGGGCGTGTAGGCCTGCACCAGGTCCTTGAGGGTCACCTCGCTGGTGCCCAGGGCCAGGGACAGCCCGTTGGCGGCCCGGAGGGGCAGGCCCATTCGTCCGGCCGCTTCCACGAAGGCGGGGAGGCCCACCCGGTCCAGGACCTTCACGGCCACGACGTTGCTGGAGTGGGCGAGGGCCTCGGCGAGGGTGGGGTCCTCCAGGTGCTCGCCGGCGAAGTTCCGGGGCTTCCAGGGGCGGCCCCCGGCGCCCGGATAGGCGACGGGGTCGTCGTTCCAGCGGCTGGTCGCGGTGAGGCCCTGGTCCACGGCGGTGGCGTAGAGCAGGGGCTTGATGGCGGAGCCGGGCTGGCGCCGGGAGGTGAAGGCCCGGTTGAGGGACCGGGCCTGGCCCTCGGCGTCCCCCACCGCGGCGAGGACGTCCCCCGTGAGGGGATCCAGGGCCACCAGGGCGCCCTGGAGGTCGGGGGAAAGGCGCTTCACCCCCTCCCGGAGCGTTCGTTCCGCCGCCTTCTGAAGTTCCAGGTCCAGGGCCGCGAAGACCTCCAGGCCTCCCCGTTCGACGGCGTCCTCCCCCAGCTCGGTCGCCAACTGGGCGCGCACCTGGGCCAGGTACGAGGGCGCCTGGGGCAGGGGCTGCACGGCGGCCGGATGCCGCCAGAAGTCCTGCTTCCGGGCGGCGGAGACGTAGCCCAGCTCCTCCAGGCGCTTCAGGACCACGTCCCGGCGCAGGGCCACGTCCGCGGGCTTCCCCAGGGGGTTGTAGCGGCCGGGGTTCTTGGGGACGCCGGCCAGGAGGAGGCACTCCGCCTCCGTGAGGGCCTCGGGGTTCTTGTCGAAGTAGAGGCGGGCCGCCTGGGCGAGGCCCCAGGCGCCGTTCCCGAAGTAGATCTCGTTGAAGTACATCTCCAGGATCTGGTCCTTGGAGTACTTCTTCTCGAAGTCCATGGCCATGCGCGCTTCCTGGAGCTTGCGGTCCAGGGTCCGCTCGTTGGAGAGGAAGCGGTTCTTGATGAGCTGCTGGGTGATGGTGGAGCCGCCCTCGGCCATGCGCCCGTGGGTGACGTCCCGCACCAGGGCGCGGGCGATGCCCTTCAGGTCGATGCCGCCGTGCTCGTAGAACCGGGCGTCCTCCACGGCCAGGAGGGCCTGGCGCAGGAAGGCGGGGATGCGGTCCAGGGTGACCCACGTTCGCCGGCTGGGCTGGATCCGCCCCACGAACCGCCCCTGGCGGTCCATCACCGTGATGGAGGCGGTGCCGGGCGGCAGCTGGGGGAACCGGGCGATGGGGTCCTGGCCCCAGGCGGTGACGGCAAGGAAGAGAAGGAACCAGGGACGACAGGCCATCCCCCCATTCTACCGGAGCGGGGCGGGGGCCAGGCCCGAGAGGGCGGGGCCGTTGAGAACCTCGCCCAGGGCGCTGAAGCGGGACCCGTGGCAGGGGCAGTCCCAGGTGTGCTCGCCCGGATTCCAGGCGACGATCCCCCCCAGGTGGGGGCAGACGGCTGAGCATGCATGGGCGCTTCCCTCCGGGTCCCGGTACACGGCCACCTTGGACAGGCCCCGGCGGACGACGGCGCCCTCGCCGGGGGGGATGACCTCCTCGCCGGGCACCTCCCCCGGGGTGACCCAGGCCGCGAACTGGAGGGCCGCGTTGGCGTTCTCCCGGGTGAAGACGGAGGCCGCCCGCAGGGTCTTGCGGGCGGGATCGTACAGGGGGGCCCAGGGGTTGGGCAGGCCCACGATGAGGTCGGTGATGAGGAGGCCGGCGATGGTGCCGTGGGTCATCCCCATGCCGGAATCCCCCGTGGCGATGTACACGTTGGGGGCGTCCAGGGGGTTGCGGCCGATGTACGCCAGGCCGTCCACGGGCTCCAGCACCTGGCCGGACCAGCGGTGGTCCACGGGGCCGAGGGTGGGGAAACGCACCCGGGCCCAGGCCTCCAGGCGGTCGTAGGGGCCGGTCCCGTCGCCCTGCTGGCCCGTCTTGTGATCCTCCCCGCCCACGATGAGCACATCCTCGCCGGTGCCGTCGCCTCGCAGGCGAACGTAGTGGTACGGGTCCCCCGTGTCCCAGTACAGGGCGGCCTCCAGGGCGCCGGGGGGGATCCGGGCGCTGATGGCGTAGGTGCGGTAGGGGGCCTGCTTGGTGTGGATGGCGTACCGGTCGTTGATGGGGGTGTTGGTGGCCACCACGACGGCCCGGGCCGTCACCGTGGGGCCGGTGGCCGTGCGCACCCGGGCGGGGTCGCCCCCCTCCACCGCGATGACGTGGGCGCCGGACCAGAGGTGGCCGCCATCCCGGAGGATGCCGGCGGCGAGGCCGGCCATGTAGGCGACGGGGTCCAGCTGGCCCTGGCGGGCGAAGCGGAGGCAGGCGCCCGGGTCGAAGCCGGCCATGGGGAGGCGGGGCACCTTGTCCACCTCCAGCCCGGCGCGCCGGGCCGCCACCAGTTCCTGGTCCAGGAGGTCCGGCGGGCCCCCGGGCGCCAGGAACAGGTAGCCGGGGAGCCGCCTGAACCCGCAGGGGATGCGCTCCTGGACCACGATCCGGCCGATGTGGTCGATGGCGGAGGCGTGGCTGTCCGCCGCGAGGCGGGCCCCCTCGGCGCCGTGGAGCCGCTCGAGCTCCACGAAACGATCGTCCACGGCGCTGGCGAGGTGGGCCGTCGTGCGCCAGGTCTGGCGCCGGCCGGGGAGGCCCTCGTCCAGGACCGTGACCGCCCGGCCCGCGCGGCCCAGCTGGTAGGCCGTCGTCAGGCCGGCGATCCCGGCGCCGATCACGCACACATCCGTGTCCAGGTCCGCCGCCAGGACGGGCGGGGCCGGGGCCGGCCCCTCCATCCACAGGGAGACGCTCTGCCCGTCGCGGTCCTCCATGCTCCACCTCCGCGGAGCTTCGATGACGCGAAGGGGCGCCGGGTTCAGCCGGCGGGCGCATTCCTGAAGAAGTCCGTGAGGCGGGCCAGGGCCCGGTCCAGGTCCGGGAGGGGGGCCGCCAGGGAGATCCGCAGGTGGCCGGGGGCTCCGAAGGGGGTGCCGGGCAGGACCTTCACGCCGGCGGCGTCCCGCAGACGATCGGCCAGCTCTCCGTCCGTGGCCACCCCATGGTCGGCCATCCAGGCGCCGACCCCGGGAAAGAGGTAGAGGGCGCCCTCCGGCCGCTGGCAGGTGAGGCCGGGCAGGGCCGCCAGGCCCGCCTGGAAGCGGTCGCGGCGGAGGCGGAGGCCGTCGCGCACGGCGGCCTCCCAGGTCCCGTCCAGCGCCAGGGCGGCGATGCCCGCATGCTGGGCGAGCATGGAGGCGTGGGTGACGCTGGTGGAGGCCAGGGCCGTCATGGCCCGCACCAGGGCGCGGGGGCCCGCGGCGCAGCCCAGGCGGTACCCGGTCATGGCGAAGCGCTTGGAGAAGCTCTCCACGACGAGGGTGCGGTCCGCCAGCTCCGGGTGGGCCCGCAGGAGGGGCCGTTCGGGACCGTCCAGGGTGAGGGTGCCGTAGACCTGGTCGGCGATGACGAGGAGATCCCGGTCCCGGGCCAGGGTGGCCAGCTCCGCGAGGCGGGGGGCGTCCCAGACCCGGCCGGTGGGGTTGCAGGGCTGATTGAGGATCACCGCCCGGGTGCGCGGCGTGGCCGCCGCGGCGAGGGCGCCCGGGGCGGGCAGGAGCCCGGGGTCCGGGCCCACGGCCACCGGGATCCCCCCCGCCCACGCCACCTGGTCCCGGAAGGTGGGCCAGGCGGGGAGGGGGATGAGGACCTCGTCCCCGGGCTCCAGGACGCAGCGCAGGGCGTCCAGGATCGCGGGCTTGCCGCCGGCGGTGACGAGCACGTCGTCCGGGTCCCGCGCCACCCCGTCCCGGGCCGACAGGTCGCGGGCGAGGAGCTCCCGCAGCCGGGGCAGGCCCTGGACGGGGCCGTAGCGGGCGCGTCCCTCCAGGGCGGCCCGGGCCGCGGCCTCGCGCACCTCCGGCGGGGGCGGGCCCTCGGGCTCGCCCACGGTGAGGTCGATGGGGTCGGGATGGCGGCTGGGCCGGGCCGCGGCCGCCATGGTGGGGGAGAGGCCGGCGCCGGCCGCGCGCGCGTTGAGCTTCACCACGCCCTCCCCTGGGACGCGAGGATGGGCCGCAGGCCCGCGGCCAGGGCCGCCATGTCCTCCCGGGTGAGGGCCTGGGCCTTGTCGCACAGGGCCGTCTCCGGCCAGGGGTGCGCCTCCACGATGAGGCCGTCGGCCCCCGCGGCGGCGGCGGCCAGGGCCAGGGGCACCACGAGCTCGCGTTCCCCGGCGGCGTGGCTGGGGTCCACGATCACCGGCAGGTGCGTCATCCGCTTGAGGACGGGCACGGCGCTCAGGTCCAGCGTGGCGCGGGTCGCGGTCTCGAAGGTGCGGATGCCCCGCTCGCAGAGGATCACCCGCTGGTTGCCCCCGGCGAGGATGTACTCGGCGGCCAGGAGGAACTCCTTCAGGGTGGCGCTCATGCCCCGCTTGAGGAGGATGGGCTTGTCCAGGCGACCCAGCTCCTTGAGCAGGGCGAAGTTGTGCATGTTGCGGGCGCCGACCTGGAGCATGTCCACATGGGGGGCCACGTCGGGGATGTCCTCCTGGGTGAGGATCTCGGTGACGGTGGGCATGCCCGTCTCCCGCCCGGCCTCCTTGAGCAGGGCCACCCCCTCGAGGCCGAGGCCCTGGAAGGCATAGGGGGAGGTGCGGGGCTTGAAGGCGCCGCCCCGGAGGATGGCGGCCCCGGCGGCCCGGACCATGCGGGCCCCCTCCAGGATCTGGTCGCGGCTCTCCACGGCGCAGGGGCCGGCCATCAGCACGAAGGCGCCTTCGCCGACCTGGATGGGACCGACGTTCACCCGGACCCGGCCCGGGCGCGGCGGCGCGGGCTCGGGCTCCACGGCGCAGGAGAGGGGCGCGGGCGGCTCCAGGACCGCGGGGACCTGCTCCATCGCGGGCTCGGCGCCCCGGGCCCGGTGGGGGTAGCTCCCGAGGACGCGCAGGTGGTTGCAGGCGCTCCGCAGCTCCTTCAGGGCCCGGGCCAGGTGGGGCGAGGCCTGGTTGCCCTCCACGTCCACGAAGAACAGGTACTCCCAGGGCGTGGCCGGCAGGGGGCGGCTCTCGATGCGGGTGAGGTTGGCCCCCGCGGCGGAAAGGATGCCGAGGGCCCTGGCCAGGGTGCCCTCGTGGTGGTTGAGCCGGAAGACGAGGGAGGTCTTGGCGGGCACCCGGGGATCGGGGCCCTCCGGTTCCCGGGCGATGAGGAGGAAGCGGGTCTCGTTGCGCTCCTGGTCCGCGATGCCCGTCGCCAGGACGTCCAGGCCCCGGGCCCGGGCGGCCTCCTCGGAGCAGATGGCCGCGATGGCGGGGTCCCGGTCCTCCAGGAGGGACTCGGCCGCGCCCGCGGTGTCGAACCAGGGCTGGCGCACCACCTCCTCCAGGCCCCGCAGGTAGCCCTCGCACTGCACGAGGGCCGCGGGGTGGCTGCGGACGGTGCGCACCTGGTCCAGCGCGGCGCCGGGAAGGCCCGCCAGCACCTGGTCCACCTCCCACACCTCCTCGTCGACGATGTGCAGGGTGTTGTCGATGAGGAGGCGGTTCACGTCGGCGATGGCCCCGCCGATGCTGTTCTCGATGGGCAGGAAGGCGTAGTCCAGGGTCCCGGCCTGGAGGGCCTCCACCACGTCCTGGAAGAGGGCGTAGCCCCGGAGGTCGGCGCCCCGGACGCTGCGGGTGGCCAGGAGGTGGGCCGCGGCCAGGGAGCTGTGGGAGCCCGGGACGCCCTGGTAGCCCACGGTGATGCGGCGGGCGCTGGCGGGGCTGCCCTCCACCAGCGGCTCCTGGAGGCGGCGGGAGTGGCTGAGGATCTCCTTGAGGACCCGGCGCGTGAAGGGCGCGGACAGCCCCAGGGCCTCCGCGTCGCGGAGCCAGGCGGCGAGGACCCCCCGCTCCCGGTCGTTGTCCAGGATGGGGCGGTCCCCGTCGGTGGCCTTGGCCTGGGCCACGGAGCGGACGGCGTCGAAACGGCGGGCCAGGAGGCGGATGATCTCGCGGTCCGTCTCGTCGATGAGGGTCCGGGCGGCGCCCAGGGTGTCGGGGTTCGGGTGCATGCGGTACTCCAGGTGGGGAATGCCGCCGTCGCCGGATGGATGAGGAAGACCCCGCCCGCCGGTAACGGCGGACGGGGTGAAGGGGTGAGCGCGTTCTTCCTTAGGCTCCGGCCTTGCCCAGTCCACCGCCGAAGCCGAAATAGAATCGGCCGGCGGCGCAGGTAAAGGCGTAGAACATCCTCATGAGGCAACTATCCGATCGGAGGGGCCTCCTGTCAATGGAACGGGGCGGCATCCGGAGATCGAATGGGCCGATAAGCGGAAGGGCGGGGGGTCACGCCGGCGTAGCGAACCAGGAAACGGTCCACCATGTCCGCCAGGGTGGCGTCGGTTTCCAGGCAGCCGGCGACGCTGATGGACCCCGCGGAGAGGACCGCGCCCCCCGCCGGCGTCTCGAAGAACACGATGTCCCCGCCCCCGTCGCCGGGGTTCAGGCCATGGGCCAGGAGGACGGCCCCCGGGGGCGTGCCGGGGCCGGCCTTGTCGGTCTCCCCGCCCGACCCGCCCCCCCGGTTCTCCCCGTGGGCCGCCAGGAGGGCGCCCCGGGTCAGGCCCCTCCGGGCCAGCAGCCAGTGGCCGGGCGCGAGGACGCGGAAGGGCGCGTAGGTGTGGAGGCCCCGGGGATCGGACTGGACGCCCAGGAGGGGCCGGCTGGGGACCCCCAGCTCCTTCCAGAGGCCGCCCCGTTCGCCGGTTTGCGCATGCAGGCCCCGGTCCTTGCGGCACTCCAGCTGGTCGCCACGCAGCGTCACCTTCCACCAGAGGACGTTGCCCGACAGGTTCAGGACGCTGCCGCCGGCGGCCAGGAAGGCCTCGAGGCGGTCCACCATCTCCCGGCTCCAGTACTCGGCGTGGGTGGTGATCACGAAGGCCTTGCAGGCCGCCAGGGCCGCGGGGTCCCCGTGCAGGTCCTGGTCGGCGATCTGGCGGTAGGGGATCCGCCGCGCCTGCAGGAACCGGTGGATGGGCTTCTCGGCGTAGCCCGTGTGGCCCTTGGGGCTGTCGGTGGAGGCCGCCAGGTCCGGCCGGGCCAGGCTGACCAGGGTCTCGAAGCCCGCCTCCGGTTCCCGGGGCTCCTCGCCCTTGTAGAAGGACCCCCCGCCCCAGGGGTTGTAGGCCTGCCAGGTGAAGGTGTTGGCCATGACCACCACGGGCGGGCCCGGGGGGCCGCGCAGCACGAAGGGCACGTAGAAGGCGCTGCGGGCCCGGGGGTCGGCCAGCTTCACCGCGTACAGGCCCGACGGCCAGTCCCGGGACAGGGGGATCGTGCAGGTCACGGGCCAGCCCGCCCCCGTGCGGAAGCCCTCGGGGGGGATGAACCGGGGTTCGGCCGGGACGTCGGCCTGGAGCGCGAGGGGGCGTTCGTCGGCCCCGACGCGGAAGACGTCCCAGGCGAAGGCGCCGTGCAGGGCGTGGGCCCGCAGGGCCAGGGCCTCCCCCGGATCGTGGCTGACGCCGTCCACGTACCCCGCCACCACCGCCGCCTCCCGCTTGGGCGGCTCCGCGCGGGCGGGGGACAGGAGGGCCAGGAGCAGGGGGAGCAGGGCCGGGAAGCGCATGGAGCTTGGATGCCGCCCCCGCCCCCTTATGTCAGCGGTAGGCGGGGATGCCCGTGACCTGCTCGCCCACGATGAGGGTGTGCATGTCGTGGGTGCCCTCGTAGGTGTAGACGCTCTCCAGGTTGGCCATGTGGCGCATGACGGGGTACTCGTCGAGGATGCCGTTGGCCCCGAGGATGGTCCGGGCCTTGCGGCAGATCTCCAGCGCCACGTTGACGTTGTTCATCTTGGCCATGGAGACCTGGGCGGGGGTGCTGGCGTCGGCCCCCTTGAGGCGGCCCAGCTGCAGGGCGAGTAGCTGCCCCTTGGTCAGCTCGGTGACCATCCAGGCCAGCTTCTCCTGCTGGAGCTGGTAAGAGGCGATGGGCCGGTCGAACTGGACCCGGCTCTGGGCGTAGTCCAGGGCGCACTGGTAGCAGGCGTCGGCGGCCCCCAGGGCCCCCCAGGCGATGCCATAGCGGGCCTGGGTGAGGCAGGAGAGCGGGGCCTTCAGGCCCTTGGCGCCGGGCAGGAGGCTCGTCTCCTCATCCACCACCACGTCCTCCAGGACGAGCTCGGAGGTGACGGAGGCCCGGAGGCTCCACTTGCCGTGGGTCTCGGGGGCGCTGAAGCCCGGCGCGCCCTTCTCCACGAGGAAGCCGCGGATGCCGCCGTCCGTCTTCGCCCAGACGATGGCCAGGTCGGCCACGGTCCCGTTGGTGATCCACATCTTGGTGCCGTTCAGGCGCCACTTCCCGCCCCCGAGGCGCTCGGCGCGGGTCAGCATGCCGCCCGGGTTGGAGCCGAAGTCGGGTTCGGTGAGGCCGAAGCAGCCGACCTTCGCCCCGGAGGCGAGGAGGGGGAGCCAGTGGGCCTTCTGGGCCTCGCTGCCGTAGGCGTGGATGGGCCACATGACCAGGGAGCCCTGGACGGAGGCGAAGGAGCGCAGCCCCGAATCGCCCCGCTCCAGCTCGTACATGAGGAGCCCGTAGGCGGTCTGGGAAAGGCCCGCGCAGCCGTAGCGCTCCGGGAGGGTGGGCCCGAAGAAGCCCAGCTCGCCCATGGCGGGGATCAGGTGGGCGGGGAAGGTCATGGCCTGGGCGTGGCCCTCGATGATGGGCAGCACCTCCCGGTTCACGAACTCCCGGGCGGTCTCCCGGACCATCCGCTCCTCTTCGGTGAGGAGGCCTTCCAATCCCATGTAGTCCGTCATGTGGGTGAAATTCGCGTAGGCGCCGGCCATGGTTCCTCACCTCCAAGGAAGGATGGTGCCACAATGTGGCCACGGACCCCACACCCCGCGAGAGCCGACCATGAAGAACAAGATCCGACGCATCGCCATCAGCACCGGCGGAGGCGACGCCCCCGGCCTGAACGCCGTGATCCGGGCCGCCACCCTCGCCGGCATGGACCGGGGCTGGGAGGTCTACGGCATCCGGGAGGGCTTCAACGGCATCTTCTTCCCCGAACGCTACGCCGACGGCGGCTTCATGCGGCTCACCCGGGACCGGATCCGGGGGATCACGCACCTGGGGGGGACCATCCTGGGCACCACCAACAAGGGCAACCCCCTCCACTTCCCCCTGAAGATGCCCGACGGCACCGTCAAGGAGGTGGACCGCACCGGGGAGATCCTTGAATTCTTCGCCAAGCGCGAACTGGACGCCCTCATCTCGGTGGGCGGCGACGGCAGCCTCACCATCGCCAACGCCCTGGCCGAGCGCGGCCTCCGGGTGGTCGGGGTCCCCAAGACCATCGACAACGACCTGGACAAGACCTTCACCACGTTCGGCTTCGACACGGCCGTGGCCTTCGCCACGGAATGCCTGGACCGGCTCCACAGCACCGCCGAGAGCCACCAGCGGGTGATGGTCGTGGAGGTGATGGGCCGCTACGCGGGCTGGATCGCCCTGCACGCGGGGATCGCCGGCCGGGCCCACGCCATCCTCATCCCCGAGATCCCCTTCGACCTGGAGCGCGTCGTCGAGAAGATCCGGACCCGGGACGCCAACAACCAGCAGTACACGATCGTCATGGTGGCCGAGGGCGCCACCCCCAAGGACGGGGCGCGCATCCTGGCCGCGCCGGCGGAGACGGGCCACGCCGAGCGCCTCGGGGGCATCGGGGAGCAGGTGGCCCAGGCCCTCCAGGAGCGCACCAACAAGGACGCCCGGGTCGTCGTGCTGGGCCACCTCCTGCGGGGCGGCAGCCCCACGGCCTTCGACCGCCTGGCGGCCCTGCGCTTCGGCGCGGCGGCGGTGCGCGGCCTGGAACAGGGGGAGACCGGCGTCATGGTGGCCCTGGCCATCGACGGCGTCCGCTATGTGCCCCTGGAGGAGGTCGCCGGCCGCATGAAGGCCGTGCCTCTGGACGGGGACACCGTCCAGACCGCCCGGGACCTGGGCATCTGCATGGGCGACCGCTAAAGGGACGGACGGGATTCCGGCTGGGCAACCAGCCTGCTGTGTGCACTTGGACACAAACCGGACGGAGGGGCTCAACAAAACCGGGCCCCGCGCCGTCCATTAGGTGTGGACGGCTCTCCGGAGCGCCTGCCGTGGTTTAGGGCCCCCTTTCCATGGGAAGTTGCTAAAATACCTCTACACACGAGGTTTGATCCGGCCGCCCGGTCCGGTGGGATGATGCCCGCCGGTCCATCATTCATGCCCAGGGTACCCATGGACGCCAACGACACCACCTACCAACCTGCCGCCGTTCCGGCGGCCGCTTCGAGGCCCTGGTGGGTCTGGGCCATCGGGGCCGCGGTCGCCGCGGGTGTCCTGATTGCCATCGTCCGCCTGGGCTTCGGCGGCAAGAAGCCCGCTCCGCCCCCCCGCGCGGTCCCCGTCAGTACCGCCACCGTGAAGACCGGCGCCATGCCCGTGAACCTGAGCGGGCTGGGGACAGTCGTGCCCACGGACAACGTGGTCATCAAGACCCGGGTCGATGGGCAGATCATGAAGATCTTTTTCCGGGAAGGGCAGATGGTGAAGGCGGGCGAGCTGCTCGCGCAGATCGATCCCCGGCCCTTCCAGGTGGCCCTCCTGCAGGCCGAGGGCCAGATGGCCAAGGACCAGGCGGCCCTGAAGAACGCCCGCATGGACCTGGCCCGGGTCCGCACCCTCTTCAACCAGAAGATCGTGAGCCAGCAGCAGCTGGACACCCAGACGGCACTCGTCGATCAGTACGAGGCCGCCGTGAAGAGCGACCTGGGCTCCGTGGAAAGCGCCCGCCTGAACCTGACCTACAGCCGCATCACCTCCCCCGTGGCCGGCAAGGTGGGCCTCAAGCTGGTGGACACGGGCAACGTGGTCCGCGCCAGCGACACCACCGGCCTGGTGACCGTCACCCCGGTCTCCCCCATCAACGTGGTCTTCACGGTGCCGGCCGACGCCATCCAGAGCGTCCTGAAGAGCAGCGGCGGCGGCAAGATGCCCGCGGTCGCCGTCTTTGACCGGGACATGGACACCCGCCTGGCCGAGGGCCGCCTCCTGGCCGTGGACAACCAGGTGGACAGCGCCACCGGCACGGTGCGCCTCAAGGCCCAGTTCGACAACGGGGCGGGGACCCTCTTCCCCAACCAGTTCGTGAACGCCCGGCTCCTGGTCGACACCCTCAAGGACGCCCTGATGGTGCCCGCCGCCGCCCTCCAGCGCAGCCCGGCCGG
Organism: Mesoterricola sediminis; assembly: GCF_030295425.1. NCBI lineage: Bacteria > Pseudomonadati > Acidobacteriota > Holophagae > Holophagales > Holophagaceae > Mesoterricola > Mesoterricola sediminis. The sequence continues at coordinate 3,593,722 of NZ_AP027081.1, read as the reverse complement.
GACCTACGTCTACGTCGTGAAGCCCGATTCGACCGTGGACATGCGCGTCGTCGAGCCCCTGTTCACCGAAGGGGACGTCACGGCCCTGAAGAAGGGCGTGGCCCCCGGCGAGAAGGTGGTGATCAGCGGCCTGGACAAGCTCCGCCCAGGCAGCAAGGTCGCCGAGGACGTCCCGGGTCCCAAGCCGGCCGCCGGTGAGCGCAAGGCCGCCCCATGAATCCATCCCGGCCGTTCATCCTCCGGCCCATCGCCACCTCCCTGATCATGCTGGGGATCCTGCTGGTGGGCTTCGTGGCCTTCCTGCAGCTCCCCGTCTCGGCCCTGCCCCAGGTGGACTATCCCACCATCCAGGTGCAGACCTTCTACCCCGGGGCCAGCCCCGACGTGGTGGCCACCGCCATCACGGCGCCCCTGGAGCGCCAGTTCGGCCAGCTTCCCGGCCTGAACCAGATGACCTCCAGCAGTTCGGAGGGCAGCTCCCTCATCACCCTCCAGTTCGCGCTGGACCTGAACATCGACGTGGCCGAGCAGCAGGTGCAGGCCGCCGTGAACGCGGCGGGCACGTACCTCCCCTCCGACCTGCCCAATCCGCCCATCTACAGCAAGACGAACCCGGCCGACGCGCCCATCCTCACCCTGGCGCTCTCCTCGGACACCCTCGCCCTGCCCAAGGTGGAGGAGTACGCCGACACCCGCCTGGCCCAGAAGATCAGCCAGCTGCCGGGGGTGGGCCTCGTGAGCATCTCCGGCGGCCAGAAGCCCGCGGTGCGCGTCCAGGCCAACCCCGCCGCCCTGGCCTCGTACGGGCTCACCCTGGCCGACCTGCGCTCCGCCGTGGGCGCGGCCAACGTGAACCAGGCCAAGGGCGCCTTCGACGGCAAGATGCAGTCGTACGCCATCGGCGCCAACGACCAGCTGATGAACTCCGGCCAGTACCGGCCCCTGATCATCGCCTACAAGAACGGCAACCCCATCACCCTCCAGGACGTGGCCAACGTCATCGACGACACGGAGAACGTGAAGCTGGCCGCGTGGATGAACCGGACCCCGGCCGTCATCCTGAACATCCAGCGCCAGCCCGGCGCCAACATCATCGCCGTCGTCGACCGCATCAAGACCCTTCTGCCCACCCTCCAGGCCTCCATTCCGGCCGGGGTCAAGCTGCAGATCCTCACGGACCGCACCACGACCATCCGGGCCTCCGTCGAGGACGTGGAGTTCGAGCTCCTGCTCACCATCGCCCTGGTGATCATGGTGATCTTCCTGTTCCTGCGCACCTTCGCGGCCACGATCATCCCGAGCTTCGCCGTGCCGCTGTCGCTGGTGGGCACCTTCGGGGTGATGTACCTGCTGGGCTACAGCCTCAACAACCTGACGCTCATGGCCCTGACGATCTCCACCGGCTTCGTGGTGGACGACGCCATCGTCATGATCGAGAACATCATGCGGTTCATCGAGGAGGGCATGCCGCCCATGGAGGCGGCCCTCAAGGGCTCGGAGCAGATCGGCTTCACGATCGTCAGCCTGACGGTCTCCCTCATCGCCGTGCTGATCCCCCTCCTCTTCATGGGCGACATCGTGGGCCGGCTCTTCCGGGAGTTCGCCGTCACCCTGGCCGTGACCATCATCGTCTCGGCCGTGGTGTCCCTGACGCTGACCCCCATGCTCTGCGCCCGCCTCCTGAAGCACAAGCCCGAGCACCAGCAGGGGCGCTTCTACATGGCCTCGGAGCGGGTGTTCAAGCGCGTCATTGACGACTACGGCAGGACCCTCACCTGGGTGCTGAAGCACCAGAAGGCGACCCTCTGGGTGGCCGCGGGCACCCTGGGCGTCACCGTCCTCCTCTACGCCTGGATCCCCAAGGGGTTCTTCCCCGTCCAGGACACCGGCGTGATCCTGGGCATCTCCGAGGCCCCCCAGTCCGTTTCCTTCTCGGCCATGGCCAAGCGCCAGCAGGCCCTGGCCAACGTGATCCTGGAGGATCCGGCCGTGGAGAGCCTCTCCAGCTTCATCGGCGTCGACGGCACGAACACGACCCTCAACAGCGGGCGCATCCAGATCAACCTGAAGCCCCTGGACGAGCGCGGGCTGAGCGCCAGCGACGTGATCCGCCGCCTCAAGCCGAAGGTGGAGGAGGTGGGCGACATCAAGCTCTACATGCAGCCCGTGCAGGACCTCACCGTGGAGGACCGGGTCAGCCGGACCCAGTACCAGTACTCCATGGAGGATCCGGATCCCAAGGTCCTCGCCACCTGGGTGCCCCGGTTCGTGGAGGAGCTCCAGAAGGTGCCCATCCTCCGGGACGTGGCCAGCGACCTCCAGGGCAGCGGCCTCCAGACCCGCCTGGTCATCGACCGGACCTCCGCGGCCCGCCTGGGCATCACCCCCAAGATGATCGACGACGCCCTCTACGACGCCTTCGGGCAGCGCCAGATCTCCACCATCTTCACCGAGCTGAACCAGACCCGCGTCGTGCTCGAGGCCATGCCGGCCTTCCGGGAGGGCCCCCGGGCCCTGGATAACATCTACCTGAAGTCCACCACCGGGGCCCCCGTGCCCATCACGGCCATCACGCGGATCGAGAACGCCTACGCCCCCCTGGCCATCAACCACCAGGGCCAGTTCCCGGCGGCCACCATCTCCTTCAACCTCGCCCGGGGCGCCTCCATCGGCGACGCCGTCGAGGCCATCGAGAAGGTGCGCGAGGGCATGCCCGACCTGCCCGCCAGCATCCAGGCCGAGTTCAAGGGCACCGCCCAGGCCTTCCGGGCCTCCCTCGTCAACACGCCGTTCCTGATCCTGGCCGCCCTGGCGACGATGTACATCCTCCTGGGCGTGCTCTACGAGAGCTACATCCATCCGGTGACCATCCTTTCCACCCTGCCCTCGGCCGGGGTGGGCGCCCTCCTGAGCCTCATGATCTGCCGCACCGACTTCAGCGTGATCGCCCTCATCGGCATCATCCTGCTGATCGGCATCGTGAAGAAGAACGCCATCCTCATGATCGACTTCGCCATCGAGGCCGAGCGGAAGGAGGGCCTCAGCCCCCTGGACGCCATCTACCAGGCCTGCCTCCTCCGGTTCCGGCCCATCATGATGACCACCATGGCGGCTCTCCTGGGCGCGGTCCCCCTCGCCCTGGGCACGGGCGTGGGCGCCGAGCTGCGGCGGCCCCTGGGCATCTCCATCATCGGCGGCCTGATCTTCAGCCAGGTGCTGACCCTCTACACCACCCCCGTGATCTACCTGGCCTTCGACCGCGCCGCGAAGCGGCTCGGCCGGCGCCGGTCCGAGGCTTCGCTGGAATCCCGCCCCGCGGAAGCCCCATGAGCATTTCCGCGCCCTTCATCCGGCGGCCGGTCGCCACCTCCCTGCTCACCCTCGCCATCGCGCTGGCGGGGAGCCTGGCCTTCAAGTTCCTGCCGGTCTCGCCCCTCCCCCAGGTGGAGTTCCCCACCATCCAGGTCTCCGCGGGCCTCCCGGGCGCCAGCCCGGAGACCATGGCCTCCTCCGTGGCCACGCCGCTAGAGCGCCAGTTCGGGCGCATCGCGGGCGTCACGGAGATGACGTCCAACAGCAGCCTGGGCTCCACCAGCATCACCCTCCAGTTCGACCTGAACCGGAATATCGACGCCGCCGCCCGGGACGTTCAGGCCGCCATCAACGCGGCCCGGGGCAACCTCCCCGCCAACCTGCCCAACAATCCCCGGTACCGCAAGGTGAACCCGGCCGACGCGCCCGTGATGCTCTTCAGCCTCACCTCGGACATCGTGCCCCGGGAGGAGATGTACGACATCGCCTCCAAGGTCCTCCAGCAGAAGCTGGCCCAGGTGCCCGGGGTGGGCCAGGTGTTCGTGTGGGGCGGCGCCCTGCCCGCGGTGCGGGTGGAGGTCGACCCCAACGCCCTCCACGCCAGGGGCGTCGGCCTCGAGGACGTGCGGCGGACCCTGCTCCAGGCCAACGTGAACCAGCCCAAGGGGGCCCTGGTCGACGGGGACACCACGAGCATCCTGGACACATCGGACCAGCTCCTGAAGGCCAAGGACTACCAGGACCTGGTCATCAGCTTCAACAAGGGCGCCGCCCTCCAGGTCCGGGACGTGGCCCGGGTGGTGGACGGCGTGGAGGACCTGCGCAACGACGGCGTGACCAACGGGAAGCCTTCGGTGAGCATGGCCGTCTTCCGGCAGCCCGGCGCCAACATCATCGAGACCGTGGACCGGGTGCGGGCCCTGGAGCCCTCGCTCAAGGCCAGCCTGCCGCCCGCGGTCCAGTTCTCGGAGGTCCTGGACGCCACCCAGACCATCCGCGCCTCCGTGAAGGACGTGGAACGCACCCTCCTGCTGACCATCGCCCTGGTCATCGGGGTCGTGTTCATGTTCCTGCGGGACTGGCGCTCCACCCTCATCCCCAGCGTCGCCGTGCCCGTGTCCCTCGTGGGGACCTTCGGGGTCATGTACCTGCTCGGCTACAGCGTGGACAACCTGTCCCTCATGGCCCTGACCGTCGCCACCGGCTTCGTGGTGGACGACGCCATCGTGGTGGTCGAGAACATCACCCGGCACCTGGAGGCGGGCCTGAGCCCCTTCGACGCCGCCCTCGAGGGGGCCCGGGAGATCGGGTTCACGGTCCTGTCCATCAGCATCTCCCTCTGCGCCGTCTTCATCCCCATCCTGCTCATGGGCGGCATCGTCGGGCGGCTCTTCCGGGAATTCGCGATCACCCTGTCGGTGTCCATCCTCATGTCCATGGTGGTCTCCCTGACCACGACCCCAATGATGTGCGCCCGCCTCCTCCGGCCCGCCGCGGAAGCCCACCACGGGGCGCTCTACCAGCGCACGGAACGCTGGTGGAACGCCATCCTGGACGCCTACCGGCGGAGCCTCACCTGGGTGTTCGCCCACAAGCGCGCCACCTTCGCGGTGACCGTGGGCACCTTCGTGGCGACCATCGGGCTGTACGTCTTCGTGCCCAAGGGCTTCTTCCCCCAGCAGGACACGGGCCGCATCATGGGCGCCATCCAGGCCGACCAGTCCATCTCCTTCCAGGCCATGAAGTGGCGCCTGCGGGAGTTCGTCCGCATCGTCCAGGAGGACAAGGCCGTGAGCGCCGTCTCCGGGTCCGTGGGCGGCGGCGGCACCACCAACACCGGCCGCCTCTTCGTGGCCCTGAAACCCGTCGAGGAACGGGACGTCACCGCCGACCAGGTCATCGCGCGCCTGCGCCCCAAGCTGTCCCGGATCCCCGGCGCGAACCTCTACCTCCAGCCCGTCCAGGACATCCGCGTCGGCGGACGGGGCGGCAACGCCCAGTTCCAGTACACCCTCCAGGGCGACGACTCCCGGGAGCTCTTCCAGTGGGCGCCGCGGGTGTTCGAGCGCATGCGCACCCTGAAGGAACTGGCCGACGTGAACACCGACCAGCAGAACCAGGGCCTCCAGGCCTCGGTTGTGGTGGACCGGGCCACGGCGAGCCGCCTCGGGGTCACCACCCAGGCCATCGACAACACCCTCTACGACGCCTTCGGCCAGCGCCCCGTCTCCACCCTCTACACGAACCTCATCCAGTACCACGTGATCCTGGAGGTGGCCCCCGAGTACTGGCAGAACCCCGACTCCCTGGACCGCATCCAGGTCAAGTCCTCCACGGGCGCCATGGTCCCCCTCTCGGCCTTCGCCAGGTTCGACCGGCAGACGACGCTCCTGGCCGTGGCCCACCAGGGCCAGCTCCCGGCCGTGACCATCACCTTCAACCTGGCGCCGGGCGTGGCCATCGGCGATGCCGTGACCGCCATCGAGAAGGCCAAGGAGCAGATCCGCCTGCCGGCCACCATCCGGGGCAACTTCATGGGCACGGCCCAGGCCTTCAAGGCCTCCATGGCCAACCAGCCCATCCTCCTCCTCGCGGCCTTCGCGGCGGTCTACCTGGTGCTGGGCGTGCTCTACGAGAGCCTGGTCCACCCGCTGACCATCATCAGCAGCCTGCCGTCGGCGGGCGTGGGCGCCCTCGTGGCCCTCCTGGTGTGCGGGACGGAGCTGAGCTTCATCGCCTTCATCGGCATCATCCTGCTGATCGGCATCGTGAAGAAGAACGCCATCCTCATGATCGACTTCGCCATCGAGGCCGAGCGCCGGGAGGGCCTCACCTCCGAGGAGGCGATCTTCCAGGCCTGCCTCCTGCGCTTCCGCCCCATCACCATGACGACCATGGCGGCCCTCCTGGGAGGCCTGCCCCTCGCCCTGGGCCACGGCGCCGGCGCCGAGCTGCGGCGGCCCCTGGGCATCGCCATCGTCGGGGGCCTTCTGGTCAGCCAGGTCCTGACCCTCTACACCACCCCCGTCATCTACATCTTCATGGACCGGATCACCGGCAGGTCCAGGCACCGCCGCGGGAATGCGGAGGTTCCGGCCCTGGAAAGTTGAAAAAAAGCGCCCTTTCAGGTCATCATGGGGCCAAGACCCGGAAAGGGATGATGACGGTGCGGCGAGGATTGCTCCCCTGGAGCGAGGCATGACCGGCACGGGCGCGACACCGAGGCCCGGGGACGAACTGTACCTGAGCGAGCAGCGCTTCCAGGCCATCTACGACTCGGTCAACGACGGCATCATGATCCAGGACATGGAGTCCGGGGCGATGCTGGACGTGAACCGCCGGCTCTGCGAGTGGCTGGGCCTCACCCAGCAGGAGCTCCTCCAGCGGGACCTGGGGGACCTGAGCCTGGGCATCTGGCCCTACACCCGCGAGGTCGCCATCGACTGGGCCATGAAGGCCATCGATGGCGCCCCCCAGACCTTCGAGTGGCTCTGCCCCGCGCGGGGAGGGCAGCTCGTGTGGCTCGAGGTCAACATGCGCCGCACCCCCATCGGCGGGGTGGACCGGCTCCTCATCACCGCCACCAACATCACCCAGCGCAAGCGCCTGGAGATGGAGGCCACCGCCCGGCTCAAGCGGGCCGAGGCCCAGAACGCGGTCTCCCTGGCCCTCGCCGGGGTGGGGCCGGACCACGCCGCCGCCCTGAAGCTCATCGCCCACCACCTGGCGGTATCCCTGGGGGACCTGTGCGTCCTGGACCTCCTGGGCGACGACGACCTCCTCCACACGGAGGTGATCAACCAGGTCTACGTGGGCGGGGACGCCTACCTCCCCGAGGCCCGCTCCCTGACGCCGACCCCCGCGGGCATCCTCAGCCCGGGCCGGGTCCTGGGCACGGGCCAGGTCGCGGGCACGGCGGAGGCCATCCACCTGGAGCAGCGCACCTGGCAGGAGCTGCGGGACTACCTGGATCCCGCCTTCCACGCCTACCTGGAGCACTTCAAGGTGCACAGCCTGCTCGTGGTGCCCATGCGCACCGACGGCCGGGTCATCGGGACCATCACCCTGGCCAAGGGGGGCGGCAGCCGAGCCTACTCCGTGGAGGACCTGGCGACCCTGCAGAACCTGGCCGACCGGGCGGCCCTCACCCTCGTCAACGCCCGCCTCTACGCGGAGAACCTGGAACAGGCCCGGGCCCTCAAGCTGGTCAACCAGGAACTGGAGCGCCGGGTGGAGGAGCGCACCGCCGAACTCGAGCGCGCCAACGCCAAGCTCCAGGAGCTGGCCATGCAGGACGGCCTCACCGGGGTGGCCAACCGCCGCATGTTCGACCAGGTCCTGGACACGGAGGTGCGCCGCGGCCGCCGGGCGGGATCCTGGCTCGCGATGCTCCTGGCCGACGTGGACTGCTTCAAGAAGTACAACGACCGCTACGGCCACCTGGCCGGAGACGCCTGCCTCCAGGCCGTGGGGCGGGTCATGCGTGAGCTCTTCCGGCGCGGCGACGACCTGCCCGCCCGCTACGGGGGCGAGGAGTTCGCCGTCATCATCCCCTGCGCCTCCCCCGACCAGGCCGCCTTTTCCGCCGAGATGTTCCGCAAGGCCGTGGAAGCCCTGGCCATCCCCCACGAGGATTCCGAGGCCGCCGAGGTGGTCACCATCAGCATCGGCCTGGCCGTCGCCCAGGTCTCCCCGGAGACGAGCCCCGGCTGGTTCATCAGCCGCGCCGACGAGAGCCTCTACGTCAGCAAGGCCAACGGCCGGAACCGGGTGACGGTCGCGGATTGAAGGACCCGGCGGGGCGTCCGGCGTGACGCCTGGTCAGGCGGTCGAGAATGCGACGCAAAAACGGAAACCAAAGGGGTAATGATTTCGCTGCAAGGCACCTTGCGAACGGGAAATGAACATTCCCTCGCGTCCGCCTTGAGAAATGCGTCCCCCTGGCCGATGATGGGGGGTCGGCGTCACCGCCGAGGGGGGGCATGTGCAGAAAAAGCGACATTGGGATCTTTTGAACACCACCTTCCTGGTCGGCACCCTGGTCGCCGCCCTGGTCCTGGTGCCCCTGAACTTCCGGCATTCGCTGGAACACTGGGGAGAATGGGTGATGTTCGGGGTCATGCTGGTCAGCATCGGCCTGGGGGTGACGGCGGGCTACCACCGCCTGTTCAGCCACCGGTCGTACCAGGCCGCCTGGCCCGTGCGGGTGGTCCTCCTCCTCCTGAGTTCGGCCGCCTTCCAGAACTCGGTCCTCCAGTGGGCCAGCAGCCATCGCATCCACCACCGCCACGTGGACGGCGACAAGGACCCGTACAACAGCACCCGGGGCTTCTGGTACGCCCACTGGCTCTGGGTCATGGAAGCCGAGGCGACCCCCATCGAAGGGGTGGCCGACCTGGAGAAGGACCCCCTCGTTCGCTGGCAGCATCGCTACTACTTCCTCATCGGCGCCGCCGTGGCGGCCCTGCCGCTGGCGGTGGGGCTCCTCCTGCGGGACGTGTGGGGCCACCTGGTCATCGGCGTCCTCCTCCGCATCGTCGTCACCCACCACACCACCTTCTTCATCAACTCCGCGGCCCACTTCTTCGGGACCCGCCCCTACACCGACGCCAACACCGCCCGGGACAACGCCTTCCTGGCGCCCCTGACCTACGGCGAGGGCTACCACAACTACCACCACCTCTTCCAGTGGGACTACCGCAACGGGGTGCGCTGGTGGCAGTTCGACCCCACCAAGTGGCTCATCTTCACCCTCGCCTGCGTGGGCCTGGCCCGGAACCTGCGCCGGGTGCCGGACGCCGCCATCCGCCGGGCCCGCCTGGCCATGGAGGAGAAGAAGCTCCTGAAGCGCCTGGACCGCGCCCCCGCCCACCCCGCCCGGGAGGAACTGAACCGCCGCCTGGTCGCCGCCCGCGCCGCCCTGGATGCCGCCCTGGCCCGCATGCAGGCCCAGGTGGAGGGCTGGGAGGCCCGCAAGGCCGACCGGTCCGCCGTAAAGCGGGAGGCCTGGCGTGCCCGGAAGGCCGAGTGGCGGGCCTCCATGGCCCAGCACCGGGACGAGGTGGCCGAAGCGTGGCAGGCCTGGAAGGCCGCCAAGCTTCAGGTGAGGCGGCTCGCCCTGACCTGAGCCGGGGCCGTCCGGCGCGAGGCCACGGAGGGGAGGCGGGGGACCGGGGTCAGCGCCTCGGCGCGGGCACGTGCTCGCCCAGGAAGCGGACCTCGCCGCCCGCCGTCGCCTCCTCCAGGCGCACGGTGAAGCCCCAGAGGAAGGCGGCGTGGGCGAGGACGGCCTGCCAGTCCCCGCCCAGGTCCCGGCGGTTCCGGCTGGTATAGCGGAGGGTCAGGCTCCGGTCCCCCCGCCGGTCCACGTTCCAGACCTGGATGTCCGGCTCCCGGCTTCCCAGGTTGTACTGGTCGGCCAGGGCGTTCCGGAGGGTCCGGTAGCCGGATTCGTCGTGGATGGCCCCGATGGCCAGGGTCCTCTCCCGGTCGTCGTCCTGGACGGTGAAGAACCGGAAGGCCCGCATGAGCCGGGGGGAGAGGAACTGGGCGATGAAGCTCTCGTCCTTGAAATTGGCCATGGCGAAGGGAAAGACCTCCCCCCAGGGCTGGCCGGCCACCTCGGGGAACCAGGCCCGGTCCTCGGCGTCGGGGGCCTCGCACATGCGGCGCAGGTCGCTCCAGAGGGCGAAGCCGAGGGCGTAGGGGTTGATGCCGGCGTAGGCCGGGCTGTCGTGGGGCGGCTGCATCACCACGTTGGTGTGGGCATGGAGGCACTCCAGCATGAAGCCGTCCCCGATGCGCCCCTGGGCGTGCAGTTCGGTCAGCAGGGTGTAGTGCCAGAAGGTGGCCCAGCCTTCGTTCATGACCTGCGTCTGGCGCTGGGGGTGGAAGTACTGGGCGATCTTGCGGACGATGCGGACCACCTCGCGCTCCCAGGGCTCCAGCAGGGGCGCGTGCTTCTCGATGAAGTAGAGGAGGTTCTCCTCGGGCTGGGCGGGGAACCGCTCCGGCTCGCCCGGGGCCTCCCGGGCGCGGCCCGCGGGCAGGGTGCGCCAGAGCTCGTTGACCTGGCTCTGGCGGTGGGCCTCCCGCTCCTGCCGGCGCTGGATCTCCCGCGCGAGGCTGGGCCGGGGGGCGCGGCGGAACCGGTCCACGCCGAAGTTCATGAGGGCGTGGCAGGCGTCCAGGATGGCTTCCACGGCCTCCACGCCGTGCCGTTCCTCGCACGAGGCCAGGTAGTTCCGGGCGAAGACCAGGTAGTCGAGGATCGTGTCGGGGCTCGTCCACTGCCGGAAGAGGAGGTTGCCCTTGAAGAAGGAGTTGTGGCCGTAGGCCGCGTGGGCGACGACCAGGGCCTGCATCGGCAGGCTGTTCTCCTCCATGAGGTAGGCGATGCAGGGGTCGGAGTTGATGACGATCTCGTAGGCCAGCCCCATGCGGCCCCGGCGGTAGCGGCCCTCGGTGGCCAGGAAGTGCTTGCCGAAGGACCAGTGGTGGTAGTTCACGGGCATGCCCGCGCTGGCGTAGGCGTCCATCATCTGCTCGGAGGTGATGATCTCCAGGCGGTGGGGATACCGTTCCAGGCCGTGGGCGTCGGCCAGCTCCGCGATGGCCGCGTCGTGGGCGGCGATCGCCTCGAAGGTCCATTCGGAGCCGGAGGGCAGGGGGGACCCGGTCACGGACGCCTCCGGAAGAGCTCGTGGAAGACCGGGTAGATCTCCGAGGGCTGCGTGACCCGGCGGAGGGCGAAGGTCTCCGGGTGGGTCCGGTGGACCTCCGCATACTCCTGCCACAGGTTCTGGGGGCGTCCCTCCGTGATCTCCACGTAGGCGAAGTGCTGGACCAGGGGCAGGATCTCCTTTTCCATCAGGTCCTGGCACACCGAGGAGTCCTCCTGCCAGTTGTCCCCGTCCGAGGCCTGGGCGCCGTAGATGTTCCAGAGGCCCGAGGCATACCGTTCCCGCGCGATGCGCGCCATGAGCCGGAGGGCCGTCGACACCACGGTCCCGCCCGATTCCCGGCCGTGGAAGAAGGACTGCTCGTCGACCTCCTCCGCCTGGGTGTGGTGGCGGATGAACACCACGTCGGTGCGCTCGTAGTTCCGCTTGAGGAAGAGGTAGAGGAGCGTGAAGAACCGCTTGGCCATGTTCTTCTTGGCCTGGTCCATGGATCCGGAGACGTCCATGAGGCAGAACATGACGGCCTGGGTGGTGGGCAGGGTGCGCCGGACCCGGTGATTGAAGCGCAGGTCGCAGGTGTCCAGGAAGGGCACCTGGCGGCGCCGGGCCAGGAGGGCCTCCAGCTCCGCCGCCAGGCGCCGCGTCTCCGGGGCCTCCGGCCCCCCCTGGGCCAGGGCGGCGGCCAGTTCCGCCTCCAGGGCGGCGATCCGGGCGGCAGAGGGGCCGCCCATGGCGAGGCGGCGGCCGGCGGCGCCCCGCAGGGTGCGCACGAAGGCGATGTTGGCCGGGACCCCCGTGGAGGTGAAGCCGGCCCGGACCCACACGGGCTCCTCGAGGCTGGCCAGCTGGCGCTTCACGAGGTTGGGCAGGGCCAGCTCCTCGAAGAACACGTCCAGGAATTCCTCCCGGGTCAGCTGGAACGTGAAGGGATCGACGGCGGTGCCGTCGGGGCTGCCCTGGGTGCCGGAGGCCCCGCCCTGGCCGCCCTGGGGCCGCTCCACCCGGTCCCCCGTGGCGAAGGTCTCGTTGCCGGGGTGGATCCGCTCCCGCACCCCCGCCGAGCCCAGGGCGAACTGGGGCTCGGCCAGGTCCCGGACGGGGATGCCGATGCGCCGGCCCTCGTCCACGTCCCGGATGCCGCCCGCGTCCACGGCGTCGGCGACGGCCTTGCGGATCTCCTTGCGGAAGCGGTGGAGGAAGCGGCTCCGGTTCACGGAACTCTTGTTCCGGCTGTCCCCGCGCCGGTCGATGATGGAGGTCATGAGGCCTTCCTGACCCGCAGATACCAGTCGCAGAGCAGGCGGACCTGCTTCTCGGTGTAGCCCTTGGCGCGCATGCGCTCCACGAAGTCCTGGTGCTTCTTCTGCTCCTCGGCGCTGCCCTTGGCGTTGAAGGAGACCACCGGCAGGAGCTCCTCGCTGGAACTGAACATCTTCCGCTCGATGACCGTGCGGAGCTTCTCGTACGAGGTCCAGGCGGGGTTCCGGCCGTCGTTGCGGGCGCGGCTGCGCAGCACGAAGTTCACGACCTCGTTCCGGAAGTCCTTGGGGTTGGCGATGCCCGCGGGCTTCTCGATGCGCTCCAGCTCGTCGTTGAGGGCGGCCCGGTCGAGCATCTCGCCCGTGTTGGGGTCCCGGAACTCCTGGTCCTGGATCCAGAAGTCGGCGTAGATGATGTAGCGGTCGAAGATGTTCTGTCCGTACTCCGAATAGCTCTCCAGGTACGCGGTCTGGATCTCCTTGCCGATGAACTCGGCGTAGCGCGGCGCCAGGTACTCCTTGAGGAAGCGCCGGTAGGCCTCCTCCTGCTGGGCGGGGAACTGCTCCTGCTCGATCTGCTGTTCCAGCACGTACATCAGGTGGACCGGGTTGGCGGCCACCTCGCGATGGTCGAAGTTGAAGACCCGCGAGAGGATCTTGAAGGCGAAGCGGGTGGAGAGCCCCGTCATGCCCTCGTCCACCCCCGCCGCGTCGCGGTACTCCTGGTGGCTCTTGGCCTTGGGGTCGGTGTCCTTGAGGTTCTCGCCGTCGTAGATGCGCATCTTGGAGAGGAGGTTCGAGTTCTCCGGCTCCTTGAGGCGGCTGAGCACCGAGAACTGGGCGAGCATCCGCAGCGTGTCCGGCGCGCAGGGGGCGGCGGACAGGGAGGATCCCTCCAGGAGCTTCCGGTAGATGCGCACCTCCTCGGAGACCCGCAGGCAATAGGGCACCTTGACGATGTAGATGCGGTCGAGGAACGCCTCGTTGTTGCGGTTCCCCTTGAAGGCCAGCCATTCGGCCTCGTTGGAGTGGGCCAGGACGAGGCCGTCGAAGGGGATCGCCCCGAAGCCCTCGGTGCCCTTGTAGTTGCCCTCCTGGGTCGCCGTCAGCAGGGGGTGGAGGACCTTGATGGGGGCCTTGAACATCTCCACGAATTCCAGGAGCCCCCGGTTGGCCAGGCACAGGCCGCCGGAGTAGGCGTAGGCGTCCGGGTCGTTCTGGCTGCAGGTCTCCAGCTTCCGGATGTCGATCTTGCCGACCAGGCTGGAGATGTCCTGGTTGTTCTCGTCCCCGGGTTCCGTCTTGGCGACCGCCACCTGGGACAGCTGCGAAGGGAAGCGCCGGACGACGCGGAAGCGGGTGATGTCGCCCCCGTACTCCTGGAGGCGCTTGACGGCCCACGGGCTGAGGATGGTGCCAAGGCACCGGCGGGGGATGCCGTAGTCCTCCTCCAGGATCCGGCCGTCCTCCGCCGGGTTGAAGAGGCTCAGGGGGGAGTCGTTCACGGGCGAGCCCTTGAGGGCGTAGAAGGGGACCTTCTCGATGAGCGCCTTCAGCCCCTCCGCGAGGCTGGACTTGCCGCCGCCCACGGGGCCCAGGAGGTAGAGGATCTGCTTGCGCTCCTCCAGGCCCTGCGCCGCGTGGCGGAAGTAGGCCACGATGGATTCGATGACCTCCTCCATGCCGTAGAAGTCCCGGAAGGCCGGGTAGATGCGGATGACCTTGTTGGAGAAGATCCGGGACAGACGGTCGTCCAGGCGCGTGTCCACCAATTCCGGCTCCCCGATGGCCTTGAGCATGCGCTCGGCGAAGGTGGCGTAGGCGGAGGGATCCCGGCGGCAGAGCTCCAGGTACTCCTGGAGGGACATCTCCTCCTCCCGGAAGGCTTCGAAGCGGTCCTGGCAATGGGTGAACAGGGACATGGGACCTCCTCCCCGGAACGAATTAAAGATTAATATTTCGTATTTCAGGGTAGGTCGCGGCCACCCAGCGTCAAGGGCTTCATTCCTGGATCCTGCGCCCAGGGGGAGATCTTGGGGACGAGCCATTTATTTGTTGAAACTTTAAACATGGCTGGAGAGCGGGCGCGGGGCCGGGATACAATGGAGGGACAGGGGGGCCTCCCACCTCCCGGCAGGCGGGTCTTCGGCCGTTCCTGGCCACGGGGTCCGCGCATCTCCGACGAGCGTGGTCCCGATGGCGTCTGGCAAGCACTCCACAGTCGTGAAGGGAGCCTTTGCGGCTTCCCTGGTCCTCCTCCTGGCCGCACCCGTGGCCGTTCGAATGGGCGCACCGGCGTGGGTGTGGATCCCGGAGCTGGGGGTGGGGCTCGTCATGAACGCCGCGGCCGCGGCCTTCCTGTGGACCTCCTTCAGCCTCCTGGCCGGGCGGGCCCAGCCGGCGCCCCCGCCGGCGCCCCTGGCCCTGGACGCCACGCGGGAGGGCATCCTGGTCACCGATCCCCAGGGCCGGGTGCAGGTCTGCAACCGGGCCTTCCGGGAACTGTGGGGCCTGCCGGCGGGGGGTCTGGAGCCCGGGTCCGACGGCATCGGCCCCGATTTCCTCCTCGCCCAGGTCAAGAACCCCGCCGCCTGCCTGGCCGGGGCCCGGAGCCTCCTGGAGGACCCCGCCTCCGTGTGGAGCGACACCCTGGAACTCTGGGACGGCCGCGTCCTGGAGCGGCACGGGCGCCCCTACCTGGGCGCGGACGGCATCCAGGGCATCGCCTGGGGCTTCCGCGACGTCACTTCCCGCGCCAAGGCCGACCTCTTCGTGCACCGGCTCTCCCTGGCCGTGGAGCAGAGCCCCATCTCCGTCCTCATCACCGACACAGCCGGCTCCATCGAGTTCATCAATCCCAAGTTCACCCAGCTCACCGGCTACGCCCTCGACGAGGCGCTGGGCCGGAACCCGCGGATCCTCCAGTCCGGGTTCACCCCCGCCAAGGTCTACCGGGACCTGTGGTCCACCGTCACCGCCGGCGAGATCTGGGTGGGCGAGCTCCAGAACCGCCGCAAGGACGGGGAGCTCTTCTGGGAGCGGGCCACCATCTCGCCCCTCCGGGACGCCGACGGGGTGATCACCCACTACCTGGGCCTCAAGGAGGACATCACCGTCCAGAAGCGGCTGGAGCAGCAGCTCCGGCACGCCCAGCGCCTTGAGGCCGTCGGGAACCTCGCCGGCGGCGTGGCCCACGACCTCAACAACATCCTCCAGGTCATCAACGGCTACGGCAGCCTCATGCAGATGACCCAGGCCGCGGACGACCCGAACCGGGCCGGGCTCGCCGAGATCCTCAAGGCCGCGGAGCGCGCGGCCTCCCTCACCCACAGCCTCCTCGCCTTCAGCCGCAAGCAGGTCATGAACCCGCGCACCCTCGACCTGAACGGCGTCGTGGGCAACGTGGAGAAGCTCCTGAAGCGCATCATCGGCGCGGACATCCGGCTCACGGTGGAAAAGGATCCCGAGCCGCTCCACGTCCACGCCGACCTGGGCCAGATCGAGCACGTCCTCCTGAACCTGGCGAACAACGCCCGGGAGGCCATGCCCACCGGCGGCTCCCTGGCGATCGCGACCCGGACCACGGCCATCGACGCGGCCTGGCGCGATAGCCGCGGCTTCGGCCAGCCCGGCCCCTACGCCCTCCTGGAGGTGCGGGATTCGGGGGTGGGCATGGACGCCGAGACCCTCCGCCGGGTCTTCGACCCCTACTTCACCACCCGCGAAATGGGGCGGGGCACGGGGCTCGGCCTGGCCACCGTGTACGGCATCGTCAAGCAGCACGGCGGCTACATCGTGGCCGACAGCGAGCCCGGGCGCGGCGCGACCTTCCAGGTGTACCTGCCCATCGCCCCCGACCCCGTCACCCCCCAGGCGGCCCCCGACCCCGACCGGGACCAGGTCCGGGGCACGGAGACCGTGCTCGTGGCCGAGGACGACCCCTCCGTCCGGGGCTTCCTGGAGATGGTCCTCCAGCGCCACGGCTACCAGGTGGTGTCCGCCTCCGACGGCCAGGAGGCCGTGGAGCGCTTCGCGGAGCGGCGCGGCGAGGTGAAGCTCATCCTCATGGACGTGATCATGCCCCGCAAGGGCGGCCGCCAGGCCTTCGAGGAGATCCGGGCCGTGGAGCCCGCCGCGAAGGTCCTCTTCATCAGCGGCTACACCGCCGATTTCATCCAGAGCCGCGGCGAGCTCGGCCAGGACATGGAGCTCCTGATGAAGCCCGTCCAGCCCCTGGTGCTGCTCAGGAAGATGCGGGAGATCCTGGACGGCCGCCCATAGCGGCGAGGGTGCGGAGATCCGTCTCCGTCCCCCGGCGCTCCAGGAGGTCCAGCACCCGCGCGCGCTTCTCCGGCGTGAGGCGGGCCCCCGTCTCCGCCTTGGCCGTCACGCGCGTCACCCTCATCTCCAGCACCGCCACGTGGGCCACGGACCCCGCGTAGAGCGGGTCCCCGGCGGTGATGGCCCGGAAGCCCCCCTCCGGCTGGAGCTTCTCCATGAGGGCCTGCAGGGCCTCGGCCTTGCGGGCGGGGTCCTTCAGCTCCGTCACCCGCCCCTCCAGGATCACCGAGCGGAAGTACTGGGTGGCCGGACAGGCGCGCTCGGGGTCGGACACGGTGGAGGGAATGATGGCCAGCGGGTCCACGACGCAAAAGGTCGCCTCGCCGCCGGCCCGGATCAGGTCCATCTTTTCCCCCTCCGCGGAGCCGTGGAACCACAGCCGGTCGCCCCGGGCCGCGAAGTCCAGGGGGACGAGGGCGGGAGGCCCGCCGGGCCGCGCCAAGCCCAGGGTGCCCCAGGCCACGTCGGAAAGCAGCTGGTCGACCAGCCCGGTGTCCGTCACGTCCTTCTCCTGCCTGCGCATGGGGCCTCCCGCCCACCAGGATGCCAGAGGGGCGGCGCTTCCCCGGCACCTTTCCCGCAGCGGGCCCAGGTAAGGGTGGGGCCCATGCCCCGCAGGAGTCGCCATGATCAGTGCCGCCACCCTGGCCGCCCTCAACGCCCAGATCAACGCCGAACAGTACACGGCCCAGCTCTACCTCGCCATGAGCGCCCATCTCGCCGAACGCAGCTACCTGGGCTTCGCCCACTGGCTGCGGGTGCAGTCCCAGGAGGAGGCCGAGCACGCCCTGAAGCTGGTGGACTTCGTCCTGGATCGCCGGGGCAAGCTCGAACTCCGCGCCATCAACCCGCCCCCCTCCGAGTTCGACGGCCCCACCTCCATCTTCGAGCAGGTGATGGCCCACGAGCGCGAGAACACGGTCAGCATCAGCCGCTGCTTCGAGCTGGCCCGGGCGGGCGGCGACCACGCCACCGAGATCGCCCTCCAGTGGTTCGTGACCGAGCAGGTGCGCGAGGAGCAGGCCGTCAGCTCCGTCGTGGACCGCCTCCGGGCCGTGGGCGAGCAGGGCGGGGCCATCTGGCACCTGGACCACCAAATGAGCAAGCGCGGCCGCTGATCGGCCCCGTCCCGATTCCTGGTACCCTCGTCCCCGGAGGGGCCATGGCTGCCACCGACACCTTCCATGCGAGCCTCTTCGACGCGGCGCCCGACCCCGCCCCCGACCTGGATCCCGGCTTCCGCCCGTGGGCCCTGGGGGCGCGGCGCTTCCGCGCAGCCCTGACGGCCTCGCCCCGCCGGGAGCCGGTGGTCCTCGGCCTGGCCCAGGGCGACCGCCCCGTGGCGCGCCTCGAGCTGGAGGTGTTCCCCGAGGGCGCGGGCCGGGACCGGGAGAACCTCCGCTACGTCACCGCCCACCTGGACGGGCTCCTCTGGGCGCGGGGCGGATCCCGGGTGCGCGTCGCCGCCCCGCCCCGGCTGCGGGAGGCCCTCCTGGCCTCCTTCGGCCCGGACGGGGACTGGGCCTTCGAGCGCGAGCTCCTGGGCCGGGCCTACGACGAGCCCCTGGCCGCCGAAGCGGCCCAGGCCGGCGACATCCCCCCCGAGGCGCCCTGCGGATCCATCCTCGGCGGCCACCTGGACGGGTGCCGCATCGGCTTCGACCTGGGGGCCTCCGACTACAAGGTGGCCGCCGTGATGGACGGCCGCGAGGTCTTCTCCGCGGAGCTCCCCTGGGAGCCCAAGGGCGCCGCGGACCCCGCCTACCACGTGGAGCGCATCGACGCGGGCCTGCGACTCGCGGCGGCCCACCTCCCCCGGGTGGACGCCATCGGCGGCTCCTCCGCGGGCATCCTCGTGGGCAACCGGGTCAAGGTGGCCTCCCTCTTCCGGGGCGTGCCCGAGGCCGTCTTCCGCACCCGGGTGGAACCCCTCTTCCTGCGCCTGGGCCGGGCCTGGGGCGTCCCCTTCGAGGTGATCAACGACGGGGACGTGACCGCCCTCGCCGGCGGCCTCTCCCTGGGCGTCCGGGGCCTGCTGGGCATCGCCCTGGGCTCCAGCGAGGCCGCGGGATACCTGGACCGGGAGGGGCGCATCACCGGCTGGCTCAACGAGCTCGCCTTCGGCTCCGTGGACGCGGCCCCCGGGGCCGCCGCCGACGACTGGTCGGGGGATCCCGGGGCCGGGGCCGCCTGCTTTTCCCAGCAGGCCGTGGACCGCCTCGCCGCCGCCGCCGGCCTCCCCTTCGAGCCGGGCCTGGACCTGCCCGGGCGCCTCCGCGAGGCCCAGGTCCGCCTCGGGGCCGGAGACCCCCGGGCCCTGCGCCTCTTCCGGACCATCGGCCACTGGCTGGGCCACACCCTGCCGTGGTACGCCGCGTTCTACCCCCTGGACCACGTGCTCATCCTGGGCCGGGTCACCTCCGGCGACGCCGGTCCCGTGATCCTGGAGGCCGCCCGGGCCGCCCTGGCCCGCACCGACCCCGCCCTGGCCGGGACCCTCGCCCTCCATCTCCCCGACGAGAAGAGCCGTCGCGTGGGCCAGGCCGTGGCCGCCGCGAGCCTGCCCCGCCTGGCCGGAGGCTGACATGGAAGTCCTCATCCTGCCCGACCGCGAACGCGCCGCCACCCTCGCCGCGCGGATCATCGCCCGCGAGCTCAGGGCGGACCCCGGCCTCGTCCTGGGCCTCGCCACGGGCCGCACCATGGAGCGGGTCTACGCGCGTCTCGCGGACCTGCACGCCCGCGAGGGCCTGGACTTCTCCCGCTGCACCACGTTCAACCTGGACGAGTACATCGGCATCCCCGCCGATCACCCCGGGTCGTACCGCCGCTACATGGACGAGCGGCTCTTCGGGCCCGTGGACATCCCCCGGGCCCGCACCCACCTCCCCGACGGCATGGCCCCGGACCTCGCCGCCGCGTGCCGCGACTACGAGGCCCGCATCCGTGACGCCGGCGGCATCGGCCTCCAGCTCCTGGGCCTGGGCAGCGACGGCCACATCGGCTTCAACGAGCCCCTCTCCGCCCTGCGCAGCCGCACCCGCGAGAAGGCCCTCACCCCCGCCACCCTGGCCCAGAACGCCGAGATGTTCGGCGGCGACCCCGACCGCGTCCCCCGCCGGGCCCTGACCATGGGCGTCGGCACCATCCTGGACAGCCGGCGCTGCCTCATGCTCGTCACCGGCGAGACCAAGGCCGACATCCTCGCCCGCGCCGTCGAAGGCCCCATCACCGCCATGGTCACCGCCAGCGCCCTGCAGCTCCACCCCTGCTGCCAGGTCGTCGTCGACGAAGAGGCCGCCGCCCGCCTCCAGGGCACCGACTACTACCGCTGGATCCTCGCCCACGAGCCCGAGTGGGCCTCCGACCGGGACCTCCTCGCTTAGCGCCGCCCCCCGTTTCCGGTTATCATGGCCGAGGCTGCATCAAGGTCCCGTAGCTCAGGGGATAGAGCAACCGCCTCCTAAGCGGTAGGTCGGCAGTTCAATTCTGCCCGGGACCACCAGCCGCCTTGAAGCCCGCCCATCAAAGGGTCGGGCTTATTTATCGCGGGTCATCCCGGGCACCATTGGACTGCCGACCTACCGCTCAGGAGGCGGTTGCCCTATGCGTTGCTTCAGTTCGGCGATTAGGACGTCCTTCTCGGCCAGAGCCTGGTCCTTCTCGGCCAGGGCCTGGTCCTTCTCGGCCAAGGCTTGTGTCTGGTCGGCCACGACCTGGCGCAGGTCCGAGGATTCCCGGGCCTGGTCCCGGATCGCGGCCAGCATGTCGTCCTCCACGTCCATCTTCTCGCGCACCTCCTGTTCGGCGCTGGCGCGCAGGAGGCGACGAAGCACCTCGCGATTGCGCTCCGGGAAGTTTTCCTCCAGGATGTCCAGCAGGTGCGGGTCCGTCCGGGACGCCAGGCCCTGGTCGAACACTTCCAGCAGCCGCTCCAACTCGGTGCGCCGGCGGTTCTTCAGGCGGTTGACCTGGACCACGATGGCGTCGTGCGTGAGCGCCTCCACGAAGGGATCGGTGATCTTCACCTCCTCGCCCGTGGCCACGTCCAGGTAGTGCCGGTTGATCTTCAGCACCGGCACGTCGACGCACTCCAGGCCTTCGCCCAGGAAGTAGATGGTCACGATGGGCAGCGCCTGCTTCTTGCCGAACGGATCCACGTAGACGTTCTCCGGGCTGGCGTAGTTGGAGCCCAGGTAGCGCCGGAACCTCTGCACGTCCCAGGCGCTGCGGGCCTTCTGGATCTCGATCAGGACCAGTTTCTGAGCCCCGTCCTCCATGCGCACGGTGGCGGCGAAGTCCATGCGCAGGACCAGGAGCTGGGTGGCGTCGGGGCGGGCCGCCTCGTGGTGCACTTCCGTGGGCCGGAACTGCAATTCGAGCACCTCCTTGCCCAGGAGGGCGGAAAGCACGAGCCGGGCCACCTTCTCGTCGTCGAGGAGGTACTTGAACACCACGTCATAGATGGGGTTGGCGATGCGCACCGGCCCGGGACCTCCCGGGGGAAGTCTAGCGACCCTCCGCGAGGAGAAGCCACGGAACGACTCATGCTCTTGGCTCTCGTCACGCCTCGGAAGCGGCGAACCGGACCTTGCAGGCTACTTGGCAGCCTCCGCCTCCAGGAAAACCTTCCTGGCGATGGCCTCGTTGGCCCTCTCCCTTCGCACCTCGGCCTTGAAGTCGGCCACCCAGATGGCGGCCTGCTTCTTGTCCCGATGGCCGGTGCTTCCGCAAAATCGCCTGCCATTCACCACCCCATCGTAGTGGATGAAGCCACCTTGATCGATCCGATCGGACGTCCTTGAAATCCTTCGTAAATCAAAAGAAATCATTAAATCACGTGGGAGTCACGCGTACGGGAAGTCCATCTTCGAGAGCCCGCGTCCCACCTGGCTTCAGGACATGGGGGACTACCGCCCAGGAGGCGGTTGCCCTATGCGTTGCTTCAGTTCGGCGATTAGGCGGTCCTTCTCAGTCAGAGCCTGAGACTGGTCGGCCAGGGCCTGGTCCTTCTCGGCCAAGGCCTGGTCCTTCTCGGCCAAGGCCTGGTCCTTCTCGGCCAAGGCTTGTGCCTGGTCGGCCACGACCTGGCGCAGGTCCGAGGATTCCCGGGCCTGGTCCCGGATCGCGGCCAGCATGTCGTCCTCCACGTCCATCTTCTCGCGCACCTCCTGTTCGGCGCTGGCGCGCAGGAGGCGACGAAGCACCTCGCGATGGCGCTCCGGGAAGTTTTCCTCCAGGATGTCCAGCAGGTGCGGGTCCGTCCGGGACGCCAGGCCCTGGTCGAACACTTCCAGCAGCCGCTCAAGCTCGGTGCGCCGGCGGTTCTTCAGGCGGTTGACCTGGACCACGATGGCGTCGTGCGTGAGCGCCTCCACGAAGGGATCGGTGATCTTCACCTCCTCGCCCGTGGCCACGTCCAGGTAGTGCCGGTTGATCTTCAGCACCGGCACGTCGACGCACTCCAGGCCTTCGCCCAGGAAGTAGATGGTCACGATGGGCAACGCGTGCTTCTTGCCTTCCTGATCCAGGTAGACGTTCTCCGGGCTGGCGTAGTTGGAGCCCAGGTAGCGCCGGAACCGCTGCACGTCCCAGGCGCTGCGTGCCTTCTGGATCTCGATCAGGACCAGTTTCTGAGCCCCGTCCTCCATGCGCACGGTGGCGGCGAAGTCCATGCGCAGGACCAGGAGCTGGGTGGCGTCGGGGCGGGCCGCCTCGTGGTGCACTTCCGTGGGCCGGAACTGCAATTCGAGCACCTCCTTGCCCAGGAGGGCGGACAGCACGAGCCGGGCCACCTTCTCGTCGTCGAGGAGGTACTTGAACACCACGTCATAGATGGGGTTGGCGATGCGCACCGGCCCGGGACCTCCCGGGGGAAGTCTAGCGACCCTCCGCGAGGAGAAGCCACGGAACGACTCATGCTCTTGGCTCTCGTCACGCCTCGGAAGCGGCGAACCGGACCTTGCAGGCTACTTGGCAGCCTCCGCCTCCAGGAAAACCTTCCTGGCGATGGCCTCGTTGGCCCTCTCCCTTCGCACCTCGACCTTGAAGTCGGCCACCCAGATGGCGGCCTGCTTCTTGTCCCGATGGCCGGTGCTTCCGCAAAATCGCCTGCCATTCACCACCCCATCGTAGTGGATGAACCCGCCTTGATCGATCCGATTGGACATCCTTGAAATCTTTCGTAAATCGAAAGAAATCATTAAGCCACCCGGGAGTCATGCGTACGAGGGGCCCACCTTCGGAGGCCCGCGTCCCACCTCGCTTCGGGCCATGGGGGACTACCGCCCAGGAGGCAGTTGCCCTATGCGTTGCTTCAGTTCGGCGATTAGGCGGTCTTTCTCAGCCAGAGCCTGAGCCTGGTCGGCCACGACCTGGCGCAGGTCAGAGGACTCCCGGGCCTGGTCCCGGATCGCGGCCAGCATGTCGTCCTCCACGTCCATCTTCTCGCGCACCTCCTGTTCGGCGCTGGCGCGCAGGAGGCGACGAAGCACCTCGCGATGGCGCTCCGGGAAGTTTTCCTCCAGGATGTCCAGCAGGTGCGGGTCCGTCCGGGACGCCAGGCCCTGGTCGAACACTTCCAGCAGCCGCTCAAGCTCGGTGCGCCGGCGGTTCTTCAGGCGGTTGACCTGGACCACGATGGCGTCGTGCGTGAGCGCCTCCACGAAGGGATCGGTGATCTTCACCTCCTCGCCCGTGGCCACGTCCAGGTAGTGCCGGTTGATCTTCAGCACCGGCACGTCGACGCACTCCAGGCCTTCGCCCAGGAAGTAGATGGTCACGATGGGCAACGCGTGCTTCTTGCCTTCCTGATCCACGTAGACGTTCTCCGGGCTGGCGTAGTTGTTGCCCAGGTAGCGCCGGAACCGCTGCACATCCCAGGCGCTGCGGGCCTTCTGGATCTCGATCAGGACCAGCTTGCGGCTGCCGTCCTCCATGCGCACGGTGGCGGCGAAGTCCATGCGCAGGACCAGGAGCTGGGTGGCGTCGGGCCGGGCCGCCTCGTGGTGCACTTCCGTGGGCCGGAACTGCAATTCGAGCACCTCCTTGCCCAGGAGGGCGGAAAGCACGAGCCGGGCCACCTTCTCGTCGTCGAGGAGGTACTTGAACACCACGTCATAGATGGGGTTGGCGATGCGCACCGGCCCGGGACCTCCCGGGGGAAGTCTAGCGACCCTCCGCGAGGAGAAGCCACGGAACGACTCATGCTCTTGGCTCTCGTCACGCCTCGGAAGCGGCGAACCGGACCTTGCAGGCTACTTGGCAGCCTCCGCCTCCAGGAAAACCTTCCTGGCGATGGCCTCGTTGGCCCTCTCCTTTCGCACCTCGGCCTTGAAGTCGGCCACCCAGATGGCGGCCTGCTTCTTGTCCCGATGGCCGGTGTTTCCGCAAAATCGCCTGCCATTCACCATTCCATCGTAGTGGATGAACCCACCTTGATCGATCCGATTGGGCCTCCTTGAAATCCTTCGTAAATCAAAAGAAATCATTAAATCACGCGGGAGTCACGCGTACGGGAAGTCCATCTTCGAGAGCCCGCGTCCCACCTGGCTTCAGGACATGGGGGACTACCGCCCAGGAGGCGGTTGCCCTATGCGTTGCTTCAGTTCGGCGATTAGGCGGTCCTTCTCAGTCAGAGCCTGAGACTGGTCGGCCAGGGCCTGGTCCTTCTCGGCCAAGGCCTGGTCCTTCTCGGCCAAGGCTTGTGCCTGGTCGGCCACGACCTGGCGCAGGTCCGAGGATTCCCGGGCCTGGTCCCGGATCGCGGCCAGCATGTCGTCCTCCACGTCCATCTTCTCGCGCACCTCCTGTTCGGCGCTGGCGCGCAGGAGGCGACGAAGCACCTCGCGATGGCGCTCCGGGAAGTTTTCCTCCAGGATGTCCAGCAGGTGCGGGTCCGTCCGGGACGCCAGGCCCTGGTCGAACACTTCCAGCAGCCGCTCAAGCTCGGTGCGCCGGCGGTTCTTCAGGCGGTTGACCTGGACCACGATGGCGTCGTGCGTGAGCGCCTCCACGAAGGGATCGGTGATCTTCACCTCCTCGCCCGTGGCCACGTCCAGGTAGTGCCGGTTGATCTTCAGCACCGGCACGTCGACGCACTCCAGGCCTTCGCCCAGGAAGTAGATGGTCACGATGGGCAACGCGTGCTTCTTGCCTTCCGGATCCAGGTAGACGTTCTCCGGGCTGGCGTAGTTGGAGCCCAGGTAGCGCCGGAACCTCTGCACGTCCCAGGCGCTGCGGGCCTTCTGGATCTCGATCAGGACCAGCTTGCGGCTGCCGTCCTCCATGCGCACCGTGGCGGCAAAGTCCATGCGCAAGACCAGGAGCTGGGTGGCGTCGGGGCGGGCCGCCTCGTGGTGCACTTCCGTGGGCCGGAACTGCAGCTCGAGCACCTCCTTGCCCAGGAGGGCGGACAGCACGAGCCGGGCCACCTTCTCGTCGTCGAGGAGGTACTTGAACACCACGTCATAGATGGGGTTGGCGATGCGCACCGGCCCGGGGCCTCCATGCGGAAGTCTAGCGACGCGATGTGAAGGGAGGCCACAGAACCACTCATGTTCTCAGTTCTCGCAATTCATCGAACCCATGCCTTGAACCTGACCTAAGGCCCAGTTAACGCCAAACCAAGCTGCTCAGCGCACCTTCGAGCGCAAATCCATTGGCCTTGAACCGGCGTATTGAGCAACTCATGGCCCCGCGCCAAAACAAGCCTGCGCCTCGCCGAGCCGCCAAGGGCTTCATGTTGTGGTGATCTCGCGGCCGGTAGGGTGCTCGATGGCCTTTAGGCCGGGGCGAGCGCGAATGGCCAGGCCGGCTTCAGATGCTGAGGATGGAGGCGCAGGACCTGTAGCCGAGCGTGGCACATGATGGCATTCGCCAGCTTGAGGGTGAAGGCCCGGAACCGGGCCAAGCTCGGCAGGACCGGCGAGGACTGGTAGGTGGTGGCGAGGACGGACCAGCCCGAACCGCCTCGGAGAGGCTTGAGGCTGGGCCTGGGCTTCAGTTCCGGTTCGCCCTTCACGCGCTCCCGGAGGTCCACCAGGACATTGTGGGCCAGGGCCAGGAGGCTGGCCCACACCTGGTTCTTGTCCATCTCCGCGTGCCGGAAGGTGGGCTCGAAGGCCGCCTTGAACTCTCCGATCCTGCGCTCCGCCTCGCCCCTGGCCAGGTAATGCTCCACGACCTCCGCAGGAGCGTCCTCGCGGGTTGTCACGAAGTAGAAGTTCTCCGTGAACAGGGCAGGCGCACCGTTCTCGTCCTGGGGCACCTGGAACTTGACCACCACGCGCCGCTCCCGATCCCAGGTTCCAGCCCGGTATGGGAACTCGGAGAAGGCCACCGCCCCACCCATCTTTGGAATGGCGGGACAAAGATCCTGGGCCAGTTCGTCGAGCTTCGAATTGGCGTGCAGGCGCATGGTGAAGTCCACTCCGCCTTGGTTCAGGAGCTTCATGAGCCGGGCGCTGAGCATTCCGGCGTCGCCCCGGTAGGAGGCCACCGGAAGGCCGGCCTCCAGCATCCAGGTCAGGCGCTCGGCCTGCCCCCGGGCTGTATGGGCATTTCCCTCCATCAGCCACAAGGCCGCGAGCCTGCCGGAGCGATCAAGGAGTCATCCGGCGTGATAGCCGAAGTCCTTGTAATGCCCATTCCAGGCTCCGCCCTCCTGCTTGCCGTGCAATTCGAGGAGGCTGGAGTCGCCATCCAAGTGCAGGGGACGCCCTCCATCGGCGGCCGACCCTGCCAGGGCCTTGTCCAGAGCCGTTTGCCCGCGGCCGGAGAGGACCTGAATGAGCCGGGACAGATCGATCTAGGGGACCCGCCCGCCGAGCATTTCCCGCCAAAGGCGGTCGGCCCCGATGACATCAGCGATCTCCTTGCCGGAGCGGTAGCCCATCGCCATGCCGGCGATCAGGGCGACCAATTTCCGTTTCAGCTTGGGCTCCGCGGCGAACCCATATCGATCACCGTTCATCGCACAGATGACCGGCAGCAGTTCGGCAAGGAGGGCACGGAACCATGCGGACCTGCGGATCCGCCGGGCCACAAACACCACGCCGCCATCTGTAGAAACCGGACGGCCAAACTCCACCTTCATTCCCTCGATCTCGAACACCGCACCACTCCTGGCTCTGCACCCATTGGGTGATCGCAGGTGGCGACGAATTCCCAGAAATGACGCGGGTTTCAGGCGGGAAATTGGTTGGCGGCGCTTAGGTCAGGATGAAAGCAGACGGGTTGCTGGGACGGAACTTCCTCAAAGGCATGGCAGGGGACGCGATCAACGCGATCCTCTGCGGGGCCGGGCACAACCTCTGGAAGATCCTGGCCCGCCTCAGGGCCCTTTTGTACATGCTCACCGGCAACGCCTGGGAGGCCCTACAAGCCCTCTGTCGTCACCTGGAGGTGCTCCGGCTCGATCGGGAGGCCTCTGGGGCCCTCTGAATGCCGGGAGGGGTTTCGCAGGATCGACTAACATACAGAAACCTTTGTACACAACCACCCTACGGGCCTGCCCACCGCCATCCCACCGCCTCGAGCTGCGCCTGGAGACCGCTGCGCGTTCTCCACATTCCCCACAGCGGGTGATCAGCAGCAGCGGATTCATGCCGGTCGGGGTCCGCCTTCGGCAGACCTCCCAAGTCTCAGGAAATCCCTACTGGAGCGAACTTGCAGAAAAGACTGGACTCAACTCTTGAAACCCCATCCCGCCGTTCAAGAAAGGACCGGTTCCGCGACACAATTGTGGCGAGAAGCGATTACCATCTCCGTGTGAAGGATAAAATTTGCTTCACCCACTTACATTGCAGAACTGCTCTATCCCATTCTCAGCTCAATAATTTTGAAGGGTCAAGGATTACGCCCCGGTGCACGGAAAAAAATGCGCCCAGGAGTGATGCGACAAATAACAAACCGGAGCAAAGCCAGAGCTGGACCCAAGGGGGAGAAGGGAAGCCATAGAGCCTTGTCGTTAAACACAGACCTAATATCAAGGTCGCCAATAGGCCAATTACAAGGCCCTTGACCAGCCATCCCGAAATATACATTAAGACAAGCTGAAGCAGCGAATTAGGAGTTGCGCCAAGGGCCATGCGGATATTCAGTTCCTGTTGCCGCTCTTGAATGACCAAATTGCCAAGTCCCCAAGATCCAATTATGGTAAGAACAAGTGTTGCGAAGGTGAGGACTCCAAGAACCCAAGACCCAAGCCTCTGATAGTGTAATTGTGCCCCCAAAAGGTCCGTGAATTTCCGAACCCCTAGAGTTGGAACCTGAGCATCTATGCCATTTAAGGCTGCTGTGAGCTTAACTTCGAGGTTACCTTTGCCTCTAGCTAGTATCGAAAAGCTTGACGGATTACCTAGTTCAAAGGGAATGAGAACAGTCGGCATTTCCGTGGCCGAAATGGAAGCCAAGGGGATATTCTTGAAAACTCCGACGATGGTCAATTGCTTCCCATAGGCATTGATAGACACGCCTACCGGGTCTTGTCCGGGCCACCAATGATTTGCGAGCGACTCACATATCAAGCAACCCTGCTGACCCACTTTTAGATCCTCACCGCGAACAAAGATGCCGCCGAGAGTTTTAATTAAACCAGGGCTAACCTGGGCTACTGAAATAAATTCAATAATTCCGGTTGATGGATGGGGAATTGAAACTATTGTGAGTTTACCTTGCAATGGGGCATAGGACATTATGCAGGCATCTCTTACTTCTGGTATTTTTAGCGCTCGATCCATTGCTTTTTTTGCTAACAATTGCACTTCTATAGGTGTTTTGCCTTGTGCGCCGGGCTCAAAATATCCTGTCCAAAGGCCCTCGGGATTCAAACCAATAGGCTTATTAAATCCGGCCTGCAAGGAGGCAAATGCAGTTAATGTCCCTGCCAGCAGTGATATGCACACTGCAAATTGAATCATGATTGTCATTCCAAGACTCTTGGCTCCATGGCGCGAAGAACCCTTGGACCCATTCCCCAAAGCGGATACAAGATCAACTTGACACAACATTTTAATCGCCGGGAATACTCCAGCCAAAGTCCCCAGCAACGAAAAGACAGACAAAAAAGTAATCAAGGTCCAATTCGGAGCCAGAACGGGAATAAAACTAGTATCCTTAATGGGGGCAAGTGCAAAGATTGCTTTTGCCCCTAGAAGCGAAACCGCCACCCCGCCGCCAATGCCAAGGAGCCAAATATAGAAAACTTCAAAAATGTTTGTTTGAATGCCTTCAAAAAAACTTGCGCCTAGAGCCATCCGAATCGCCAGATTCCCAATTCGCGCTCTGCCATAAATGATGTGTAGACACGCCATATTCAATATAACTAAGGCCAGGATTGTAATTCCGGCCGCTAAAATTGTTGCAGGATTGGGGATAACCCTACGAATTGACGCTAGTCGATAGGATGAATAAGATTCCCATCTAAACTCAATATTTCTATTTGTTTCCGGGTATTCTGTCTGCAATACTTGGGATAACTTGGCAAGTCTCTGTTCAATTCCCTTTTGGGATGCGCCGCGATGGGTTCTTGCAATTACATCACGCTTGGTCCTTGCTCCCCGGTTCGTCCTTAAGTCAAGGGCGCCGGTGGCTATCTCTATCCCATTTCTTGCGGAGTCGGAAATCCATAAATCTATATACTCATCGGGCACAATCCCGTTGAATCCTTCAGGAAGAATGGCACGAATAACAAAAGGAACTTGATTGATGGTAAGAACATTCCCGATAACCCCGGTATCGCTTTGAAGGTGCTGTTTCCACCAGCGATTGCTAACAAATACAAAATGATCGTCGTCTACATCAATAACCCCATAACTAGGGAGGATCCCGAGGCATTTAAAGAATCCGTCCGAGACGGACGCTATACGCGCTGCCTTGCCTATGCCTTTCACCCCAACGGCCATAAAATCAACCCGGTAGGATGATACAAATTGAAACAAATCTCCTTCGGCCTTTAGATCCAAAAGATCTGGTTCGGACATAGAAGCGGTGTCCTTCCCGCCCCGATAAACCCGGATGACTCCTAAACATCCTGGATCTCGCACCGGAATGGGCTCTCGCCCAAAAGCAAGCAGGACTGCTGCAAAGACGCCAACCGTGCCGAGCCCAAAGGACAAAAGAAGTGAAGAAATGAGGATCAAGCGCCGTCCACGGTAGCCGGCCTCAAATAACTTTAAAAGGAATGCCAATGCAATCCCACAAGGATTTGACGATGTATTCTCGGTCACCTGAAGTCCTAGTTTGGGGTAAGGTTCAATTCTGATGTAACCCTAAAGGCTCCGGGAAGCTTGATGTCTATAGAGAAAGTTATCAGGTTTAGATTCCGATAAACAAATAGTTTGGGCGACTCGGGGTGTGACAGGTTAATAATTTCTCTTCCGTCACGATCTATCATCTTGCATTCGAAGATCTCTAATTCAACAGGCTTTTTCAGGTCTTCATTAACCGCTAGTTGCAACCAGTCTGTGTCGCGAAATGTTTCCAATTTTGAAAAATTTGGTTCCTTAACGACTAACCGTACCTTGTATATCGGGCTTTCACTGGTCAGGCGGGAAGATTTGACCTTGAAGACAACTTTGTAATTGAATGGAGGGCGGTATTTTGTATCTACCGAACCACTCACCGATAAACGATGAACAACAGCCACATTATGAATTTCTGGCACAACAGCTGCAGCAGCGAATCCGATGAGCATTGGAAAAACAACCATACAGCCCTCCATCCTTCTATTAGTTACTAACAGCGATAGGTGACTTCCGTTACAGACGAGGTGGTGCCATTATCATTTTTGGTAATAACTATCTTTACGGATACCAGCTGGCACCCAATGACCATAGGGCAGTCGGCAGCAGCAGGTGGGATGGTTGCACCCAGAAGCAACCCGACAAGCAGGAGGCTCGTGATTCTAGACCTTGTCTCTCCAGAAAGAAGGGCTACCCGACTGTTGTCTCGGATAAGGGTGGTCAAGGTAGCAGGGTTTTGAGGCATCTTATATAGAAATGAGCCAATAGCAAGAAAAAATAGAGTCTCCGAGAACAGACCAAAATCCATCGGCTCCCCGGAAAGTAGCGTGACTTAAATTAGTCGGCCCTTCAATACGTACAACCAGCAAATAAATCAGTAACTTGATGAAACTTTTCAAGTATGAGGTACACAAGATCGTGAATCCGTGCGGATCCCTGCGGGATCCGACGGAACACGCTCCGAATGGGGCCATTGTCGCCGACCAGGCGCCGGGTTGAGATGTCGAAGGCCGCCTTCGCACCTTCACGGTCCCTTCGTGGGCCGGGAAACAGGGGCGTTTGGCGGGATACCCCAAATTCCGGATGGTCCTCCGGCCTGACGCCGGTGGTTTCTGGAGGCATCCGATCGAGAGCGTGGAGGCCGTCAGGCGCCGCAGAAATGGGCTCGGAGCAGGACCAGCCGGTCGAAGGCCAGACAGGTCCGCCCGAACTTGTAGGCCACCTGGCCCGCGTGGTGAACGACCCGTGCCGCCACGCACAGCAGTTCCTGGATCACCGTCCGGATGCGGCGACGCTTGCTCTCGTGCCGCTGCTTGTACCCCTTCAGGCCGATCTGCCCCATGAGGCGCAGGACGTTGTAGGCCAGGACGCCCATCTCCAGGATGAGGGCGTTGGTCATGAACTTGCCGCTGGGAAGCCGCTCCAGATCGAGTTCTCCCTTCATCTCGGAATGGAACTGCTCGCTCGTGCCGTGGTCCCGGTAGATGGCGACCACGTCGGCTTCCGGCAGGTCCAGGCTGGTGATCCAGGCATCCACGCCCACCAGGGGGAGCAGCAGGGCGTTGCCCTTGGCGTCCGTGGTGCGCTCGGAAACCTCCACCACCATCCGGTAGCGAACAACCCTTTCCTCGCCTTTGAACTTCACCGTTCGTTCCATCCGCTCCGAGAAGCGCACCACCCGCTTCCCTTCCCGGGGGTGGCTCCAGGCGGATTCCGGCATGCCCGCGGCCTTGTCCGCCCAGACCTCCAGGTTCTCCGTGCGCCAGTTGTGCTTGACCAGGTAGTCGATGCCTTCCTCGGCAGCCAGGGCGTAGTTCTCCAATGCGTCGTTGCCGGAATCCATGCGGAGCAGGATCCTCCTCCCGCTCACCAGTTTCTTGGCGAGGGCGCTCACCCGCGCCAGGAACGCGGGGGTCTCCTTCTGCGAGTGTTGGGTCCCCTCCCGCAATTCGAAGCCCAGGGCCCAGCCCTCCTCGCCCAGGTAGGCGGCGATGGGCGCGTAGCCCTCGAATTGCTTGTAGGTCCAGCCGATGCCTTCCTTCTTGGAGTTGGAGTTGTCCAGCGGGGTGACATCGACGTCCAGGGCCACGTGCCCGGTGGAGAGGGCGGTGATCGGGGCCTTGCTCTTGCGTAGGAGGTCGCCGGTGGCTTTCTGTACGTAGGGCATGTAGAGGTCCGCCCCTTCGTCCAGCCGCTGCCGGACGGTGACCGGCGAGGGGAAGGCCTGAAGGCCCAGGCTCTCCGGCGCGAGCACCTTGTCCTCCAGGGTCGAGACGGCCTCGAAGTCGCTCTTCCCCGTGCAGAGGGTTGCGACGTAGGCCAAAGCCACGTCGCCGGTCGGCACGGCTCCGGTCCGCTTGGGGAACTGCCGGGTGAGATCCTTGCCCAGGGTCGTGCACCGGTTCAGGATCTGGCCCACCAAGGCAAGCCCTGCGCCTCCAACCAGTTCCATCTTCTCAGACTTGATGAACTTGATTTCCATTCGGGTCACCCGTTGGGTGACACCGATCACCCGACTACAATGGTACCAAACCCTCATGGATATTGGGTTTCCGGAGATTCGCCGCAGGCGGATTGCACGGACTCAGGAAGATAGTAGGGGGCGACCCCCCGGATTCCGGTGTACCGATGCGGAACGCTCTATCCCTCGTTCAGGAGATCCAGAACCTCACTGTAGGCATAAAGTCGATTTCTGGCGCTTCCCGTGATTTCGCGGATGAGGCCGGCCCTTTCGAGGTTGGCCAAGGCGTTGTTCACGGTAGATGGAGCCAGGTTCTCTTCCCGGCAGATGGTGGGAGAAGAGGCGATAGGGTGCTCTTGCAAGTAACGGTGGACTTGGAAGGCTGAGGCCGCCATTCCCTTCGATTGAATCGTCCTGATGTCCTTTTCAAACAGGTCAAGCAGCCGTTTCGCCACGGTCACTGCACCCTGGGCGGTTTCGGCCATCCCCTGGAACATGAAGTCCAGCCAGGCTTCCCAATCGCCGTCTTCCCTCACCTCCTGGAGCAGTGCGTAGTAACGGGTGCGGTGGCTCTTCAGGAAAAGGCTGAGATAAAGCATGGGCTCACGCAGGACCCCCTCCTGGCAAAGGATGAGGGATACCAGGAGGCGGCCAACGCGTCCGTTGCCGTCCAAAAAGGGATGAAGTGTTTCAAACTGAAGATGAGCCAATGCGGCCTTTGTCAGTGGGTCCATGTCCGAGTGCAGAAAGGATTCCCACGACGAAAGGCAATCGGGAAGGCATTCATGTGGAGGGGGCACGAACGTTGCGTTTCCCGGCCGACTACCTCCGATCCAATTCTGGGAGCGCCTGAACTCACCTGGATGTTTCCCGCTACCACGCCCCTTTGAAAGAAGCACCTCGTGGATCTCCCGCACAAGCCGAAGGCACAGCGGAAAACCTCCCCGGAGCCTGCCCAGGCCATGGTCAAGGGCGGCCACGTAATTTGAGACCTCGACCACGTCTTCCATCGGGACGCCAGGGGCCTGGAGGTTCTCGTAGGCAAGGAGGTCGGAAAGTGACGACTGGGTGCCTTCGATCTGAGAGGAAAGAACCGCTTCCTTCCGGACGTAGCTGTATAGGAACATTGCGGGATGCGGGAGAAAGGCGGTCACTCCGTCAAGGCGGCCAAGGGCGGCTGAGGCCCTCTGATGCCTCTGCAGAAGTGAGGTACTCCACTGGATGGGAGGATCCGGCGGAAGGGGCTTCGGAAGGAAGGCGTGGACCTCCTCCCCGAGCGTGGTTTGGACAAGGTAGGAACCGGTTGGTTCTCGTCGCATAGGGGGCTTATTCCAGGAATCGAAACAGGGGAGAAACAAATTTTCATTTTCCCCCAAAATCAAAATAGGCCCTTTGGGTCAGATTCACCAGGGGAAGGACGGCGTGCCACCCTGCACGGGTGGCAAGGCCCCCCCATGGCCATCTCCCTACCAACCTTGGCGTAGGAATCGGCCACCCTGATGGCATCCTGCTTCCTGGCTTGGTGGCCGGTGTTCCCGCAAAATCGCAGGCCATTCACGACGACACCGACCCTGGGTTCTCCGTTGGCGCTCGCATCCTGGATCCGGAAGCAGGGCCGCGACGCCATCCAGCCTGCCGAGGGCCGTGCATGCTTTGGGGTGGGCCGGCAGCAGGGGGGCGCTCCCGTCCTGCGGAGGATCCGGTGGGAGGGGCTCCGGCGGGACGGTCGGTTCGAGGGGTGTTCAACGGCTGTTGAAATATTCCTTGCATCCCCGCTCGCTCCGCTCCATATTGAACGGGTGTTGAACGCAGGAGCCCCCGTGCCCACGCCCCGCCGTCCCAAGCATGCCCGCCTTGACCAGGGAAGCCTCCTGGCCGCGGCGCTCCGGGTGTTCGCCCGGGAAGGGTTGGACGGGGCGAGCATGCGTGCAATCGCCCGGGAGGCCGGCTGCGACGCATCGCTTATTTACTATTACTACGAAAACAAGGATGCGATCTTCGAGGCGGTCCTGGACGAGCGCCTGCCGCCCGTGATCCGGAAGATCCGCCGCCTCGCCAATCCCCGGGACCCGCGCACCACGATCCAGAAGCTTTGGGAGGTGATCCGGATCTTCCGGGAGCATGCGTCGGATCCGGGCCTGCGGAGCCTGGTCAAGGGGCAGGTGCTCCAGGGGGGGCCGAGCATGGCCAATGCGGTGGGCCGGCGCCTCCTGGGGGCCCAGGTGGCGATGCGGGCCATCTTCCGCCGGGGCCAGCGCCGGGGCGAGGTGCGCCCGGACCTGCCCCCCATCCTGGCCACCCTGTTCCTCATGCGCATGGAGGCCGAGATCCTGGATCTGGTTCCGGTGATGGCCCCCGCGTTCACCCGGCTGGATCCGGCCGAGGCCCTGGACCGGGCCGAGCGGATCTGGCTCGACGTCTACTGGCGGGGGATCGCCGTCGATCCGACCCAGCCGCTGCCCTTCCCCCCGGCCCTGATCGCCCCCGAGGAGCTCCGATGATCAAGAAGCAGATCCTGATTCCCGTCGCCGTCCTGGCCGTGGCCGGGCTGGGGGCGGGTTACGCGTGCCGCGCTTCCCGGGCCTCGGCCCGGACGACCCTCTACGGGAACGTGGACATCCGGGAGGTGAGCCTGGCCTTCCGCGTGGGGGGGCGGGTGGCCGGGATCCAGGTGGACGAAGGTTCCGCGGTGAAGGCCGGGGACCTGATCGCGGTCCTGGACGAGGAGCCGCTGCGCAACGCCCTCGCGGCGGCGGAGTCCACCGCCGCGGCGGTGGCGGCGCGGAACGCGCTGCTGCACCGGGGCTACCGCGCGGAGGACGTGGCCCAGGCCCGGGCGCGCCGGGACCAGGCCCGGGCGGGGGCGGCGGAGGCGGAACGGCAGTGGGCCCGGCAGCGCACCCTGCAGCCGGAGGGGGCCTCGTCCCAGAAGGCCCTGGACGCCGCCCTGGCCCAGCGGGACCAGACCGCGGCCGCCCTGAAGGCCACCGAGGAGGACCTGCGCCGCCTGGAGGCGGGCTACCGCAAGGAGGAGATCGCCGAATCCGACGGCCAGCTCCGCCAGGCCCAGGCCGCCCTGGAGACGGCGCGCCTGAACCTGCGCGACGCCCGCCTCACGGCGCCCAGCGACGGGGTGATCCTCACCCGCGCGGTGGAGAAGGGCTCCATGGTGCTGGCGGGGGCCCCGGGCTTCAGCCTGAGCCTCACCCGTCCCGTCTGGGTCCGCGCCTACGTGGAGGAACCCGTGCTGGGCCGGTTCAACACGGGCACGGCGGTGACGCTGCACACGGACCTGGACCCGGCCAAGGTCTACCACGGGGTGGTGGGCTTCGTCTCGCCGACGGCGGAGTTCACGCCCAAGACGGTGGAGACCGCCGATCTCCGGACGGCCCTGGTCTACCGGATCCGGGTGGTCGTCAGTGATCCCGACCCGGCCCTGCGCCAGGGGATGCCCGTCACGGTGAGGCTCGCGAAATGAACGAATCCGCCATCGAGGTCCGGGGCCTGCTCAAGACGTTCCCGGGCATGGCGCGGCCGGCCCTGGACCGCCTGGACACGGCCATGGCCGCGGGCACCATCACGGGCCTCGTGGGCCCGGACGGGGCGGGGAAGACGACGTTCCTGCGGGCCCTGGCGGGGCTCTTCCGGCCCACGGAGGGGACGGTGCGCCTCCTGGGCATGGACCCGGGGGCCCAGAGCCCGGAATTGCGGGAGCGCATCGGCTACATGCCCCAGAAGTTCGGCCTCTACGAGGACCTGTCGGTGCTGGAGAACCTGCGGCTCTACGCGGATCTGCGGCACGTGACCGGGGAGGCCCGGAACCGGGCCTTCGGGGAGCTGTTGGCCTTCACGGACCTCGCCCGGTTCACCTCCCGGCCGGCGGGCAAGCTTTCGGGCGGCATGAAGCAGAAGCTGGGCCTGGCCTGTTCCCTGCTCGGGCAGCCTGAGGTCCTGCTGCTGGACGAGCCCGGGGTGGGGGTGGATCCCATCAGCCGCCGGGAGCTCTGGCGCATGGTGCGGGCGTTGGCCGCCGGCGGCATGACCGTGGTCTGGAGCACGGCCTACCTGGACGAGGCGGAGCTGTGCGATGACGTGCGGCTCATGAACGAAGGGCGCATCAAGGCGAGCGGGCCCCCCGCCCAGCTCATGGCGGCCATGGCGGGGCGCACCTGGCACATCCAGGGGCTGGCCGGCGCCGCGCGCGCGATCTTCCACCGGGTGCTGAACGCGCCGGAGGTCATCGACGGGGCCATCCAGGGCGCGCGGGTGCGCATCGTGCTGCGGGAGGCGGGGCGCTTCCCCGACCTGGCGGCGCTGGGGGCGGCCCCGGGGGCGGACTTCGCGCCCGCGGCCCCGCGCCTGGAGGACGCCTTCATCGACCTGCTCGGGGGCGGGCCCGGCGGGGATTCGGCCCTGGCCGACCTGACGGAGCCCCACGAGCTCCCCGCCGGGGTGGACCTCGGCGCGGTGGTGCGGGCCCAGGACCTGACGCGGCGCTTCGGGGACTTCACGGCCACGGACCATGTGAGCTTCAGCGTGGCCCGGGGCGAGATCTTCGGGCTGCTGGGCCCCAACGGGGCGGGGAAGTCCACCACGTTCAAGATGAAGTGCGGCCTCCTCAAGCCGACCTCGGGCCTGGCGGAGGTGATGGGCATCGACCTCAAGAAGAGCCCCGCCGCGGCGCGCCAGCGCCTTGGCTACATGGCGCAGAAGTTCAGCCTCTACGGCCAGCTCCCGGTGCGGAGGAACCTGGAGTTCTTCGCGCGGATCTACGGCCTGGAGGGGGCGCAGCTCGCGCGCAAGACCGCCCAGATGATCGAGGCCTTCGACCTGGAGCCCTACCTGGACATGCCCGCCGGGGACCTGCCCCTGGGCTTCAAGCAGCGGCTGGCCCTGGCCTGCGCCGTCATGCACGAGCCGCAGGTGCTCTTCCTGGACGAGCCCACGTCGGGCGTCGATCCGGTGACGCG
Organism: Mesoterricola sediminis; assembly: GCF_030295425.1. Taxonomy (NCBI): domain Bacteria; kingdom Pseudomonadati; phylum Acidobacteriota; class Holophagae; order Holophagales; family Holophagaceae; genus Mesoterricola; species Mesoterricola sediminis. The sequence goes on along the minus strand of NZ_AP027081.1, from coordinate 3,556,453 downwards.
CCGGGAGTTCTGGAACCACATCCACGGCCTCGCCAACAAGGGCGTGACCATCGTCGTCACCACGCACTTCATGGACGAGGCGGAGTACTGCGACCGCATCGGCCTGGTCTACCGGGGGAAGATGATCGCCCTCGGGCCGCCCGACGCCCTCAAGGCCCGGGTCGCGGGCCCGGACCTGCCGGATCCGACCATGGAGGACGCCTTCATCGGGCTCATCCGGGAGGCCGAGGCATGAGGATCCCCGGCGTCTCCCCCAGGCGGCTCTTCGCGCTCTGCCGCAAGGAGTCCTTCCAGATCGTGCGGGATCCCTCCAGCATCCTGATCGCCTTCGTGCTGCCGGTGATCCTGCTCTTCCTCTACGGCTTCGGCATCAACCTGGACATGGACCACGTGCCGGTGGCGGTGCTGCGGCTGGACGACGGCCCCGCGGCGGTGCGCTTCGAGCAGGCCCTCTCGGGCTCGCCCGCCTTCGCCGTCCACCGGGTGGGCTCCCGCGCGGAGCTCATGGGGGAACTGGGCCGGGGCGACGCGCGGGGCGCGGTGGTCATCCCCAACGACTTCTCGGCCCGGGTGCTGCAGGGCAGGGGGGGCGCCCTCCAGGTGCTCACCGACGGCGCCGAGCCCAACACCGCCAATTTCGTCTCCAGCTACGTCCAGGGCGCCTTCGACCGCTGGCGGGGCGGGGGCGGGGCGGGTCCCGAGGTGCGGCAGCGGGCCTGGTTCAACCCCGACACCGTGAGTCGCAACTTCCTGGTGCCCGGCTCCATCGCCGTGGTCATGACGATCATCGGGGCCCTCCTCACCTCCCTGGTGGTGGCCCGCGAGTGGGAGCGCGGTACGATGGAGGCCCTCCTGGCCACCCCCGTCACCAAGGCCGAGCTGCTGCTTTCCAAGATCATCCCCTACTACGTGCTGGGCATGGCGGCGATGGCCCTCTGCACCGCGGTCGCCGTGTTCCTGCTGGGGGTGCCCTTCAACGGCTCCATCCTGGCGCTCGGGGGGATCACGACGCTCTTCCTGGGATGCGCCCTGGGCTTCGGGCTCTTCCTGTCCACGGTCCTGCCCACCCAGTTCAACGCGGCCCAGGCCTCGCTGGTCGCGGGCTTCCTGCCGGCCATGATGCTCAGCGGCTTCGTCTTCGAGATCTCCAGCATGCCCGTCGTCCTCCGGGCCATCACCCGCATCGTCCCCGCCCGGTACTTCACCCGCGCCCTCTCGACCCTCTTCCAGGCGGGGACCCTGCCGGAAGTCCTCGTCCCCAACGCCCTCGCCCTGGCCGCGCTGACGGTCTTCTGGCTGGGCATCACCGCCCGCAAGACGCGGCGGACCCTGGACTGAGCCATGTTCCGACGCCTCATCGCCCTCATCCGCAAGGAGCTCCAGATCGTGGTCGGGGACCGGAAGACCCTGCGCATGCTCATCGCGCCGGTCATCCTCCAGACCATCCTGTTCCCCTTCGCCGCCACCATGGAGGTCCGCAACGCCACGCTCGCCGTCCTGGACCAGGACGCGGGGCCGGCCTCCACGGAAATCGTCCAGCGCCTGGCCAGGACCTCGGCCTTCTCCCGCGTCCTGCCCGTGCGCAGCGAGGCCGAACTGCGGGAGCGGGTGGACGCGGAGGACGCCCTCATCGCCATCGCCTTCCCCCAGGACTTCAGCCGTCGCGTCGCGGCGGGCCAGTCCGCGCCGGTGCAGCTGATCCTGGACGGCCGGCGCTCCAACAGCGCCCAGATCGCCGGCGGCTACGCCACCCAGGTCATCGCCGGCTACGCGGCGGAACGGGGCGGGGGCGGCGCCTCGGCGGTGACGGTGCGCCACCTCCACAACCCGAACCTGCACTCGGCCTGGCACGTGCTGCCCAGCCTCGTGGCCATCATCACCACGATCGGGTGCCTCTTCGTGGCGGGCCTCTCCGTCGCGCGGGAGCGGGAGGAGGGGACCTTCGACCAGCTCCTCGTATCGCCCCTCACCCCCGCCTACATCATGGTGGGCAAGGCGGTGCCCGGGGTGCTGGTGGCCTTCCTGCAGGGGCTCTTCATCGCCGCGGCGGCGCGCTTCGGCTTCGGGGTGCCCTTCACGGGGTCCCTGCCGGCCCTCCTCCTGGGGATCCTCCTCTACGGGATCGCCCTCTCGGGCATCGGGCTCTACATCAGCTCGGTGTGCATGAACCAGCAGCAGGCCTTCTTCGGGGTGTTCGCCTTCATGAGCCCCGCCGTCCTGCTCTCGGGCTACGTCTCGCCCATCGAGAACATGCCCTGGGTGCTCCGGGCCATCGCCCAGGCCAACCCGCTCACCCACGTGATCCTCATCGCCAAGGGCACCTTCCTGAAGGGCTGGGGGCTCCTGGACGCGCTGCCCCACCTCTGGCCCCTCGCGGCGGTGGCCGTCTGCACCCTGTCCGCGGCCCTGGTCCTCTTCCGCCGCCACATCGCCTGATCGAGGCCTCCATGCGCAAGCTCCTGCTCCTCCCCCTGGTTCCTGCCCTCCTGGCCTGCCGTCCCGTGGGCACCGACTACCGCAGGCCCGCCCTGCCGCTGCCCGACCGGTTCTCGCCCCCCCAGGGGGCGGGCGCGGACCCCTGGTCCGGCCTCCACGATCCGGTGCTGGACGGACTCGTCCGGGAGGCGCTGGCCGCGGGGCCGGATGCGGCCGCGGCGGAGGCCCGGCTGCGCCAGGCCCGGGGGCTCCAGGGGGTGCAGGACGCCCAGGGGGGCCCCACGCTGGGCTTCGGCGCGAAGGCCACCCGGGACCGCCTGAGCCGGAACGGGGAGCAGCTGGCCAACATGCCCCTGCCCAACCCCAAGGTGGATTTCACCAGCTACCAGGCGGGCTTCGACGCCAGCTGGGAGCTGGACGTGTTCGGCCGGACGCGTCGTCTGGCGGAGGGCGCCGCCGCCCGCACCGGCGCCGCGGAGGCCCGTCTGGCGGACGTGCGCCTCATGGTGGCCGCGGAGGTGGCCCGCACCTGCATCGAGGCCCGCGCCTGGCAGGCCCGCATCGGGATCGCGGCCGAGAGCCGCGCGGACCTGGACGAACAGGTGCGCCTGGCCCGCCTCTCCCGGGACGCCGGGGAGCTCTCGGACCTGGAGCTGCAGGGCGTGGAGGCCGCCCGGGAAACCTACGTCGCGGCCCTGCCCGCGCTGGAGACCGGGCTGCGGCAGAGCCTCGCGGCGCTGTCCGTGCTCACGGGCCTGCCGGTGGAGGCGGTGCGGGCCCGGCTGGAGCCGGCCCGGGACCTGGTCCCCGTGCCTCCCCCGCCCGCCGCGGGCCTGCCGTCGGACCTGCTGGACCGCCGCCCCGACCTGCGGGCCGCGGAGGGGGACCTGGCCGCGGCCACCGCCGACGTGGGCGCCGCCAAGGCGGCCCTCTACCCCCGCTTCACCCTCGCCGGGAACGGCGGCTGGACCTCGGTGCAGTCCGGGACCCTGCTGGACAACGCGAGCCGGACCTGGAGCCTCGGTCCCCAGCTGAGCCTGCCCCTCTTCAACCGGGGCCTCCTGCGGAGCCAGGTGAGGGCGAACGAGGGCGCCCTGGACGCGGCCCTGGCGGCTTACCACAAGGCCGTGCTCACCGCCCTGGCCGACGTGGACGTGGCCTTCACGCGCATGGCCCGGTGCGAGGAGCGCCGGAGTTCCCTGGCCCGGGCCGAGGCCCTTCAGGCCCGCGCCGCGGACCTCACGGAGCGCCAGTTCAGGGCGGGCGAGGTTTCCCGGACCGCCGTCCTCCAGGCGCGCCGCGCCCTGCTGGAGCAGCGCGACCAGGGGGTCCAGGCCCAGGCCCAGAGCCTCACGGCCCTCATCTCCATCGGCAAGGCGCTGGGCACGGGCTGGACCGCGGGCCGGCCCTGATCCGGACGTCCCCGTCTACCGCTCCAGGCGCTTCAGGGCGATGGTCAGGAACTCGTGGGGCGCGGGCAGGAGGCCCACGTCGGCGGCCACGCCCTGGCCCTCCTGGCTGAGGAGGAAGTGGAGCACCTCCCCGAGCGCGGGGTCGAGGGCGGCGCCGGGGGCCCGGTTCAGGTAGGCGTAGTAGAGCCGCGGCATGGGGTAGCGGCTCAGGGTGACGTTGTCCTGGTTGGGGAGGCGGGCGTCGGAGGACTTGTAGGGGATGACCGGGAGGACCTTCACGCCGGCGTACCAGCTGGCCAGGGATCCGAAGGCGATGCCGGCCTCGTCCGTGATGACGCTCTCGGCCAGGGAGGAGGCGTCGGGCTTGGCGATGACGCCGGCCTTGAACGGGCCGTTCAGGAGCACGGAGGCCTGGAAGGCCTCGCGGGTCGTGGTGCCTTCGCCGCGGCCGTAGGCGACGATGGCGCGCTTGCCCAGGTCGCCCCGGACCCTGAAGTCGGACCAGGTGGCGGCGGGCTCCTTGTAGCCCCCGTGGCGCTCCTGCCCGAAGATGGCGTCCAGCTGCTCCATGGAGATGCTGCTGATCGGGTTGTTCTTGTGGACGAACACGATGATGGCGTCGAGGCACACGGGAATGCGCATCGGCATGTAGCCGTGCTTCGCCTGGAAGGCCTTCATCTCGTCCTGGGAGAGCTCCCGGGCCGTGATGACCAGGGGGCGCGTGCCCTCGGTGAGGTCCTTGACGGCCTCCTTGGTGAGCTTGGGCACGTAGACGATCCGCCCCTGGGGCTGGTACTGGTGGAACAGGCGTCCCCACTCCTCGCCCAGGTCCGAGATGGCGTCGGTGCCCGGGATCTCCACCGCGCCGTTGACGGCCACGGTCGGGTTGTAGTGGGGCAGCGCTTCCGAGACCTTGGCCCGCATCTGGGCGGTCTGGGCAGCCTGAGGCAGGGCGGCCAGCGCGAGAATGGCGGCGATGCGGAGGATGGAAAGGCCCATGGGTGCTCCCGAATGGAGGGCTGGCCGCCCGGTCTCCGTACCGGCCCTAAGGAAGAAGCAGGCGACCTATGGATCGTAGTTTAGTAGACTAACGCTACCCCGTCACCTGACCAAGACCAAGCTTCCGCGGGAGGAAATGAATATGCGAGCCCTCCAGTCCCTGACGCTGATCGTGGGCTGCATGATCCTGTCCGCCCAGGGGTTCGCCGCCGACCCCCGGCTCAACGCCAAGCATGTGAAGGCAGGGGTCACCTGCCACAACTGCCATGGGACCGAGAATCCGGACAAGGCGGCGGTCCCCGACAGCTCCTGCTACAACTGCCATGGGGACTATCCGGCGATGGCGGCCTACACCAAGGCCCTGCCGCTGAACCCCCATGCGCCCCTGAAGGCGGGCCACCCGGGGCCCTTCGCCTGCGTCGACTGCCACCGCCAGCACAAGCCGCCCGTCGTCAAGTGCTTGGAGTGCCACCCCGATTTCAAGCTGAAACCCCGGTAGCCCATGCGCATCGCCGTGCTCGGCCTCGGCAGGATGGGCGCCCCCGTGGCGCGGAACCTGGTCCAGCTCGGGCACGAGGTGATCCTGTACGACCGGGTGGGGGAGAAGGCGCTCCAGCTCGCGTCGGAAACGGGGGCCCGGGTCGGGGGCACGGTGGCCGAGGCGGCCGCCCGGGCCTCGGTGGCCCTCAGCCTGGTCCCGGACGACGAGGCGGAATGCGCCATCACCCTGGGGCCGGACGGGTTGGTCGCCCACCTTGCCGATGGCGCCGTCCACCTGTGCATGAGCTCCATCGGCATGGACACGTCCCGGCGGCTCGCCGTCGCCCATGAGGCGGCCGGGCAGGGTTTCGTGGCCGCCCCCATCCTGGGCAAGTCGGCCCTCGTCAGCGCCCGCCAGGGCTGGATCCTGGCCGCCGGGCCGGAACTCCACCTGAACCGCTGCATGCCCCTGCTGGAATCCCTGGCCAAGGGGGTCACCCGGGTCGGCACCCGGCCCGAGCTGGCCCATGTCCTGCGCCTGGGGGCCACGGCCATGACGGCGGCGGTGGTGGAGAGCCTCGCCGAGGCGCTGGCCGTGGGGGAGCGCGCCGGGATCCCCCCCGCCGAATACTTCCGGGTGCTCAATGGCGTCCTGTTCAAGTCCCCCCTGCTGGACGGACTGGGCGGGCTCATCGTCCGCCGGGACTTCGCGCCCACCGACCTCACCCTGGACCTGGCCGCCAAGGACCTCCGCCTGTGGCTGGACGCCGCGGTGGAGACGGGCGTGAGCGTGCCCGGGGCCCGCACCCTGGCCCGGGCCTTCGACGAGGCCTGCCGGCAGGGCTACAGGGGCCAGGACCTCACCGCCCTGGCCGCGGTGCGGCCGCCCGAACTGCCTGAGGCGGCCGAGCCGGTGCCGCCGGCGACCCTCCCCGCGCCGGCCCCCTGGCCGGAACCGCTCCCGCCCCCCCCCGCGCCGGCGCCGCCGCCGCCACCCCCTGCGCCCGAACCTCCGCCCCTCCGCCCCCTCCGCCCCCTCCGCCCCCTCCGCCCCCGCGCCGGAGCCGCCGCCCCCGCCCCCGCCCCCGCCCCCGCCTTCAGAGCGCCGGAATGGCTCGCACCGGAAGCGCCAGAACGGGGAGCGCAGGAAACCGGCGCCGCCGGCCCCGCCTGTCCCGACCCCGCCGGCTCCGCCTATCCCGGCGCCACCGGCCCCGCCTGTCCCGGTCCCGCCGGCTCCGCCTGTCCCGGCCCCGCCGGCTTCGCCTGTCCCGGTCCCGCCCCCCGTCCCCGAGCCGCCCCTCCCCGCCGCGCCGGAGCCGGCGAGGACCTGGGAGCCGTCCGCGGGCCCCACCTATCCGATCCGGGGCCCGGAGGGGACCCGGCAGGCGCCGGTGGGGCGGACCTCCCATTTCCAGGTGCACGGCGGGGTCGTGTGGGCCTGGGTGGACGGCGCGCGGGAAGCCACCTTCTGGACCACGCTGGGGGAGGTGGAGCAGGCCTTCGCGCACCTGCTCTTCGTGCGCCTCGAGGACGGCGTCCTCCTGAACCCGCTGGGCGTGAAGGAGATCAAGCCTCTGTTCCCGGGCCGGTCCCGGATCACCGTGGCGGGCGGGATCGTCTTCACCGCCGGGCGGGAGGCGACCAGGAACCTGAAGTTCATCCTCGGCGTGTGAGGGGGTGGCCATGATCGGAACGGCGGATCGGCGGGATGGGGACGGACGCGGGAGGCGTCCATGAGCGGAGGTTCCCGGCCCGTTGGCGTGATGCGGCTGGTGCTGCTCTATGCGGGCTTCAGCGCCCTCTGGATCCTCCTGTCGGACCAGGTCGTGTCCTTCCTCGTCCGGGACCCGGCCCGGCTCGCGCTGGTCAACACCCTCAAGGGCTGGCTCTTCGTGGGGGTGAGCTCCCTCCTCCTCTACCGGGGCATGGGGGGGCTGCCGGAGGGGGACGGCCCCCAGCGTCCCCGGGGCTGGCGGCGGATCTTCCAGCCCGCGGCCATGGCGGCCCTCGCCATCCTCCTCCTGGCCTGGTTCGGGGCCGGGGAGGCGATGCGCTACCAGGAGCGCAAGGAGGGCGCGCGCCTTCACGCCATCGCGGAGCTGAAGGCCCGGCAAACCGCAGAATGGATCCAGGAACGCACCGGCGACGCCGAATTCACGGCCTCCTCCTCCGTCTGGAGCGAAGCCTACCGGAAGTGGAAGGTGAAGGGGCTCGACGAGGGGCGTCAGCACATCATGGGCCGCCTGGAGGTCTACCGGGAGGCGCGAGGCTTCTCCTCCATGGGCGTCCTCGACGGCGGGGCGTGGGTCCTGCCCCAGCCCAGCCAGGACGTGGCCCCCGAGGTGGGGCAGGCGGCGGAGGCCTCGGCCCTGGACCAGCGGGTCCGGGTCGTGGGGCCCTACCGGGACGCCGGCGGCCGGCTCCACCTGGACTTCCTGGCGCCCCTGCGGGCCCCCGGCGGCGGGCGGGTGCCGGTGGTGGTCTTCGGGGCGGACATGGCGCGCCAGGTCCACGCGCGCCTGCAGGACTGGCCCTCGCCCTCCACCACGGGCGAGGCGATCCTCTTCCGCCGGGACGGGGACGACCTCCTGCCGCTCACGGACTCCCGCTTCCAGGAGGGCCTGGCCCTGAACCGCCGGTGGCCCCTCGCGACGTCGTCCCTGGTGGGCGCGCGCGTCCTGAGGGGCGAGGTGCGGCCCGGCACCTGGCTGAAGGGTCTGGATTTCCGGGACCGGGCCATCGCCGGCGTCGTGGTGCCGGTGGCCGGCACCGACTGGTTCCTCCTGGCCAAGATGGACCAGGAGGAGATCGTGGCCGCCAGCCGCAACCAGGTGGCCATCATCGGCCTCGCGGCGCTCCTGGGCCTGTTCCTCGTGGGCATCTCGGCCCACCTCTTCCGGCAGCAGCGCCTCATGGCTGACACCCGGCGGGAGCGCGCGGTCCAGGCGGAGCGCCTGCGGACCCTGCGCCTGCTGGACAGCATCGCCAGCGGGTCCAGCGATGCCATTTTCGCCTTCGACCGCCGGGGTCGGCGCCTGGTCTTCAACCCCGTCGCGGAGCGGGTCTTCGGGAAGCGGGAAGGGGATTCGGTGGATCCCGAGGCGGCCCGGGCCCTGGCGGCGGGAGAGGCGGTGCTCGTGCACGGCCGCACCGACACGGTGGAGGAGATCCTGCCCACCTCGGCCGGACCCCGCACCTTCCTGGTGACCCGGGGGCCCCTGCGGGAGGAGGAGGGTTCCATCACCGGCCACTTCGGCATCGCCCGGGACATCACCGAGCTCAAGTGGACCCAGCGGAGGCTGGCGGCCCAGAACCGGTTCCTGGAGCGCATCGTCGCCGGCGAGCCCATCCAGGCCCTGCTCGGGGCCGCCTGCGGGTTCGTGCGCGACCTGGCCCCCGACGCCATGGCGGGGATCCTGCTGGTGGACGAGGGGGCCGGGGGGCTGAAGTGGACGGCCTACGCGGGCCTCCCGCCGGGCCTCATCGAGGCCCGGCCCGTCATTCCTCTCCAGGCCGGGGCGGGGGCCGGGCCCTCGGGGCGCTGCGTCGCTGCGCAGGCCGACGTCGTGGTGGAGGATCTCATGACCGATCCCGCCTGCGACCTGGCCATGCGCCACCACCTGGGGTCGTACGGCATCCGGGCCGTGTGGGCCACGCCCATCCTCGCCGCCAACGGGCGCGTCCTGGGCGCCTTCACCCTCTACCGCGCCGCCCCCGGGAAGCCGTCGGAGCAGATGCGGACCCTCATGGCCACGGCGGCCCAGGTCACCTCGATCGCCCTGGAGCGGGACCGGGAGGAGCGCGCCCTGGTCGAGAGCGGCACCCGGTTCCGGCAGCTGTTCGAGGCCGCGCCCGTGCCCATGTGCCTTCTCGGCGAGGCCGGGCGGGTCACGGCCCTGAATTCCCAGTTCACCCGGACCTTCGGGTATTCCCTCGACGAGGTGCCCGCGCTGACGGATTGGCTCCACGCGTCCCGCCCCGGAGGGGCGGAGGCGGCCTGGACCCTCCGCACCGACCCGGGCAGCGGGATCCCCGTCCTGGAATCCACCGTCGCCTGCCGCGACGGGGGCCAGCGCACCGTCCTCGTCTCCGCGACGGCCCTGGGCGGCGAATCCCTGCTCACCCTGTCCGACATCACCGACTGGGTGCGCGCGGAGTCGGAACGCCAGCGCCTGCAGGAGGAGGTGCAGCAGGCCCAGAAGCTGGAGTCCATCGGGCGCCTCGCCGGGGGCGTGGCCCACGACTTCAACAACATGCTCGGGGTCATCGTGGCCAACGCCGACATGGGCATCCTGGCGAGCCCCCCGGGGCGGGCCCTGGACCGCTTCGAGGAGATCAAGAAGGCGGCGGTCCGTTCCACGGAACTCACCCGGCAGCTCCTGGCCTTCGCCCGCAAGCAGGCCACGTCGCCCAAGGTGCTGGACCTCAACCACGCCATCCCGGACATGATCCAGATGCTCACCCGTCTCATCGGGGAGAACATCACCCTGGACTACGGGCCCGCGGACGGCCTCTGGCGGGTCCGCATGGACCCCGCCCAGCTGGACCAGGTGCTGGCGAACCTGACCGTGAACGCCCGGGACGCCATCGCCGGCATCGGCCGCATGTGGATCCGGACCGAGAACGTGACGGTGCAGGCCGATCCCGCGCTGCCCCACCGGCCCGCCGGGGACTTCGTCGTCCTGGAGGTGGGGGACACGGGCTGCGGCATGGATCCGGAACAGCAGAAGCACATCTTCGAGCCCTTCTTCACCACCAAGGCCGTGGGGCGCGGCACGGGCCTGGGGCTGGCCACCGTGTACGGCATCGTGGAGCAGAACAGCGGCTTCATCGAGGTGGAGAGCGCCCCGGGCCGGGGCACCCGCTTCCGGGTCCACCTGCCCCGCTGCGGGGAGGCGGAGGCCGGCGAGGTCCTGCGCGAGGAGAAGGCTCCCGCACGGCGCGGGGGCGAGACGATCCTCGTGGTGGAGGACGAGCCGATGAACCTGGAGGTCGCCCAGATGCTGCTGGAGACCCTGGGCTACACCGTCCTCCCCGCCGCCACGCCCGCGGAGGCCCTGGCGATCATGGAGGGCCCGGTGGCCCTGGACCTGCTCCTCACCGACGTCATCATGCCCGGCATGAACGGCCGGGACCTGGCGGCCAAGGCCCGGGGGCTGAGGCCGGACCTGCGGGTGCTCTACATGTCCGGCTATACGGCCGACGTGATCGCCACCCAGGGGTCCATCCCGGAGGAGGTGCAGCTCCTGGACAAGCCCTTCACCCTGGAGGAACTGGCCGCCCGGGTCCGGGCCGTCCTGGACGCGCCGTCCGGGCTACCCCTCGCTTGAGCTTTCCTGGGAGACCAGCCAGCCTTCCACCTGCTCCGCGGGCATCGGCCGGCCCAGGTGGAAGCCCTGGGCGGAGGTGGCGCCGAACCGGCGGATCATCTCCAGTTCCGCGGGGGTCTCGACGCCCTCCACGGTGGTGGCGATGCCCAGCTCCCGGGTCATCTGGCAGAGCTTCTCGAGGATCACCTGGCCGGTGCGCGCCTGGGGCTCGCCGGAGAGCAGGCTGCGGTCGCACTTGATGCCGGCGACGGGGATGGCCGGCAGGACGCCCAGGGACGAGAACCCGGTGCCGAAGTCATCCAGGTAGGTCTGGATCCCCAGGGCCTCCAGGCGCAGCAGCACCTCGGCCAGGGGGCCGCGGTTGGCCACCATGGCGTGCTCGGTGATCTCGAGCTGGAGCCAGCCCGTGGGCAGGCCTTCCCGGGCCGCCGCCAGCCATTCGGGGAAATCCGGGTCCAGCAGCGTCCTCGGGCTCACATTGACGGCGATGCCCCGGCAGCCCGGAAGGCGCCTCGCCCAGCCGCGGGAGCGGCGGATGGCCGATTCCAGCACGATCCGGTCGGCCATGGGGGTGATGCCCCGGCGGTCGCAGGCGAGGAAGAACGTCTCCGGATGGATCGGGCCCAGGTCCGGATGGCGGGGGCGCAGGAGGGCTTCGAACCTCACGCCCGGGCGTTCAGGCAGGAGGGAGAAGATGGGTTGGAAGTGCATTTCGAACTGGGTTTCGGCCAGGATGGCCTCCGCGCGTTCGGCCACCCTGCTCAGTTCCTCGCGCTGGGTTCCGGTCCGGGAGGCGCTGCTCCGGAGGAGGGCGTGGGCCTGGTCGAAGACCTCCCGCCGGGCGCGCTCCGCCCGCATGGACAGCCACTGGTCCAGGCCCACCACCGCCGCGAAGAAGGCCACGCCGACGAGGGTGGACACCGCGTCCGGGAGCATCGGCCGGGGGTCGGAATGGAGGGGAATGGCCGCGCAGAGGGTCCGGTGCAGGAGCACGACCAGCACGGCGGCGGTCACCTTGCCGTTCCAGGAGAGGGTCCGGGGGGATCGCCCCCGGAACCCCCGGTGGTTGCGGTGGAGCATGGCCAGCCCGCCGGCGATGGCGGCGGACAGGAGGAAGGCCAGGAGGAGCTTGGGGAAGATGACCCCCCCGGGGCGGGCGCCGAAGGCCGAGGCCGCCAGCACGTGCACGCTGAGGACCCCCCCGCTGAGGCCGAACGCGCCGACCCAGGCGCGCCCCACGGCCTGGGTGCCCACGAACAGGGGGAAGATGGCCTGGGCGAGCACCAGCATCGCCGCCAGGGCCAGGAGGGCGGGGCCCAGGTGGACCGTGGCCAGCCGGGCCCAGGGATACATGGCGTAGCCCGCCATGTCGAGGGCCCAGACCAGGAACCCCAGGTAGAGGGCGCCCCGGAGGAGGCCGGTCCGGCGTTCCACCGGCTCGATGTGCTGGGAGGCGTGCTCGACCAGCCGCTGGCAGGCCTGGACCACCAGCAGCGCGAAAACGAAGAACCCCAGGGCCAGAAGCCCATCCTTCGGGGGGGTGCCTCCCAGGAGGCCAGGGGAAACCATGGATATTTATACCTGTGTGAAAAGGTCGACTGGACGAGGTCCGGACAGACGGATTTAGCGTCCATGCTAGCCTGGAATACCCATCAATTGAAGAAGATTGCGTAGGTTGACCCCGGCGCGGGCGCGGATTTGATGATATTTATACCCGGGTTATTTGCTTGGGGTTTAATCCGGGCGATAATAGGCGCGGAGGCACCCATGAACGACCCCGGCCAGCCGACCTTTACGGCCTTCACGGGCACCCTGCGCCTCGCCAACGGGGGGCTGGAGACCGTGATGCAGGGCCTGCGCGCCTGGCGCGCGGAGCACCCGGGGCGGCCCTGGGTCGTGGTGCGGGACGATACCGGGCAGGTGACGGACCTGGATCCGGACCAGCCCTTGCCGCCCATGGCGGGGCCGGCGGTCCCGGAACCCGCCCCCCCCGGCGGCGCCCCCCGGGGCGTCCGTGGGCGCCCGCGCCTGGGGGTGGTCGCCCGGGAGGTGACCCTCCTGGAGGCCCACTGGACCTGGCTCAAGGCCCAGCCGGGCGGAGCCTCCGCGACCCTCCGGCGGCTCGTCGAGGCCGCCAGCCACGCCCCGGATCCCCGGGAAACCGTCCGCCTGGCCCAGGCGCGCACGGCCCGGGCCATGGCCAGCCTCACCGGCGACTTGCCGGGCCACCGAGAGGCCCTGCGGGCCCTCCAGGCCTCCGACGCCACGGCTTTCCGCGTCCACGTGCGCACCTGGCCCCCCGACCTGCGGGACTACATCTTCCGCCTCGCCGCGCCCGCGTTCCCGGGCGGCATGCGGGCCTGAGGCTAAAGCGTCCCGATCAGCGCGTGGAGGCCGTTCCAGATGATCTGGACGCCGATGGCCAGCAGCACGAAGGCGGAGAGCTGGGAGACGGTGGCGGCGCCGGTGGTGCCCATCCGGCGGATCACGGCGGCGGCGAACCGGTAGAAGATGAAGACCGACGCGGCGGCCAGGGCGATGCCCCCGGTCACGGCCAGGTACTGGACCAGGACGGGCGGTTCGAAGACGTTGCCGGAGGGCACCAGGCTGAGGGTGACGGCGATGGCGCCGGGGCCGGCGGTGACGGGCAGGGTCAGGGGGAAGAACGCCTTGTCCCGCATGCTGGAGCGGATCTCCTCGCGCTCCGTGTCGCTCATGCGCGGATCCTTGTTCAGCATGTGCCAGGCGGAGTGGAAGAGCAGGAGGCCCCCCGCCACGCTGATGACGGGGATGGAGATGCCCAGCAGCTTCAGGGCCCAGCCCCCGAGGAAGAGGAGGGCGGTCAGGAGCGTGAAGGTGTGCGTGCCGATGAGCCGCGCGAGGCGGTTCCGCTCCTGGTCGGAGACCCCGCTCGTCAGATTCAGGAACACCGGGGCCATGGCCGGCGGATTCAGGATCGGAAAGAGGGCCAGGAAGGTGAAGAAGGTCCGGTTGAGCAGGTCGGGCATGGAAGTTCCGTGTCGCAGGCGGCCTGCGCTTCCGTGGAAGGGGGACGAGGGCTACTTGCCCCGGTTGGAGGAGCGGGTGTGGCCCTGGACGGAGGACTTCTCCGCGGAACGGGCGCTGGGCTTGGTGCCCCGGGGACCGAGCACGGACGCCTTGGTCAGGGTCGGCACATGGGTCTCCGCGTGCGTTTCGGTCTTCTGCGTGGGCAGCTTGCCCAGGAGGCCAGCGGTGATGGAAGGATCGGGCTTGGACACGGCGGCGCCTCATTGGAAAGGAGCGGGGAGCGGGTGCCGGGGGTGCCGGAATCCGTCCTCTCTCTCCAGAATAGCACCGCTCGCCCCTGTCCGCCCGTCCTGCCGGGGCCAGCCTTCAGCGCGCGGCGGTGCCGGTGTGGAGGGCCACGATGCCCCCGGTGAGGTTCTTCCAGGCGACGTCCTGGAAGCCCGCGCGGCGGAGTTCCTCCGCCAGGGCCGGCTGGTCCGGGAAGGCGCGGATGCTCTCCGGCAGGTAGGTGTAGGCGCTCCGGTCCCCGCTGATCCAGCCGCCGATGGCGGGGAGGATGCGCAGGCTGTAGAGGTCGTAGAAGGCCCGAAGCCAGGCGAACCGGGGCCGGCTGAACTCCAGCACCGTGAGCCGGCCGCCGGGCTTGAGCACCCGGTTGAACTCCCGGAAGGCCCGGTCCCGGTCCTCCACGTTGCGGATGCCGTAGCAGATGGTGACCCCGTCGAAGGAGGCGTCCCGGAAGGGGAGCTGCTGGGCGTCGGCGCCCACGGAGGCCCAGATGAGGTCGGCCCGCCCCTTGCGCCGGAACTTGGCCGGACCGAGGCGGAGCATGGCCTGGGTGAAATCCGTGGAGATGACCTCGGCGCCCCGGCGGGCGAGAGCAAGGGAGGAGTCGCCCGTGCCAGCGGCCACATCCAGGTAGCGGCGGCCCGGAGCGGCGCCGGAGACCCGCGCCATGCGGGCCCACCAGTAGAAATCCGTGCCCAGCGAGAGGACGTGGTTCAAAAGATCATATTTCCCGGCAATGCCGGAAAACATGGCCTGCACGCGCGTTCCCTGGGGCATGACGGTCTCCTCCTTCACATGATCCACGGTCCGCGCCCCGGGGGACAGCCCGTCCGGGTAAACTTGATCTTTCATAGGCACGGATGTACGCATCCCCCCCTTGGAGGATTCATGGAAGGCATGACCAGCGACAAGCTCTTCGGCGGCAGTTTCCTCATCTCCCCGATCGGCTCCCAGCCCCAGTTCACGCCCGAGGAACTGAGCGACGAGACCAAGGCCATCGGCGAAGCGGCCCGCGACTTCATGGAGGGCGAAGTCCTCCCCGTGGAGAGCGCCCTGGACCAGGTGGACCTGGACCTCAGCCGGAGCCTGCTGCAGAAGGCCGGCGAACTGGGCCTCCTGAGCCTGGAGATCCCGGAAGCCTACGAAGGCATGGACCTGGACAAGAAGACCGGCCTGGTCCTCCTGGAGGAGATGGGCAAGCAGGCCTCCTGGTCCGTCAGCTACGGGGCCCACACGGGCATCGGCACCCTGCCCATCGTCTACTTCGGCTCCCCCGAGCAGAAGGCCAAGTACCTGCCCGCCCTCGCCTCCGGCGAGAAGCTGGCCGCCTACGCCCTCACCGAGGCCGGCTCCGGGTCCGACGCCATGGGCGCCAAGACCACGGCCGTCCTGGACGGGGACCACTGGGTGCTCAACGGCTCCAAGATGTGGATCACCAACGCCGGCTTCGCCGACGTCTTCATCGTCTTCGCCAAGGTGGACGGCCGCAAGTTCAGCGCCTTCATCGTCGAGAAGGAGGACGCGGGCTTCTCCACCGGCGCCGAGGAGCACAAGCTGGGCATCAAGGGCTCCTCCACCCGCGCCCTGGTGCTGGACAACGTCCGCATCCCCAAGGATCGCCTCCTGGGCGAGGTGGGCCGCGGGCACCGCATCGCCTTCGGCATCCTGAACATCGGCCGCTTCAAGCTGGGCGCCGGCTGCACCGGCACCGCCAAGCAGGTGCTGGCCTACACCATCAAGTATTCCGGCGAGCGCCAGCAGTTCGGCAAGCCCCTCCACGCCTTCGGCCTCATCCAGGCCAAGCTGGCCGACATCGCCACCCGCATCTTCGTGGGCGAGGCCATGAACTTCCGCACCATCGGGTACGTGGACGAGGGCATGGGCGCCATCAGCTGGGACGACGCCGGCGCCGCCAAGGCCAAGCTGGACATCATGGACGAGTACGCCATGGAGGCCAGCATCGCCAAGGTCTGGGGCTCGGAGGCCCTGTTCTGGAGCGCCGACGACGCCGTCCAGGTCTTCGGCGGCTACGGCTTCTCCACCGAGTACCCCCCCGAGAAGATCTACCGCGACAACCGCATCAACCGCATCTTCGAGGGCACCAACGAGATCAACCGCATGATCATCGCGGGCGCCCTGTTCAAGCGCGCCGGCAACGGCACCCTGGCCCTGCGCAAGGACGTGGGCGACGTGCCCGTCCGTCCCGAGGGCCCCCTCGCCGGCAGCCGCCACGCCGTCGAGCTGGGCAAGCGCCTCTGCGCCTACGCCTCCGCCGCCGCCCTCGAGGTCGCCGGCCAGAAGCTCATCGAGAACCAGGAAGCCTCCGCCCGGGTCGCGGACATGCTCACCGAGATCTACGCCATGGAGAGCGCCGTGGGCCGCGCCCACAAGATGGCCGCGGACGGCCACCGCTGGGCCGGTCTGGCCGCCCAGTTCGCCGACAGCTACGTCAACGAGAACTGGCACAAGGTGCAGGTCAACGCCCGCATGCTCCTGGCCGAGGTCCTGGAAGGGGAGGCCCTGACCGCCGCCATCCGGGACCTGGAGGCCTTCGGCGGCTTCGTGCCCCAGGCCAGCTCCCGCCTCCGCGGCGCCATCGCCGCCCAGCTCATCGAGAAGGGGTCGTACCCCATCGTCCAGTACTGAGCCGGTCCTGACCTCCGCCCCGCTGGACGAACACTCGGTCAGCGGGGCGGAGCCGCGTCCGGGGGGTGGAACCGGCCCCGGGATGGGTCCATAGTGGGGACGTCCAGGAGGAGGGACCCATGGCCGCCTTCCACCTTTGCCGTTGCTGGCCCGTCGCCGTCCTCGTCGCCGGAATCGCCGCCCAGGCGCAGCTCGTGCGCCCGCCCTGGGCGGCGGGCACCCCGTACCGGGCGGGGGATCTGGTCGCCTACCTGGGCGTGGACTACCGCTGCCTCCAGGCCCACCTGGCCCGGACGGGCCTGGAGCCGCCCGCGGCCCCCCAGCTCTGGCGGGTCTTCACCGCGCCCGAGGCCACGCCTCCGGCCGTGCCCCGGGGCCTGGCGGCGACCGCCGACGGGCCGGCCCGGATCCTGGTGACCTGGGGGCCGGTGGAGGGGGCCCAGAGCTACGACCTCCAGGTGGACGGGACCCTGCGCTCCGGCATGAAGAGCCCCTTCGTGCACGCGAACCTGGCGCCGGGCTCCAGTCACACCTACCGGGTGCGGGCGGTGAACGACGCCGGTCCCGGGGCCTGGAGCGAGGCCGTCCAGGCCGCCACCGAGCGCCGGTCCCCGGGCTCGCGGACCCCTTGATTGCCTCGAAAAGCTTGAAATGCAAGCGCCTGGCTGGGAATAATCATTGGCGAACGGTCGACGGTGTGGGAAAATCATGATGAATCCGCTCCTGATCGGCGGGTTCATCCCTTCTCAAAGGAGGTCACATGAAACGGACGACCTTGCTGGGCCTCGGTTTATGCCTGGCTGCCAGCGCCCTGGGCGCGGAGGAGGGCCAGAAGTGGGTGGGACTCATCGGCGGCTATGACCGGCAGATGTACGCCAGCCGCCGGGTCCAGGACAACTCCATCTGGGGCGCCACCTACGGCACCTGGCTCACCAACCGCTGGGGCTACGACGTGTCCGTCCTGGGCACCCAGTTGATCGGCAAGCATTTCAAGGCTGACGCCATGGAATACCACGGCCAGCTGTCCGCCCTCTTCAACCTCGCCCCCTCCGCCCGCACCTGGGTCCCCTACCTGCGGGCCGGCGCCGGCGCCACCCAGGTGGAGGCGCCCTGGTCGTACAAGGAAGGCACCACGACCCGCCTGAGCTTCAACGGCGGCATCGGCGTCCAGGGGAACCTCGCCGAGCATCTGCTGCTCGGCTTCGAGGCCCGGGGCCAGCGCATCTACACCCAGGTCCACGCCAACGAGATCCTGGGCCTGGTGACCCTCGGCTACCGCTGGGGCGGCAAGGCCGCGCCCATGGCGGCGCCCGCGCCCGCCCCAGCGCCCGCCCCCGTGCCGCCGCCCCCGCCGGTGGAGGAGAAGCCCGTGCCGCCGCCCCCGCCACCTCCGCCCCCCGTGGAGGAGAAGCCCGTGCCGCCGCCGCCTCCCCCGCCGCCCCCGGCCCCCGCGCCCATGAAGATCACCCTCGACAACGCGGTCCTCCACTTCGCCAACGGCAGCAACGTCCTCCCCGCCAAGGGCGTGGCCGCCATCCAGGAAGTCGCCGCGAAGCTCAAGACGTTCAAGGGCGAATACACCCTCCACGTCACCGGCCACACCTCCTCCGTGGGCAAGGCCGCCTTCAACAAGGCCCTCAGCAAGCGCCGGGCCGACGCGGTCGCCAAGGTGCTCGTGGCCTCCGGCATCCCCGCCGCCAGCGTCACCACCGCCGGCGTGGGCCCCGACGAGCCCATCGGCGACAACAAGACGGCCGAAGGCCAGGCCCGGAACCGCCGGGTGGAGATCGACGTGAAGGTCAAGGGCGCCCAGGTGGAGACCCGCACCCTCACCACCGATCTGGAAGAGGGCAAGGCCAAGAACTGAGCGGCCCTCCGCCCACCTCCGCGCCCCGCCCGGACCTACGCCGGGCGGGGCGCGGCCGCGCGGGGGCGGGCCTGCGCCGGTCTCACTTCCGGAAGGTGAACCACACGGCGCCCATGAGGCAGAGGCCGGCCCAGGCGTGGTTCAGGGTGAGGCGCTGGCGCATGTAGACCACGGCGAAGACGGCGAACACGGCCAGGGTGACGCCCTCCTGGATGACCTTGAGCTGGGGCAGGGTGTAGCGGCCGAACCCGATGCGGTTGGCGGGGACCATGAGCATGTATTCGAAGAAGGCGATGCCCCAGCTGGAAAGGATGGCCCAGAGCAGTGGCGTGTCCTTCTGGGTGCGCAGGTGGCCGTACCAGGCGAAGGTCATGAAGACGTTGCTGAAGACCAGCAAGGTGATGGGGAGCCAGGTTCGGACCTGCATGGTGCGCCTCTCGATCCTTCGAGTCTACCCTTCGGCTACCCGCCGGAGGGGAGGCGGGCTATGCTGGGCTTTTCCAAGGAGCAGCCATGCGCGCAATCCTGTTGGCGACCCTCGCTTCCGTGGCCCTGTGCGGCCAGTCCATGGACGACCTCAAGGCCGCCGCCAAGGCCAAGGCGGACCAGAAGGTCGAAGAGACCAAGGCGAAGGCGGACAAGAAGGCTGAAGAAGGGAAGGCCAAGGCCGAGGCCAAGGTGGACAAGGCCAAGGCGAAGGCCGAGAAGAAGGCCGGCGAAGCCCCCGTGGGCGGCGACACCGCCAAGGCCGCCGTGGCCGCCGGGGAGGCCAAGGCCAAGGCCGCGACCGCGAAGGGCGGCTCCAAGGCCAAGAAGGCCACCGCCAAGACCGCGGACAAGGCCAAGGAGAAGACGGAGAAGGCCCTGAAGTAGTCAGGACGCCCTCAGGACCGCTCCCGGCGCTCGGGGTGGTGCCAGGGCTTCCCGCCCTCCTCCCGGCGCGGCTCCTCGCGCCGGGGGGGCTCGGCGGGGCGGGGCGGCTGGACCCGGGGCCCGGGGTTCACGGGCGGCCGGGGCGGTTCCGCGGGCCGGGGCGCCGGATCCCGGCGCGGTTCGACGGGGCGGGGCACCGGCTGGCCCTGGGGCTCCCGGGGCGGCTCGGAGGGCCGGCCCACGGGCCGGGTTTCGGGCGCGCGGGGCGGCTCCACGGGCCGGAAGCCGGGGGCGCGGGGCGGTTCGGAAGGACGGGCCTCCGGCTGCCGGATGGGCCAGGGCCTGGGTGACCGGGGCACGGGCGCCTCGGCGCGGGGCTGGAAGGGCGGACGGACGGGTTCCGGCCGGTACGCCCCGGACGGCGGAGGCTCCTGCGGGCGGTACGGGACGGGGGCTCCCACCCGGCGTCCCCAGGCCTCGGCCCGGGCCCGGGCCACATCCGGGTGCGCGAGCACGTGGCGGAAGCGGTCCGGATCCCGCCATTCGCCCCGGTCCATCACGAGGCGGCCGGCATACCAGGGGCGGGGGCCGGGGCGGGGCTCGGCGAAGGCCCGCAGGACGCGGGGATCGGCGTGCAGGTGGCGGTACAGGTCCCGGGATCCGGCGTCGCGGAAGGCCACCACGTTCCAGCAGGGGCCGCTGGCCCACACGGTGGGGTGACCGTGGCGGCCGAGGGGGGCCCACCCCAGCCAGCCGCCCTCGCTGCCCCAGGCCACCCAGGCGGGGCTGTAGGCCGCGCCGGGGATCCAGTACCAGCCATAGGCCGGGGACCAGCCCCAGCGGCCGTGGTGGTGGGTCACGTAGCCCCAGGGCTCGGCGCTGATCCAGGTGAGGCCGCCGCGGAAGGCGCCCCAGCGCCCGTGCAGGTACGGCCGCCAGCCCACCTCCACCCGGAGGGGGCGCCAGCACCAGGTGTTTTCCACCTGGATCCAGGTCCCGTCCCGGTCCAGGTCATCGGCGTAGTACCGCAGGGGGGCGGGGACCCGGCCGGCACTTTCGCCCAGGCGGACCACCAGGGCCTCGTCGGCCCAGCCGTCGAAGGCGTCGCCGCCGTAGGCGGAGGCCGTGGACACCCGGTCCAGCGTGTCCGAGGGGCCGTACACCGTCAGGCGCTCCCCCGCGAAGATCCGCTCGGAGCCCCGGGTGTTCTGGAAGGTGGCCCGGCCCTGGTGGACCCGGAGGACCGTGGGGCGGCCGGGATCGGCGTCGAGGGTGAAGTCGCCCCGGGCGCCGTCGGCCAGGCGGACCTCGCCGGCGCCGGTGGCCACCTCCAGGACGGCCTCGCCGCGGGTGGCGCGGCGCAGGCGCACCCGTCCCGCCTCCAGGACGAGCCGGGTGGCGCGTTCGCCGGGCTCTCCCGCGAAGAGCTGCTCCAGCCGCAGGCGGGTCCCCGGCCCGAAGGCCACCAGCGTGCCGTCGCCCAGTTGCAGGATGCCACGCCCATGGCTTTCCACCACATCCCCTTCGCCCAGGGGGAAGCCCCGGCCCAGGGTCTCCGCCTCCCCGGACCCGGCGAGGAGGACGGTGCCGTCCACCTCGCGGACCATGGCGTGGCGCAGGGGATCCTCCCCGGGGTCCTCCCAGCCGTCGCCGGGGTCCGTCTGGGCCGCGGCGGGAAGGCCGGGGGCGAGGAAGGCGGGCAGGAGCAGGAACGCGGGGATGAGGGCCGCGTGGATTCGCTTGGAGAACATGGCTGCCTCCTTGGGGGTTCCCGCCTCTATTGCGAGAACCTTGCCAAGGCGGTTCAGTCCCGGGGGAAGGGGATCAGGGCGGTGCCCGAACCCCGGGCGGAGGGGGCGGCCTGGCCGAGCTGGATGAGCTGGGGCAGGAGGGTCAGCCAGGGCAGGGACCAGCACTCCCCGCGGCGGCTGGACCGGGCTTCCAGACGGTCCGCATGGAAGGCGAAGGCCAGGTCCCCGTCGTCGGGCAGGGGGAGGTAGACCGCGCGGCCGGTGGCGGGCAGGACCAGGGTGAGCACCCGGCCGTCGTCGCACTGGATCCAGAGGAGGCCCTCCAGGGCCTTGCGGAAATCAGGGTCGGCCACGGGGAGGGCGCCCAGGCCCCGGGCCAGGGGCGGATCCTGGCCGAACACGAGGGGGGCGCCCAGGTCCGCCACGGGGACGCCTCCGTCCCGCCAGGCGCGGAGGGGGCGCCCGGGGAGGCCGGAGCGCAGGTGGATCATGCCCCGGTCGTCGACCACCCGGAGCACGCCGTCGGCGGCGATGCGCACGGTGAGGCCCGCCTGGGGCGCCGCCACGGCGGCGGGCGGTGGGGAGGGGGGCGCCGTCTCCCCGGCCTTCCAGGGCAGGGAAGGGATGGACAGCCAGGGCAGCCGGCCCGTCTGGACCGGGGGCTCGGCCGGCGCCACCTGGGCCGGAAGGGCGGGGGCCGCCAGGGCGGAGATCAGCAGGAAGGTGCCCAGCCGCACAGGGCCTCCAGGTTGGCGGCGGCGGTCTCCGCCAGGGATTCGGGACGGAGCCCCCGCAGGGCGGCCACCTGGGCCGCCACATGGGTGACGAAGGCGGGCTCGTTGGCCTTGCCCCGGAAGGGCACCGGCGCCAGGTAGGGCGCGTCGGTCTCCACCAGGATCCGGTCCAGGGGGGCCCAGGCGGCCACCTCCCGGATGGCCTGGGCGTTCTTGAAGGTGACGATGCCCGAGAAGCTGAGGTGGAACCCCAGGTCCAGGGCGGCCCGGGCGAAGGCCAGGTCCTCGGAGAAGCAGTGGATGACCCCCCGGTCCGCGCCCTCCTCCCGGAGGATGGCCAGGGTCGCCTCCGGCGCCTCCCGGGTGTGGATCATGAGGGGCTTGCCGAGGCGGCGCGCGAGGCGGATCTGGGCCCGGAAGACCTGCTCCTGCTCCTCCCGGGGGCTGAGGTCGTAGTGCCAGTCCAGGCCCGTCTCCCCCACGAAGACCGCCGCCGGGTCCGCCAGCAGCGCCTCCAGGGCGTCCAGCGTGAGGGGGTCCCAGGTGCGGGCGTCGTGGGGGTGGACGCCCAGGGAGGCCGCGAGGCAGGGGTGGCGCCGCGCCAGGGCGAGCACCAGGCGGGAGTCGTCCAGATTGCAGCCCACGGCCACCATGCCCGTGACCCCGGCCTCCCGGGCCCGGTCCAGCACGGCCTGCAGCTGGTCCTCGCCGAGGTAGCTGCCCGTGAGATGGCAATGGGAATCCACGAGCATCGTACCCTCCGG
The DNA here is from genome assembly GCF_030295425.1 of Mesoterricola sediminis. Lineage (NCBI taxonomy): Bacteria > Pseudomonadati > Acidobacteriota > Holophagae > Holophagales > Holophagaceae > Mesoterricola > Mesoterricola sediminis. The sequence goes on along the minus strand of NZ_AP027081.1, from coordinate 3,533,861 downwards.
CCCCCATGGTGCCACAAAAGCGCGATAGGCTTTATTCATGCGGCCGCTGACCACCATCCTCATCGTGGACGACGAGCCCGGCATCCGCCGGAGCCTGGGCGAATCCCTGGCCGAGGAAGGCTACGGCGTCCTCAAGGCCGAGCGCGGGGAGCAGGCCCTGGACCTGCTGGCCCAGGCCGACGGGGAGGGCATCCATCTGCTGCTGCTGGACGTGTGGCTGCCCGGAATCGACGGCCTCGAGACCCTGACCCAGGCCAAGGTCCTGCGGCCCGAGCTGCCCGTCATCATGATCAGCGGCCACGGCAACATCGACACCGCCCTCCAGGCGACCAAGCTTGGCGCCTTCGATTTCCTCGAGAAGCCGGTGGACCTGGACCGGCTCCTCCTGGTCATCGCCAACGCCCTCAAGCAGCGCCGCCTCGAGGAGGAGAACCAGCGCCTCCACCAGGAGGTGGACGCCGACCGGTTCTTCATGGCGGACAGCCCCGCCATGCGGCGCCTCATCTCCGACGTGGACCTCGTGGCCCCCACCGAGGGCCGGGTGCTCCTCATGGGCGAGAACGGCAGCGGCAAGGAGGAGGTCGCCCGGCTCATCCACGACCGCAGCCCGCGGGCCCGCGGACCCTTCGTGGAGGTGAACTGCGCCGCCATCCCCGAGGAGCTGATCGAGAGCGAGCTCTTCGGGCACGTGAAGGGCGCCTTCACCGGCGCCGTCCGGGACCAGAAGGGCAAGTTCAAGGAGGCCCACCAGGGCACCCTCTTCCTGGACGAGGTGGGGGACATGTCCCTCAAGACCCAGGCCAAGGTGCTGCGGGCCCTCCAGGAGGGCCGCATCGAGCCCGTCGGCGGCGGCGGGGCCGTGAGCGTGGACGTGCGGATCATCGCCGCCACCAACAAGGACCTGACCGAGGAGATCAAGGCCGGGCGCTTCCGCGAGGACCTCTACTTCCGCCTCGCCGTCGTCCCCCTGCGCCTGCCGCCCCTCCGGGAGCGCGTCGAGGAGCTGATCCAGCTGGCCGAGGCTTTCATCTCGCGCATCGCGCGGAGCTACGGCAGGCCCCCCAAGCGCCTCTCCCAGGACGCCCGCGAGACCCTCCTGCGCCACGACTGGCCCGGCAACGTCCGCGAGCTGAAGAACCTCATGGAACGGGCCGTCATCCTCGCCCGGGGCGCCGAGATCACCTCCCGCGACCTGGGCCCCCTCGCCGTGCGGCACCTGGCGGAGCCCGACCCCTTCTCCTTCCCCGAGTTCCCCAGCCTCAAGGATGCCCGCGAGTGGTTCGAGGGCGCCTACATCCAGCGGGAGCTCAAGCTCCAGAACGGCAACATGACGCGGGCCGCGGAGCGGCTGGGCCTGGACCGGTCCAACCTCTACAAGCGCCTGAAGGCCCTCGGCATCGAGGCCCGGGACGCCTGATGGAAAAGGTCTGGATGAAGATCGGCGAAGCCGCCCGCCGCATCGGCGTGAGTCCCAAGGACCTGCGCTACTGGGAGTCCATCATCCCCGAGATCCAGCCCCGGCGCAGCCGCGGCAACCTGCGGTACTACCACGTGGACGAGCTGGACCGCCTCCAGCGCATCCGCGGGTGGCTGCAGGAGGGCCTCACCGTCGGCGACTGCCGCCAGCTCCTCCTCCACGGCCAGCTGACCCGCGGCCTGGGCCTCGGCCTGGACGAGGAGGAGGCCCCGGCGCCCCTTCCCGCGCCGGCGCGGGCCCCCCGCCGCGCGCCCCAGTCGGCGCCCCGGGAACCTGGCCTGGCCAAGGTACGCGCGGCCCTCAAGCGCCTCCTGACCCAACTGGGCTAGTGTCGGGAGATCGAATCACCGGAACGATCGTGTCCCGATCCTTCGTGCTGGCAAGGGTAAGTAAAGTACCCGTACACCGAGTGCGCTGAGATGTCGAGTCACGCGGAGTCGGCTTCGCGGTTCAGCACGCCGACCCATCCCACCCAGGCCCTGGCCCTCAAGCGCCTCCTGACCCAGCTGGGCTCGTGTCGGTAGATCGAATCACCGGAACCGCCTTGTTCCTATCCTTCGTGCTGGCGAGGGTGAGTAATAAACCCGTACGCCGAGTGCGCCGAGAAGCCGAGTTTCGCTGAGTCGGCTTCGCGGTTCAGCGCGCCGACCCATACCACCCAGGCCCTGGCCCGCTGGCGCGGGCCGCGATGCTGCGCATCGCTCGGCTGGGGGCTCCGGGCCTTCCGCAGGCACGCCTGCGGGTGCCCTGCGCCCCCAGCCTTGGACGGGCCTGGGTCGGAGGTTCGGCCCACCGCCGACCAGCCCCAGGTGGGTTACAACACCGTCCGGCGGTGGCGGGACCGGTTCCTGGAGGCCGGGTGCCACCCTCCCGGCGGAGCGCAAGGCCGAGATCGTGCGGATGACCACCCTGGCCAAGGCCTCGGGGCTGAGCCCCTTCGCGGTGTGGAAGATCTGGAAGGCCTACGGGCTCAAGCCTCATTTCAGGCCTTGGACCGGACTCGGCCCGGGCTGCCCCTGAAACAGGGCCGCTGCGGAACGATGACCCACGACTCCAAGCGGCATGGCACCACCACCCGGAATGGCTGACGTTCCTCAAGCAGATCCGGCGGCTGAGCCCAGGCCCGTCCAAGGCTGGGGGCGCAGGGCACCCGCAGGCGTGCATGCGGAAGGCCCGGAGCCCCCAGCCGAGCGATGCGCAGCATCGCGGCCCGCGGCAGCGGGCCAGGGCCTGGGCGGTGTGGGGCGGCGCGGAGGATCGCGAAGCTGGCTCAGCGTAACTCTGCTTCTCGGCGAACTCGGCGTACGGGTTTTTTACTCACCCTCGCCAGCACGAAGGATCGGAACAAGGCGGTTCCGGTGATTCGATCTACCTACCCGAGGTTCCGGGCGGCCCCGCGCACAAAAAACGAGGGCGGCTTTGGGGAGCCGCCCTCTCTTCTTACTATTGGTCGGCGCGAGAAGATTCGAACTTCCGACCCCTACCACCCCAAGGTAGTGCGCTACCAGGCTGCGCCACGCGCCGTGAACCTCTGATTCTAGGACGGTCTGGGGGCGGGGTCAAGGCTTGTTTGGGGTGGGGTAGACTGTCCCCATGACGGAACGACTCATCCTCATCACCAACGACGATGGATGCTGGGCCCCGGGACTCGCGACCCTGGCCCAGGTGGCCTCCCGCTTCGGGCGGGTGGTCGTGGTCGCGCCGGACCGGAACCGGTCGGCGGTGTCCAGCGCCATGAGCCTCAACGACATCCTGCGCCTGGTGGACCTGGGCGGGGACCGGTACGCCTGCAACGGGACGCCCGTGGACTGCGTGCTCGTGGGGGTGCGGGCCGTCCTGGAGCGCGCGCCGGACTGGGTGCTCTCGGGGGTCAACCACGGCTACAACCTGGGGGAGGACGTCTTCTACTCCGGGACCGTGGGCGCCGCCTTCGAGGGCTCCCAGCAGGGGGCCCGGTCCGCGGCCTTCTCCATCGATCCCCTGGGGGACCTGGCGGCCGCGGGCGCCTGGATCACCCGGTTCCTGGAGCGCTGGGAGGCCCTGCCGCTTCCGGCCAACCGCATCTGGAACGTGAACTTCCCCAAGGAGGAGCCCCTGGGCTTCCGGGTGACGGGGCAGGACACGCGCAAGTACCACGACCAGGTGGAGCAGCGCATCGATCCCCGCAAGAACCCCTACTTCTGGATCGGCGGGGAGATGGGCCCCACCTACGCCCGCGGCCCCGGCAGCGACGCCGAGGCGGTGCACGGCGGCTGGGCCAGCCTCACCCCGCTGCGGCTGGACCTCGCCTGCCCGGACATCATGGGGCGGAAGCAGACCTACGAGCAGGCTTTCAACGGCAGCCTGCCGTGAGGATCCACTTCCACGTCCACGGGCGCGTCCAAGGGGTGGGGTTCCGCTGGTTCACCCTCCAGGCCGCCCGGGACCTGGATCTGGCGGGCTGGGCGCGGAACGAGCCGGACGGCAGCGTCTCCGGGCAGGTGGAAGGGGATTTGGGGCGGCTCGACCTCTTCCGGGAGCAGCTGGCGCAGGGACCCCCCTTCGCCCGCGTTTCCCGGCTGGACTGGGGGGCGGTGGATGGAGGACAATCACTTCCCCATCCATTCGAGATCCAGCGATAGGAATGCCATGAACCTGAAAACCTCCGTCCTCGATGTCCCCGGCTTCCCACGGGAAGGCCTCCACTTCAAGGACATCACCCCCCTCTTCAGCGACGCGGCCGCCTTCGCCCGGGCCATCGAGGCCATGGCGGAGCCGGTCCTGCCCCTCCACCCCACCCACGTCCTGGGCCTGGAGTCCAGGGGCTTCATCTTCGGGTCGGCCCTGGCCCACAAGCTCGGCCTGGGCTTCGTCCCGGCCCGGCGCGCCGGGAAGCTGCCCCGGCCCGTCCTCCGGGAGACCTTCGCCACCGTCTGCGGGGAGGAGGGCCTGGAGATCCACCAGGACGCCTTACAGGCGGGCGACCGTGTGCTCATCGTGGACGACATCCTGGCCTCCGGGGCCACCGCCGCCGCCGCCCGGAACCTGGTCGAGCGCGCCGGGGCCCATCCCCTGGCCCTGACCACCTTCATCGAGATGGTGGGCGCCGGCGGGCGGGAGGCCCTGAAGGGCATGCCGGTTTTCAGCGTTCTTACGTATTAAGACTCAAGGATATTTTTTTGACTAAGCAATAATACATATCGAAATCGACCCTCCCTTGCATTAATCTAGATCCCGATCCAGGGCGTCCCAACCGCCTCGTTTTGCAGGCCGTTCCATACCCGCATGCCGGGTGGGGCAGGTCTGCGCTTGTAAATATGACCCAAGACGTCACCATGTGGCGCCCCCCGATCCCCTTCCCGGTCCGCGAGGTCCCTTGTCCTTCCTGCGCGCGTTACGCTTGTTTGCTTGTCTGCTTCTCGGCGTCGGCGCCCTGGCCCGGGCGGAGGCGCCCACGGGTCTGGTCTTCCAGGAGGCGAGCCATGATTTCGGCCGCATCGCCTCCGGACGGAAGGTGACCCACGTCTTCAAGGGCGTCAACGGCGGCCAGGTCCCCCTGCGCATCACCCAGGTCCAGCCGGGCTGCGGCTGCACCTCGGCGGTCCTGGGGCAGTCCACAGTCGCCCCCGGCGGAAGCGTGGAGATCCAGGTCACCTTCGATCCCGGCGCCTTCTCGGGGCCGGTGAACAAGTCCGTGGTGCTCCACACCGACGATCCCGGCCGGCCTCTCCAGACGCTGGGTTTCCGGGCCGACGTGTTCCGGCCCCTGGAACTGATGACCAAGGCCCTGATCTTCGACGACGTCCCCCGCACCGCTGGCGGACGGGGCGAGGTCCGGGTGCGCAGCAACACCGGCCGCCCCGCGGCCATCGCCCGCCTCGCGGTCCCCGCCAAGCCCTACCTGGAGGCCGCCGTCCGCATGGATGGCGCCGAAGCCGTGGTGGAGGTGACCCTCCGCGGCGATCGCCTCCCCGCCGAAGTCTGGCGGGGCGCGGACGACATCCAGATCATTCCCGCCGATCCCGAGGCGGGGCCCCTGACGCTCACCCTCTACTGGACGGTCCAGGGCGCGCCCACCCGTTCCCGGTCCTCCCACCCCTGAATCCCTGAGAGAGTCCCCATGCGCTTGAATCCGGTTCCCTCCCTCGCGATCCTCGTCCTCGGCCTCCTGGGGCTGGGGTTGCCCATGGGCTGCGGCAGCAGCCGGAGCTACTGCGAGCAAGCGACTGAAGTGGTCGCCCCCACGGCGGCCTATCCCGACCAGACGGGCCTGGTCGGCACGGCGCTCACGGCCGCGCCGACGGTGGGCGGCCATGGGCCGATCACCGGGGCCGACGTGGCCTCCGGCACCCTGCCGCCCGGGCTCGTCCTCGGGCCCGACGGGCGCCTCACCGGCGTGCCCACGGTGCCCGGGATCTACACCGTCACCGTCACCCTCCGCAACGCGGAGGGCGGTCGGGTCGACGTGCCCGTCCGGGTCACCGTCCTCCCGGCCGGGAGCCTCCACCTCACCTACGTCTCGCCCCTGACCTTCGCGGCCGGCACCGCCATCCCGGTGCAGAAGGCCACGGCCGAGAACCTGCTGCCCGGCGCCGCCTCGACCTTCGCGGTGACCTCCGGGAATCTGCCCGCGGGCCTCAACCTGGACGCCGCCTCCGGCGATATCCAGGGCACGCCCACCACCCCGGGCCTCTACACCTGGACGGTGGCCCTCGCCAACGGCGGCCGCTCGGCGACGGCCACGGTGAGCGCCCTCGTCGAAGCCTCCGGCGCCCTCGCCCTCAGCTACCCCACGCCGCGCTGGTTCCCGATGCTCCGCCTCATGGGGCCTGAAACGCCGACCCTCGCGAACGCGACCGCGGGCCTGACCACCGCCTACAGCCTCAGCGGCGACGTGCCGCCGGGCCTCATGCTGGACGCCAGCGGCAGCCTGCGCGGGACCCCCACCGCCACCGGGGTGTACGCCTTCTCCATCACCGCCGTCAACGGCACCCGCACGGCCACCGCCAACCTCGTCTACACGGTCGAGACGGACGCGCCCCTGGCCCTGACCTACGGCGGCCGGAAGTTCTTCACGGTCGACGCCGCCATCGCCCCCCAGCCCCCCGCCCTGACGGGCGCCACCCCCAGCCTGTCCACCGCCTACCAGGCCTCGGGCCAGCTGCCGCCGGGCCTCGGGGTGGCGACCGCCGGCGCCCTGACCGGGACCCCCACCCAGGTGGGTGACTACGACTTCACCATCAGCGCCCAGAACGGCAGCCGCACCGCGGCCGCCCGGGTCCTCGTGACCGTGGAGACCCCCGGACCCCTGGCCCTGGCCTACGCCACGCCCCGCGTGTTCCCCGTCAACACCGCCATCCCCGTCCAGCTTCCGGCCCTCGGCAATCCCACCTCGGGCCTGGTCACCACGTACGCCCTCTCCGGCAACGTGCCCAAGGGCCTCGCCATGACCCCCGACGGGCAGATCTCCGGCACCCCCACCGTGCCGGGCATCTACGCCTTCACCATCACGGCCGTCAACGGCAGCCGGGTCGCCGCCTCCCAGGTCACCTACTCCGTGGAGAACCAGGGTCCCCTGGCCCTGGCCTACGCCACGCCCCAGTACTTCCCGGTGAACGCGGCCATCGCGACCCAGAGCCCCTCGCTGGGCAACGCCAGCCCCGGCATCCCCACCACCTATGCGGCCACGGGCCTCCCCGCGGGCCTGGCGATCAACGCCGACGGCACCATCACCGGCACCCCCACCGCGCCGGGCACCTACCCCGTCTCCGTGACGGCCACCAACGGCAGCCGCGCCGCCACCGCCGCCCTGACCTACTACGTGGAGAACACCGGGGTCCTGACCCTGGCCTACGCCACGCCCAAGTACTTCCCCGTGAACGCGGCCATCGCCACCCAGACCCCGTCGGTGGGCAACGCCAGCGCCGGCGTCGCCACCTCCTACGCGGCCACGGGCCTCCCCGCGGGCCTGGCCATCAACGCCGACGGCACCATCACCGGCACCCCCACCGCGCCCGGCACCTACCCCGTCTCCGTGACGGCCACCAACGGCAGCCGCGCCGCGACCGCCGCCCTGACCTACTACGTGGAGAACACCGGGGCCCTGACCCTGGCCTACGCCACGCCCAAGTACTTCCCCGTGAACGCGGCCATCGCCACCCAGACCCCGTCGGTGGGCAACGCCAGCGCCGGCGTCGCCACCACCTACGCGGCCACGGGCCTCCCCGCGGGCCTGGCGATCAACGCCGACGGCACCATCACCGGCACCCCCACCGCGCCGGGCACCTACCCCGTGTCTGTGACCGCCACCAATGGCAGCCGCACCGCGACCGCCGCCCTGACCTACTACGTGGAGAACACCGGGGCCCTGACCCTGGCCTACGCCACGCCCAAGTACTTCCCCGTGAACGCGGCCATCGCGACCCAGACCCCGTCGGTGGGCAACGCCAGCGCCGGCGTCGCCACCACCTACGCGGCCACGGGCCTCCCCGCGGGCCTGGCGATCAACGCCGACGGCACCATCATCGGCACCCCCACCGCGCCGGGCACCTACCCCGTGTCCGTGACCGCCACCAACGGCAGCCGCACCGCGACCGCCGCCCTGACCTACTACGTGGAGAACACCGGGGCCCTGACCCTGGCCTACGCCACGCCCAAGTACTTCCCCGTGAACGCGGCCATCGCCACCCAGACCCCGTCGGTGGGCAACGCCAGCGCCGGCGTCGCCACCACCTACGCGGCCACGGGCCTCCCCGCGGGCCTGGCGATCAACGCCGACGGCACCATCACCGGCACCCCCACCGCGCCGGGCACCTACAGCGTGTCCGTGACGGCCACCAACGGCAGCCGCACCGCGACCGCCGCCATGGCCTACTACGTGGAGAACACCGGGGCCCTGACCCTGGCCTACGCCACGCCCAAGTACTTCCCCGTGAACGCGGCCATCGCGACCCAGACCCCGTCGGTGGGCAACGCCTCCTCGGGGATCACCACGGCGTTCGCCGCCACCGGCCTGCCCACGGGGCTGACCCTCAACGCCGACGGCACGATCACCGGCACTCCCGCCGCCACGGGCGTCTACAGCGTCTCCGTGACGGCCACCAACGGCAGCCGCACCGCGACCGCCGCCCTGACCTACTACGTGGAGGCCACCGGTTCCCTGGCCCTGTCCTACGCCACGCCCCGGTACTTCCCCGTGGGCGCGGCCATCGCCACCCAGACCCCGTCGGTGGGCAACGCCTCCTCGGGGATCCCCACGACGTTCGCCGCCACGGGCCTGCCCACCGGGCTGACCCTCAACGCCGACGGCACGATCACCGGCACTCCGACGGCCCAGGGGATCTACAGCGTCTCCGTGACGGCCACCAACGGCAGCCGCACCGCGACCGCCGCCATGACCTACTACGTGGAGAACACCGGGGCCCTGACCCTGGCCTACGCCACGCCCAAGTACTTCCCCGTGAACGCGGCCATCGCCACCCAGAACCCGACCGTGGGCAACGCCACCGCGGGGATCACCACCACGTTCGCCGCCACGGGCCTGCCCACGGGGCTGACCCTCAACGCCGACGGCACCATCACCGGCACCCCCACCGCGGGCGGCACCTTCTCCGTCTCGGTGACCACCACCAACGGCAGCCGCACCGCCACCGCCGCCCTGACCTACTACGTCGAGAACACCGGGGCCCTGACCGTCTCCTACCCGACCCCGGTCTACGCCACCGTGAACGCGGCCATCGCCACCCAGACGCCGACGGTGGGCAACGCCACCAGCGGCATCACCACCACGTTCGGTTCCGCCGGGGGCACCTTCCCCGCCGGCCTGACCCTGAACGCGGACGGCACCATCACCGGCACGCCCACCGCCACCGGGACCTACGCCTTCTCCATCGCGGCCATGAACGGCAGCCGGTCGGGCGTGGCCTCGCCCACCTACTACGTGCAGAACGCCGGGGCCCTCACCCTCAGCTACGCGACGCCCCAGACCTTCACCTCCGGCACGGCCATCTCGACCCAGAGCCCCACCCTCGGCAACGCCACGACGGGCTTCTCCACCAGCTACGCCGTCGTCTCCGGCACCCTCTCGCCGGGCCTCACCCTGAACGCGGACGGCACCATCACCGGCACGCCCACCACCGTGGGGACCTACGCCTTCTCGATCCGGGCCACGAACGGTAACCGGACGGCCACGGCCGCCCTCTCCTACACCACCGTCTCCGCGGCGCCCACCGCCCTCAACTACACGACGCCCGTCACCTACACCGCGACCGTGGCGATCACCCCCAACCTGCCCAACGCCTCCGGCGGCGCCCCCACCTCGTACGCGGTGACCTCCGGCAGCCTGCCGACGGGCCTCACCCTGAACACCACGGACGGGACGATCTCCGGCACGCCCACCGCGGCGGGCACCTTCTCCGTCACGATCCGCGGGACCAATGGCTCGGGCAACGCCAGCCAGAGCCTGAGCATCACGGTCCTCGCCTACCCGACGGCCAGCCTCACCTCCAACCCCACCATCGTCCCCGTCGGCCAGAGCTCCAGCCTCACGGCCATCTTCAAGGGCGGGACGGGCGTGGTCACCGGCGGCAACCTCTCCGGCCCCACCCCCACCACCGACGGCAACAGCGTTCCCACGGGCATCATCCTGTCGCCCACCTCCTACACCTACACCCTCACCGTCACCAGCCCCCAGGGCTACGTCGCCACCTCGAGCACGACGGTCCAGTGGATCCCCGTGCCCTCCGACACCTGGACGACCACCATCCCGAACACGGGCGGCAGCTTCGCCCCCGACGGCAGCAGCGCCCTCAACGGCCAGATCTCCCTGGTCGTGCCCTCCCAGGGCGGCACCTGCGGCGACATCACCCTCACGGTCAACCGCGAGGACACGCTCCCGGGGAGCTTCCCCGCCAGCGTCGCGACCTACTCCAAGGTCTTCAACATCGCCACCGACCTGGGCTACCCCTTCAAGGTACCGGTCACCATCACCCTCACCTACGATCCCACGGCCGGCAGCCCCAACCTCGGCGGCGCCGACCTGCCCGTCCCCTTCTACTGGGACGCCAACTACGGCGCCTGGGTGGCCACCGGCCTGAAGAGCGTCAACACCAGCGCCAAGACCGTCACGTTCACCACCCTGTCCCCCGGCCGCTACGTGGTCGCGGCGGTGCCCGGCCTCGCCAGCGCCCTCGCCACCCAGGCCACGGGCTTCGCCGCCGGCACCGACGGCTGGCTCCAGAACAACGTGGACGTGTATGACCTGCCCGGCGGCGCCGGCCTCGGCATGAGCAGCTTCGCCTCCTGGTATTACAACTTCCGCAAGGCCGCCAACGGCGGGACGGGCCTCTACAGCCTGTTCCCCTCCGCCTCGGACACCGCGGCCAAGGGCCTCATCAGCCGCCTGGCCAACGGCACCGCCGACGACTGGAACCAGGTCTGGGACCAGAGCGCCTACAGCCTCACCGACGTCCAGACGGGCCTGGCCCTCATCACGGGCCTGAAGGTGACCGGCCAGCCCCAGCTCTTCCTCATGGGCGACGCCCGGCCGGCCGTGAACAACGCCCTGGCCACCCTGGCCACCAAGTACGACCTGAGCACCGGGAAGTTCACCCTGCTCGACCCGAACTACCCCGGCAACACCCTGACCATCGCCTGGAACGCCTCCACCGGCGCCTTCTCCAGCTACGACCGCGACATGGCCTACAGCCCCTCCTTCGCCGCCTACGCCTTCGAGGGCCAGACCACGGTCCATCGCCTGGCGGACTACGAGAAGGTGCTCTCGGGCGCCGAGGCCGGCTACCCGACCTCCTCCTTCGCCACCGTGGCCCTGGACAGCATCGGCGGCGTCACCAGCCCCGACGTCTCCACCACCGTGACCGTGGCCAGCAACCTGAACGTGCGGGTCACCGGCACGGTCACCAACGGCGACGAGACCGCGACCGCCCTCTTCTGGAGCCAGAACGACCAGGCCCCGCGCACGGCCGTGACCCTCACCCCCGTGGACGCGACCCACAGCACCTTCGATTTCACCATCCCCCAGCTGGCCGACCCCTACGGGACCACGGTCATGCTGGAGACCACCAGCAACCCCTGTGATCCGACGTTCTCCCACTCGGGCTTCCAGCAGTTCTCCGTCAAACAGGCCAGCCTCACCCCCTGGTTCCCCAACGCCTGCTTCGAGGACAGCACGTCCAGCGCCTCGCCCTGGAGCCTCCAGCAGGGTTCCAACTCCGGCGTCGCCTACCCCAACGTCGACTCCACCAACCCGCTCGCCTACAAGGCCAACACCTTCAGCTGGCCCTCGGGGGAGATGAACGGCTACAGCGTCAGCTGGAGCGCCGGCAGCATCGACAGCGCCGTGGTCAACAGCCCCACGCACGCCGCCGACCCCTACGTCCCGAGCATCCTGTCCGTGCTCGACGGCAACAACGCCTTCCGGATCAACAACGCCGCGACCGGCGCCCACATCAGCCGCCTCTACCAGACCATCACCGTCCCCTCCAGCGTCCAGCGCCCCAAGCTCTCCTTCTACTGGGCCTTCGTCGCCCAGAGCGCCGGCCACATCCCCTCCCAGGAGCCCTACGTGGACATCGTGGTCCTGGACACGACCACCGACGAGGTCCTCTACTACGTGCACCACTTCCCGCCCTCCACCGTCAGCGGCACCGCCTACTCCGACGGCTACCCGGGCTGGATCTCGGGCGCCGGTTCCGGCTCCTCCCAGTGGTTCGGCATCTCCTGGCAGAAGGTGTCCCTCAACCTGGGCACGGGCCGCGCCAACCACAACCTCCGGATCGTGGTGACGGCTGCGGACTGCACCCAGGGCGGCCACGGCGGCTACGCCTACCTCGACAGCATCGGCTGCCAATAGCTTCCTGACCTGATACCGGAGTCCCCATGCGCACATCCTCCATGTCCCTCCTGCTCGCGGCCCTGGGCGCGACCCTCGCCGCCGGGGAGCCCCTCCCCGAAGGCTGGGTCCAGGCCAAGGCGGCCGTGATCAAGCCCGACGGCTGCAACTGCCTCAAGGACGTCCTCGGCGGCGGGGGCGGCGTCGGCGCCTGGATCACGCCCCGCTGGGGCGCGGAACTGGACGTCCTCCAGCTCCGCCTGAAGAGCAAGCACACCACGGCCGCCAGCGACGAGACCCATGTCCTGGCCTCCGGGCTCTTCAACCTGGCCCCCGCGGCGGCCCCCTGGATCCCCTACGCCCGGGCCGGGGCGGGCCTGGCCACCATCCAGGCCCCCTACTCCCTCGCCGACCACGGCACCACCCGGGCCGCGTTCCACGCCGGCGTGGGCGTTCAGCGCCCCTTCGGCCAGCGGGGCCTGTTCAGCGCCGAGGTCCGCGCGGTGACCATCGAGAACGAGATCCGCCGCACCGAGTACCAGGGCCTCGTGGGCCTCGGCCTCCGCTGGGGCCGCAAGGCCTCCGCGGTGGCCGCGCCGGCCCCCGTCGTGGCCCCGGCCCCCGCGCCGGCACCCGCTCCCGTGGCCGAGCCGCCCGCGCCGTCCCCCGTCGTGGCCCCGGCCCCCGCGCCGGCTCCCGCCCCCGTGGCCGAGCCGCCCGCGCCGGCCCCCGTCGCGGCCCCGGCGCCCGCCCCCGAGCTCCCGCGCCGCCTGGTGCTGGACGAGGCCGTCCTGCACTTCCAGAACGACCGCGCCGAACTGGACGCCGCCGCCGAGGCCGCGATCCGGAAGGTGGCCGAGACCCTGAAGGGCTTCGGCGGCCAGTACGACCTCCGCGTGGTCGGCTACACCTCCTCCACCGGCAACGCCGCCCACAACCGGGCCCTCTCCCTGCGCCGGGCCCGCGCCGTGGCCAAGGTCCTGGAATCGGCCGGCATCCCCGCCGCCCGCCTCAAGGCCGAGGGCGCCGGTCCGGACGCCCCCATCGCCGACAACGGCACGGCCGAAGGCCGCGCCCGCAACCGGCGCGTGGAGATCGAGGTCAAGGCCGACGGCGTCGAGACCCGCCGCGCGGAGACGGGCCTCCGGGACTGAGCCCCCGGAACGTCGGTCGAACCCCGCCGTCCAGCTGGGCCCCAGGGCCCGGCTGGACGGCGAATGGGTAGAGGCGTCCAAGGCGCCGGGGAGGCCGAGGAAAAGCCGAAGGCGGGTTCGCCTTCAACCCCAGGGCGGGCTAGGCGCTGACGAGGGTCTTCAGGCCATCCCGGAAGAGCACGTCCACCTTGCGGCCGGCGCGCTTCTGGACGCGGCCCAGGCCGAAGTTGGGGTGGTCCATCCAGGTGCCTTCCTCCCACTTGACGCCGACGGCGTAAGGCACGGCGCGGACGCCCGCCTGCTCCTCGATCATCAGCTCCTGGAACCGGGAGGGGGAGATGGCGGCCTTCATGGGCGCCACGGTGCGGGCCGCCGCCGTGGGACGGGCGGGGCGGGGGGCCGGGGCCGGCTTTTCGACCCGGAACTTGTGAATGGACTTGCAGGCGCCGCAGATGAGCTTTTCGGGCACTCCATCGGTGATGGAGAGGATCATGTGCCGGGTTTCCCCTTTGCATCTCCCACAGGGGGCGTCTACTTCCTGGCCGGCGTAGTACGATTTCACCATGGTTCTAGTTTGCCGGAATTGGCCGGCCATGGGAAACCCCGAGCGAGCCTAGATGCCCGTCCATACCTCTGCCTGTCCACGCAATTGCTACAGTACGTGCGGCCTTCGCGTGACCGTTGACGAAGGTCACGTTACCGCCATCGATGCTCATCCGGCCAACCGGGCCACCCCGGAGGGGCCCTGCCTGAAGGGCCTCAGCTACCTGGAGCGCTCCGATCCCGCCTCCCGCCTCCTGACGCCCCTGCGCCGGGGCCCGGACGGCACCTTCCGGGCCATCGGCTGGGACGAGGCCCTGGACCTCCTGGCCACGCGGTTCCTGGACCTGCGGGCCCGGTTCGGGCCCCAGGCCGTGCTCTACTACGCGGGCAGCGGCACCAAGGGCCTCCTCAACGGCGTGGGCATGGCGTTCTGGCGCCGCTTCGGCGGCTGCACGACCACGTACGGGGACCTGTGCTGGCCTGCGGGCCTGGAGGCCACCCGCCTGACCCTGGGGGACAACCGGCACAACGCGCCCTGGGACCTGGCCAACGCCCGCCTCATCGTCATGTGGGGCAAGAACGCCGCCGAGACCAACGTCCACCAGATGCGCTTCGTGGACCAGGCCCTGGCCGCCGGGGGCCGCCTCGTGGTGGTGGACCCCCGCCGCACCCAGACCGCGGAGCGGGCCTCCGTGCTCCTCCAGCCCCGGCCCGGCACCGATGGGGCCCTGGCCCTCGCCCTCGCCCACGTGATCTTCCGGGAGGGCCTGGAGGACCGGGCCTTCCTGGCCGCCCACGTCCTGGGCTGGGAGGCCTACGCGGAGCGGGTGCGGGCCTGGACCCCGGCGCGGGCGGAGGCCGTCACCGGCGTGCCGTCCGCTGAAATCGAGGCCCTGGCCCGGGACCTGGCCACCGCCGGCCCCGTCACCGTGTGCGCGGGCTTCGGGATGCAGCGCTACCAGGATTCGGGCCAGACCATGCGGGCCATCCTCGCCCTCCTGGCCCTCACGGGGAACGTGGGCCGGCCCGGGGCGGGCTGGGTCTTCGCCAACCTCCAGACCCAGGTCTTCGGGGGGCTCAAGGATCCCCTGGATTTCTACCCGCCGGAGCGCCCCGACGGCGTCGTCCGGGTGGGGGTGTCCACGGCCCGCCTGGGCCGGGACCTGGCCGCCCTCCAGGATCCGCCCGTGAAGGCGGCCTGGGTGGAGCGGGGCAACCCCCTCTGCCAGAACCCCGCCACCCCGCGGGTGCTGGAGGCCTGGCGGGCCCTGGACTTCCGGGTGGTCGTGGACGAGCGGCTCACGGACACCGCCCGGGAGGCGGATCTGGTCCTCCCCTCCAAGAGCCTCTTCGAGCAGACCGATGTCATCGGCGCCTACTGGCATCCCTACCTGCAGCTGCGGCCCCGGCTCGTGGATCCCCCGGGCCAGGTGCGGCCGGAGACCGAGGTGTACTGGGACCTGGCCGGCCGCATGGGCCTGGACCGGACGGGACTGGTGCCCCCCGGCGGGGAGGAGGCCTGGCTGGAAGCCCGCTTGGCGCCCCTCCCGGGCGTCACCCTGGACCGCCTCCGGGAGGGGCCCGTCCTGGCCCCCGGCGCGGAGGAGGTGGCCTTCGCGGACCGGGTCTTCCCCACGCCCTCCGGCCGGATCGAGCTGGCCTCCGCGGAGGCCGCGGCCCGCTGGGGGGTGGATCCCCTGCCGGACTACACCCGGGCCGACGCGCCAGGATCCTTCCCTTTGCGCCTCCTGACCCCCAATCACAAGAACAGCATCCACAGCCAGTTCATCGACCTGGCCGTCCTCCGGGCCCTGGATCCGGGTCCCCGCCTGCTCCTGGGCGCGGAGGAGGCCGCCGCCCGGGGCCTCCGGGAGGGGGACCGGGTCCGGGTCCACAACGCCCGGGGCGGACTGGTGCTGCCCCTCAGGCTGGATCTCAGCCTGCCCAGGGGCGTGGCCGTGGCCTTCAACGGCTACGGGGCCGCCCACGGCGGATCCGTGAACCTCCTGAGCCAGGACCTGGAGACCGACATGGGCCACGGCGCGGCCTTCCACGAGACCTTCGTCGACGTGGAGCGCGCGCGATGACGGCCCTGCGCTTCCGCTTCGACGCCTCCCGCTGCACCGGGTGCGAGGCCTGCGCCGTCGGGTGCTGGATGGAGAACCGGGCCCGCATGTCCCGGCCCTGGCGCAAGGTCCTCACCTACAACGCCCACCGCCACCCGGACCTGCCGGTCTTCCACGCCTCCCTGGCCTGCCACCACTGCGACCGGCCCGCGTGCCTGGAAGGGTGCCCCGCGGGCGCCTACGCCAAGGACCCCGCCACCGGCGCCGTGACCCTGGACGCGGACCGGTGCATCGGGTGCCGGTACTGCACCTGGACCTGCCCCCACGACGCCCCCCGCTTCTCCGAGGCCACGGGGACGGTGGAGAAGTGCACCTTCTGCCCGGAGCGCCAGGCCCGGGGCGAGGTCCCGGCCTGCGCGGCCCGGTGCCCCGTGGGCGCGCTCGGGGTCGAGCCCCGGGAGGGGGATCCCGGCGCCGCCGCGCCCCCGGGCTTCCACGGGCGGGACCTGGGGCCCGGGATCCGCTTCGTGTTCGACCCGGCCGCGCCGCGCCTCGCGGCGCCCCCGGACCGGGCCGCGGCGGACCTGGCCCTCCCCGGCCTCGTCCAGGCGCCGCCCCGGCGCGTCACCCTGCGCGGGGAATGGACCCTGGTGGTCTTCACGATGGTCCTCTCCGCCGCCACGGCGGTGATGGCCGCCGGGGGCCCCTCCCGCGTCCCCTGGGCCCTCCCGGCGGCCCTGGCGGGGGCCATGGGCCTCAGCCTCGCCCACCTGGGCCGCCCGGAGCGGGCCTGGCGCGCCGTCCTGAACCTGCGCACCAGCTGGGTGAGCCGCGAGATCGCCCTCACGGGGCTCTTCCTGGCCCTCTGCGGGGCCTGGAACCTGGGCCTGGCGCCGGCCTGGGCCGCGGCCGCCGCGGGCTTCGCGGCGCTCTTCGCGGTGGACCGGGTCTACCACGCCGCCCTGCGCATCCGCGTCCACGACCTGCACAGCGGGGGGGCCCTCCTCAACGGGGTCTTCCTGGCGGCGGTCCTGGCCGGGTCCCGGGAGCTGGCCCTGGCCGCCGGCGCCGTGAAGGCGGGGGCCTATCTGGCCCGGAAGGCGCGGTTCCTGCGCGCGGGGCGGCCCTGGAGGCCCCTGGCGGCCCTGGCGCGCCTGGGAGGCCTCGCCCTGCCGGCGGCCCTGCCCGGGACGCCCTGGGCCCTCCTGGGGGCCCTGGCCGGGGACCTGGTGGACCGGTGCGAGTACTACGACGAACTGGTCTTCCCCTCGCCCGAGGACGGGATGAATGGTCCCGCACGCCCTCCGGCCCTCCAGGTCCGGCCCCGTCCTTGACCCACCTGCGGGGGACCCCGGACCGGGGGGCGGTGGGCGGACGATTGGATTATAAGTATAAATAATGGAATATTTGGCCTTGGAGGAGCGCCGGCGGCGGTGCCAGACTCACCCCCTCTTCGAGGGAGCCTCTCCATGATCAAGATCCTCAGTCTTCCCCTCCTGGCCCTGGCCTGCGCGGCCCAGGCGCCCCTTTCCGCCCAGGGCTGCAACGCGGCCCTGATGGACGTCACCGCCGCCAACACCGCCGTCCAGCGCTACGGCCACCTCCGGGACGGGGCCATGCGCGAGGAGGTGGCGGTGATGCTGTGGCTGCAGCGGACCCGCACCCAGGCCGACATCGCCCGCGTCCGGTTCGACAGCACCCCGACCCTGGAGTGCTTCACCGAGGAGCTGGCCCACGACCCGAACCCCGGCCTCATCATGCCCCACCGCCCCTACAGGGCCGCGGACCACCCCCGCACCCGGGCCCTCCTCGCGCACGCCCGCGAGGACCTCCTGCCCCTGGTGTCCGCCCTGCGCAACTACTACGCCCGACCCCGCCCCTACGTGACCTACCCCGCCATCCTGCCCGTGGAGGAGAAGCTGACCACCCCCAGCTTCCCCAGCTCCACCGCCGCCCTCGGCTGCGTCTACGCGCAGATCCTCTCCCAGTTCCGCCCCGACCTGCGGGAGGCCCTCTGCGAGAAGGGCTGCCAGCTGGGCGCGGACCGGGTGCTGGCGGGCAGCCACTATCCCAGCGACGTGCTGGGCGGCGAGATGCTGGGCAAGGCCTTCGCCACGGCCTGGATCAACCAGCCCGAGCACCGGCAGCTGATCAAGGAGGTCTGCGAAGCCGAGTGGCGGTAGGCCCGGTCCCGGCCCGCGGCCTCCGGGCGGAGGCCGCGGGCCGGGCCGCTACCGCACCTTCCCCAGGGCCGCGGCGGTCGCCTCCAGGAGGGCCTCGGGGCCCACGGGCGACCCGGTGGCGCGGGTCATCCAGAGGTCGGGGGTGAGCGCGCCCTGGCTGGTCATGCGCTCAACCTCGCCGCCCAGGTCGCCGGTCTTCTCGATCTGGCGCTGGATCTGGAAGGCGATCATGTGGCCCACTGGGTAGTCGGGCAGGTAGAGGAAGCTGTTCACCATGTGGCTGTAGATGCCGAGCAGCACGCAGTCCCGCTGGCCGAAGACGGGGGCGTAGTACTGGTTCCACACGTCGCGGCTGAGCTTGAGGACGGCCTCGCGGAATTCGGCGGGCTTGGCGTCCGGGTGTTCGTACATCCAGTGCCAGGCGGCGATGTCCACGAGGGCCACGCCCGCGATCTCGTAGGTGCCCCAGAAGTCGTTCAGCACGGCCAGGGCGCGGTCCTCCTCGGAGGGCTTCGGCTGGCCCAGCAGCTCCAGGTCCCGGGCCTGGAAGGTGAAGGCGATGGCCTCCGTGAAGGAGGTGTTGGGCACGCCGGCCATGAGGGGGGAGGGGGCCCCGTGCATGGAGAAGGACTGCTCCACGTTGTGCCCGTTCTCGTGCACGGCGATGTTGAAGCCCTTGTAGTCCATGCCGTCCTTGCCCACCCGGGTGCGCAGGCGGGGGTGGTCGCCGCGGCGGCCGGTGCCCATGGCGTGGCCGGAGCCCCGGGCGGGATCCACCTCGATGTTGGAGGCGAGCCAGGCGGCCTTCTCCGGCTTGAAGCCCAGGGCCAGGAGGAGCTTGGGCATCTCCTGCTTGTAGGCCTCGGCGGTGGGGAAGCGGCGGCGCACCAGCTCGTCCAGCTTGGCCTCGTCCAGGTGGGAGCCGGGGCGGAAGCCGTTGAACCAGATGTCGAAGGGCTCCAGCTTCCGCCCCAGGCGGGCCTGGATCACCTTGGCCGTGCGCGCCACCAGGGGCGAGCCGCAGACGTCGCGGAGCATCTGGACGACCCGGGCCTCGGGCAGCTGGCGGCCCTGCTCGAAGCTGCGGGCGATGTGGGTGGGGGCGGCGGGGCAGTAGGGATCCGCCTGCCGTATGGCCTTGAAGTCGTCCAGCCACACCTTGTAGCGGGTGTCGGGCTCGGGGGCCGCGCTCACCGGCTGGGCGGCGGCGGGCCGGTCCGAATCCTTCACGGCGGCGGGGGCCACCTGGTTCGTGAAGGGGTCCCAGTCCACGGCGGGGTTGTCGATGACGACGGCGGGGATCGTCTGGGTGACGATGCGCTCCATGACCTTCTGGATGGTGCGCTGCCGGCCCAGGCCCGCGGCGCCCTGGGCGTACTGGCTCTTGATCTCGTCCCGCAGGTTCCAGTGGGAGAGGAGGCGCTTGCCGGCGGGGAAGGCGCGGTGGCCCTGGGCGTCCACCAGGTGGTGCATCCAGAGGTTGTAGCCGGCGATGTAGCGCTCGGCGGCGCCGGAGGCCTGGGCGATGGCGAGGTTGACCGAGGCCGGAATGCGCTCGGCAAAGCGGTCCACGAGGCGGGCTTCCGCCCACTGGCGGCCGGTCCAGGCGGCCCCTTCCTTGAGGCGCTCGTCCAGCGTCGACATGCGGAAGTTGAGGAGGACGACGAAGGCCAGCTTGTTCTGGAAGGCGTCATCCCGGACGTGGGCGCCCGGGTCGTAGCCGGAGAGGATCTCGTCCACGGGCTGGAGGGGGCCCAGGTCCAGCTCGGCGTGCCACTTGAAGTCGCGGCCGATCTCCTGCATGTGCCCCTCGAGGCTCTCCAGGGCGAATTCCAGGCGCTTGAACAGGGCGTCCTGGGCCTTGGCGTCGCCGGCGAACTGGGCGCGGACGAAGGCCTCGAGGTCCGCGCGGCTCCCGTCCTCCGCGCGCCAGAGGGCCTTCACCTGGCGGAGGCCGCGCTCGGCGCGGGCGGCCTGGGCCTGGCCGTACTTGGCGACCAGTTCCGCGACGAGGGGATCGGACTGCAGCGCGACCTCCGCGGGGGGGGCCGCGACGGCCGGCAGGGCGGCGGAGGCGGCGAGCATGGCGGCAAGGCCAAGGATCTTCATGGGGACTCCCGGAAACGGAGGCCAGTGTACCCCGGCGCCGGGTGGATGCCTGTGCCAGAGGGCACAGACCCCGGGCCTGGGAGGTCGCGCGGAGGATCGCCGAGCACGGGCCATCCAGGGGATGGGCCCTTCGGTCCGGCGACCCCTTCCAAGCCGGTAAGCCATGCGGACGCCCGCATGGGGCGTGCGGGAATCCGCATGGTCCGCCCCGGGGCGGGGAGGTCGGGCGTTGAGAAGACAGGGGTTAGGGTTTGGCCTGCCCGTTGCTGAGGGTCCCCATCCCTTTCCATGGAGTCCTGATGAAACCGCTCTTCTCCCTGCTCCTGGCCGCGGCCCTGCTGCCCGGTCTGATCCTTGGCGCCGAACCGGCCAAGGCGCCCGCCGAAATCCTCGTGGTGGGCCACAAGAACCCCGACACGGACAGCATCGTGGCGGCCCTCGCCGTGGCGCACCTCAAGGGCGCCCTCGGGGTCCCGGCCACCGCCGTCGCCCAGGGTCCGGTCAACCCCGAGACCCGGTACGTCCTCGACACCTTCAAGCTCACGGCCCCGGCCGTGGAGACCCACGTGGCCGGCCGCAAGGTCATCCTGGTGGACCACGCGGACGGCCCGCAGGCCCCCGAGGACCTGGCCAAGGCCGAATTGGTGGGCATCGTGGATCACCACAAGTTGGGCGGCCTGGCCACCGACAAGCCCCTGGAGGTGGTGATGGGCCCCGTCGGCTCCACCAGCACCCTCATCGCCCGCATGTACGCGGCGGCCAAGGTGCCCATCCCCAAGCCCCTCGCTGGCGGCATGCTCTGCGCCATCCTCTCCGACACCGTGATCTTCAAGTCGGCCACGTGCACGCCCGAGGACCGGGCGACGGCGGCGCGGCTGGCCAGGCTCGCGGGCGTGAAGGACATGGGGGCCCTCGGCCTGAAGCTCTTCGAGGTGAAGTCCCAGGTCGCCGGCGTGCCCGCCAATGACCTGCTCCGCCGCGACCTCAAGACCTTCACCATGGGCGGCAGGAAGGTGGCCGTGGCCCAGCTCGAGGTGGTCGACCTGGCCATCCTGAAGCCCCTCCGCAAGGACCTGGTGAAGGCCGTGGCGGCCTTCAAGGCCGACGGCTACCACAGCGTCCTGCTCATGCAGACCGACATCATGAAGGAGGCCACGGACCTGGTCTTCGCCTCGGACGACCCCGCCCTCCTGGAGCGCGCCCTCGGGGCCACCGCCAAGGACGGCGCCCTGTGGCTCCCCGGCGTCATGAGCCGCAAGAAGCAGGTCATCCCCAACCTGGAGAAGGCGTTCAAGTAGGAACGCGCCTCCCCGCAAGGCCCATCCCCGGTGGTGACGGCGCCCGGCACGCGCGCCGCCCCCGCCGGGGATGGCGCGTGCGCCCGGACCCGCTACTTGTGGGCGTAGGCCTTGAATTCCATGTCGGTGCCCAGGATGTGCTGGGCGAACCAGTCCTGGACCGTGTGCAGGAGCTGCTCGGCGCCCACGGAGCCGGGGTCCTCCTTGTAGGACTTGCGCAGGGCCTCGATGCGGTCCCGGAAGGCCTGGTGGACCTGCTTGTGGGCCTCCAGGTCGGGGTAGCCGACCTTGGCCATCCAGCGCTCCTCGCTGTCGAAGTGCATGAGCGTGTAGTCCACCAGGAACTCGATGCGGTCGCCCATGGGGGGCGGGACCTCCTCGTCCATGGCCCGGCGGAACTCCTCCACCATCTGGAAGAAGATGTGGTGGTAGGCATCGATCAGGGGGTTGCCGACCGTGAATTTCTCAGTCCATTCCACGAATTCCATGCAGGCATCCCCCGGGATCGGTCCAGTCTAGCGGAAAACCCTCAGCCGAGGGGCTCCTCGTGGTGGCAGGCGGGGCAGAGCAGGACGGTGATGGGGTCCTTGCCCCTCGGCTTGCGGGTCTTTTCGGTGACGTAGGGGTTCTTGCACTTGGGGCAGGAACGGGGCACCGGCTTGTCCCAGGCGGTGAAGTCGCACTTGGGGTAGTTGGTGCAGCCGTAGAACACCTTGCCGAAGCGGGTCTTGCGGGGGCTCAGGTCGCCGCCGCACTTGGGGCAGGGGACCCCGAGGATCTCCTTCTTCACCGTCTTGCACTTGGGGTAGTCCACGCAGCAGACGAACTCGCCGTACCGGCCGTGGCGCTTCACGAAGTGCTTGCCGCAGGTGGGGCACTTCTCGTCCAGGGGCTGGTCGGGGGGCACGGGGATGCCCTTGGGGTCGGCCTTGCGGATGCCCTTGCAGCCGGGGTAGTTGGGGCAGGCCCAAAACGGCCCGAACTGGCCCTTGCGCAGGGTCATGGGGGTGGCGCCGCACAGCGGGCACTCCGGGGCGTCCTCGGGCTCCTCCAGCTTCTCCAGCTCCTCCGTGTAGTCGCACTCGGGGTACTTGGAGCAGCCGAGGAAGAGGCCGTTCTTGCCGATGCGCTTGAGGAGGGGGGCCCCGCACTTCTTGCAGGGGGCGCCGGCGGGGATGCCCGCCTTCAGGTTGGCCATGTGCTTGCCGGCCTTGGCCAGCAGCTTCTCGAAGGGGCCGTAAAAGTCCTTCATCGCCTTCAGGAAGGTGAGATCGCCCTCCTCCACGCGGTCCAGCTGGGATTCCAGGCCGCTGGTGTACGACGGGTCCATCAGCTCCTCGAAGCCCTGGACCAGCAGGTCGGTGACCACGCATCCGAGCTCGGTGGGCTTGAAGCGGCCCTCCTGCTTCTTCACGTAGTCCCGGTCCTGGATCGTGGCGATGATGCTGGCGTAGGTGGAGGGGCGGCCGATGCCGTCCTCTTCCAGCTCCTTGACGAGGGTGGCTTCCGAGAACCGCGCGGGCGGCTTGGTGGCCTGCTGATCGCAGTCCAGCTCGTCCAGCTTCAGGGGCATGCCCACCTTGAGGGGTGGCAGGCCGACGGAGGATTCCTCCTCCTCGTCGTCGGCGACGGGCTTCTCCGTCTCCTCGGCGCGGTAGAGGACAAGCCAACCGGGGAAGCGCTCGATCTCGCCCTTGGCCTCGAAGGCGGCCAGCTCGCCGTTGCCCAGGCGGGTCTCGGCCTCGACGACGGTCTCGTCGAAGACCGCGGCTTCCATCTGGCTGGCGACGGTGCGGCGCCAGATGAGGGCGTAGAGGCGGTACTGGTCGGGCTCCAGCCGGTTCTTCAGGCTCTCGGGGGTGCGGGTGATGTCCGTGGGCCGGATGGCCTCGTGGGCGTCCTGGGCCCCGGCCTTGCCCTTGTAGATCCGGGCCTTGGCCGGCAGGTGGTCCTTGCCGTACTTCTGGAGGATGTAGTCCCGCACCGCCGTCACGGCCTCGGGGGCCAGGCGGGGCGAGTCCGTCCTCATGTAGGTGATGAGGCCCACGGGGCCCTCGCCGAAGTCCACGCCCTCGTAGAGGCGCTGGGCGTTCTGCATGGTCCGGGTGACGCTCATGCGCAGCTTCTGGGCGGCCTCCTGCTGGAGCTTGGCCGTGGTGAAGGGGGCCGCGGGGTTCCGCTTCTTCTCCTTGGTTTCCAGGGAGGTGACCTTCCAGGCGGCGGCCTTCACCAGGTCGCGCAGGGCGTGGGCCCGCTGGGCGTCCCCGATGCGGACCTTGGTCTCCTTGTTGCCGAGCTGGACCTGGGCGCCGTCCAGGCGGGTGAGCTTCATCCAGAAGGCGGGGGGGACCTTGGCCGAGAAGCGGCCCTTCAGCACCCAGTATTCGATGGGCTGGAAGGCCTGGATCTCCCGCTCCCGGTCGACGATGAGGCGGACGGCGACGCTCTGGACCCGTCCGGCGCTCAGGCCCCGGCGCACCTTGTCCCACAGCACCTGGCTGACCTTGTAGCCCACCAGCCGGTCCAGGACCCGCCGGGCGCGCTGGGCGTCCACCAGCTTCTTGTTGATCTGGGTGGGGGCCGCCATGGCCTTCTGGATGCCCGACGGGGTGATCTCGTTGAAGAGCACCCGGTGGACCGGGGTCCCCTTGGCCGGCTTGATGGCCTCCAGGAGGTGCCAGCTGATGGCCTCCCCCTCCCGGTCAGGGTCGGTCGCGAGAAAGATTTCATTGGCGTTCTTGGCGGCGGCCTTCAGCTCGGTGACGACCTTCGCTTTGCTGGCCGGTATTTCGTATTCCTCCTGGAAACCATGCTCGATATCCACCCCGAGCTTCTTGGGCAGATCCCGGATGTGGCCCACGCTGGCTTTGACCGTGTAGCCCTTCCCCAGGTATTTGGTGATGGTTTTCGCCTTGGAGGGGCTTTCGACGATGACGAGTCTGGTCAAGGGAGTCTCCAAGGTTCGAGTTTGGAACCCATCATGGGTGATTTGTCAAGAAATTCACGTCAAACGATAAATCCTCAATTATATCGCCGGGTCCCAGGCAGGGGCGGGCGGCCCCCTCCCGGAGGAGGCGATTTGGTCCTTCATAGGCGGGGTTTTCGGGTGCGCCGGGGCACACCCAGAGGTCCCGGCCGAGGTCCAAAGCCAGGCGAGCGGTCACCAGGGAGCCGGAGGCGTACCGGCCCTCCACCACCAGCACCCCCTGGGTCCAGGCGGCCAGGAGCACGTTCCGCCTCGGGAAGTGCCAGGCCCGGGGCGGGGCCGCCGGGGGGAAGGGGGTGATGACCCCGCCCCCGGAGGCGGCGATGCGGTCCATGAGGCCGGCGTGCTCGGGCGGGTAGGGGTGGTCCAGGCCCGAGCCCAGGATGCCCCACGTGGGGCCGGCCTCCAGGGCCCCCAGGTGGGCGGCCCCGTCGATGCCCCGGGCGAGGCCCGACACCACGCCCACCCCGGCCTCGGTGAGCGCGCGGGCCCAGCGCCGGGCCCGGTCCCGGCCGGCGGCGGTGGCCCGTCGGCTCCCCACCATCGCCACGGCCGCGCCGGCGGGGGGCAGACTGCCCCGCACCCAGAGGGCCAGGGGGTAGGGCAGGAGGGCCAGGAGCCGGTCCGCGTCCGCCTGGCCCGGCAGGGCCAGGCGGGCCCCCCGGGCCGCGGCCTCCGCCTCCAGGGCGGGCCGGAGCCGCCCCGCCCCCTCCGCCTCCCGCAGGTCCGGGTCCTCGGGCTCCAGCCCGCCTTGCAGGCGTTCCCAGGCCGCGGCCTTCCGGCGTTCGGGCCAGGGCAAAAGGGTGAAGGCGAGGGCCCAAACGGCGAGATCCACGGAAGCCTCCAAGGCGGACCCACGTTGGGGCCTTCCGTCGCGCGCGCAAGGGACGCGATATTCGGGCTTGCCATCGCCGCTGGGTTTGGTAGACTGTCCCTTCCTGGTCTTGCCCTACTTGTGTCCGTGAGGTTCCCATGTCCCGTCAGTGCGAAATTTGTGGTAAGAAGCCCCAGTTCGGGCACAACGTCTCCCATGCCCACAACATCACCAACCGGCGCTGGAACCCCAACATCCAGAACGTGCGCGCCCTCGTGGCCGGCGTTCCCAAGCGGCTGCGCGTGTGCGCCTCCTGCATCCAGGCCGGCCGGGTCGTGAAGAACGTCTAGGCCCCGCCCGACTTTCCACACGGCCCCCTGCGACTGGGGGCCGTTTTGTTTCCGGATGGACCCTTGATCCTCGGCATCGACACCACCACGGAGCGCCTCCACCTGGCCCTGGCCGGGGCGGGCCGGGACTGGACCCGGGCCGTGGAGGTGGGCGTCGGCCGCAGCCACAGCGGCACCCTCCTCCCCGCGGTGGAGGAACTGCTGGTGTCCGCGGGGGCCGCCCCCGCCGACCTCACCGGCGTGGTGGCCTGCGTGGGCCCCGGGGGCTTCACGTCGCTCCGCATCGGCGTCGCCACGGCCGAGGGGCTCGCCCTGACGGGCCTGCCCACCTGGGGCTTCTCCGCCTTCGAGCTCCGCAGCCGCGCCCTCCGCAGCGCCGGCCTGAAGGGGCCCGTGTGGATCCTGCTGGACGGCCAGCGCCAGGAGACCTTCGTCCAGCTCTGGGACGAGGCGCCCCGCACCCCGGCCCTCAAGGTGCCCCTGGCCGAGATCGCCGCCAAGGTGGGCGGCGCCGCCTGGTGGACCCCCGCCGGGTTCCGGGAGAAGGCCGCGGCCCATCTGCCCCAGGCCCCCCTGGCCCTCGCGGACGAGGCGGGCGCGACCCTGGCCGGCCTCGCCGCCCTGTGCCACGACCTGCCGGGCCGGCCCTCCGAAGCGCCCCTGGTCCCCTTCTACCTGCGGGAGACGGACGCGGAAGTGAACTTCCCCGAGGCCTCCGCCCATCTGCCCGAGGCCCTGCGCCGGGGCATCGCCCGGTGATCCACCTGGCCCCCGGTTCCCAGGTTCCGGCCTGGGCGGAGGCCCTCGAAACGGCCTGCTTCGGGGACGCCTGGGGGGACCTGGACGACCTGGAGCACCTCTGGGCCGAGCCCGGCGTGGGCTTCGCCCGCTGGCAGGTGGTGGAGGCCGCCGGCGAGGCCGAGCTGATCCGCATCGCCGTGGACCCGGCCCACCGCCGGACCGGGGCGGGGCGCCGGATCCTGGCCCACAGCCAGGCGGCCATCGCCCGCCTGGGGGTGGCCACCGCCCACCTGGAGGTGCGCCTCGGCAACGACGCCGCCCGGCGCCTCTACGCCGCCGAGGGCTGGCGGGAGTGCGGCCTGCGCCGCGCCTACTACCGGGACGGCGAGGACGCGGTCCTCTACGTCCGGACGCTGTAGGCCGCGTTCCTGATCCAGGCGTTCAATCGCAGGGACGCGGGTCCCCCTTGCGGAAGAGGACGATGCGGTTGGTGTTGGTGCCCCGCGCGTTGTTGGCGATGCCCCAGATGTTGGCGGTCTTGGTGAAGGTCTGGCGGTTCAGCAGGACGGCCACCGGTTCCAGCCCCGCGGCCGCGCCCAGGGGCAGCACGGCCTCCTCCAACTGCACGGTGCCCTTGCGCACCTCCCCCACCTCGAAGGCCACGTGGCCGCCGGGGGCCGTCACCCGGGCCAGCTCCCGGAAGACCCGCCCCATGGCCTCGGACCAGGCGGCCACCGTGCGGGCCTGGGTGATGGCCCGGCCCAGGGCCTCGGCGTCCAGGCCGCAGAACCAGCAGCGCAGCCAGTTGTCGTCCGCGTACTGGACCACGTCCAGGAAGGGGGGGGAGGTGACGGTGAGGGCCACGGAACCGTCCGCCAGCTCCGGGGTGGCGTCGGCGGGGCCGGTCAGGAGCCGGGGCTGGGCGGCCGCGAGCCGGCTCCGCTCCGCCTCCCCGAGGCCCTTGAGGAGGCTGGCGGTCTTGCGGAGGATGAGGGCCCGGGTGTCCCGGTAGGGGGGCACCTGGCCCAGGCGGCGGTTGATGGCCTCCTGCTTGTCGGGGCGCACCGCCTGGTTGGGGGGCAGGGTGTACACGGAGAAGAAGCCGGCGCTGTGGCCGGTGAGGCGGTTGGTGGCCACCATGCGGATCCAGGCGTCCACGCCGTCGAAGGTCCCCTCGGCCTCCCGGGCGGCGAACCAGGCCCGGTAGGCCCGGATCTCCCGCTCGGTGTCCGGGTGGAAGAACATGCCCCAGGTCGCCGCCTCGTCGTTGGCCAGGGGGATCTGGGCCAGGCGCGCGGCCACGGCCTCGGAGGCCGGCGGCGCCAGCCGGGGGGCCAGGAGGATGCGGGCGAGGGGGTTCACATCGTTGGCGGCGGCGCGCCGGCCCAGCAGGGCCGCCTCTAGGGCCGTGGTGCCCCGCCCGCTGAAGGGGTCGTAGACGAGGTCCCCGGGCCGGGTCAGGCCCTCGATGAAGAAGCGCGGCAGCTGGGGCTTGAAGCAGGCGCGGTAGCTCACCTCGTGGAGGGGCGCCGCCTGGCGCTGGCGGGGCGTCCAGAAGGAGCCCCCGTGGTGGGGCACCCCCAGCTTCACCTCCTCCGGGCACTCCCGCAGCAGGTCCCTGATGTCCGACGTCGTTCCCAAGATCCCCCTCCGTGCGGCTTCCAGGGTAGCCTGGATGCATGGCCCCCAAGCCCAAGCGCCACCCCGAACTCACCCGGCTCTATGCCGCGGTGGGGCTGTCGGTTCTCATCTGGGCGATCTTCATGGGCTACCGGGTCCTCTCCCGGCAGGTGGAGATGGGGCTGGACGCGCCCAGCAAGTGGAGCCTCATGGCCCTGGGCCTCACCAACGTGCTGGCCATCGGGACCCTCCTGTTCATCGTCATCCGGAGCATCGCCAAGCTCTACTTCGAGCGCCGCTCCGGCATCCTCGGGGCCCGCATCCGGACGCGCCTCGTGCTGGCCTTCCTCGCGGTGGGTATCGCGCCCACGATGCTGCTCTTCGCGCTGGGGCGCAACTTCATCCGCAAGAACGTGGACCGCTGGTTCATGCCCGAGACCATGGAGGTGATCCAGGACGGGCGCCACGTGAACGAGGCCTTCCGGGAGCAGGTCCGGCTCCGCCTGAAGGCCGCCGCGGCCCGCCTCGACCCCGCCCGGGTGGCGGACCTGGAGGCGGAGCGCGAGGCCCTGGGCTTCGACCTGCTGGCGCGGCTCCGCCAGGGCGCGCCCGCGGGCGCGGCCCTCGCGCCGGGACGCCAGACGCCGGCCCTGCAGGGCCTGGGCGAGGGCTCCCACGTGGTCCACGGGACCGGCGGAGAATGGCAGCTGGGGGTGGGCCCCGTCCGGGGCGAGGGCGACCGCATCGTGGCGGGGATCTTCGTGACCCGGGAGACCCTGGAGGGCATGACCCGCCTGGACAAGCGCTACCGCGAGTCCTTCCAGATCCACGCGGGCCGCGAGAGCCTGGAGAGCCTGCCCCAGAGCACCCTCCTGTTCCTGACCGTCCTGACCCTCTTCGTGGCCGTGTGGACGGGCCTCGCCATCGCCCGCACCATCTCCGAGCCCGTCCGGGGCCTGGCCCGCGCCGCCCAGCGCGTGGGCATGGGGGACCTGGAGGTCTCCCTGCCCGAGCAGGGCGAGGACGAGCTGGCCTTCCTGTCGCGGACCTTCAACGCCATGACCCGGGACCTGCGCCAGTCGCGCAGCGCCATCGAGGCCCAGGCCGAGCGCATCGAGGGCCACCGGGCCTACCTGGACCAGCTGGTGGAGGCCCTCCCCGTGGGGCTCCTGAGCTGGCAGGCCGACCTGGAGCTCCGCACCTTCAATTCCGTGGCCCGGGGCTGGCTGGGCGTCACCGGCGAGTCCTCCCTGGACCGCACGTGGGCCGCCTTCAGCCGCCTGCCGAGCCTCGGGCGCCTGCCGGAACTGGTGGCCGAGGTCCGGGGGGCCAACCGCGCCCACGTGGAGGAGATCCGCATCGGGGGCGGGGGGGACGGACGGCCCGTCCGGGCCATCATCATCCCCCTGACCGGCGGCGGGGTGCTGGCCGTGCTCGAGGACCTCTCCCTCCTGGCCCACGCCGAGAAGCGGGCCGCGTGGCAGGAGGTGGCCCGGCGCATGGCCCACGAGGTGAAGAACCCCCTCACGCCCATCAAGCTCACGGCCCAGCGTCTCCAGCGGCGCAGCCGGGACGGGCGCCTGGATCCGGACACGGTGAGCGACGCCGCCGCCACCATCCTGGCCGAGGTGGCCAGCCTGACGCGCCTGGTGGACAGCTTCACCCAGTTCGCCAAGCTGCCCGCGCCCCACCCCGCGGACCTGGACGCGACCGAGCTGGTCCGCCACGCCCTGCGCCTGTACGAGCCCACCCACCCCGGCGTGGCCTTCGACCTGGACCTGCCTGACCACCTCCCCGTCCACTGGGACGGCGACATGGTGAAGCGCGCCCTCATCAACATGGTGGACAACGCCATCAGCGCCATGGAAGGCCAGGGCCGCATCCGCGTCTCCCTCCGGGCGGAGGCCGGCGTGGCCCGCCTGGACATCGAGGACGACGGTCCGGGCGTCCCGGAGGAGAACCGGCACCACCTCTTCGAGCCCTACTTCTCCACCAAGCAGCGGGGCACGGGCCTGGGCCTGGCCATCGTGCGCCGCATCGCCGAGGACCACCACGGCGAGGCCCGCTACGCGCCCCTGGCTCCGGGCAGCCGCTTCACCCTGAGGCTGCCCCTCCGGGGGTAGGTCCCCGTACGCGCGCCGCCCGGTGCGGAGGCGCGGGCCTGGCACCGGGCGGGGACGGGAACGGGAGGCTACTTGGCCTTCTTGGCGTTCTTGGGGGTGCCGTCCTTCTCGAGGAACTTGTCGGGGTTGGCCGCCAGCTCCTTGTCGCAGCCCTTGCAGCAGATGTAATACTCCTGGCCGCGGACCACGACCTTGGGGCTCTTCTTGGGGTCGACCTTGCCGCCGAGCACGGGGCAGATCGTATTGGTGGCAGGCTTCACCTGTCCGGCCTGAGGGGCGATGGAGAGGGCGGCGGTGAGGACGAGGGTCAACATGGGAACTCCTTTGAAGCGATCATCATCCTTCAGACCCTGCGGAGCCGCAAGGCGTTGAGGACGACGGTCAGGGAACTGAGGCCCATCGCCGCGCCGGCCAGCATCGGGCCACCCAGACGATCGAGCAAGTTGAAAGCAGCCAGAGGAACGAGGACCAGGTTGTAGCCGAAGGCCCACCCCAGGTTCTGGCGGATGACGGCGCGGGTGCGCAGGGCCAGCCGGCGGGCCTGGAGCAGGGGGACGAGGCCCTCCCGCAGGAGGTTCAGGGGGGCGGCGGCCTGGGCCGCCTCCAGGCCCGGCAGGCTGATGCCAGCGTCCGCCTGGGCCAGGGCCGGGGCGTCGTTCACCCCGTCGCCCACGAAGGCCACGACGGCCCCCTGGGCCTGGAGCGCCTGGACGCCAGCGGCCTTGTCCGCCGGAGCGCAGCCGCCCCGGGCGTCCGGGATGCCCAGGGAGGCCCCCAGGGCCTGGGCGGCCTCCGCCCGGTCGCCACTGAACAGGTGCAGGCGCAGGCCCTGGCGCCGCAGGTCGGCCACGGCCTCGGCGGCGTCCTCCCGCAGGGCGTCGGTGAGGGTCAGGGTGCCGAGCAGGCGATCCCCTTCCGCCAGGCCGATGCGGACGCCGGCCGGCGCGGCGGGGAAGGGCACCCCCAGAAAGGCGGGGCTGCCGAGGCGGAGCCAGCGGCCTTCCACCCGGCCCTCCACCCCCAGGCCCGGAAGGGCGCGGAAGTCCTCCACCTCCGGCACCGGGAGGCCCTCGGCGGCCTCGCGCACGCCCCGGGCGACCGGATGTTCGGAGGGGCGCTCCAGGGCGGCGGCCAGGCGCAGCGTGTCCGGATCCCCCGCCACGTCGGCCAGGGTGGGCCGCCCCTGGGTGAGGGTGCCGGTCTTGTCGAGGACCAGGTCCGTGGCCCGGGCCAGGGCCTCCATGGCCGAGGCGTCCCGCACCAGGAGGCCGTTCCGGGCGGCGGTGCCCAGGGCCGCGGCCGAGGCCACCGGCGTGGCCAGGCCCAGGGCGCAGGGGCAGGCGATGACGAGGAGGGTGACGGCCGGGCGCCAGGCTTCGGCCAGGTGACCCGTGTGCCACCACCAGGCGGCCAGGGTCAGGAGGGAGAGGGCCAGCACCGCCGGCACGAAGACCGCCGAGACCCGGTCCGCCAGGTCCTGGGCCGGAGCCCGGGACCCCTGGGCCTGGGCCACCTGGCGGGCCAGGCGCGAGAGCCAGGTGTCCTGGCCGGTGCTGGCGGCCTCGATCTCCAGGGCGCCGCCGTGGACCATGGCCCCCGCGATGACCCCGTCCCCCGGGCCCTTGGGCACGGGCAGGGGCTCGCCGGTGAGGAGGGCCTCCTCCACCTCGGCCCGGCCCGCGAGGACGGTGCCGTCCACGGGGCAGGCGGTGCCGGGGCGCACCCGGAGGCGGTCCCCGGGCTGGACGAAGCGGGTGGGCACCTCCTCGTCCCCGCCGGGGCCGATGCGCACGGCCAGGACGGGCGCGAGGCGCACCAGGGCCTCCAGGCTCCCCGTGGCCCGGTGGCGGGCCTTGGCCTCCAGGTACTTGCCCGTGAGGAGGAAGGCCGCGAGGGCGGCCGCGCTCTCGAAGGGCGCGTGGGGGGAGCCCTGCAGGGCCTCCCGGATGGCGAAGAGCCAGGTCACGGACGCCCCCAGGGCGATGAGGGTGTCCATGCTCGTCTCCAGCCGCAGGGCCTGGGCGGCGGCGCGGCGGAAGAACCCGGAGCCCGCCCCGAAGGCGGAGCCCGCGGCCAGGGCGGCCTGGACCTGCCAGGGCAGGTGGAAGAGGTGGAACATGCCGGCCATCAGCGGCAGGGTGCAGGCCCAGGCCGCGGCGACGCGGACCAGGGCCTCCCGTTCCGCGGACGTGTCGGCGGGGGCGTCCTCCGCGGCCATGCGGTAGCCCCGCGCCTCCAGGGCCCTGGCCAGGGCCGCGTCGTCCGCGGGCCGGTCCCGGAAGACCACGCGGGCCTCCTCCGTGGCCAGGTTCACCTTGACCTCGGCGACGCCGTCCACGGAGGCCAGCGCCTTCTCCACCCTGCGCAGGCAGCTGGCGCAGGTCATGCCTTCGACCTTGAACGTGCGGTCCACGGTCCCTCCTAGCGGTACTTGAGGATTTCCATCAGCTCGGCCACGATGCGGTCCTCGTCGCCGCGCTCGTGGGCCGTCACGACGTGGTGGCGCAGGTGGCTCTGGAGGACCAGGTTCCCCACCTTGCCCAGGGCGCCGTCCACCGCCTTGAGCTGCTTGAGGACGTCCACGCAGTAGACCGTGTCGTCCTCGAGCATGCGGAGGATGCCCTCCACGTGCCCCTTCACCGAGAGGAGGCGGCGGCGCGCGTCGTCGCGCACCGGCCCGTCCAGCCTGAGTCCGTGCCCGCAGCAGCCGCCTTCCATGGGAGCCTCACTGCGCCAGGGTGGCGGTGAATCCCTCGTCGGCCACGGCGGCGACGAGGGCCTGGGGATCGGGGCTGCCGGGCACCTTGGCGGCACCGGAGCGCAGGTCGACGTCGACGGGGCCGTCCACGCCGGGGACGGCCGCGAGCGCCTGCTTGACGCTCATCACGCAATGGCCGCAGGTCATGCCTTGGATGGTCAGTTGGATCATGGTGGATCTCCTTACCCCTCCCCCCCTGGGGTGGGGTTGGTCCAGCTTAGGTCCGCCCGGGATCCCCGTCAAGATGCCACAATGGAGCCGGAGAGCCTATATCCATGGAACGCGCGGAGATCCTTATCATCGGCGGCGGCATCGCAGGCCTGTCCACCGCCTTCCACCTCGCGCGCGCGGGCAGGGGGGACGTGGTCCTGGCGGAGCGGGAGGACCTTCCGGGCTTCTACGCCAGCGGCCACAACGCGGGCATCGCCCGCCAGCTTACCGGCCGGGCGGAGCACACCGCCCTGACCGTGCGGGGCCGGGACCGGCTGGCCGAGGCCGGCCTCATGACGGTCACAGGGGGCTACCTCCTGGGCGCCGAGCCCGGCGGGGCCGGGGCCCTGGCCCGGGAGGCCGCGGCCTTCGGGTTGGACGTTCGTCTCACCCCCGGCTCCCCCTTCCCGGATCTGCGGGCCGCGGAGGCCCTGCACATCCCCGGCGACGGGGCCATCGACGTGGACGCCCTCCTGCGCGCCTGCGCCGAGGGGGCCCGGGCGGGGGGCGCCCGCCTGCGCTTCGGGTGCCAGGTGCGCGCCCTCCAGCCGGAGGCCGACGGGTTCACCGTGGACCTGGACGGCGGCCCCCTGCGGGTGGGCCGGATCGTGAACGCCGCGGGCGGCTGGGCGGGCGAAGTCGGCCGCTGGGCGGGGGGCCTGGACCTGGCCTTCCAGCCCCTGCGGCGCCACCTGGTGTGGAGCCGCACCCCCTACGCCGCCGACCGGCCCTATGTGTGGTGGGCCGACCGGCCCCTCTACCTGCGGCCCGAATCGGGGGGCGTCCTCTTCTGCGCCTGCGAGGAGCAGCCCGTGGTGCCCCCCGGCCGGGGCGTCCAGCCCCCGGTGGACCCGTCGATGCTGGAAAGCCTGTCCGCCTCCCTCCGGGACCTGGCCCCCGCCTTTGGCGAGGCCTCGGTGGACCGCCTCTGGTGCGGCATCCGCACCTTCGCCCCGGACCGGCGCTTCGTGCTGGGCCCCGACCCCGTGAACCCGCGCCTGTTCTGGGTCGCCGGCCTGGGCGGGCACGGCATGACGTCGGGCCTGGCCGTGGGCGAGCTCGCCGCGCGGGCCCTCCTGGAAGGCGCCTCCACCGGAGCCCTGGAGCCTGGACGGTTCCTGGCGCACTAGGTTCATGTGAACCGCGCGCTGATCTTCCTCGCTTTCTCAACGGTCCAGGCCCTGGCCGGACCCTGGGACGACTTCCTCCAGGCCCGGGGCCGGGCCACGCGGGGCGAGCCCCGCTGGACCCTCTGCGTCCGCCCGAACCTGGTCGCCACCCGGGACCTGGTGAAGGACGAGGCCTACCAGCGCCTGGCCGTGGGCGGGGGCTGGGGGCTGGAGGTCCTCAACCCGGCCCAGGCCCAGGACCTGAAGGGGGCCCTGGGGGCCGACTGGGCCCTGCTCGGCCCCGCCGGGGACGTGGCCGGGAAGGGGCGGGGGATCCCCACCGGGGAGCGCCTCCTGGCGGCCCTCCACGCCCGGGGCGCCCGGGCCCGGTGGGAGGAGCGGGAGGCCTTCCTCCACGAGCACCCCGGCCAGGGAGACGCCCTGCTGGAGGACCTGGCCCTGGCCATGAACCTCCTGCGGGCCCGCCTGGCGGCCCTGGACGCCCAGGGGCGGATCCAGGTGCCCCTCTGGCACCCCGTGCCGGGGCCGGCCCCCGCCGACGACCGCATCGCCCTCGCCGGCTCCGGGGCCGACGCCC
Source organism: Mesoterricola sediminis (assembly GCF_030295425.1). Taxonomy (NCBI): domain Bacteria; kingdom Pseudomonadati; phylum Acidobacteriota; class Holophagae; order Holophagales; family Holophagaceae; genus Mesoterricola; species Mesoterricola sediminis. The sequence continues at coordinate 3,498,894 of NZ_AP027081.1, read as the reverse complement.
TGGCCGGGGAGCTCTACCGGGAGGCCGAGGACGCCTTCCGCCGCCTGACCCGGGCCCCGGGCTGGCACCTGGAGGCGTCCGCCATCGTCGCCCGGCTGGGGTCCATCCAGCTGGGCCAATCCTCGGGCTGGCGGGACCTCTTCGCCCAGGTGGCGGAGGACCTGGAGCCCCGGGTGGCCGCGGACCCCCGGAACGGAGGCCTGCTCCGCCTCTGGATGACCTGCCTGGAGGGGGCCGGGCGGCTGCCCGAAACCCTGTCGGGGCGCTTCACGGCGCCGCCGGGGAGCGTGTGGCCCCGGGCCGAGGACCTGACCTCGCTCCTCGAGCCGTACCGCCGCAGGCGGGATTTCACGGCCGTGGCCCGCCTCCTGGAGGATCTGACCCCGGCCGGCCCCCCCGAGCCCCTCGCCCCGAAGGGCTGGGAGGCCTACTGCGACCTGCGGTCGGCCCTCCTGGCCAACCAGGCTGTGAACTCGGCCAGCCAGGGCGCCTGGGACCAGGCCCGGGCCGCCATGGACGAGGCCTCGGCCTGGGGCGGCTCCCACGCCGTGCGCACCGCCTTCCTGGCCCGGGGCCACCTGGACACCACCGCCGACCCCGGGGCCTGGCGCCGCCTCCTCTTCGCGCGGGACGAGGTCCGGCACCGGCGCCCGCCCATGCCGGAGCAGCCGCCCCCGCTGCGCCTGGCCCTCCTGGGCCTGCCGCCCTGGCTCCTGCGCTGGACCGCGCTGCGGGAGGCCCCCGAACTCGCGGCCTGGTCCCCCTCCGAACTCCGCTGGGAGATCCCGGGCCCCCGGGCCCACGCGGAGGCCCGGGCCCGCCACGGCTGGGACGCGCGGCCCCGCTGGGCCCTCCTGCGCGGGGAGGAGCTGCTGGCCTCCGGGGACGCCCTGCCCGCGCCCCAGGCCCTCGCCGCGGAACTGGCGGCCCACGGCACCCCCCTCCTGGAGCGCCTGCGGCGCCTCCTCTCCGCCGAACCCGGCCACGAGGGCGCGCGCCGGGCCCGGTTCCGCCTGCTCCTGGCGCGCATGCCCGAGCGGGGCCTGGAGCCGGAGCTGGCCGGGGACGCCGCCGAGGCCCTTCTCGAACTCCCCTTCGGGCCCGACGCCCCCTGGAAGCCGGACCCGGACCTGTGGGGCGCCGCCGCCCAGGCCGTCCTGCCCCGGCTGGAGGAGCGCCTCCGCACCTGGCCCCGGGACGCCGGGCTCTGGAAGGCCTGGATCGCCTGGTCCCGGTTCCATCCCGGGTGCCCCTCCCTCCTCGCCTTGGCCGAGGACCTGCCGCACTGGTCCCCGGGCGCCGACTGGCGCGCGGCGCTGCCCTATCCGGTGCTGCGGCGCGTGGCCGCCGAGCTGCGCCGGCAGGGGGCCTTCCCCCAGATGCGCGCCTGGTTCCAGGCCGCGTGGGACCGCCTCGACCAGCGCCCCGCCAGGGACCTGCGCCCCTGGGAGCGTCGCTGGATCCTGGAGCGGCGCGCCGAGGAGGACACCGCCGTCTACCAGCCCCTGCGGGAGGCCCTGCGGGCCCTGGGCCTCCACGCGGAGCAGGTGGACCTGGAGCGGACCTTCGCCGCGATGATGGCAAGATAGGAGCCGGGAGCGGCTGCATGTGGTCGGGCGATGACATCTACTTCATGAAGCTGGCCCTGGAGGAGGCGGAAAAGGCCGACCGCCTCGACGAGGTCCCCATCGGGGCCGCCCTCGTCGCGGACGGCAAGCTCGTCGCCCGGGGCCACAACTGCCCCGTCACCTCCCACGACCCCTCCGCCCACGCCGAGATCATGGCCCTGCGCAGCGCCGGCGCCTGGCTCCGCAACTACCGCATGACCGGCGCCACCCTCTACGTCACCCTCGAGCCCTGCCTCATGTGCTTCGGCGCCCTCACCCACGCGCGCGTGGCCCGGGTGGTCTTCGGGGCGGCGGATCCCAAGGTGGGCGTCAGCGGCATGCTGGACACCCTCGCCGGCGCCAACCTGAACCACCGCATCGCCTTCGAAGGCGGCCTCCTGGCGGAGGAATGCCGGGAGCAGCTCCAGGCCTTCTTCCGCCGCAGGCGCTAGGGCAGGCGGATCGAATCACCGGAACCGCGTTGTTCCGATCCTTCGTGCTGGTGAGGGTGAGTAAAAATCCCGTACACCGAGTGCGCTGAGATGTCGAGTCACGCGGAGTCGGCTTCGCGGTTCAGCGCGCCGACCCACACCACCCAGGCCCTGGCCCGCTGGCGCGGGCCGCGATGCTGCGCATCGCTCGGCTGGGGGCTCCGGGCCTTCCGCAGGCACGCCTGCGGGTGCCCTGCGCCCCCAGCCTTGGGCGGGCCTGGGTTGGAGTTTCGGCCCAAGATGCCGGATCCTGCTGCTGCTCGCGGACGGGACCGGGGATCGGCCCACCGCCGACCAGCTCCAGGTGGATTGCAACACCGTCCGGCGGCGAAAGGCCACCCAGGATCAGGCGGACCGTGCACGCGTCCTTGCACCGGCACCCGGAATGGCTGAAGTTCCTCAAGCAGATCTGGCGGCTGAGCCCAGGCCCGTCCAAGGCTGGGGGCGCAGGGCACCCACAGGCGTGCATGCGGAAGGCCCGGAGCCCCCAGCCGAGCGATGCGCAGCATCGCGGCCAGCGCCAGCGGGCCAGGGCCTGGGTGGTATGGGTCGGCGCGGTGGGTCGCGAAGCTGACTCCGCGTGACTCCGCGTCCCGGCGCTCTCGGCGTACGGGTTTTTTACTCACCCTCACCAGCACGAAGGATCGGAACAACGCGGTTCCGGTGATTCGATCTACCGACACGAGCCCAGCTGGGTCAGGAGGCGCTTGAGGGCCAGGGCCTGGGTGGTGTGGGTCGGCGCGCTGAACCGCGAAGCTGACTCCGCGTGACTCCGCGTCCCGGCGCTCTCGGCGTACGGGTTTTTTACTCACCCTCGCCAGCACGAAGGATCGGAACAACGCGGTTCCGGTGATTCGATCTACCTGCGCTAGCGCGGGGCCTCCATCATCCGCACCGCGAAGGTGGCCAGCCAGTGGTCGCCCTCGTAGTTGCCGTTGAGGACGTGGGGCAGGGCGGCCTCCTCGTGGGCCTGGGCGGAGACCAGCAGGGCCTTGCGCCGGGCGTCGCGGGGGGGAAGGCCGGCCGCGATCTCCCGCAGGCACCGGGCCCGGCTCAGGTTGAGGCCGTCCAGGTGCACGATCCGGGGATCGGTGCGGTCCGACACGTGGGCCGGCCGGGGCACCGCTCCCTTGAGAAGCCCGGGCAGGAAGCCCTCCAGCCAGGGCCGGAACTCGGCGGGCGGCAGGACCTTGCCCATGAGCGCCGCCTCCTCCAGGCAGGGGGAGATGAAGTCCTCGCCGCCGGGCTCCCAGGCCAGGGGTCCCTGCCGGTCCCGGCCGTAGTAGGCGCGGGCCCGCTCCGTCAGCAGCGCCTGCAGGGGGCCGTCCTGGGCGGCCTTGGCGTAGTCCAGGGCCAGGGAGAGGGTGAAGGCCGTGTTGGGGTGTACCCCGGTGCGGTTGGGGTAGGTGAGCTTGGGCAGGAAGGCGCGCAGCTCCGCGGCCACCGCGTCCGCCAGGGGCTGGAGCTGGTCGGCCCAGCGCCGGCCCTCCGGGCTGTCCCAGGTGCGCAGCTCCGCCTGGAGCTTGAGGAGCCAGGCCCAGCCGTAGGTGCGCTCGAAGCCCCGGTGTCCCGGGCTCCGGAAGTAGTCCACCTCGGCCTTCACCGCGGCGGGGGCGAAGTGGGCGTCGAAGACCCGGCGGATCCCCGCGGCCTCGGGCAGGGCGGGGTGGGTCCGCAGGACGCGGGCCAGCATCCAGTGGCCATGGACGGAGGAATGCCAGTCGAAGCAGCCGTAGAAGGCCGGATGCAGGTCCTTGGGCCCGCGCACGTCCTGGGGGCCCGCCATCGTGTGGTCCAGCTTGTTGGGGTACTCCCGGTCCACCGACACGAGCACGTGCCCCGCGAACCGCGACGCGGTCTCCCGCGAGACGCCCTGCGCCCCCAGCGCCCCCGCGGCCAGCACCGCGACCAGTGCCATCCTGCCCACCATGACCTGCCTCCCTTCACCAGACGATGGGGTCCATTCTACCTGGGACCCCGGCCGTCCAGGGCCGGGCTCACCGCTTCCGCGGGCCATCCAGGCCCCGCAGCGGGACCCGCACGGACTGGATCGCCCGTCCCGGGATGGCCACCCTCGCCCAGGCCCGGCCGGCCCGCAGGGCGTAGGCCACCGGCGCATCCCCGGGGTTGTGGATCACCACCTTCAGGTGGGCGCCGTCCCGGGCCGCGGCGGCGAGGAGCCCGCCCCCCGCGTCCACCGCGAGCACGCGGTCGCCGGGGCGGAAGTAGCGGCTCAGGTGGGCCAGCACCGGGTGGAGGGGCGTGACGTAGACCTCCCCCGCCGCCGTGTCCACCATCACGGGCGCGCCGCAGACGTTGCCCACGTGGTTGGGGCCGCCCCGGCGGTCCAGGACGATGTTCCAGTCGATCCAGCCGGCGAGGCCGTGGTTCAGCCCGGTCAGCATGTCCCGGGCGTAGCGCAGGGCCGGGGCGTAGAGGGGATGGTCGGCCCGGTCCGCCTCGGGGGCCCAGCGGTGGCCCCAGTCCGCGGCCCCGGCGGTCCACCACCAGGCGTCGTTCCGCCAGCCCAGGAACCTCCCCCCGGGCGCGTTGACCTCGTCGGCGAGGGCGTCGACGCAGCCCTCGGTGTGGAGCAGCGTCCACTGGGGCGCGAGGGCCCGGAGCCGGTCCAGGACGTCCGCGCCCGCGTCCCGGGTCCGCTCGTACCAGTGCACCCCGGTGCCCCACACATAGGGCGCCGCGGGCCCCTTCAGGGCGGCCTCCGTGAACCGCACCGCGGCGGCGTCCCGGTTGTGGTCGTACTGGATGATCCTGACGCCACCGAAGCCCGCCGCCTTCAGGCGGGGGCCCAGATGGAGGCCGATGTAGTCCGAGAGGGCCTCCGGCGTGAACTCCATGCTCTCCCACTGGCCGCCGTTGCCGCCGGGCTCGTTCTCCGGGGTCACGGCCCAGATGGGGACGCCCTCGTCCCGGTAGGCCTGGAGGTAGCGCACCATGTAGCGCGCGAAGGTGTCGTAGTGCCGGGGCAGCAGGGCGCCGCCGCGGCCCTCCCCGTACCAGGCCCCGTTGTCCTTCATCCAGGCCGGGGCCGTCCACGGGCTCGCCACGAGGCGCAGCCCGGGCTCCCGGGCCAGGGCGTCCTTCACCAGGGGCAGGAGGGCGTAGGCCGGATCCCGGGCGTCCTTGAAACCGCGCCGGTCGGGCTCGATGGAGAAGTGCGCGAGGGCCTCGTCCCCCGGGTGGTCGTCGTACGACCAGCGCCCCTCCACGCTGAAATCGCAGGCCCCCACGGGCACCCGGGCCAGGGTGAAACCCGCCCCGCCGGGCCCGAAGCACAGGTCCAGCACCTCCTGGCGCCGCGCGGGAGGGAGCTGGGCCAGGACCCAGGCCGAGGCCTCGGTCAGGGCGCCGCCGAAACCCTCCACCGTCTGGCGGGGCTCCCCGAGGCGGACGGCGACGGCGGGTCCCGGGGGCGGGGCGCCGCGGCGGAACCGGGGCGCCGGCAGGGGCCGGAGGCGGTCGCCGGCGGCCGTGGTCTGGACGAAGGGGGCCTGGCCCGCCAGGGCCAGGGCCGCGAGCCCGAACACCGCCGCCCGGGCCCTCATTCCTTCACCCGCAGCGGGTCCGCCCAGGTGCCGGGGTAGAGGAAGCGCCGGGCCGTGAGGGTCTTCACGAACTTGCCGTAGCGCACGTCGACGCCCGCGTAGACGGCCCCCACGGGGCAGTCCGCCGGGACCCGGAAGGTGTCCTTGAGGGTTCCGCCGGGCGCCAGCGGCCGGCTCCGGGTCTCCCCGGGCTCCCAGCCCTTGTGGGCGGAGAAGGCGTAGCGCAGGTCCCCCTCCACCTTGAAGGGGCCCGTCGCCCCCAGGCGGACCTCCACCGGCACCTCGGCGGCGCCCGTCAGGTCCACCACGCCGGTGCGGAGCTCCAGGGAAGGCCACACCACCGGCTCGGGACCGGTGAGGACGACCAGGGATTCCCACTTGAGCACCCGGCCCGCGGCGTCCAGGGCCTCCACCACCAGCTCCCGGTCCGCGAGGCCCTCGCCGGGGAAGCGCAGCTCGCCCCGGGCCAGGCCCCGGGCGTCGGGGGCCGTCTCCAGGAGCACCCGGTCCCGGTGGAGGACCCGGACCTTGCGGACCCCGGGCAGGCAGTGGGCCTCCAGGGGCACCGCGTTCAGGTAGAAGGCGTGGTTCCGGGGCGAGGCCACGAGGGCCTGGTTGTACTGGGCCAGGGCGTGCCACACGGGCCGCGGCCGGCCCACGGTGTCCTTGAGGTCGGCGAACCCGAGGAAGCCGAACCACTCCTCGGCCTCGTCGTCGTGCACGGCGGGGTTGCCCGCCTTCCACCAGCCGTCGGCGTAGTAGAAGGGGCAGAGCCCGGCCCCGCCCGCGTCCAGGAAGTCCCGATAGGACTGGAGCACCGAATCGGCCTGCTGGCGCAGCGTGTTGCCCCCGTAGAGGCCCTGGCCCCGGCCCGAGACGGACCGGCCGAACTCCGTGAGCAGGGCGGGCTTGCCGTCGGCGCCCGCCAGCATCCGCTGGGCCTCCGCGAAGCCGTGGGTGAAGTTGGCGCTGTCATGGTAGTCGTAGGCGTTCCGGGCCCGCACGTCGAAGATCCCCATGTCCACCCACTCCGTGATGGCCGAATTGCCGGAGATGGTGACGGGCACCCCCGGGTGCAGTTCGTGGATGAGGGCCTGGACCTTCATCCAGAGGTCCTTCGTGGCCTGGGCGCCCACCTTGCGGATGTGCTCGGGCATGGGCTCGTTCATGACCAGGTAGGTGACGACGCAGTCGTACTTCCGCGTCCAGGCCACGGTGCGCCGCACCAGGTCCAGGTCCCGGGCCACCACGGCCGGGTCGGCGAAGTCCTCGTCGGGCTTGAGCCAGATGCCGTAGACCGCCTTCAGCCCCGAGGCCTGGACGAGCTTCAGCTCCGGCTCGCTCAGCTGGGACCAGGTCCGGATCCCGTTGAAGCCCGCGGCCCTGATGACCGCCAAGTCCGTCGCCACCTGGCCCAGGTCGCGGGCCGCGCTCTGGTAGGGGGCCTCCCCCGGGCGGGCCCCGGTCTCGTAGCCCAGGGCGTTCAGGAGGAAGGGATGGCCGTCGAGGAGATAGCGGCCGTCCCGGGTTTCCAGGCCGCCGGCCAGGCACTGACCCGCCAGGGCCAGGCCAAGGACGAAGCGCTTCATGTCGGACCTCCTAGGAGCGGCGGTAGACCCGCACGTAGTCCACGTACATCTTCTGGGGCCAGGTGGTGCTCCCGTCGGGGCTGCCGGGCCAGTTGCCGCCCACGGCCACGTTCAGGATGAGGAAGAAGGGGTGATCGAAGACCCAGAGCCCGCCCGTGGGCACCTCGGCCGAGGTGCGGGTCGCGTAGAGGGTGTCGTCCAGGTAGAAGCGGATCGTCGTGTTCTCCCACTCCACCGCGTAGACGTGGTAGTCGTCCGAGAGCTTCCCGGAGGTCAGGGTCTTGCTGGCGGAGAGGCCGTTGCCGCCCGAGTACCCGGGGCCGTGCAGGGTGCCCCACACGGTGGAGGGCTGCTGGCCGACCACTTCGGCGATGTCCACTTCCCCGCAGGCGGGCCAGGGGTTGTTGGCCAGATCGGTGCCCAGCATCCAGAAGGCCGGCCAGATGCCCTTGCCCGTGGGGACCTTGATGCGGGCCTCGAAGCGCCCGTTGGCCTGGGAGAACAGGCCCTGGGTCTTGAGGCGGGCGGAGGTGTAGGACCGGGTGATGCCGTCCGTGCCCGTGAACGTTTCGGCCTGGGCCGTGATCACCAGGTTGCCGCCGGTGATCTGGGCGTTGGTGGACCGGCTGGTGTACGTCTCCAGTTCGTTGTTGCCCCAGCCGTTGCCGCCCACGTCGAAGGCCCACTTGGAGCTGTCGGGCGCGCTGCCGTCGGCCCCGTTGAACTCGTCGCTCCAGCTCAGGACCCAGGTGCCGGTGCCATTGTTGTTGTTGTTATTCCCACCGGTGGAGGTGGACCCCCCGCCGCAGGCCAGGGCCAGCGACAGGGCGAAGGGAAGAGCGAAGACGGCTTTCATGGGAACTCCGGGGATTGCCTGGCTGTCAGCGGGGGAAGGGGCCGAACCAGGGTGCCAAGTGAAAGGGGGACGTCCTATAGTCTTTTTTCGTAAACGCGGGATGTTCTTTCCTGGCCCCTCAGCGGAGGGCCTGGGCGCTGCGGTACTGGGCGGGCGTTGAGCCGCTCTCCCGCTTGAAGAACCGGCAGAAGTAGGTGGCCGACTGGAAGCCGCAGGCCGTGGCGATCTCGTCCAGGGTCAGGGTCGTGTTCTCGAGCAGGCGCATGGCCGTGCCCAGGCGCACCCGCACCATTTCACCGGCGATGGAGCGGCCCAGGTGCTTCTTGAACAGGCCGTCCAGGGTCGAGCGGGAGCAGCCCGCCAACTCGCACACCTGTTCCACCGAGATCCCCCGGCAGGCCCGGTCCCGGATCACCCGGGAGGCCGCCAGCACCAGGGGGTTCTGGGCCGTCGTCACATCCGTGGATTCCCGCTCCACCACACGCAGGGGCGGCTGCTTGTACAGGCGGGGTTCCACCGCCTCCCCCTCCAGGATGGCGTTGAGGAGCCGGCCGGCCAGGATGCCGATGCCCTCCGTGTCCGGGGCGATGCTGGTGAGGGTCGGCCGGCACAGGCGGCAGAGGATCTCGTCGTTGTCCACGCCCATGACCGACACGTCGGCCGGCATGGAGATCCCCAGGTCCCGGCAGGCGGTGATGATCTGCTGGCCCCGGGTGTCGTTGCAGGCCAGGATGGCCACGGGCTTGGGGAGGCGCGCCAGCCAGGCCGCCAAGGCCGGCTCGTACTCCAGGCCCCGCATTTCCCGGAACTGGTTGCGGATCGTCGTGGTCACCCGGGGCGGGGGCTCGTACACGTGGGGTTCCACGCCCTTGCCCCGCACCAGGCCCGTGAAGGCGTCCGACCGCCGGTCCGAGAAGAACACCCCCGGATAGCCGCAGAAGGCGAAGTGCGCGAAGCCGGCCTGGGTGAAGAAGTCCTCGGCCAGACCGGCCACCACCTCGGCGTCCGTGTCGATCCAGGGGAAGTCCGGGCAGTTGCCCTCCCCCTGCACATCCACGATGGGCACGCCCAGGGAGGTGATCTGCCGGCCCAGGTCCGGGTTGGAGATGAAGCCGATGATCCCGTCGATGTGGCCCTTTTTCAGCCAGGGCGGGAGCTTGGTGAACTCCGCCCGCTCATAGGGAAAGATGAGCCAATCGTCCCGGTCCAGGGCGAAGGTGGCCACCCCGCGGCAGACGCCCCGGGAGTAGCCGCCCGAGGCGGGGACCAGGAGGGCGATATGGCGGATTCGGGGCATGTGATGATCCTTTCTTGTCTAAGCCAGACAGTCAAGGAGGGGCATTTTTGGCCATTTTGTGAAGAATCTGGGCTTTGCGGCGGTCCCCAAAGCTTACCTGAAAAAATAAAAAAAGACCATTTACTTATCATTTTTCATGATTCAACCTGCTTCAGTCCTCTTTGAGCCTGGTCCATCCGGCGGTCCCCTCGCGTGGGTCCTTCCTTCCGCGCGCAGGTCAGACCGACCCGTTATGCAAAGCCTGCAATGCTTCTATCTAAAGGAGACCTCATGTCCACCCCCCGCTTCCGGGCAAGCTTGGCGCTGCTGGCCTTGATGCCCCTGTTCTGGCTGCTGGGTTGCGGCAGCTCGTCCAAGGGAGGGCGTGCCCTCTCGTTCGTCTCCGTGGCGCCCACCCACGTCGCCCTGTTCCCCGGCGAGACGGCCCAGCTGACCGTCACCGCCCACTACAGCGACGGCACCTCGGAGGCGGCCACCACCCAGGCCACCTACACCGCCTGGGCCCCCAACGTCGCCACCATCGCCGCCAGCGGCCTGGTCTCCGGCGTGGGCGCGGGCACCGCCACCGTCTCGGCCACCGTGGGCGGCAAGAGCGCCGACGCGACCGTGGACGTGGCCCCCACCAACTTCCCGGTCTTCGCGGACGCCTACGCCAAGAACGTCACCTTCGTGCCCTTCGGCGGCTCCAGCAACGCCCTGGCCGTGGACACGGCCGAGCACCAGGCCGGCACCGCCTCCCTGCGCATCGACGTCCCCTCCACCGGCTACACCGGCGGCGCCTTCAAGGCCGCCACGGCCCAGAACCTGAGCCTCTACAACGCCGTCACCTTCTGGGTGAAGGCCAGCAAGGCCGCCACCCTGAACGTCGCCGGCCTCGGCAACGACGGCAGCAACAGCGACTGGGCCGCCGAAGTCGCCAACATCCCGGTCACCACCGCCTGGGTCAAGCAGATCATCCCCATCCCCAACAAGGCCAAGCTCACCTCCACCACCGGCCTCTTCCACTTCGCCGAAGGCGCCGATGAGGGCGCCTACAGCATCTGGCTGGACGACATCCGCTACGAGAAGCTGAGCGCCGCCGAGCTTGCCGCCCCCACGGCCGCCACCATCGCCTGGGCCCCCGCGCAGGTGGAGATCTCCAAGACCAAGTCCCTGGGCCTCACCGGCACCCTCACCTACGCCACCCCCGCGGTCACCGTCAGCAACGTCAGCCTGCGCTGGTTCGACCTGGCCTCCAGCAATCCCGCCGTCGCCACCGTCGACAGCACCGGCCTCGTCTCCGGCCTGACCCTGGGCACCACCGACATCACCGCCACCCTGGCCGGCATCAACGTCACCGGGTCCTCCACCGTCACCGTCATCACCCCGGTGGTCCCGACGACCGCCCCGGCCCGCCCGACCGTTGACCCCGCCAAGGTCATCTCCCTCCTGTCCAAGGCCTACACCAACATCCCCGTGGACACCTGGGGCACCAGCTGGAGCAACGACGGCGCCGGCCCCAACGTCACCGCGCTCACCATCGGCGGCGACGACGTCAAGAAGTACGCCAACCTGAAGTACGTGGGCGTCGAGTTCTTCGCGGCGGGCAACGCCGTCGACGCCACCAACATGACCTACCTCCACGTCGACGTCTGGACCCCCGACATCACCAAGTTCGGCATCAAGCTCGTCGACTTCGGCGCCAACACCGTCTACGGCGGCGGCGACGACTCCGAGAGCGAGGTCGACCTGGACGCCACCACGACCCCGGCCCTCAACGCCCAGAAGCAGTGGGTGTCCCTGGACATCCCCCTGGCCAACTTCGGCAGCCTGGCCAGCCGCAAGCACCTGTCCCAGCTGCTCTTCGTGGGCGCCACGCCCTACGGCGCCGGCACCGTCTACGTAGACAACGTCTACTTCCACAACAGCCCCTTCATCGACAACACCCCGCCGACCCTGGCCATCACCGACAACATCGCGGCCGCCACGGCCAACGGCACCGTCACCTTCAAGTTCACCTTCAGCGAGAGCGTCGGCACCAGCTTCACCGCCAGCTCCATCACCGTCACCGGCGGGACCCCCGGCACCCTCACCAAGGTGAGCGACACCCTCTACACCCTGGACGTCGTCCCGCCCCCGACCACCGCGGGCACCATCACCGTCACCGTCCCCGCCGGCGCCTTCTCCGACCTGGCCGGCAACGCCAGCCTCGCGGCCGTCAGCGCCTCGCAGGACTACGACACCCGCATCGTGATGCGCCAGATGGACCTGCCCATCGTCACCTTCGACGCGGCGACGGTCTCCTACGGCCTCACCGACTTCGGCGGCGTCGCCTCTTCCTTCGCCGCCGACCCCGGCAACGCGTCCAACAAGGTCGTCAAGGTCGTCAAGCCCACCACCGCCCAGTTCTGGGGCGGCACCACCCTGTCCGCCGACGGGACCCTCGGCTTCAAGCACGCCATCCCCTTCGACGCCACCCACACCCGCATCAACGTCCGGGTCTACTCCCCCGACGCCGGAACCCCCGTGCGCCTCAAGGTCGAGGACCACACCAACAGCAGCGTCACCTGCGAGGCCCAGGTCAACACGACCGTCGCCAACGCCTGGGAGACCCTGGTCTTCGACTTCGCCAGCCCCGTGAGCGGCACCGCCGCCCTGGACCTGGCCAAGACCTACGACAAGGCCTCCATCTTCTTCAACTTCAACTTCGGCGCCGGCGGAACCGCCATGGCCGCCGACAAGACCTACTACTTCGATGACGTGGCCTTCGACCACTTCACCACCGTCACCTTCGACGATCCCGCCATCGCCTACGGCCTGACCGGCTTCGGCGGCGCCGAAGGCTCCAGCATCGCCGCCGACCCGGCCAACTCCGCCAACTACGTCGGCAAGGTCGTCAAGGCCGCCGGCGCCCAGACCTGGGCCGGCGTCACCCTCGGCACCGGCGCCGCCAACCTCGCCCTGGGCCGCATCCCCCTGGGCAACGGCTCCACCCGCATGCTGGTGCGCGCCTACTCCCCGGCCGCCGGCCTCAAGGTCAAGCTGAAGGTCGAGAACGCCGCCGACGGCACGATCTCCTGCGAGACCGACGCCACCACCACCGCGGCCAACGCCTGGGAGACCCTGGTCTTCGACTTCGCCAACCCGAGCAGCGGCACCGCCGCCCTCAACGCCAACGCGGTCTACAACAAGGCCTCCATCTTCTTCGACTTCGGCAACCCCGGCACCGGCGCCTCCTACTACTTCGACGACGTCACCTTCGACGCCTTCGACGGCCCGGTCACCTTCGACAACTTCCTCGTCGCCTACACCCTGGCCGGCTTCGGCGGCGCCGAGGACGCCACCGTCGCCGCGGATCCCGTCGTCGCCACCAACAAGGCCCTCCGCATCTTCAAGGCCAGCGGCGCCCAGACCTGGGCCGGGGCCACCGTGGCCACCGGGGCCAACTTCTCCATCGGCCGGATCCCCTTCGGCAGCGGCGCGAACAACAAGTTCACCGTCCGCGTCTACAGCCCCGCCGCCGGCACCCAGATCCTCCTCAAGGTCGAGGACCAGGGCAACAACACCGTGTCCTGCGAGAAGAAGGTCGCCACCACCACGGCCAACGCCTGGGAGACCCTGACCTTCGATTTCACCGGCCTCTTCGACGCCGCCAAGACCTACGACAAGCTGTCCCTCTTCCCCGACTTCGGGAACGCGGGCACCGGCGTCGCGTTCTACTTCGACGACCTGACCTTCGTCCCCTGACCTGGACGGTTCCGGCGGGCCGGCCCCACGGCCAGGCCCGCCGGACCCCTGACGTCCGACCCCACCCCTCGACCTTTCCCCATTGGAGGATGTCATGATCGAAGCAACCAACCTGGTCCGCTGGGGCCTCGCCATGTGCCTGTGCGGCACCCTGGCGCCCCTGGGCGCCCAGGAGACGGGCTTCACCAAGGCCTTCAAGTTCCGCATGGCCTACGGAAGCCAGAAGGACCACCTGCGCGCCACCTACACCGGTCTCGGCTTCAACGTCGGCTACGGCGTGGGCCCCGGCACCGTCGCCCTGGAAGTGGGCTACATGTACAAGACCGGCGACGACTACTTCACCACCCCCGACGATTCCTCGCTGAATGCCGGGCTGCTGCCCATGAACCCGGCCAAGTCCGTGGAATCCAAGCGCAACCAGCTCTCCGGCCTCACCCTCCGCGCCTCCTTCAGCCGGGCCATCAACCCCACCTGGCGCTGGCAGGCCGGCCTGCAGTTCGGCGGCAGCTTCAAGCACCAGTACGTGGGCGACGCCCAGAGCGCCCCCTGGGACGTGGCCTCCGGCAACAAGGCCTGGCGCGACTTCTACCTGGGCACCCCCCAGAAGGCCAAGTACACGCCGAGCCCCTACGCCGGCGTCATCTGGCGGATCGACAAGGACTCCAGCCTCGAGTTCAACGTCGTCCTCCTCGCCTACCAGGCCATGGAATACCACCACTATGTGGGAACCGCCTCCGCCTATGACGCGGGCGCCCCCGGCCGGCGTTCCTCCCAGGACGCCACCTGGCCCCTGGACGGCCTGGTCACCCGCAACCGCGCGGTGCCCCACGCCGAAATCGCCTACGCGTTCCACTTCTAGGCCATGCACACGCATCGCGGAGACTTGAGATGACCATGCGAAATGTGATGTTCCGCTCCACCATCGCGGCCATGCTCGCCGCCGGGGCGACCCTGGTGGCCCAGACCACCAGCGGGGCCCTGAGCGGCCTCGTGACCGACGAGGCCGGCAAGCCCATCAAGGGCGCCCGGGTGTCCCTGGAGAGCCCCGCGCTCTTCCAGACCAAGGTCTTCACCACGGACGAGAAGGGCGAGTACCACGCCCTGCTCCTCCCGGTGGGCAACTACACCATCCGGGTCAGCGCGCCCGGGATGCTCGGCCGCACCGCCAAGAACGTGCGCGTCGGCGTCGGCTCCAACCAGTCCCTCCCGTTCACCCTGAAGGCCGTCCAGCAGGCCTCCGCGACCGTCGAGGTCGTGGCCTCCGCCGCCGCGGCCGAGGCCAAGACCAGCGACAAGGTCTCGGTGAACTACTCCTCCGAGCAGCTGCTCAAGATGCCCGTCTCCATGCAGGGCTTCGACGCCATCACCAACATCGCCCCCGGCATCGCCGGCTACGGCAAGGACGCCCGCGTCCGCGGCTCCGACACCAACCAGATCCTCTACAGCATCGACGGCATCAACGTGAAGGACGACACGGGCACCTACTCGTCCCTCTACGCCCCGCTGCCCGACTCCATCGAGGACGTCCAGGTGGTGACCTCGGGCCTCAACGCCCGCAACGGCATGGTGAGCGGCGGCCAGGTGAACATCGTCACCAAGAGCGGCTCCAACACCTTCGAGGGCACCGTCCGGTCCAACATGTCCCGGGCCTCCATGGGCGCCGACAACCCCCTCACCAACGCCAACAACAACTCCAACCTCCTGCGCGAGGACCTGACCCACACCACCGACTTCACCTTCAGCGGCCCCATCATCAAGGACCGCCTGTGGTTCACCCTCGGCACCCGCCTGACCCCCAGCCAGGCCACCACCGGCCTCCTGGGCTACACCGTCGTCGGCGTCAAGGCCGGCCAGCCCAACATCCCCTGGAGCCAGGTCCAGACCATGCTCCGGCCCATGGCCACCTACGGCCTGAACCCCAACGTCGACTCCGTCATCAACACAGGTCCCGGCGGCAACTACGGGATGAGCGCCGAGGATGCCGGCACCAAGCTCAGCTCCAACATCAAGTTCCAGAAGTTCGAAGGCAAGCTGACCGGCATGGTGAGCTCCAACCACTCCGTGAGCGCCACCTTCCTCACCGAGAAGACCACCCAGGGCGGCGTCCAGGGCCAGCGCAACACGGATCCCTGGGAGGGCAACATCCTCCGCGGCGTCGGCGACATGGTGACCGAGACCAAGGCCTGGACCCTGGGCTGGAACGGCATGCTGAGCCCCAACTGGTCCATCGAGGCCCGCACCACCTACGCGGCCAACACCTTCAACGACGTCAAGAACCCCAACCCCAGCGTCTCGGTCTCCGGCTATTTCGCCAGCCCCGACCCCGGGATGGTCCTGCGCGGCGAGAGCGGCGCCCACTCCTGGCTGGGCAGCCCCGACAGCTACGACTACGGCCCGCTGCTCACCAACATGTCCACCTACGACGTCAGCCCCCTGAAGAAGGGCAACCGGACCTGGTCGGTGAACGTCAAGACCCTCCAGGACTGGCACGGCAACCACGACATCGACATGGGCGCCGAGCGGGTGCAGACCCTCTACAACTTCGGCCGGTCCAAGTACGGGAACCGCGGCGTCTTCACCGGCGGCTGGTACCTCGACGAGGCCACCGGCAAGTACCTCTACCCCGTCTTCCACCGCGGCGACCCCGGCACCGACCCCACCGAGATCCTCCAGATCGGCCCCGGCGAGAACCCGGTGGCCAACGGCTGGTCCGCCTGGGGCAACATGCCCAACGGCCTCGGCACCCAGGCCCCCTTCCTCCACTGGGAGGCCATCCGCGGCCCCAGCGCCCACATGGAGAAGTTCTACGACAACCCGGGCGATTCCAAGAACAGCACCACGTCGGTCTACCTGAACGACAACTGGACCGTCAGCCCCAACCTGAACATCATGGCCGGCTTCCGCTACAACAAGCTGGTGATGCAGGACCAGGGCGGCAACCGCCTCGACGACATGAACATCTTCGAGCCCCGCCTGATGGTGAAGTTCAACCCCGACGGCAAGAACCGCGAGATCTGGTCCGCCTCCGCCGCCAAGCTGGCCTCCGCCTACTCCGACGCCATCGCCAACAACTTCCGCGGCAACGCCTGGGAAGTCCGCACCGTCCACCTCTGGAACGGCGGCAACCTCGGCGTGAGCCAGCCCGGCTTCGACACCGCCGCCGCCTACGGCGACGCCCCCGTGGGCACCTACAACGGCTACACCTACACCGGCCAGTCGATGTACGGCGTCCGCTTCGTGGACTACAACACCCTCATCGACCCCAAGAACTACGGCCCGGCCTACGACATGCTCGACGCCCGGCAGACCTACGTCGCCAAGGGCCTCCGCGCCCCCTTCGCCTATGAGTTCAGCGTCGGCTACCAGCGCAACTACGAGACCGGCTACTTCAAGATCAACGGCATCCGCCGCATCTACAAGGACAGCATCGTCAGCTCCATCCACGACTACGGCATGGACGCCATGGTGCACATGGTCAGCCCCGACCCCAACGATCCCCTCCGCATGTGGAAGCAGAAGACCTCGTGGCTCAACTCCGAGTTCGACCGCATCTACACCGGCATCGAGATCGCCTTCCAGAAGCAGCTCAGCGCCCGCTGGAGCATGATCGGGTCGTACACCATCGACCAGTCCACCGGCACCAACGATCTGGACTACTACAACTACAAGAGCCTGCGCGAGAAGCTCCTCACCCCCGAGCAGCAGGCCCGCGCCGTCGGCCACGGCCTCCTGAGCCGCAACCAGATCGCCCACCTGTTCCTGACCTACACCCACCCCGTGGGCGCCGGCAACGTCTCCTTCTCCCTGAAGGCCGACACCTGGACCGGCGGCGTCATCCAGGCCCAGGGCTGGACCGACTACCGCACCCTCCCGGGCTTCTCCGCCCTGCAGCTCCCCGGCACCATCAACGGCGAGCGCGTCATCGACGTCGACCAGCGCACCGGGAACTGGCAGACCTACTTCCCCACCTACTACGGGGACATGGGCTCCTTCAAGACCGGCGTGGACTACTACCAGATCGGCGCCAAGATCCAGTGGGACATCCCCCTGGGCCTCGGCAAGGTCCGCCTCATCGGCTACGTGTCCATCGACAACCTCTTCAACCACTTCGTGATGACCAACGTGTACGGCTACTTCACGGGTGACCAGCCGACCACCACCAACAACGTGGCCGCCGGCAGCCCCATGGCCCTCTACTACGGCAACCGCTTCTATGGCCAGACCCCCGGCGACGCCGGCGCCAAGTACGGCGACTACAACCAGGGCTACGGCGGACGGAAGGTCAGCGACTTCAGCATCGGCCTCAAGTTCTAGGAGAACGCCATGAAACTCATCCGCACCGTCCTGACGGGCCTCCTGGCGCTACCGCTGGCCGCCGCCCAACCCACGGGCCTCTCCGTGGGCGGGGGCGTCATCCTGGGCCTCGACAGCTACAAGAAGGCCGTCAACGCCACCACCGGCTTCCTCGTCAACGTGGGCTGGGAGACCCAGCTCCTCAAGTCCGGCGTCCCCGCCCGGGTCTCCCTGGCCGCGGCCACCATGCCCGGCAAGGAGCGCAACGGCCTCAAGACCTCCCTCACCCTCGTCCAGCTCACCGGCGACCTCCTCCTGGAGACCCCCTCGCCCAGGCTTCGCGGCATCTTCGGCCTCAGCGTCAACAGCTACACGGCCAAGTTCAGCGGCGACGAGAGCCCGAGCATCTTCGACGCCGAGCACCACTTCCCCTTCCACGACTGCAAGGGACTCAAGGGCGGCGTCCGCCTGGGCCTGGAGTACGTCCAGAACCCCCACCTGAGCTACGAGGCCATCCTCCAGGTCACGGAGCTCGCCGGCCGCCAGCGCAACGACACCCTGATCCGCCAGGGCGCCATCAACCCCGGCTGGATCCAGCTCGGCGCCCGCTACACGTTCTGAACCTGGAGTCCCCGTGACCGAGACTGCGCAGCACGAAGACACCGGCCTCCTCTCCTTCCGGGAGAAGGCCGGGTACGCCCTGGGAGACGCGGCTTCCAACTTCTACTGGAAGACCTTCGAGTTCTTCATCATCTTCTTCTACACCGACGTGTTCGGCATCGCCGCCGGCACCGTCGGGACGATGATGCTCGTGACCCGGGTCGTGGACGCCGTCGCCGATCCCGTCATGGGGACCCTCGCGGACCGCACCCGGACCCGGTGGGGGCACTTCCGCCCCTACCTGGTCTGGTTCGGCCTGCCCCTGGCCGCCGCCGGCGTCCTGACCTTCACCACGCCCAACCTGGCCCCCGGCGGCAAGGTGGTTTACGCCTACGTCACCTACTGCCTCCTGATGATCCTCTACACGGTCGTCAACATCCCCTACAGCGCCCTGCTGGGGGTCATGACCTCCAACAGCAAGGAGCGCACCTCCCTGGCCTCGTACCGGTTCGTGGGCGCGTTCTCCGTGGCGGTGATCGTGCAGTACTGCACCCCCAGCCTGGCCCAGTGGTTCGGCCTGGCGCCCGCCCTGCGGGCCCAGCACGCCTTCCTCGCCCACCCCGGCGCCTGGGTCCGCTGGTTCCTGTCCAAGGAATTCCTCGCCCTCCCCTCCGACCTGGCCAAGGGCTGGCAGCTCACCCTGGTGCTCTACGGCGCCGTGGCCGTCGTCCTCTTCGCCCTGTGCTTCCTGACCACCCGGGAGCGGGTCGCCCCGCCCGCGGACCAGGAGGCCGATCTCCGGCGGGACTTCAAGGACCTCCTGGGCAGCCGGGCCTTCGTCGTGATGATCGCCGCCTGCGTGGTGGTGATCACCTCCTTCGTCCTCAAGGGCTCCGTCTCCGCCTACTACTTCAAGTACTACCTCCACCGCA
The DNA here is from genome assembly GCF_030295425.1 of Mesoterricola sediminis. Classification (NCBI taxonomy): domain Bacteria; kingdom Pseudomonadati; phylum Acidobacteriota; class Holophagae; order Holophagales; family Holophagaceae; genus Mesoterricola; species Mesoterricola sediminis. Next base: position 3,479,937 of record NZ_AP027081.1, on the reverse strand, counting down.
CCGACCTCCTCGGCCCCTTCCTCGTGAGCAACGCCCTGGCCTTCCTGGCCGCGGTGACCCTGGCCCCGCCCGTGGCCCGCCGCTTCGACAAGAAGGCCCTCTTCATGGCCGCCATCGGCGGCGGCGGGGTCGTCATCCTCGGCTTCTGGCCCGCGGGCCCCGACAGCCTCCCCCTGATCTTCGGCCTGCAGATCCTCTCCAGCTTCATCATCGGCTTCAACTCGCCCCTGCTCTGGGCCATGTTCGCCGACACCGCCGACGACGCCGAATGGCGCGGGGGCCGCCGCAACACCGGCCTCGTCTTCGCGTCCGCCATCTTCGGCACCAAGATCGGCCTGGCCGTCGGCGCCTGGGTCACCGGCCTGATCCTGTCCTGGTTCGGCTACGTGGCCAACGTGGAGCAGACCGCCCGGTCCCTGACCGGCATCCGCCTCTCCATGAGCATCTTCCCGGGCCTGCTCCTGATCCTGGCGGCCCTCCTGATGAAGTTCTACCCCCTGGACGACGCCATGATGGTCCGGATCGAGCAGGACCTCAAGGACCGCAAGTCCCAAGCCTGAGCGGAACATGCGCATACCCCGACCCCTGATCCTCCTCCTCGCGGCCCCGCTCTGCGCCCAGGCCGCCCCCGATCTGGCCCGCCAGGCCTGGTGGGGCCCCGCCGTGTGCTACTCCGGCTACCGCGAGGGCCAGGACCCCGACAAGCAGCTCTACCCCAGCCCCGCCCAGGTGCTGGAGGACCTGCGGATCCTGGACCGGGAGTGGAAGCTCATCCGCCTCTACGGCTCCGACCGCCACGCCGCCGACGTCCTCGCCCAGATCCGCGCCCACAAGCTGGGCCTCCGGGTGATGTTGGGCATGTGGCTGAGCGGCAAGCCCGGCAAGGCCGAGGAGAACGAGCGCCAGGTCGCCGAGGGCATCCGCCTCGCCAAAGCCTACCCCGACGTCGTCGTCGCCGTCAGCGTCGGCAACGAGGCCCTCGTGGACTGGTCCGACCACAAGCTCACCGAGGCCGACGTCATCGGTTTCGTGAAGCGCGTGAAGGCCGCCGTCCCCTGCCGGGTCACCGTGGCCGACGACTTCCTCTACTGGGTCAAGCCCGGCACGAAGCTCGCCGCCGAAGTGGACTTCATCACCCTCCACAGCTACCCCATGTGGGGCCGTCAGGACATCGACGAGGCCTTCGGGACCACCGTCGACAAGTTCGAGGCCGTCCGCAAGGCCCATCCCGGCAGCACCATCGTCTTCGGCGAAGTCGGCTGGGCCACCTTCACGGATTCGAATCCGCAGCACGTCCCCGGCGCCGGCAGCGAGGCCAAGCAGGACCGCTACTTCCGGGAGATGAACGCCTGGGCCAAGGCCAAGGGCGTGACCACCTTCTTCTTCGAGGCCTTCGACGAGCCCTGGAAGGGCAAGGGCACCGAGGGGCACTGGGGCCTGTTCAGCGTGGACCGCAAGGCCAAGCCGGCCGTCCTGCCCCGCTACCCCGAGCTCCGCCCCGGCGGGCCGACCACCCCGGGCCAGGGCCCGGTGGGCAACTGAAAGCGAACATGACGAGCATCCACGTTTCCGATCTGCCCCTGTCCACCCCCGGCCTGGAGGTGGACGGCGGGTTCACCGACCTGGACGGAGCGCGCTACTTCCGCGTCTCCAACCTGGACGGCATGCCGCCCTTCTTCATGAGCGTCGTCAGCGACTCCGACCACTGGCTCTTCCTCAGCAGCAACGGCGCCCTCACCGCCGGGCGCCGGGACCCCGACCACGCCCTCTTCCCCTACCACTCCGACGACCGCATCCACGACAGCGTGGAGCACACCGGCAGCCGCACCCTCCTGCGCGTCGCCCGGGACGGGCGCACCTGCCTCTGGGAGCCCTTCTCCGACCGCTGGCAGGGCGCCTACCGCACCGCCCGCGACCTCTACAAGCACGTGCGCGGCGACCGGGTCGTCTTCGAGGAGCGCAACGAGGACCTGGGCCTCGCCTTCCGCGTGGCCTGGTCCACCAGCCACCGCTTCGGGTTCGTGCGCCGCTGCACCCTCGTGAACACCGGCTCCGGCCCCGTGACCGTGGACCTCCTGGACGGCATCCAGAACGTGCTCCCCGCCGACATCGGCTGGCGCTTCCAGCTGGAGTTCAGCACCCTCGTCGACGGCTACAAGCGCACCGAGCTCCTGCCCGCGACGGGCCTCGCCCTCTTCCGCCTCAGCTCCGTCCCAGCCGACCGCCCCGAGCCCAGCGAGGCCCTGCGCGCCAACGTGGCCTGGTCCCTGGGCCTCGACGCCCCCGTCCACCTCCTGTCCAGCACCCAGCTCCCCGCCTTCCGCCGGGGCGCGGCCCTCGTGGAGGAGACCGACATCCGCGGCCGGCGAGGCGCCTACCTGGCAGGTTCCACCCTCACCCTGGAACCGGGCGCCTCCCGGTCGTGGTATCTGGTGGCCGACCTGGGCCTCGACGCCTGCGCCGTGGCCGCCCTGGAAGCCCGCTTGGCCGACGGCCGCGACCTGGAAGCCGAACTCCTCGCCGACATCGCCCGCGGCGCCGAGGGCCTCCAGCGCCGCGTGGCCGCCGCCGACGGCCTCCAGGCCACCGCCGACGAGCGCAGCGTCGCCCGCCACTTCTCCAACACCCTCTTCAACATCATGCGGGGCGGCATCCCCGGCCTGGGCACCCGCGTGCCCGCCGATGACTTCCGCCGCTACGTGGAGGCCTCCAGCCGGGCCACCGCCGCCCGGGCCCAGGCCTTCCTGGACAGCCTGCCCGCCGAGCTCGAGCGCCCCGACCTCGTCGGCCGCGCCGCCGCCACCGGCGACCCCGACCTGGAGCGCCTGGCCCGGGAGTACCTGCCCCTCACCTTCAGCCGCCGCCACGGCGACCCCAGCCGCCCCTGGAATATCTTCTCCATCCAGGTCCAGGCCGAGGACGGCTCCCGCGCCTACGCCTACCAGGGCAACTGGCGCGACATCTTCCAGAACTGGGAGGCCCTCGGCCACAGCTACCCCGTGTTCCTGGAGGCTATGATCGCCAAGTTCGCGGACTGCTCCACCGCCGACGGCCACAACCCCTACCGCGTCCTGCGCGAGGGCTTCGACTGGGAGACCGTGGACCCCCACGACCCCTGGTCCTTCATCGGCTACTGGGGCGATCACCAGATCGTCTACCTCCTGCGCCTCCTGGAGGCCTCCGAGCGCGCCCACCCCGGAGCCCTGGCCGGCCTCCTGGACCGGCGGATCTTCGCCTTCGCGGACGTGCCCTACCGCATCAAGCCCTACGCCGACCTCCTCGCCGACCCCCACCGCACCATCGACTTCGACGAGCGCGCCCACCGGGCCGTCCTGGCCCGCGCCGCCGCCCAGGGCGCCGACGGCAAGCTCCTCCAGGGCCCCGGCGGCCCCGTCCGCGCCGGCCTCGGCGAGAAGCTCCTCATCGCCGCCCTGGCCAAGCTCTCCAACCTCGTCCCCGGCGCCGGCATCTGGATGAACACCCAGCGCCCCGAGTGGAACGACGCCAACAACGCCCTCGTGGGCTATGGCCTCTCCGTCGTCACCCTCTGCCACCTGCGCCGCTACCTGGCCTTCTGCCGCGGCCTCCTCGCCGGCGGCGTCACCGTCTCCGCCGAAGTCGCCGCCTGGCTCCAGGCCGTCCACGCCGCCCTCCAGGGCGCGACCCCCGAAGCCGCCGACACCCCCCAGGGCCGCCGGTCCCTCCTGGACGCCCTCGGCCTCGCCGCCTCCCGCTACCGCGAGGGCCTGTACCGCGAAGGCTTCTCGGGCCGCCTCGCGCCCCTCGCCCCCGGCCTCGTCCAGGGCCTCCTCGACGCCGCCCTCGGCCACCTCGACCACGCCGTGCGCGCCAACCGCCGCGACGATGGCCTCTACCACGCCTACAACCTCATGGAAGCCGGCCCCGACGGCATCCACATCCGCCGCCTCCAGCCCATGCTGGAAGGGCAGGTGGCCGCCCTCTCCGCCGGCACCCTCCGCCCCGCCGAGGCCGCCGACCTCCTGGACGCCCTGCGCCGCAGCCCCCTGCGCCGCCAGGACCTGGACAGCTACCTCCTCTACCCCGACCGCGCCCTGCCGCGCTTCCAGGACAAGAACAACGTCCCCGCCGAGGCCGCCGCCGCCATCCCCCTCCTGGCCCGGCTCCTCGAGACCGGCGACACCTCCCTCGTCGCCCGCGACGTGGCCGGCCGCGTCCACTTCAACGCCGCCTTCCGCAATCGCCGCGGCCTCGAGGCCGCCCTCGACGCCCTCGCCGGCGGCCCCCACGCGGAGGCCGCCCACCGGGACCGCCAGGCCGTCCTCGACCTCCACGAGCAGGTCTTCGACCACCGCGCCTTCACCGGCCGCTCCGGCACCTTCTACAAGTACGAAGGCCTGGGCTGCATCTACTGGCACATGGTCTCCAAGCTCCTCCTCGCCGCCGACGAGGCCCGCAGGGCCACCGACCCCTCCGACCCCGCCTTCCCGCGCCTCCAGGCCCACTGCGGCCTCATCCGCGAAGGCCTCGGCATCCACCGCGGCCCCGCCCAGGTGGGCGCCATCCCCACCGACCCCTATTCCCACACCCCCAGCTTCGCCGGCGCCCAGCAGCCCGGCATGACCGGCCAGGTGAAAGAGGACTTCCTGAGCCGCTTCGGCGACCTCGGCGTCCAGGTCGAAAACGGCCGCATCACCTTCCACCCCGCCTGGATGCCCCAGGACGAGTTCCTCACCCGACCCGTCCCCTTCCCCCACTACGACGTCCACGGCACCCCCGCCACCCTCACCGTCCCCGCCGGCGCCCTGGCCTACACCCTCTGCCAGGTTCCCGTCCTCGCCCACCGCGAAGGCCCCCCCGCCGTCCAGGCCCACCTCGCCGATGGCACCCTCCGCACCTGGGACACCCTCGCCCTCGACCACCCCACCACCCGCGCCATCCTCGACCGCACAGGCCAGGTCGCCCGTGTGGAAGTCTGGTTGGGCTTGTAGATCTGGAGAATCGGGGCGGGACGCCAAGCGGAGCCGGGCCTGGCTGCCCTGTCCGAAGGGTTCCAAAGGTCGGAATCGTTCGAGTTGTCTGTGCTGTCAGCCCCTGGAAGGGGGCGGACAGGGCAGGGTGAATCGGCAGGGCGGATCGGCGGGGTGGACCGGGCAGGGCAGAGCGTGAAGACGGAGGCGGCAGGGCAGGGGGGAGGTCCGCAGCGAAGCGCCGCCGCGAAACCTGTCTGCGCAAACCTGGCCGGGTAGATGGATTCCGCGAGGCCTTCCACCTCGCCCCAGCTCCAGCTTCCAGCGATTCCCGGCCCTGGAAGAGGCCCCTGTTTCTGGTAAACTAACCGTCCTGGAGAGATGGCAGAGTGGTCGAATGCGCCTGACTCGAAATCAGGTGTGGGAGTGATCTCACCGGGGGTTCGAATCCCTCTCTCTCCGCCACTTAGGCCTGATTCTCGGATCGGGCCTTTTTGATTCATCCTACAGGTGTCCTACATTCTCGACGAACGAACAGAGTCGAGATGAGGCGCATGAGGTAGTGTGCTCCCAGAGAGACCTATGGCCATGCCTGAGCAATTCCTTACGTTAAAGCAGCTGCAGATCGCCCTCTCGGAGGTGCTTCCGACAAACGATGATGGAAGCCCGCGCCCCCCGTCCAGGAGGACCCTGTACAACTGGATGGACCGGCCGCAACATCCCATGCCATTCATCACGAAACCAGGAACGGGTAAGGGCACAGGCCAGCGGACTGGGCGCTGGTTCCGCCTCTCGGAAGTGCTGCGATGGATTGAGGATCCCGCAGGGTATTGGCTAGCCAAAAGCCGCGAATGATCCCTTCCTTGGCAGGGCAGACAGCGCCAGGTCATAGGAAACGCCTCGCCCATTCTCCTCGGCGAGTGGTGCGCTCCTCGATGACCATGAGCAGGTCCTCGAGCAGGACCTCGATGCGGCGAGATGGCCCGGAATGGCCGTTGGTGCACCGGAAGGTGACCTGGGCGGGGCCGTCCTCGGGCACCCATTCGGACCGGAAGCGCTTCTCGGAGATGCCGACCATGGCCGCGGCCTCCTTGACGTTGATCCAGGTGCGCATTGCTTCCATCCGCTTCCCTCTTGCTCCAGGGTAAAAAAATCCCCCCAGGGAGAACCGTCCTGGGGGGACCGGGCTGAAGGCGAGGAGGCACCTCCCGCCCTGAAGGGGATCAGGCAGGATTGCCCGTCAGGGCGTCGAGCCACCTGAAACCATCGAAGACCAGTTCGGCGCCGGCCACCAGGTCGAGGAATCTCTCGCCTCGCCCAGGATTGAAGGGGCGCTTTGCTCCCACTTCCATGAGGGGGATCCACCCGTTGGCCTTCAGCACCCTGGCGTCGCTCTCCGGGACATCGAGGGGGCTGCCAGGAGTTCCGTCGTAGATGCGCCCCTCGTACTCGAGGTATGCCTTGCCATGTCCCTGGGGTGGAAGCATGCGGAAAACCCGCTGGCCAGGTGCGAGGGCAGGATAGCTCGGGGGGGCTTTGGGGGCCTTCTCCAGGTCCTCGGGTGTGGGCTCGGGCCGGTCCGTGCGGAACCAACCCGCCTTTTCCAGGTCGGCCACATCATCGGAATGGACCTGGATGGCGCGACCGGAAGCGGTTGAGTAGGACCTCCCGTTTATGATCGGGGACACGTTTGTAGCCCCGGCCTGGGGCGCCATCATGGGGCCTGTGAAATTAGATGTGTTCATGGTGTTCCTCTCCTGCGGTGAGGGCGTTAAACGATGGCCCCGGTTGCGGCGTTCCGCCAGGCGCTGCCGTCGAAGATGATCAGGGCCCCGAGGGTGGTATCGATGTACTCCATGCCCGCGAAAGGCTCGCGCGGCACAGTCGAGTTGTTGAGGGGGCGCTGGCTGGTGGGTCCCACCCGGCCAAGGATGTTCCAGCCATTCGCGCCCAAGATGAGGGCATCCCCATCAGGAACGTCCTGGGTAACCCCGGGGGATCCGACGTAGACGCGCCCGTAGGCCTCAGATGTTTTGGGGTAGTTGGGGGGCAAGACGCGGGTCGTCATTTCGAACGTCCTTTCGCCATGTGAAATGAGGTTTGGGGGAGGGAATTGGTTACTGCTGAAAGATGCAGAAGGTCGACGGAGGGTCGGCGGTGGGTCGACAATGGCCGGCTTGGAAAGGCGAACACATGAGACCTAACAGTCGACCCAGAGCAACGGCTCCGAACAGGGGGGGGGGAGCGTGGCAGGTAGTGCCCTCAAACCTGCACCGTTTGGGAAGGGAGGATGAGGTGAGCCTCGGCCTGTCCGATTGACGGGGGCCAACGGATCAGCCTGGCCCGCAGAGTGAAGATGCGTGCGGCCGCGAGGATTGCATGGGCGTCGCCCTGTTCAATCCGTCGCGTTAGGAGTGAGAGCACCCTCTCGATCCTTGCCAGCTCTATATCTCGAACCTGGCCGGCCATGTCTTGAATCGACGTCCGGAGGGCATTCTGGACCAGTTTGAAGGCCATTGTCCGACCGACCCCCAAGGCGGCCGAGATCTCAGCGTAGGTCTTTCCAGCTTTCCGAAGTTCCAGGGCATAGGCTTGGCGCTCCAATGAGCGCGGAGAATCGCCCCTTGAACGTATTTGTTTGGGGGAATTGATTCTCTGCCTTCTTGAGATGCTAGTAATCACCTGGCCGCCCTCCCGTTTTTGATGCCCGTCTTGAGGACACCGAAGAGTCCATCCTGGTTGCGCTTGCACATATCGATGAAACTCTGAGCGTCTGCGGCGTGGATGTGGTAATGGTTTCCGGTTTCTCCCCGGCGCCCTCCGCCATGGCCGGCGCCACCGCCGGACTCCTCCGCGAACATGCGCCTGGCGCCCTCGGCCGCCCAGGCGGGGAGCACCATCTCGTTCTTGTGGATCATGGCGACCTGGTCGGAGGGCACGTCGAGGTAGCCGCCCTCCGCGAAGGCCATGACGCCGGCGAAGGCGGCCGCGCCTGCAACTGGGGCAAGGATAGGGCCGATGTAAGGGATTCCCACCGTAGCCTTGTAGGCGCCAGTGAAGGCCTCCTTGGCGTCAGTCATTACTTGCTTTTCATGGGCCTTGTCGCTGATCAGCGCTTTGAGAACGCCGAATTTGACCCATTCCATGCCGGCATTGAGAAGTGCTTTCTCGGTAACGTCCTCAAATTGTTTCATGGCCGCCTTCCCTCCATCGGCAATGCTCATCTGGCCGTGGAGGATCTTCTGGAGGGCCGTATCCCAGTTCGCGAATATAGAGTCGACGCCTTTCTCCCAGGTTTTCACCCACTTCTTGGAGGCGTCCTGGTCGAGCTTCTGCTTCTCGATGCGGGCCTTGGCCTCCACGGCGGCGATCTGCGCCTGGATCTTGGTGACCTCGGCCACGTGGGCGAGGCCGTCCTTCTTCAGGGCCTCCAGCTGGGTCTGCAAGGCGGCCACCTGGAGGGCGGCCTCCTGATCCAGAATGCGCTTGCGCGCCTCCAACTCCTTGGAGCTGCTGATCAGGCCGAGTTCTGCGGCATAGTCCAGGCTCTGCCGCTGCATCTCCAGGGCCAGCGTGCTGGCCTTCGTCTGTGCCTCCGCCTTCGCCTTGGCGATCTCCGCCGCCTCGGCGGCCGACTTCTCCTCAATCTCGTGAGCAAGCCGGGTGGCCTCCCGCTCCATGCCGGTTCGCCACTCGGCCGACCTCTGGTCCAGGGCGTTGATCGTGGAGTTGTACTGGCGGCGGGCTTCTTCCATCTGGTTGAGGATCTGCCGTTGCTGGACCGGCTTGTCCTTCAGGGTGCCGAGGATGGCCCGGTCCGCCTGCAGCTGGGCCTGGAGCAGCTCGTAGGCGCCGCTCTTCTCCATCTCCACCATGTCGGTGAAGCTCAGCTTCTGCTCCTTGTAGAGGCTCTCCTCGGCCTTCCGCTGCTCCTCCACGACCCAGAGGGTGGTCTTGACCTTCTCCTTGGCGGCCTCGACCACGAGGGCCTTGTCGCGCTCGATCTGGGCCGCAGTCCGGACGTCCCCATTGGAAACTGAAGTTGACGGGGGCTGGACGACACCATCCTTCACGTTTGGAGATGCGGGTACTTCATCCTCAAACGAAGGCGTAGCGAGAGGGATCGGTACGGGTCCAGGGACCCAGGTCATCTGTGTGTTGCCACCAGTGAGTGCATCTAAGTACTGGAGCAAGGCGGTCTTTGAAGCCTCCCAGCCCTGCTTCACGGCCATGCCATGCTCGGTCATGGACGCCATCACCGCCTGGTCTGCGGCCTTGAATTTCCCGAGTTCCTGCTCGAGCTCGTCGATCTTGGCAATCATGTCCTCGTCAATCGTGACGCCGAATCTGCGGAGCCCGTCCGAACCGTATTTCTCGAAGACCTCGTGGAGCTTCATCAGCTCAGGGCCCGCGCCCTTCGCGGCCCGGCCGAGGGTGTCCATCAGGAATTCCGCGCGCTTGCCCGGATCCTGGATGGTCAGCATCTTCTCGGTGACCTTCATCAGGGTTGTGATGAGGTCCTGGTGCTGGAGTTCGGCCTTGCTCGCCGCGATGCCATTCTCGATGAAGACCTCGGAGTTCGTCTTCATGGCCTTGGACAGCCCGAAGGCGATCCCCTGGAGGTTGTCCATGCTGCCGCCGATGAACAGCTCGGCGACGTTCAGGGATGCCAGGCTCTCGTAGGATGCGCCGGTCTGGAACTGCAGACCTTCCATCTTCTGGGTAAGGGCTACAGTCTGCTCGATGGCGTGGTCAACCCATTCCCAGGCCTTTTCTAGGCCCTCCATCGCGACGCCCACGCCGCCGAGGACGATAGCTCCGGTACCGAAGTGGTCGACCGCGGCACGAAGGGCATCCATATCACCCTTCATTCCTGCCGAGGCCGACTCGAAGGCCTCCCGGCTCTCCTTCATGCCGCCGAGGAACTCCTTCACATCGGCAATGATCTTGACAGTGAGTTCGTTGTCGCTGCTCACCCTACCCTCCTTAGTTAACGATCAACGTCGTGAGGTGGCTCCAATTCCGGGCTTCTGGGGAATTGGAGCCTCTTCTTCCGGGACGTTCAGGCCAGAAGCGGTGAGGCTATCGATCGTGGTTTGGCTGTCGCACACCTGCTTGTAGGTCAGTGTTTCAATAGGGATTTCGGCCAACGCAACTTTGCTCATTTTCACTCTTCCTGGAAACGGGCTATCGCACCTCTGGAGCCAATTTGGCTTTCTGGAGGAGAAGAAAATAGGGAATTAAGGCATAAACGTGAATCCGTGCGGATCCCTGCGGGATCCGACGGAACACGCTCCGAATGGGGCCATTGTCGCCGACCAGGCGCCGGGTTGAGATGTCGAAGGCCGCCTTCGCACCTTCACGGTCCCTTCGTGGGCCGGGAAACAGGGGCGTTTGGCGGGATACCCCAAATTCCGGATGGTCCTCCGGCCTGACGCCGGTGGTTTCTGGAGGCATCCGATCGAGAGCGTGGAGGCCGTCAGGCGCCGCAGAAATGGGCTCGGAGCAGGACCAGCCGGTCGAAGGCCAGACAGGTCCGCCCGAACTTGTAGGCCACCTGGCCCGCGTGGTGAACGACCCGTGCCGCCACGCACAGCAGTTCCTGGATCACCGTCCGGATGCGGCGACGCTTGCTCTCGTGCCGCTGCTTGTACCCCTTCAGGCCGATCTGCCCCATGAGGCGCAGGACGTTGTAGGCCAGGACGCCCATCTCCAGGATGAGGGCGTTGGTCATGAACTTGCCGCTGGGAAGCCGCTCCAGATCGAGTTCTCCCTTCATCTCGGAATGGAACTGCTCGCTCGTGCCGTGGTCCCGGTAGATGGCGACCACGTCGGCTTCCGGCAGGTCCAGGCTGGTGATCCAGGCATCCACGCCCACCAGGGGGAGCAGCAGGGCGTTGCCCTTGGCGTCCGTGGTGCGCTCGGAAACCTCCACCACCATCCGGTAGCGAACAACCCTTTCCTCGCCTTTGAACTTCACCGTTCGTTCCATCCGCTCCGAGAAGCGCACCACCCGCTTCCCTTCCCGGGGGTGGCTCCAGGCGGATTCCGGCATGCCCGCGGCCTTGTCCGCCCAGACCTCCAGGTTCTCCGTGCGCCAGTTGTGCTTGACCAGGTAGTCGATGCCTTCCTCGGCAGCCAGGGCGTAGTTCTCCAATGCGTCGTTGCCGGAATCCATGCGGAGCAGGATCCTCCTCCCGCTCACCAGTTTCTTGGCGAGGGCGCTCACCCGCGCCAGGAACGCGGGGGTCTCCTTCTGCGAGTGTTGGGTCCCCTCCCGCAATTCGAAGCCCAGGGCCCAGCCCTCCTCGCCCAGGTAGGCGGCGATGGGCGCGTAGCCCTCGAATTGCTTGTAGGTCCAGCCGATGCCTTCCTTCTTGGAGTTGGAGTTGTCCAGCGGGGTGACATCGACGTCCAGGGCCACGTGCCCGGTGGAGAGGGCGGTGATCGGGGCCTTGCTCTTGCGTAGGAGGTCGCCGGTGGCTTTCTGTACGTAGGGCATGTAGAGGTCCGCCCCTTCGTCCAGCCGCTGCCGGACGGTGACCGGCGAGGGGAAGGCCTGAAGGCCCAGGCTCTCCGGCGCGAGCACCTTGTCCTCCAGGGTCGAGACGGCCTCGAAGTCGCTCTTCCCCGTGCAGAGGGTTGCGACGTAGGCCAAAGCCACGTCGCCGGTCGGCACGGCTCCGGTCCGCTTGGGGAACTGCCGGGTGAGATCCTTGCCCAGGGTCGTGCACCGGTTCAGGATCTGGCCCACCAAGGCAAGCCCTGCGCCTCCAACCAGTTCCATCTTCTCAGACTTGATGAACTTGATTTCCATTCGGGTCACCCGTTGGGTGACACCGATCACCCGACTACAATGGTACCAAACCCTCATGGATATTGGGTTTCCGGAGATTCGCCGCAGGCGGATTGCACGGACTCAGGATAAATATACGCAGATTGATGAAGATGGTATTTAAATATTGGCAATAAACAAATTGTTTACACGGATGCCAAGAATGGGCGCCTTGATTAATTGATGATCAGCTCATGTTCGCCGCAAAAAACTGCACACAGGAATTGATCGGCCATTCGATAATCTTGCAATATCAATCTAAAGTCATTATTTAATGGACTTGCGTCAAATGCCTATGGGTGACAGAATCGACGTTATCGAAAGCGCCCGAGTCCCGTCAAGTGGTGTAGCAAGAGCGGCCAGCGAAGCGCCGCCGTACCCGTATGATCCGATTTCAATGAAATGCTGCTGCTGATGGACCTTTGGCCGGGGCGGTGTGGAAAACGCGCCAGCGTTTTCCAGGCGAAGCCCGCGGGTGTTGGAAGGTTGTGGACCCGAAGGGCGCCCCGCAGGGGCGTTGCCTGTGGACCCGGAGGGCGGGCCGGAGGCCCGTTTCGCGCAGCGAAATCCAGCGGGCAATCCATCAGCCTTTCCATGCCCGCGCACCGCCCCGGCCGGGTGGGTCGCGACCTCGCCCCAGGGCCATCACGCCTTCACCTTCAAGTAAGGGAACCGGGCAGAAACCCACTCAGCATGCTGGTCCGCGAGCAACGAGCCCAGAAGGCGCAGCACTGCGGCCCGGTTCGGAAAGATGCCCACCACGTCGGATCGCCGGCGAAGCTCACGGTTCTCCCGTTCCAGCACGTTGGTCGAGTGGATCTTTCGCCAGTGGGCTTTGGGGAAATCCATGTAGACCAGGACGTCCTCCACCGCCTCGTCCAGCAGGGCCGAGAAGCCGGGGTGCTTGCGCTGGGTATCCAGGGCCAGGGCTGCGAACAACCGCTGCGCATCCTCCTTGCAGGGCGCCTGGAAGGCCTGCTTCAGGCGGTCCAGAAGCTCCTCCTGCGCCGCCTTGGGCAACCGCGTCGCTGCATTCCGCATGAAATGAACCCGGCACCGCTGCCAGGAGACACCGTTCAGGACCCGCCGCACCGCCGCCTTCAGCCCAGTGTGGGCGTCCGAAACCACCAGCTCGACGCCCTTCAGCCCGCGCTTGACCAGGCCCTCCAGGAAGCCGCTCCACGCCGATTCCATCTCGCCATCAGCAACTTCCAGGCCCAGCACCTCCCGGTATCCCTGCTGGTTCACGCCAATGGCCACGAGCACTGCCAGGCCCACCACCCGCTGACCTTCCCTAACCTTCGGATACATGGCGTCCAGCCAGATGTAGCGGTAGGGGCCCTCCAGGGGCCTTTCACGAAACGCCGTCACCTCGGTATCCAGGTCCTTGGCCAGCCTGGAGACTTCGCTTTTCGACATCCCCTTGGCCCCCATGGCCTCGACCAGGTGCTCCACCTTGCGGGTGGAGATCCCGAGCACGTAGGCTTCCGAGACCACGCTCAGGAAGGCCCTTTCCCAGCTTCTGCGCGGCTCCAGAAAGTCTGGCATGTAGCTTCCCTGACGAAGCTTCGGAATCCGCAGCGGCATCGTCCCCAGGCGGGTTTCCCAGGCCCGGTCCCGGTACCCGTTCCGTTGATTCTCGCGCAAGGGCGAACGTTCCCCGGCCTCCGCCTGGCAGAGAGCGGTGACGTCGCTTGCCATGATCCGTTCCAGGGTCATCATCACGAGCTGGCGCAGGAAATCCCCGCTGCCTTCCTCCAAAGCCTTGCCCAGGGCCCCAAGACCCTCCACACTTTCTCTGGCCATCGTTCTCCGCTCCTATGTTGTTTCCGCAAAAACAAACATACGGAGGACGGTGGCCATCTGTCTGCCTACCCGGCTCTTACACCACTCCCTGGGACTCTATCTCGAAAGCTGGAGGCTTTTTCGGTTACCTTTATTCAAAGCTGGGGCGCGTACTTAATTGATGTTTGTTCTATTATACTTCCGTCTGTATCACCCCCTGGGGCCTGGCCCGGCCCTCCCGTGGCTTCTCGCGCGATCATCTCCTGGAGTCTGGGGAGGCTCACGAAAACCCTACGGCGGCCGCCTGGCGTCACTCTTACGCGCAGCGCTCCGGCCCGGTCCATGATCCCGCCTGGATCGCAGTAGTTCCGTCGGAAATAGTCGGTCCCAAGGCCATATTCGGCGGCCGCCTCTTTGACGGTTATCCAAAGTCTGGAACCTGGCCGGGGGATCATAGCGGCATGTCCTCCGGCTTATAGAGCCTCGGCTGGGCAGGCTGGGAGGTTAGAGAGGACTCCTGCACCAGGTCGCGGAAGTGCTGGGTGCGGCCGTCGAAGTCCAGCGAGAACACCTTCCCGACGTAACTCCCATCGCGGTGCTTGTGCAGTTTGGCCTTCACTTCACCGTTCTTTGCACGCCACAGGTGCAGAATGACCCCGGCGTCCTTGGCGGGCCGGTCGCTGTCCGCGTGATCGCTGAGGGTGGGCTCCCGGTCCTGGGCGTCGCCCTTGAGCTGGCACAGGAGCACGAACCCGATGCCCAGGTCCTTGGAGACCTCCAGGATCGACGTCGACACGGCGCCGAAGGCGTATGCCTCGGAGCTGCCACGGCCCACCGGGGGGCGGCCGATCTTGTCGAACTGGTCCAGGAGCACGAGCTCGATGCCGTGGCGCGCCTGCTCGAACCGGATCAGCGCCTCGATCTTGGCCCATGGGATGCCGGCAGGCAGTGCGTGCGTCCGGCCCATCTCCAGCACGTTGGCCTGCAGGCCGACCGCGTCGATGTGGCTGCTCTGGTAATCCCCGCGCTTCAGGGCCGTCACGGAGATGTGGGCCAGGTAGCTGGCGAGGCGGGCCCGCATGGTGAGCTTCGGGAGCTCCAGGGTCAGGACGAGGACCTTGATGCCGCGGCGGGCGGATTCGATGGCGATCTGGGTCAGGAGGGCCGTCTTGCCGATGCCGGGCCGGGCCCCCAGGGTTGTGAACTCGCCGGCAGGGATGGGGCAGGTCTCGTCCAGGCTCGGGATCCCCCACCATCCGCCGCGCTCGGGCCCGGGGCGACGGAAGGGCTGGTGAGCCGCCATCTGGACCAGGATCTCCTCCCAGCTCTCACCCTCGTCGCGGCGGCCGTCGCGGCTGATCCGGGCCATTTCGGCCTGGGTGTCGTGGAGGATGCCCTCGGGATCGTCCGTGGTGTCCTCGGCTCGGAGGTAGGCCTGGTGGGCCCAGCGCATGACTTCCCGGCGCCGGCGGTGGGCCTGGAGGATGTCCACGAGCACTTCGGGTCTGGCGACCTCTTCGGCGCCGAGGATGTCGGCAAGGCCGGCCACGCCACCCACGCGGTTGGCCTGACCATGGGCCTCCAGCTCGTGGAGGATGGAAACCAGGGAGATCTCAATGCCGGTCTTGAGCAGGGCCCGCAGGGCCTCGAGGATCACCTGGTGGGCGGGGACCATGAAATCCTCGCGCTGCAGGCCTGGGACGAGCCTGGCAGCCGCCTCTTCGGCGCCTGGTGCGCAGAGGGTCGTGAGGAGGGCTCGCTCGGCCCCGACGTCTTGGGGGGGCGGCTTCTTGGTCATGCCTGCACCTCGTCGGGCGCCTGGTCATGCATGCGGCTGGCCTTGGCCTGCCTGTGCCAGATCAGCGCAGCATAGGCCCTCCAGTGGGCTCCGTCCTTCTGGTCGTCCTTGCGGCCGAAGAAATACTGCGGAGCCTTGACCATGGCCGGTTCTGTCGCCAGGTAATCCGCCCAGGACTGGACCAGGACGTCCCCCGTGAGGGCCTGATGTTCCCTGAGAAGCCCATTCACCCGCTCGGCCAGGGTGGCTGCGTCGAGCCTGATCTTGCGCCCGGCGGGATCCTCCTTCGGCGTCATGCCGACGATCCGGTTCACGGCGTCCACGGTGTCCTCGGGGTATTCGGTCGGAGGTGTGACCTCCTCCACCTTCGCCTTCCTCCCCCGCCTGCGGGGGGTAGGGGGGGTAGTGGTTTCTGGATTCTCGGGTACTGAGTTAAAGGATTGTGGATTGTGGTTAGGTTCGGGGTCACTTCGAGGTGACTTCGAAGACTCTTCGAGGTTGCTTCGACTTGGTTGTGCGGTCCCGTACTTCTGGGCCCTGCTGGCTGCGCTCCGCGCTCCGCCTACCCGTTGCCTCTCTCGGAAGTCTTCAGCCTCTCCCCTGGCCTCTTGGCCGAAGGTGAACCCTGCGTCGAAAGCCTCGGAGGGGCGAGAGGGGGGCTTGGCGCCGTTCATGCCGCGGCACATCCCCGTGAAGAATTCCGCCTTCTCTTCGTCGCTCGAAAGCGCCATGAACTCAGCGTTCAGCTCGTCCAGGTTGATTCGGAGGTTCCAGACTCTGGCGGGATTCATCGTCCATCCCTCACGGCCGCGAAGAATGGCCTATCCTCCGGGTTGCAGTGTTCGAACTCTTGCTGGGCACAGGTCTCATCCTCGAGGTACCTACAGCTTTGGTTCCGGCGGTTGAACTGGTAGATCGCCAAAAGCCTTCCGTGGGCATCACGAAGGGCGACCAAGAGGCACCCGGTTCTCAGCCTCTCGGGGGCGACGTAGCTCGTGCACCAGGCGAGGCAAGGTGTCTCGAATGGCGTCCAGGAGGCCCGGCTGCACCACGCCCTGACCGCACGAGCAATGGCGGAGTTTCGCATGGCCTACTCCTCGCCGAGCCTGGCCGACCCCGCCAGGGGATGGCCGGCCAAGTCTTCCTCCGCCCCACCTGTCGGCTGGCAATCTTCCAAGAGCCATTGAAGGTATTCCTGGTCTCCTTGCGAACGGCTTGCATGCGGTGGGTGAATGCTGAGGGGCTTCATTCCGCACCTCCGCCCAAGGGGTTTCCAACCTCTTTCGAGGGGAGGGACGACTGAGAGGACCGAATCAAGGAAAGTGCCGCGGCCTTGTTCGGGGCGACCATCACCCCGGGGAGTCCGATCTGGGGGTTCGGTCGGACCCAAACGGCTGCAGGGACCCGGCCGTACGTGATGACGGTGCGGAACTGTTTCCAGGCATGTGCACCCAGCTGCGAGCGGGTGAGGGACTGGCTCAGGCCTTCGGCCTGATTGGTGTTTCCCATCGCTTCCATGGTCCCCTCTCTCTCAGCAAGCCGGATTGGTTTCGACTTCGTGGGCCTTCAGCCAAGCCTCCACATCCGCGCGGCGATAGAGGACCTTGCGGCGGCCGAGCCTGGTGAACCGGGGGCCTTCCCCCTTGCAGCGAAGGGCGCTGAGGAATGCGGCAGAGAGGCGGAACTGTTTGGTGACATCCCTGCTGGTCAGGAAGTCATCCGGGGATGCCTGAGAGGTCGACGGGGTGTTGAGGGGCTTCATGGGTTTCTCCCGTGATGATGGGGCCTTGAAGTTGCACCAGATCCGCCTTGGACCCATCATGGGGAGGCCTGGTGTCCTGCTGGGCACCCCTCGGGTTTGTCCGTCCGTCCAAAGAAGGAACAAATCCGAGGGGATCATTGTATTAACTTTCTTTTTCGTCGGTTATCTGGAGAAGTAGGCGTTCGAGTTCCCAGGCGAAGTCGGCGTCACGCTCTTCGTTAGATGCGGCAATGGCAATAGTCATCGCTTCAGTCATCCTGTTGCTCCCGCATCTCCAGAAGTCTGCCAGGGCAAGGAGGTTGGACTGAAGCTCAATGGCTCCCTTCCGAAGGAGGTAGTTGCCAAGATCCGAGCGCGTCTGTGGAACATGGATCCAATCAGGAGTTCGGTCAGCAAGTAGCCTCATGGCAGCTGTAAGTCGATCCAGCAGCTGCGCAGTCGACTCCTCGGCCTTGAGGCTTACGGTTACCTTCGGTGAGTTCTTCATATTGGTCCCCAAGACCCATGGTATATCAAAGTAGACCATCGTCAACCCTGTATTTTTGGATCAATTCCGGGTTGATGGAAAATGTAAAACTTGACCAAGTGTATCCAGAATTCCATACTTGGATGTCCTTGGTCCCCGCCTTGGAACCCCTGGCCCCCAGTCCTCCGCCGAGATGGGGGCCTTCTTCTCGTAAGCTGCTTATTCCTGCGCCGTGGGATTCTGCCATCATTCCCTCATCCAGAGGCTCAAATGGGGGAGCCCTTCTTCTCTGAAAAGGGTGCGTGTGGGACCGTCTATGCGAACCTCTTGGCTCTGGACCAGGGTGACCCCATGCGCCAGATTGTTGAGGATTTGTGGGCTCGGTTCCAGCCATCCCACGACCGCCACTTCCTTCGGGAGGCTAGGACGAGTTTCCAGGAGCGCTTCTGGGAGATGTACCTCTTCTCCGCCCTTCAAGACCAGGGCCTGAACCCCCAGAAAGGGGAGGGGGCCGGCCCAGACTTCTCGGTTCTGATCGAAGGTCGGCGCTATTGGATTGAGGCGGTGGCGCCGGGGAAGGGAAATGGCGCCGACCAAGTCCCTGCGATGGACTTCGATTGCCATGAGGCCCGACTTGTCCCCCATGCTCAGATCCAACTTCGTTACGCCGCCTCGATTGCCGACAAGGCCGGCAAGTGGCCTGGGTGGCTGGAGAAGGGCATTGTGAAGGAAGGGGACGGATTCCTGATCGCCCTAAATGGATTTGGCTGCAACGAATTCATGGACGCCACGCCACCTCTCTTCGTGCGGGCTTGCCTCGGAATTGGGCACCCAACCATCGCGATTGATGCCAAGACCCTGGAGGTCGTGGATAGCTTCTACGCTTTCAGCGACTCGATCACCAAGAAAAGCGGAGAAGCTGTTTCTACAACCCCATTACTGAACCCCGCGTTTGCGCATGTGTCGGGGGTCATGCACAGCTTGGCCTTCTGTGGGGCCCGACGCGGGAGCCTCCTTGAGGGAATGGAATTCCTGCAAAACCCGCTGGCCTCAATTCCCTTCCCTGGGGAGGCGGTGGCCGGCTTCCGGAGATACTCTTGGTCCGAAAGAGGGCTGACCACCATTAATCCCGAACCGGCATGGGACGAGGATCCTGATCTTGAGGCGGAATGAGCCCGTGCCACAGCTTCGCGGTGACCGGTTGCTTGATGCCCCTCCGCCAGACCGGGGCTTTCCGTTTCCCTGGAGTAGGATAGGGCCCCAGAAGGAGGCAGCATGGCACCCATGGATGAGTCCATCACACGCCAACTCGCGATGGAGATCGGGGAGTTGCAGCGCCAAATCGAATCCCTGGCCCGGATCGTCTCCGCCCTGGTGCAGCGGATCCCGGAACCGGAGCAGTCGGAGATCCTGCGTCTGGTGTCGGATTGGCCGAAGGTATCTGAGAAAAAGACCTGACTCCTCCATTCCGATGTCAGGTGGAGCGAGATCCCAAGAAGTTTGAGGCCCCAAAAAGGAGATTTCCGACCTCCATCTTTATGCAATGATGGGGAATCCACCATCGATAGGGGACTGATATGGCGGCACGTTCATGTGCTGGTTGCAATTCCGAGGTCGAGGCTGAATACGCATATTGCCCCCAATGCGGCAAAACCCTGACTTCGGATTCTGTGAATCCTCAGAATCCACCTAAGAGGAGATCTCGCGTTGGCGGGCGTTACCTTGTCTCAAAAGACAAACAGCATCTATCTGTATTGGGTTTCATGGATTCACTTTATGCTGGGAGTATTGCTTTTGCTGTTTCAATGGTTGCACCAAAAATAACGCCGCATGGAATTAATAACGTAAAGGTATTTTTGGGCGAAATAGTTCCGCTTGGAATTGCGACGCTATGGGTTGTAGATGATTGGATTTGTGCGAGATTGATTTTGCAAAACCACGGCTATCCAGAATTCGATAAACGAGCTTCGTGTAGATTGATTATTGATCTTATGATTGTGCTTCTGTCGTTTTTGTTGATTCTGGCAAGCATCCCATTCAGGCCATTTTGGTTTTTTGCTGGATTTACTCTGATTTCCTTCTTTGGATGGCTTTGGGCAGTCCTGCTCAAGTCAGAAAAGAAGGGATTCAAGGGGCCCTCGATCGATGACATCAATGCCATTGTGATTTCGCACCAGGAGCCTACTGTTGTGTTATTCTCTTTAACCATTGCGGTCCTGTGGTTCAGAATGACCGCAGCCGCCCCCGAAGCCCTAGCTGTATTGCACCGATGGGCGTGGTGGGTTGCCATAATCCTTCCAGCCTTCATTTTCCTTTGGTACAAGGCCCACATTATCTCTTTCCGGAGGAGGTTGATAAATGGATAGCCTTATCATCCCCGTGGTATTAATCGGGATGGCAGTCCTCGGTGGGATTTGGATTGCCATATCAACGCACAGGCACCTTGGCAACATGAGGCATCACCACAAAGCCTAGTCTGGTGGCAACCTGATCGCCCTCAGGCCCCTTCGGGGGCCTTTTTCATGGCGGCCGCCAACCGTGCGCTAATGCCCTCGGAGGCCTCCTGGAGAGGCGACGGCGCAAGGTGGGCGTATCGCTGTGTTGTGGAGGCCTGGGAGTGCCCCAGGAGGCCGCCGATGAGGGGCAGGGACAGGCCCGAGCCGGCGCCGAAGGCCCCGAAGGTGTGGCGCAGGTCGTGCAGGTGCACGTCCATGATGCCGGGCGCTTCCATGGGGCTCTTGAGCCGATCGGGCGCTGGCAGCGCGGCCCACTTCTTCCAGGCGGCCACCTTCTTTGCGCTGGTGAGCTTCACCGACACGGCCTCGCGGATGACCTTCCAGGGGCCTTGCAGGTCCATGAGGTGCCAGGGCAGGCGCCGGTCCGGGTGGGACGGATCCTCGCGGCCGCTTCCCACCAGGACGAAGGGGTTGCCCAGGACGCGGGGCAGGGCCCCCGGGCGCCGCCGGGGCCGGCCCTTGCCGTCGAGGACCAACTGGCCCTCCTTGTCCAGCTGGAAGCCCAGGACGTCCAGGGCCCCCCCGTTGAGGGGCAGGTACTTGTCCCCCATGGTGCCGCTCGTCTTGTGTTCGGTGATGCGCACCTGGCGCCGCTCAAGGTCGATGTCCGCCCACTTCATGCCGAGGACCTCGTCCTTCCGGGCACCGGTGAAGATCAGGAGGCGCACCGCGGCCACGGAATAGGGCCAGCAGGCTTCCCGCTGGCCCAACTCGGCGCCCAACTCCTGTAGCTCCTCAGTGGCGAGGAACCGCTTGCGCGGGTTTTCGGGGTACTTCGAGACAAGCGCGCAGGGGTTCGAATTCTGGGGGCGCCACTTCCAGAGCTCCGCCAGGCCAAAGGCGACGGAGAGCGCGGCGCGCGCCCGGTTGGCACGGATGGGGGTGTCCTCCAGGGCGTCCATAAGCTTCACCTGGACGTCGGTGTCGGTGCAGTCCTTCACCTTGAGAGCGCCGAGCCGCTCCTTGATGATCCGGATGTTGGTCTGCGCTTCGCTCTGGGTCCGCGGCTTGTTCTTCCGGAGCACGTGCTTCTCGAAGTAGTCGTCCATGAGCTTGGCCATGGTGGGGGCCTCGAGCTCGTCTAGGCGGAGCCGACGAGGATCGCGCTTGTTGTCCACCTCCTCGCGGAGCTGGGCGGCGTACTTCCGGGCGCGGTCGGCGTTCCATGCCGGCGTCTGGCCGATGGTGAGCCAGCCCTGCTTGCCGCTGAGGACCCACTTGAAGACGTAGGACTTCACCCCCGCCGGCGTGACCTGACAGCCAAAGCCGGGTTGCTTCGCGTCCCACACGGAGTAGTTCTTCTCGCCGGGCTCCAGGCCCCGGACCAGGCTGTCGGTGAGCGCCTTCCGTTCCGTTCCCATGGGACCTCCGGAGTGGTTTCCATCCTACAGCCATCCTACAGGGACGACGATAGAATGGGGCCTATGGGAACATGATGGAAATATGCGGTATTGAAATGATCTGATTTAGCTTGATGAGGTGAGCATGAATTACTAAACGTGCACGACTCGAAATCAGGTGTGGGAGTGATCTCACCGGGGGTTCGAATCCCTCTCTCTCCGCCAGAAGAAGCCTGCTGCCATTAGGTTTGCGGGCTTTTCTTTTGGAGTGATACCAACCCCTGGCGCTCCTGCTGGGGCAACTGGTATCTCACTGGTATCTCCGAAATCGAGGTGCCGGAGATATCCTGGGGGATGGTCAGCGCGCCGCGCGGCACATCCAACTCCCTCTCCGTCCGGTTCTACTGCCTGACTCCCGCTGGGCTCCCTTTGCGCCTCACCCTGTCCGGGATGGCGCTGATCCACCTGGAGCCTTGCCCTGTCGTCGTCACAGCGTTTGCCGGCCATTCCATCCGGTTCGCTGAGTTGGTCCTGCGGATGGTCGACCGTAAACCTGACAGCGTGGAGCGTGCCGGCTACTCCCTGATCCGTTTTGACGCCAAGGGCCGGCCCGACATGGACCGTTATCGGCGCCAATCTGAGGCTTCGATCCGTGCTCATCAGGAGGCATTCTTCGATGACCAGGGCGGTCCCGGCAACATCGTGGACATGCGGGACAGGTTCACGGCCATGGGCGGGCGATGGACGCCTTCGTTGCAGGAATCCATGCTTCTGGAACAAGCGGCCCTGGGCCGGACCAAGGCGAAGACCTTGCGGTTTGATGACGAAACCTTCGATTTGGAAGGCGGCCACCAGGCGCCGGATCCTGTGGCCGAAAAGCGGGGAACCCGGATCTTCGATGAACTCCCTTTCCCGGTCCTATGCGATGTGCGGCTTCGGAAACTCCACCAACGGCAGCCCAAAGCCACACCCGCCGAGGTGCCCCTCGGCTGCCCCGTGGACCTGGTCGTGCTTGCCACCAAGACCACGGGCGCTACCTGCCGCCTCCAAGGGCATGAGGGTGTCCTCGTCCTGCGTGACGACCCCACCAAGGATTTGATCCCCGGCCGGGTCATCACGGTCAAGCCGGAACGGGTCTGGTCCTATCAGGGCAGCACCTACCTGAGGGGGGAGAAGGTCGCCAACCGGCTTGATGCAGCTGCCCTGGGATTGGTCCCGCTGGCTCTGAAGGCTTGGGGACTCTGGGACCCGAAGGATTGCTACTGGGGGGAGGAGGATCAACCGCTGGAGGCCTGGGCGCGGCCGATTGTTGCCCGGGGGCCACGCCCGTCCTTCGAGTTCGAGGCCTGCCTGCCGGGAACTGACCCTGAGGACTGGGAATCGGACCCGATCCAGGTAGCCATCGGGGATTGGAATTCGGGCAGGAAAGCCCAGGCCATCCGGGTGCTGGAAGCCCTTTGCCGGGCCGATCTCCGTTGCCTGGACGCCCACGCCCACCTCGGCGCCTTCCACTTTGAACGCCATCCAGAACGGGCCTTGATGCATTACCAGGTGGGGGTCGCCATCGGTCGGCTGTCCCTTGGATCGAAATTCGATGGGGTCCTGGCCTGGGGTTGCCTGGGCAACCGGCCCTACCTGCGTTGCCTGCATGGGGTAGGGCTCTGTATGTGGCGCCTGGGCTGCTTCGATGACGCGGAGACCGTCTTCGATCGCCTGCTGTGGCTGAATCCGTCCGACAACCAGGGTGCCCGCTTCATCCTGCCGGAGGTGCGGGCCCGGAGGGACTGGAAGGACTTTGCGGACGCCGAGAAGGCAGAGCTTTGACGATTCGAACCCCTTCCATTCATGGGAGGCGCTGGTATCTCGCCGGTATCTCCATTCGCGGTTTTCGATGGGCGGTCACCCGCCGCCCAGTTCGCCCTTGATGAGCCGATCGAAGTCGGATTCGTAGAGGCGATCCTGGATGAGACGGTACTTTTCGAATTCGCTCTCTGCAAAGGCCTTGGCTACCTCCTGGGTCACCTTCCCGGAGTCATGAAGGATGTCCCGCTCATTGAACTGGAGGAAGGCATTCAGTTTGCTGGCCCAGTCCGCCATGGTCATGGGAATGCGGCGGATGGCTTGGTCCTCGGCATAGTTGAGGTACATTTCGACGATCCGCTCGAGCGTGCTCAGTTCCTCCCGGGTCAGGTAGTTCTTGGCGACGGACACGTCCGGCTTCAGGATTTTTCCATGGGGCGCGTTCTTCCAGGAGGTGAGTCCCATGCGGTCCTTCTCTGCATCCGCCCTCTGGACGATGATTTCCGCTGCGGTGTGGCCATGGATGGCGAAGTGGAGTTTGTTCTGGACGGTCGCGAAGAAGGTCTTGGTGGTCTCCGCATCCCTGTTATAGTCCATCGCCGTGGCATAGATATCGGTGATCTTCTGGTAGAACCTGCGCTCGCTGGAACGGATCTCCCGGATTTCCGCGAGGAGATCCTCGAAGTAGTCCTGGGATAGGAACGCCCCATTCTTCAGCCGCTCCTTGTCCAGGACGTAGCCCCGGATCGCGAACTTCCTGAGCACGTCCCGGGCCCACTGGCGGAACTGGAGGGCTCGTTCGGAGTTCACCCGGAAGCCGACGGCGATGATGGCGTCCAGGTTACCGAAATCGACTCCGCGCGTAACTTTCCTATTCCCTTCTTTTTGAACTATTCGGAAATTCCGAATGGTTGCTTCCCGTCGAATTTCCCCTTGGTCGAACAAGGTGGTCAGGTGTTCGTGGATCGTGGGGACGGTCACGTCGAAAAGGGCGGCCATCTGTTTCTGAGACAGCCATACCGTCCCATCCTCAACCCTCACTTCAATGGTGTTTTCGCCAGTCTGATTGGTGAAGATCAGGAACTCAGCGGTGCTGTTCCGAATCTGCTTGGCATCGCGTGAGATCATGCAGGTGCTCCCATCCTTCCTTGGTAAGGTACAAGATGGTTCGCTGCTGGCGAGGCATTTTCGCGCCTCGCGGTTCCGATGGTCGCAGAAGGTTCCAGGCCCGATGGTCCATGGCTTTGGGCGCATCCTACCAGGGGTGCACCGGAGCAACAGGGCGATCCTTCTTACAAACGTCGGGTTGCAACCTATTGCTGTATTATATGGAATTAAGAATTTCTTGCGCGGGATGTCCACCGTGCCATGGCTCGAAATCAGGTGTGGGAGTGATCTCACCGGGGGTTCGAATCCCTCTGGAGGACCTGCCGGAGTAAGGCGGTGGGGTTAACTCATTCCCTGGGAGGCATTGGGCGTACGGACAGCCGCGAATGGTTGGGTGTGCTAATAATGTCCTCATGTCCCCAACCTGGACGAGCTACGAGGACCATGCGGGAGCCTATGCTGCTCTCTTTGAATCCCTCGCCTTCGAGACGATCCATGCCTCGATCCTGGATCTGATCCCCGACGGTCCGCTTCGCGTCCTGGACATGGGCGCCGGCTCTGGGCGGGATGCCGCCTGGTTCGAGGCGCGGGGGCATGAGGTGGTGGCCTGCGAGCCTTCCCCCGCCATGAGGCAGGAGGCCGTCCGGATCCGGCCAGGCTCAAAGGTCCGATGGCTGCCCGATGCGCTTCCGGACCTGGCCACCCTCTCCCGTTCCGGTGTGAGCTTCGATTTCATCCTCGTGGCCGGCGTGTGGATGCATGTGGCCCCGGCCGACCGCCCCTGGGCTTTCCGCAAGCTGGCGGCCCTTCTGGCTCCCGGCGGGCGACTGGCCATCAGTCTGCGGCATGGCCCTGATCCCGAGAACCGGGGGTTCCATCCGGTCTCCGCCAGCGAGCTGGAGGTCCTGGCGGCAAACCTCGGCCTGGTGTGCCTCAGGAAAACCGATGAGGCGGATGAACTGGGTCGGGAGGGCGTGTCCTGGAGCGTTCTCGTCTTCCAGTTGCCCGATGATGCCACCGGGGCGCTGCCGCTCCTGCGCAGCATCATCCTGCGCGACCGCCGCTCGTCCAGCTACAAGTTGGCCCTCCTGAGGGTCCTCTGCCGCATCGCCGAGCATCACCCGGGCGTTGCCAGGGAAGCGGAGCATGGGGGTGTTGATCTGCCCCTTGGCCTGGTGGCCCTCACCTGGCTCCGTGCCTACCTCCCCCTGCACCGGGCCGGGCTTCCGCAGCACCCCCAACAAGCCCGAGGGTTCAGTGAGGATCTTGCGCGGCTTTCGGACCTGGACCCACAGGACCTCCGGCCGGGATGGGTCGTGGTGGGGGGCGCTGCCACGGCCTTGCGGGCCTCCCTTCGTGGGGCCGCAACGACCATCAGGAAGATGCCGGTGACCTATATCACCTACCCGGGGGACGGCTCCCAGGTTTTCACGGCGCTCCCGGGGCCAGGTCCCGCGGAGGCTGGGCGGCTTTGCCTGGATGAGCCGTGCCTTTGGGCCTTCGGGCGTTTCCAAGTGCCTGGCGGCCTGTGGCAGGCGCTTTGTCGGTTCTCCGCCTGGATCGACCCCCTCCTCCGGCAGGCCTGGGCGGACTACATGGAATCGCTGCCGGAATCCCCCCAGGGCGCGCAGCTCTGGAACGCGCTGAAATGGGTGGACCCGCGCCGGGACACGACCCTCGCGCGTGCTCTCGCGGAAGGCCTGCGGGCCAAGGGCCGCAAGATCCATTGCGTCTGGAGCGGCAAGGAGCTCCGCCGCGAACTGGAAATTGATCATTGTTTCCCCATGGCCGTCTGGCCCTGTCAGGACCTCTGGAACCTGCTGCCCGCAGCCCCTGCGGTGAACAACCAGAAACGGGACCGGCTGGTCAGCGCAGCCCTGCTCCATGCCGCACAGGATCGGATTCTGGACTGGTGGGACCAGGCCTACCTGCGGTCCCCCGATCCCAGAATCGCGGAGCGCTTCCCCATCGAGGCCCGGATGACCCTGGCCCTGGATGCCGGCCGGGTGCCCTCCCTTGAGGACATGATGCTGGGGGTGGACCTTAAACGGATGGCCCTGGGGCGTAACCGGGAAGTGGACGTCTGGGAATAAGAGGCTGCCTGCAAACGAGCTTGGCGTCGGCCCGTACCCTGGGAGACCTGACCCGCTCCAAGTCCACGAGGTAGGCGGCGCTCCGCGCTTCGCCCTCGGGAACTAGCAGGCCCAGGTCTGCTCGATCCGCAAGGTCACGAACGGCACCGGCCATTCGGGCGGCTCCCCCATGACGGTGGGCGCTGGGGTGGCCCTGACCCTGCTCCTTCCGCCTCGAGGCCGCCCTCGGTCGAGAACGACGCCTGACCCTGCTGGGTTTGGGGTATCTCGGGGGTCACCACCGCCGGGATTTCGACTCGGCGTGCAGATGGGGGCTGCGCGGAGTCGGGGCTCGCAGGTGAATGCGGCGGGAACCCCCGGTACCCCAAGCCGGATTGCCCCTCCCCGGTTGGCAGTGGTCAACCGGGGGCTGGAGCACCTTTCTGCCTGGGTCAACGCCCTGTCCGCGAGGGCGGGGCCGCAGGGGTGGGAGCGTCCGGGAACCGGGCCGCCCGGGGGGCCTCGCAGGGCGGAGGGCATCGGGAGCGGTGCGGGTTGCCCGGCCCCCGGGAGCCCGGATCCGGGCGGACGCAAGCCCCAGGCTCGTCACCCGGTTTCCGCGCGCCGCCTTTCGGGTCTGCGGCGACGGAACGAATGCGACCCCAGGGGAGGGGGCTGGGCCCCTCCCCGGGAGCCCCGGCCACCTGGGACGCGGGTCCAATGCCCCGGGGCGTTCCCGCGCGGGGGCTCCGATCGGTTCCGCCCTCCGTCCGGCCTCCGGCTATCCTGGTCCCCTCGACGCCGGGAGTGCTTCCGGTGCGCTTGAAAGGAGGCCCGACGTGGATCCCTGGCTGGACCGCCTCTACCGCCACCTGGCCTGGGCCGACGGCCGCGTCCTGGACGCGCTGGAAGTCCAGGAGAACCCGCCGGAGGGCGCCCTGAAGCTCATGGCCCACGTGGCCGTGGCCGAGCACCTGTGGCTGGCGCGGATCGAGGGGTGGGACACGGGGAACCTCGGGCCCTGGACTCCCCTTTCCCCGGAGGCCTGCCGTTCCCTGTCCGCGCGGACCCTGGCGGGCTTCGCCGAGCTGGTGGCGGGGGCCACCTCGGAGCGGCTGGCGGCGCGCGTCGCTTACCGGAACACCCGGGGGGAGGCCTTCGAGACGCCGCTGGGGGACCTGCTCCTCCACGTGGCCCTGCACGGGGCCCACCACCGGGGGCAGATCGCGGCCCTGCTGCGGGGCGGGGGGCTCCCGGTCCCGGTGACGGACTTCGTGATCTTCAGCCGGGAGGGGGCGTAGGCGCCGCCCTGGGAGATTCCAGCCGGGGATTTTGCAAGCGACCCGCCTGTGGGCCGGGGCGCTCCGCGTCCCTCGGGCTCCGCGGGCTTGCTTCTTTGACGGAATTGATCATGATGATGCGGAAACCAACATCATGAGGACCTCGAATGGTGTCGCGGGAAAGGGCCGGACCGGGCTTCAGATCGCGCAAGCCGGGGGCCCTCCTGTGCCTGGTGGGGCTGCTGGTGCTGGGCCTCGCGTCCTGGGTCCGCGCGGGGGCCGAGGCGCGGCCGGAGCCTGAGCGGGCGCCGCAGATCCTCGTGCTCCTGGGCGACGCCAACGGGGCGCCCTTCTCGGAGCTGTTCTCCAGGGCCTTCTTTTCGGAATTCATCGGGGCCGGCGGCACCCTCCGCTCGGTGCGGGTGGAGTACCTGGACCTGCTCCATGTGGTGGACCGGCCTGCGCGGGAGCGGCTGGTGGCCCTGCTGCGCATGAAATACGCGAACCAGAGGTTCGCCCTCGTGGTGGCCCTGAATCCGGCGGCCACCGGGTTCGCGCTCGGGGAGGGGGCCTTCCTGGCGGGGAACGCCCCGCTCATCGCGCTCTACCCTGGTTTCCCGCTCCCGGAGCGGCCCGAGGGGCGGCTAGGGTTGATCGGCTCCTCCTTCGACTACGGGGGCACCCTGCGGCTGGCCCTGGGGTTGCGGCCCGGCGCCCGGGAGGTGCTCCTCGTCACCGGGTCCAGCGCCCAGGACCGGATGTACGAGGCGCAGGCCTGGGAGGCCCTCGCGCCCTGGGCGGGGAAGCTGGCCATCACGTCCACCCGGGGCCTGGCCTTCCCGGAGATCCTGGCGCGGGTCGCGGGGGCCGGGGAGGGAACCCTGGTGCTCTACTCGACGATCTTCGAGGACGGGGCGGGGAGCGGCTTCGTGCCCAAGGAGGCCGCGGCGAAGGTGGTGGCCCAGACCCGCCAGCCGGTCTTTGGGACGTTCGAGCCGCTCCTGGGCACGGGGGTGGTCGGCGGGTCGATGCTGAGCGTCACCGAGAGCGCCCATCAGATCGCGCGCATCGCCCTTGGGGCCCTGCGCGGGGAGGCGCCGTTGCCGGGGAAGGAGCCGGTGGTCCGATTCCCCAACCGCCCCATCCCGTTGTTCGATTGGCCGGCCTTCGAGGGGCACGGGCTCGATCCCGACCGCCTGCCCCGGGGGGCGGTCCTGCTGCGCCGGCCGCCGAGCCCCTGGGCCCAGTACAAGGTCCAGATCCTCTCCATCGCCGCCATCATGGCGGTGCTGGCTGGGTCCACGCTGGGGCTGGCCGTGCAGAACCGCCGCAGGAGGGCGGCGGAGCGGGTCGCCGTGGAGCAGCGGCGGTGGGTCCAGGTCCTGATCGACACGGCGCCGGAGGCCATCGCCGTCTATGACGCGGACCTGGGGCGCTACGTCGATGTGAACCCCGCCGCGGAGGCGATCTTCGGGTGCGGGCGGGGGGAACTGCTCCAGTTGGGGCCGGCGGACTTCTTCTCGGAACCGATCCCGGGCTGCCAGGACGTGTCGGAGAGCATCCGGAAGCTCACGGACCGGGCCCTGGCGGGCGAGGTGTTCTCCTACCCGCGGGACGTGCGTAGCCGGGACGGGCGCCTGATTCCGTGCCAGGTCCACCTGACGAGCCTGCCGACTCAGGACCGGCGGCTGCTGCGGGTCAGCTACGTGAGCCTGTCCGACCTGCGGCGGGCGGAGGAGGAGCTGCGCAGCTCCCAGGCCAGCCTGAGGGCCCTGTTCGAGAACACGGCCGATTCGATCTGGTCGGTGGACCTGGCTTACCGGTTCCGCACCTTCAACCAGGCGCTCGTCGAGCGCCTCCGCCGCCGGTTCGACGTCGAGATCGCCCCGGGGATGGGGCCCGCGGATTTCCAACCGGCGGACCAGGCCGCGGTCTGGATCGGGTTCTATGAACGGGTGCTCCGGGAGGGGGCCTTCCGCCAGGAGTTCATGGAGCCCAACGGGGGGGGCCGGCTCGAGCTCTCCTTCAACCCGATCCGCCAGGACGGCGCCATCGTCGGGATCTCGGTCTTCAGCAAGGACATCACGGAGCAGAAGCGCCTGCGGGAGCAGCTGAACCAGGCCCAGAAGATGGAGGCCGTGGGGCAGCTCGCGGGGGGCATCGCCCACGATTTCAACAATGCCCTCGCGGGGATCATGAGCGCGGCGGAGGTGCTCCGGGGTCTGGACGTGTCCCCGGCGCAGCGGCTGGCCTTCGCGGACATGATCCTGGTGGGCGCTGAACGGGCGGGGGCCCTGACCAAGAAGCTCCTCGCCTTTTCCCGGAAGGCCGAGACGGCGCACGTTCCGGTGGACGTGGCGGCCGTCGTGAACGACACCGCGGCCATCCTCGGCCGGACCCTCGACAAACGCATCCGCGTCCACGTGGACAACCGGGCGGAAAGCGCCCGGGTCCTCGGGGACGACGCCCTCCTGCAGAACGCCTTCCTGAACATGGGGATCAACGCCGGCCACGCCATGCCCGAAGGGGGTGTCCTCACCTTCCGGCTGGAGGCCGTCACCCTGGATGAGATCTCCTGCGCCAACGCCCCCTTCGACCTCGTACCCGGGCCCCACCTCCAGGTGTCCGTGGAGGACACGGGCTGCGGCATGTCGCCCGAGGTCCAGGCCCGGATCTTTGAGCCGTTCTTCACCACCCGCAGGCAGGGGGAGGGGACGGGGCTCGGCCTCTCGGCGGTGTATGGCACGGTCCTGGATCACCATGGTGCCATCCAGGTGTACTCCGAGCCCGGCAAGGGCACGGTGTTCCACCTGTACCTGCCTTTGGCCACCGGCGCGGGGGCCCTCCAGGTCCCGGAGCCCCCGCTCGAGCGCGGCTGGGGCACGATCCTCCTCGTGGATGACGAGGCGTTCGTGCGGCTCACGGGCAAGGCCCTCCTGGAGCGCCTCGGCTACACCGTGCTCACGGCGGAGGACGGCACCACGGGGCTCGCCGCGTTCGAGGGAAGGCGGGACGAGATCCGGTTGGTCATCCTGGACATGATCATGCCGGTCATGGGGGGAAGGGACATCCTCAGGAGGATCCGGGCCCTCGACCCGGGGTTGCCCGTCCTCATCTGCTCGGGGTTCTCCCGGGAGGGGGAGCTGGCCCAGATCCGGGAGGAGGGGGCCTTTGCCTTCCTGCAGAAGCCCTTCCGCCAGGCGGAACTGGCGGCGGCCGTGGCGGCGGCGCTGCGGGGTGGGACCTCCTCCCCCTAGGCGGGCCCGGGGCAGATCCTCAGGCGCTTCGACGCTTTGTCCTCCTGGTGCCGGTGGCCAGCGCTTCGGGCACCTCTTTCGCGCTCGTGGCAGGGGTGCGTGATGATCGGGCTGTTGAACGAAGGCTGCGTTCGCAGCCGGAGGAGGATCGCGCCGGCAGCGTGAGGGATTCGGAACCGGCTAGCGGAATTGGCTGAAATGAGGCTCCTTGAATGTGGCGGTGTTACAGCACCGTCCCCCACATTCAAGGAGGTTCATCATGAGCCACAACCCCGTATTGTCGCGACTCGAGTCCGATCTTAGGATGGCCGGGCGTGCCAAAGGAACCATCCAGCAATATCTGGCCTCCATCCGGCGGTTCCAGGAGATGGTCGGCAAGTCGGCCGACCGTGCCTCCCAGGCGGAAATCCGCCGCTGGGTGGAGCACCTCCAGGCCCAGCCCATCGGCCCGGAACGCCTGCGATGCCACTACTCGGCGCTGGCCTTCCTATTCCGGAAAACCCTGGGCCAGCCCGACAAGGTGGCCTTCATCTCCATGCCCAGGAAGGATGCCCCGCTGCCCACCATCCTGACCGCGGCCGAGGTGGGCCGGGTGCTCAAGTCCTTCACTGTGGCCAAGTACAGCGTGTTCTTCGCCCTGATCTACGCCACGGGCCTCCGGATCAGCGAGGCCATCGGCCTGGAGACCCAGGACATCGATGCCCTGCGGGGGGTGATCCACGTCCGACATGCCAAGGGTGGGGGCCAGCGCCTAGTCATGCTCCGCTCCGTCCTGCTGGATATGCTCCGGGAATATTGGAAGTACGAGCGCCCCACGCCACCCCTGCTGTTCTCAACCCGCTTCGGACGTCCCCTCTGCCCGGAGACGGCCCGTCGCGCCCTCCTGTGCGCCTCGGCGGCCTCGGGCATCGGGAAGGTGGTCACGCCCCACATGCTCCGGCACAGCTTCGCCACCTCCCTCCTGGAGAACCGCACGGACCTGAGGACCATCCAGGTCCTGCTCGGCCACAAGTCCATCAAGTCCACCCAGATCTACACCCAGGTCTCGGCCAGCCAGATCGCTGCCGTCCGGAGTCCCTTGGAGGACCTGGTCCCGTAGGCGGTGGCCTACTCCCGACCCCGGTTCGACATTGCGGATATCGTCAGGCGCCATCTCCCTGAACTGGAGGCGGACGCATCCCTGGGTCATCGCCAGACGAAGGTCCTCCGGGCCATCAGCCGCTGCCGCACGGCCGCCATGGGCGGTCATGTGGACGTCTGCCCGGACTGCGGCCGGGAGCACCCCAGCTACAACTCCTGCGGCAACCGGCATTGCCCGAAATGCCAGAACCTGGCCCAGGAGAAGTGGATCGAGGCCCGGGCCAGGCGGCTCCTGGCGGCAGCGCACTTCCATCTGGTGTTCACCGAGCCGTCCGAACTGCGCCCGATCGCCATGAGCCACGCGCGCCTGCTCCACGGGATCCTGTTCCAGGCGGCCAGCGCCACGCTCCTGGAACTGGGGCACACCCACCTGGAAGCCACCCTGGGGGTGACGTTCGTGCTCCACACCTGGACCCGGGACCTCCGCTACCACCCGCACGCCCATGCCCTGGTCTCCGCCGGCGGCATCGCCTTGGACGGGAGCCGGTGGGTCCCGACCTCCCAGAAATTCCTGTTCCACGTCCATCGCCTGGGCGCCCTGTTCAAGGGCAAGTTCATGGCCCTACTGCGCGAGGCTCAGGAGCGGGGCGAACTGGGCCTGACGGGGGTGGCCTTCAATGTGCTCATGGCAAGGCTCGCCAAGCGGAAGTGGGTGGTCTATGCCAAGCGCCCCTACCGGGAGGCCTGGCACGCCCTCGCCTACCTGGGCCGCTACGTTCACCGGGTGGGGATCTCCAATTCGAGACTCCTCGAGGTTGCCGATGGCCAGGTGACTTTCCGGACCAAGGGCAAGGCCACGGCCACCCTGCCGGAGGTGGCCTTCCTACGCCGGTTCCTGCTCCATGTGCTTCCGGAGCAGTTCACCAAGGTCAGGCACTACGGCCTATACGCCTCGCCCAAGCTGCTGGAGAAGGCCAAGGCCCACCTCGGCGACCAGGCCATCCCGGACCTCTGGCGAAAGCCCGCTCCCGACGATGGCGTGGAGGATCGGCTCATCGCCATCGTCGAATGCCGGGACATGCTGTGCCCCGACTGTGGCTCGATGATGGCCCGCAAGCACCTGCCCAGGCCGCGGGCGCCACCCGAGGGGACACCAGCATGACTGCCGTCCCTACTGCGCCCATCACCACCATCCCGTGCCTGGCGTCCCTGCCCGGATTGGGAAGGGTCTGGCCCGAATGGGTCGGCAGCCCGGGACCAGGCTGTCGCCAGAGAACCTTGCGGACCATGCAGGGCATCGTCGGGGCCCTCCGCATGCCCAAGGGAGCCCGACCCACCCCGAATTCCGCATAACGAGCGCGCCGGCTCCGCTGCGAACGAGCTTGTTCAACCCCGCAATTCTGGGGGGCTGGGGCCGTCATGCACGCATGGCCGACCGGTACCTGCCCCCGGAATTGCTAACAGTTTGCACGCCGGCCCATGGACCCTGGGGTTGGCGTTTCGGGCCGATTAGGCGATGGATCGGATCGCAGGCGGGTCCATCGCCAGGCCTGGTGGGGTTCACGTCCCTGGAGAGGGCGGCGCGGAACGTCCCCTGGTGGGGGGTCATATGGGGAGGGATCCATTTCGAATGCCGGCCGGCATGCTTCGAAAACCGCGTTGGGTCGCCAGGCGTACGCGCCTCGCGAGGCCTTGCATGGGGGTCTGCGTGGGGCCTGCGTGATCCATGGGGTCCAGCTGCAGAAGGGCCCGTCGACCCGGCGAATCCCGGGTGGCAACCAAGCGTGATGGCGATCGGCAAAATGGCTGAAAAGTGTAAATGGTTGGGAATGGGGTCGTGGCTCATGGCACCCAAGGAAAACCCATGGCTGGAGAATGGAATTCGATGTTGTGGCTTGAGTTATGAGGGGTGAATGGTGTCGGTTGGCCCGAGGGGATCCGGTGCTTGAGGACATTTCTCCAGAGGCGCATCACCAGGCATATGCAGAGAATAGTTAGTAAATCGGGCTCGCAGGAACACGAGCGTACGCCTTGACCGGCGCGCTGACGCGCAGCCCGATCTTACGTTCTTGGACAGGCCCGTAGCGGCAGGGGGCCGGCGCAACCGGGCTATGGGGATTTCGAAATGGGTCGGAGCCCGGGAGGGGACCCGATGGCTCCCTGGATCGTTCCGTGGGGCTCAGATCCGCCCTTCGGGATCACCGTTCCCGGCGGGATGCTGAGGTGCAGGCAGACCCCGGTCCAGCCACCCCAACCGGGCAGGCCGGGAGTTGATGTCATGGGCGTTGTGGGGACGGTCAGCATGGATCGTCCTCGGGCGGTGCGCGGATGGTGGCGGGCAGGGGTGTCCGACGGAGGGCCCCGCCGCAGACCGGGCAGGTCTGGGATTCGCGTTCCACCCGTTCCAGGTCGGATGGATCCTTCCGGGGCTTCTTGCAGGTCCCGACGATGGCCCTGGCCTTCTCCAGAAGGCCGCCAGCCTGGAGGGAGCCGTAGAGGCCGGCATGACGGATCTTGTGGAAGCCCGGGGGGAGGACGTGCTGGACCAGGCGCTCGAGGAACTCCACGGGGTGGACCGTTGCAGTGTTGCCGTTCTTGGTGGCGAACGTCACCCGGTCCTCGGTGACGTCCAGGAGCCGGGAGTTGGCGATGCCGACCCGGTGGGTGTACCGGGCCAGGTAGCCGGCCACATGGCTGGAGTGCCCGAACGGCTTCTTGGCGTGGACGCCCCAGTCCAGATCGCTGACCGTGGCCATCCGACTGGCGTAGAGTTCCTTCGGGACCTCAGGGAAGGCGCCCTTCGCCTGGAGCCGGCCCAGGGCGTTGAGCATCTTGGCCCGGAACACCTCACCCATCATGGCCACCGGGAACAGGTAATTCTTCCCGCTGGGGATGAAGCCTCCGCCGTCGAGGGCGAGGCCCCCGGCGGTGACCAGCACATGGAGGTGGGGGTGGAAGGTCAACTCCCGGGTCCAGGTGTGCAGCACCAGCAGCAGGCCGGGAATGGCCTTCAGTCGGCTCCGGAACAGCTTCAGGAGGGTCTTCGTCGCTGCCCGGAACAGGGCGCCGTAGAACTTGGCCGGATACTGCCGGGCCAGGAACCGCAGTTCCGCCGGGAGGGTGAACACCAGGTGGAAGTGGGGCACGTCCAGGAGGCGCTGGGTCTCCTTGTCGAGCCAGCGTTCCTGGGCCAGGGCCTGGCACTTGGGGCAGTGCCGGTCCCGGCAGGAGTTGTAGGCGATCCGCTCGAAGTCACCGTGCTCGCAGACCTCCTTGTGCCCGCCCAGGGCCGCGGTGCGGCATTGGCCGATGGCCGTGAGGACGCGGCGCTGCTGCCGGTTCAAGGCAACCCGGCTTTCCAGGGCGTCGCGGTGGAGGCGGACGATGTCGGCGATGTCGAAACGGGGTCGGGTGAACCCCACCGCCCTACTCCGGCAGGTCCTCCAGAGGGCTTCGCACGGCGGCGATCTGGCCTGGCGCCACCTGGGTGTAGATCTGGGTGGAGGTGATGCTGGCGTGGCCCAGGACCACCTGGATCTTGCGCAGGTCCTCGCCGCTCTCCAGCAGGTGGGTCGCGAACGCGTGGCGCAGAAGGTGGGGGTTCACGAACTTGCCGATGCCGGAGACGGCCGCTGCGCAAAGGAGGGCGCGCCGGGCGGTGTCCGCGCAGAGGGGCCCTCCCGACTTGGAGGCGAACAGCCAAGGCTTCGGGGGCTGCATGTGCTTGTAGTAGGTCCGCAGCGCCCGGTAGAGCTTGGCCCCCATGGGCACCATCCGGTCCTTGCCGCCCTTTCCATCGCGGACGTGGATCACCTGCTGCATGGCGTCGATGTCCCGGGTCTCGAGCCGGCAGGCCTCGTTGATCCGCAGGCCGGTGGCGTAGACCAGAGTGAAGAAGGTGCGGTATTTCGTGGTGGTGAACCCGTCCAGCAGCCGCGCAACCTCAGCCTGGCTCAAGGTGGAAGGCAGGTGGGCCTTGGCCTTGGGGACGGTGATCCAGGCCACCTTCTCGGGCTGGCCCAGGGTCCGGGCATAGAGGAACTTCAAGGCTGAGTAGTGGAGGGCCAGCCGGGAGGCTCCGATGGCCTGCTGCCGGAGGACGTCCACCCACCGCCGCACCGATTCCTGGCTGGCGTCGCATGGGTCGTGGCCAAGGAATTCCTCGAAACGCCTCACCGATGCGACGTACTGCTGGATCGTCTTATGGGCGCGGTTCGCCATTTGAAGGTCCCCGGCGAACCGGGACAGAGATAAACTGACCGCCATTGCAGTCCTCCATGAATGTGGGGCTGGTGCTGTAACACCGCCACATCCATGGGGACTGCAAGCTGTAGATCCCGCAAGCCTTATTGGACGATCAGGCTGGACGGACGCTGATCACCCCTGCCGCGAAGCGGCTTCGTCCAAGGTTGGCTATGGCTGTGGTTTTGAACGGGGCGCCGGTGGCGCGGCTTCCCCTGGCAAAGGTGGTGGGGGCAACGCGGGAAACAACAGAGAGCATGCGTTGACCTCCTTTGGGAAGGATCTAATTAAAGGCGAGCATGAGGGTGGCAGGCCTGATACCCATTCCTGCCATTCTGGGAAATGGTCCGACACATTTTGTGGAGTGAGTGTCAACAAATGTTATTTTTGGAATGTGATAATAGTATATCAATTATTTTGTCGTTAAATTTCTGAAAGTGTGACTTCGGTGTGTGAAGGGGCCGCATGTTACTGAATTTCATGCTTTCAAGCGGTGAAGTGCTATGAATTTGCATGTGGCAGGTCTGATGTTTGGGTGTTCGATTTCCTTGCTTGGACAAGGGGAAAGATCGTTTTTTATGCAACCCGGGGCTTCGGCTCTGGTCATGGTGGGGCCCCGATCCGCAAAAGACTCCATTTCGAAGCAACTGAATGCGTTGCTGCTGGAAACCTATCTCCTCGATTTCCGGTTGAAGGGGCGGATCGTGCGGGATGACGCCGAAACGGGGTCCAGTCTCGGGCCCTGGCTGAGGGCGCGGGCGGGGCTGGGGACCGTGGCGGAGGCGCCCTGGGTCTGGATCCTGCTCGGGAGGGACGGTCAGACGTTGGCCTCGGGGCGCGGGTTTCCGGAGGAGGGGACCCTTCGGCGGGCCCTGGAGGCGGCCGGGGCGCCCAATCCGATCGGCGAGCTGATGGCCTTCCTGGAGCGGTGGCCGGACCATGCGGAAGCCCGGCGGGATCTGGTGGGGCTGCTTGAGCCGCAGATCGAATTCCTCCTCCGGGTGGAAGGGCGGGGTGAGGAGGGGCCGGATCTGGCCCCAGAGGTGGACGACCGGATCTGGGGCCGCTGCGCCGGGGCCTTGGACGCCCTGTTCCAGCAGGGGGACTGGCTGGGGCTCAACCTCAGCCTGGACGAGGTCCTGCCCGGTCCGGGGGTCCCCGAGCGGGCCAGCCCGCGCATGCGGGACCTCTACCGGCGGCACCTCCCGGAGGTGATGGCGTTGCTCCGCCGCTGTCCCGAGGCCGCCTGCGGGTGGAAAAACCTGCTCCGGATGGACCGGGCCCTGGGGGAATCGCACCTGCTCCCGGCGTTGAAGGGCACCACCTGGGACTTGGCACGCCGGGCCCAGCTCCTGCTCATGCCCACCCTCGCCCTGGCGGAACGGGTGACCGAGGACGCGCGGGCCACCGGGGCGTGGGGAGAGGCCCGGGAGATCCTTCATGCCCTCTGGACAGACCTGGCCCGGCCCCGGTTGACGCGGTGGAGCCAGAGCGAGCTCATGCCCGATGGGGCGGACGAGGGTCTGCGGGCTGAGGCGGATCTGTCCGAACGGCAGGCAGTCTGGGAGGTGCTCCTGGCGCCCTGGGTGGAGGCATGCGTGCGGACCGGCGCGGAGGCGGACGTTCCCGTCCTTCTGGAGGA
This sequence comes from Mesoterricola sediminis, assembly GCF_030295425.1. Taxonomy (NCBI): domain Bacteria; kingdom Pseudomonadati; phylum Acidobacteriota; class Holophagae; order Holophagales; family Holophagaceae; genus Mesoterricola; species Mesoterricola sediminis. The sequence continues at coordinate 3,442,006 of NZ_AP027081.1, read as the reverse complement.
TCTGGATGCGACCTGGGCCGGGGCCGGCCTGGACGGCCGGATCCGGCGCCTGGCCCATCAGCTCGGGCGGCCCGAGCTCCCGGGGGTCTGGTGCCCCGCCCTGCGGTTCCAGCGGCCCCGGCTTCCCCGGTACTGGCAGGACGGGACGAACCTCAAGCTGCTCCACCAGGGGCAGGGGGTGGCCGTGGCCCAGGGACCGCCCCCGGCCCAGGGACCGCCCCTGACCCAGCCCCTGCCCGCGCTCTGGAAGGCGGGCTACCCGATCGAGGTCGTGGAGGTCCTGGAGGCCTCGAATCCGTGGCGCAAGGTGCTCGGCTGGGACGGCCGGTCCCCCCAGTGGGCCGTGGCCACGGCCGAGGGCAGGGTCCTTCTGGCCGGGCGGCGGCTGCCCACGGACGGGGACCTCCTGGCCGCCCTCCGGATGGAAGGCTTCCCCACCGAGGCGGACCGGGCCCAGGCCCGGCTCCGGGCCCATCCAGAGCTGGTGATACCGATTGCCCAGATGACCAAGACGCTCGGAACCCGGGCGGAGGCCCTTCTAGATGCGCGGTATGACGCGCGCCGCAGCTTGCCGTTTCCCAGGACTGCGGAGGAAATGGAGGTCTGGAACGCCCCGCCGGCCATGGAGCCCGAGGAAGTGGAGGCCTGGGGCGCGAAGATCGCGGCCCTGCATCGCCTGTTCGAGGACCCCCTCGCGACCTATCCCCAGGTCCTTTATCAGGCCTCCCTCTCCCTCCCGGATCCGAACGACATGCCCGCGGACCTCCGGTCCCGGGCGGCGGAGCTGGCCCGGGTGACCCTGCCGTGCATCGAGGCGGCCCTGGCGCGCCGTCCCACGGATAGCGCGCTCTGGAGGGCCTGGCTGGACCTCGCCCGCTATGGGGAGCGGCCCCTCCTGGAGGTGGTGGGCGCCCTGGTTCCCAGCCCGGTCGCGCCCGTGGCAGCCTTTCCCCCGACGGACGTCCTGGCGCCCATGGCGGAGGCCCTGGGCGCGCGCGGCCAGTGGAAGGTCCTGGCGGATCTGCTTGGCGCCCGGCTGGAGGCGGGGGACGGCCAGGGGGAAGCGAAGGGGCCCGCGGACGCCGACCCCGCTTCCCGGGACCGCCGCCCCTTCCGATCTGCCCGGAACCTGTCGTTGCGGCTGGCGGAGGCCTGCCTGCATCTGGGGGACACCCAGAAGGCGGACACCATCCTGCGGGCGCTGAAAGGAGACGGCGAGGAGGACGCTTCCGAATTCTGGCCACTGGTCCGGCTGGCCCGGGAACTCGGGCAGGATGCCTTCGCCGATCGCTGGGACCGGACCCGGAAGGCCGGGGCACGGCCCTGACGGGGCCGCCCTCAGCCATCCGAATCCTCCAGCCTCCACCCGCCTTCGGTGGCCCGGAGGGTCCACCTCCGGGTCACGAGGCGCGCCAGGAACCTGCGGTCGTGGCTGACGAGAAGGAGGGCGGCGGGGGTGGTGGCGAGGGCCGCCTCCAGGCAGGCCACGGAGGGCAGATCCAGGTGGTTCGTCGGCTCGTCCAGGACGACCAGGTGGGGTGAGGCGCTGAACTGGCCGGCCAGGTGAAGCTTGCGGATCTCGCCGGGGCTGGGGGCGCGGCTCTGCAGGAGCCGGGCGGGGTCGGAGCCCAGGCGGCGCACGAGGGTGAGGGCGCGGCCCAGGGCCTCGGGGGGCTGCCGGCGGAAGGCGTCCAGGATGGCCACGGCGGCCTCCAGGGGGAGTTCCTGGGGGAGGTACGCAGTGGGTCGCCCCGCCAGGGCGGGATCCGCCATCAGGCGCCGAACGAGGGTGCTCTTGCCGGAGCCGTTGGGGCCTTCGAGGCCGATGCGGTCGCCGGGGCGGATCATCAGGGCGGGCACGCGCAGGGTGCGGCCGGGGCCCAGGGGAAGCGTCTGTTCGGGCAGCGCAAGGAGGAGGCGACCGGAGGGAGGCCCGCCGCCGAGGGTGATGCCAAGGGCATGCTGGCGCTGGACGGGGAGCTGGTCCAGGCGCTGGGCGGCCTGGCGCACGCGGCCGTCCAGCTGGCGCAGGCGCTGGCCGCTGCCGCCGTCGGCGACGCGGGCGGCGTCCACCCGGCCCTTGGCATCCCGGTCGCCCGGGGGAATGCCGCGCTTGGAGCGCTGGCGTTCGGCGCGGTCGGTCTGCTCCCTGCGGCGGTGCTGCTCGTGGCGGAGGTCCTCCACCTCCCGGGCGGCCCGGGCCCGTTCCCGGACCTGGTCCTTGGCCTCGGCGTCGGCCTGGGCCCGGCCTTCGGTGTAGCCGCCGGGTCGCAGGACGGGGCGGGGGGGCTCCAGGAAGAGGCACTGACCGCACAGGGCGTCCAGCAGGTCCCGGTCGTGGCTAACGAGGAGGCCGAGGCCCCGGAAGCCGGCCAGGGCCGTCCGCACCCGGTCACGGCTTTCGGCGTCCAGGTGATTGGTGGGCTCGTCCACGGCCAGGAAGGGGGGCGCCAGGTGCAGGAGGACGGCCAGCTGGGCTCGCTTGCGCTCGCCGTGGCTGAGGGTGGCCCAGCGCCTGGTCCAGTCGGGCTGGAGCCCCAACTGGTGCTTCAGGCGCTGGGCGGCGGAACCGGGATCCAGGAGGAGGCGGGCCAGGCCGGGAGGCGCGTGGTCGGTGCGCTGATCGGCGAGGTACCCGGGGCCGGGCCGCCGGATGTGGCCCTGGGTGGGCCGGAGCTCGCCCAGGGCCAGGCGGAGGAGGGTGGTCTTGCCGGAGCCGTTGGCGCCCACGAGGCCGGTCCAGCCGTCGCTGACGGTGAAGCCGAGGTGCTGGACGACGGGGTCCAGCGCGCCTTCGTGGGTGAAGGTCACGTCCGTGAAGGACAGAAACATGGGGGCCTTTCCAAGGCCCGGGGGCACGGGCTCGCGGGAACGGGATCCGTGGCGCCCCGGGCCTCGCGCGGTTCGAGGGGGCGGATGCTCCGCCTCGAGGGTCTGCGGTCGGGGTTCCTGGTTCCGGTTCCACCTACTTCATCGGGGGCCTCCGGCGCGGTGCCCCGCGCCCGGATCCCAGCATAGCCGATTGCGCCGGATCCTACGCTCAGCCCACCCGGAAGACCACCGCGCCGGTGGGGTCCTTGATGACGAAGGCCTCGCCCAGGCCGCGGCGGCGCAGGCGGATGGCCTTGACGATGGCATCCTCGCGTTCCGGTTCGAAATCCTGGAGGATCTCCTCCTCGTCCACCGTCCTCAGATAGACCTTGTACTCCACAGGCACCTCGTGACGGGACTCAACATGGGTCCGATCCCGGGTCCGCTCAAGGCTGAAATGCGTCCAATTGCTGAAATGGCTAGGGTGGGAAGAGCCCGCCGAGCAGGATGCCCGCGGCCCGGTGGCCCTGGGCGGCGGCCTTCTGCAGCCAGGTCCTGGCGGCGGCCGGGTCCTCCGGAACGCCCCGGCCCTGGTAGAGGAGCAGGGCCCATTCGTACATGCCCTGGGGATCGCCGGCGGTCGCGGCCTGCTTGAACCAGCGGACCTTCTCGGCGTTGTCGTCCGCGGCGTAGCCGAGGGCCAGGATGGCGGCCATGTCCCCCTGGTCGGCGCGCTTCAGGAGCTCGGGCCGCGCCCGGGCGTCCTCCTCCCGCTTCCGCAGGAGGGTGGCCTCCCAGGTGTCCTCGGCGTTGGCCGGGTGCGGCTGGGTGGGCAGCACCTGGCGGATGGCCCCGCTGTCCAGGTCGAGGCCCAGGGCGCCCTGGGGCGTGTCGATCCACAGGGTGTCGCCGGCGAGGCTGGCGTGGTGGGGCGCGAGGCCCGCGGGGAGGGGCCGCCAGCGCCGGCGGGGCGGGAAGCCCTGGTCCTGGATGGACCAGGCGAGGAGGCCGCGGCTGGCCTGGCACTGGATGAAGGTCTGGCCGGTGGCCAGGGTCAGCGGGGTTTCCGGGCGGAGGGACTTCCATGTGGTGGGCAGCGCGGGCGCGGGGCGGGCCTCCGTCAGCCGGGCGCGGTGCGGCGCCAGGGCCCACTGGAATCCGTCCACCTGGCCCTGGGCGAAGGTGTCCAGGCCCTGGCTGTAGAAGGTCTGGAGGATCAGGCCCGTCGCGGGATCCACCTCCACCTCCGGAGGGGGCGCGACCGCCTGGGGCGCGGCGCCACCGGGGTGCACCTCCAGGGTGAGGGGCCGGGCCGGGGCGACCCGGGGCAGGTACGGGCGCTGGCCGAGGGCCAGGGCCGTGTCGATCATCCGGGCGCCGTTGGCGAAGCCGCGCACATAGTCCGCCCGTCCTGAGGCGGGGAAGGCCAGGGCCCCGGCCTGGGCGGCGGCCTCGGCCCGGCTCGCCGGGGAGGCGGGAAGGGTGGCCGGCTTCTGGCAGGCGGCGAGGGCGAGGAGCAGCAGGGTGCCGAGGGAGAGGGGTGCGCGCATGGTCGGCTTCAGGAGGCTTTGCGGGACTTGAGATATTCGAGGAAGACGGGCGAATCGTAGCGGAGCTCAACGATCTTCCAGACGCCGTCGGCCTTGCGGAGGGAGACGAGGAGGGTGCCGGGGCCCTTGGCGAAGTCGCAGGTGTACGCGATGCGGCCCCAGGTGCCCTGGCCGTCGACGCCGGTCTGGAAGGCCTGGGGCTTCTTGGTGAGGAGGGGTCCGAGCTTCTCCTGGAAACCGGTCTCCAGGGCGATGTAGTCGGCTTCCTTGACGACCTTGTGCATGGGCTCGCCGAACTCCCGGTAGGCGCCCGCGTAGTCCCCGGCCCGCACGTGGGCGAGGTAGGCGTCCACGGCCGGCGCGAAGGTGCGCTCGCTGGCGGCCAGGCCGCCCTTCACGAAGAGCACGCAGCTGCCCAGGAGGAGCAACAGGAGCGCCAGCGCGCCGCCGCAGCCCCACAGGAGCCACTTGGCCCGGAAGCCCCGCCTGGGGGGCTCGCCCACGGGCGCGTCCGGCGAGGCGTAGGGGGTCCGGCCAGGCTGAAGGGGCGAGCCGCAGTTGAAGCAGGTCGGCGACTCGTCCAGGTTGAGGGCTTCGCAGGTGGGGCAGCGCACGGTTTCGGACTCCACAGGAGGGCGGGGGGCGCGAAACAGGGCGCGGGGGGAACTTCCTCCCGGCCCCGCGCCATGCCCCAGGACCGGCGCAGCCTTCCCCTTTCCCCCGCCCCGGGGCAGGATGGACCCATCCCTTCCCAGGACCCGCCATGCTTCGAGTTGCCGCCGCGCTGTGTCTCCTTCCTGTCCTCGCGGGCGGGGCGCTCCTGGCGGGGGCGCCGCCGACGGTGGTGACGTCGCCGCGGCCGGACGGGTTCGTGGCGGCGCCGTGGCTGGTCGGGGTCGAGGCGCCGGGGCGGTGGGCGGGCCTGCCGGATCCGGTGAACGCGCCGGACCTGAGGGAACGGGTGGCGCCGGGGCAGGGGCTCACGGTGATGGTGGGGGCGGAGGGGACGGGTCGGGACGCGTTCCTCCAGGCGCGGACCTATGCGGTCACGTTCACGCTGGGGGCGGCGTCGCGGACCTTCGAGGGGCTGCGGCCGTCCCGGGTGCGGCGGATCAAGGCGGTGGGTTCGGACATGGCGTTCTCGGTCCTGGCCGCGGGGGGGATCAAGCCGGACAAGGCGGAGGGACTCCGGTCCCTGGTGAGCGCGGCCTGCTTCGAGGTGGCCTGGACGCCGCCGGCGGGGGCCCAGGACGGGCCCGTGCGGGTCCAGGTCCGGGCCACGGGCCCCGGCGGGGAGGTCCATGTGTTCCCGGAGGTCACGGCGGCCTTCTGGACCTATGACCGGACGGCACGGGAGGGCGGCTTCGGGGACGCCAAGGCCGCGGAGACGTGGACGATGGGCTACTACCAGCATCCGGAGCCGACCCGGCTGCTCCATTTGTGGCGGGCCCTCCAGAAGGAATCGGCGGGGTACCGCACCTCGAGCCGGGCCTTCGCCGCGGCGGTGCTGCGGTCCGACCCGGCGGCGGCCCAGGACCTGCTCCAGCGCCTGCGGGGGGAGGCGCCGGTGATCCGCAGGATGGGCGCGGCGGCGTTCCTGGACGCGGGCCAGCCGCGGGACGCGGTCGCCGCGGCCCTGCCCCTGGAGGACCACGGGATGCTCCAGGCCCTCCCCAGCCAGCTGCCGCCCCTCCCCGACCCCCTGGACCTGGAACCGGACACGGCCCATCCGCTGAAGGTTGCGGACGCCTTCGACCAGCTCTGGAGCCGGTTCCTGGTGACGGGGGACACGGCGCACGTGCGCCTCATCGCGGGCCGCCTGGCGTGGCGGGAGGAGGGCAAGGCCTTCGTGGCGCTGCGGAAGTCCGGAGGGAAGCCGGCCGGGATCACCCTGGACCTGGTCAAGGGCCTGGCCTACATGGCCGCGGGCTGGTCCCTGGGGTCCTTCTACCGCACGCACCCCCTGGTGGCGGACGCCATCGAGGCCTGGAAGCGGGATCCGGCCGTTCCGGAGGTGGTGCGGCAGGAACTGGGGACGCTCCTGGGGAACGAGGCCTTCCGCATGTAGTGAGGACTCCCTGATCCGGGAGAGCAGCCCACTCAGTCGGCTGTTTGTTATGACCAATTAAATAGTAAGTGACCCGGGGTCAGGGTTCTGGAGGGCCTGCGGGCGCCGTTCTGACAAATGTAACTTTTCCGATTTCATTGGTTGGAAAAAGTGCAGCCGGCCTTGGAACGGCTGTGCTTAAATCTTGAAATTCTCATGGGAGTTTTGAATGCTGAAGCGATTCCAGATCGGGCAGCGGCTTTATGCAGCCTTCGGAACCGTGATTGCCCTGTTCTCCATCGCCAGCCTTTTCGCAGTGATCCAGATGGGCCGGATGGGGGAGGATCTCCGGCGCGTCGCCCAGGTCTACGCGCGGGAGAATCGCCTCGCGACGGGCATGGAGATCGAGGTGCAGGGGGTCCAGAGGTTCATGCGGACCCTGCTCCTGACGGAGGATCCTCGGGAAACGGCCCAGATGATCGAAAGGATCCACGCGGCGCGGGCCGCTTATAACCAGGCCAGCGAGGAACTGGAGACCCTCCTGATCTCCGAGGAGGCCAAGGCGTTGCACCGCACGGTCCAGCAACAGGCCCGCGTTACTCGGGAGGCCAACGACCGGATCATCCAGCTCGGGAGCCAAGGGCAACGGAAGGAGGCGGCGGTCCTGCTCCTGGGGGAGGCACGGGCCGACAACGACAAGTGGCTGGAGGACCTGAAAGCCCTCTCCGCCTTCACGGAGACCCAGATCCAAAAGGGGTACGCCCATGCCGCGAAGGCGCGCCAGTCGGGCACGGCGGCCATGGCCATGCTGGGCCTGGTGGCCCTGGCGGCCGGAGTGGCCGCGGCGTGGTTCATCACGCGGAGCATCACGGAACCCCTCCGTTCCTTCATGGCTGTCCTGGGCCAGGTGGCCACCGGCGACCTGAGGGTGCGGGCCGACCAGGGCGCGGAGGACGAAACGGGCCAATTGGGACGCTCCTTGAACCTGGCGCTGGAAAGCCTGAGTGCGGCCCTCCGGCAGGTCTCGTCGGCGGCCCTCTCCGTCGCCAGCGGAGCCACGGAGCTGTCCGCCTCGGCGGAGGAGATGACCGCCACGACGGACCAGATCGCCAAGGGGAGCGAGCTGACGCACCGCTCCACCCAGTCCATGGCCGCCGCCGTGTCCCAGCTCTCCGCGAGCGTTCATCAAGTCGCGGGCCACGCCCAGGATTCGGTTCGCCACTCGGAGCTGTCCGTGAAACACACGGAGGAAGGACATCGCGCTGGCGAGCGAATGGCTGAGGGGATGGGCCGCATCAAGGAGACCACGGCCAACATCCGGAAGGCCATCCTCGTGATCCAGGAGATGGCCCAGCAGACCAACCTCCTGTCGTTGAACGCGGCCATCGAGGCGGCCAAGGCGGGGGACCACGGCAAGGGCTTCGCGGTCGTCGCGGAGGAGGTCCGGAAACTGGCGGAGCGGAGTCGGCAATCGGCCATTGAAATCGAGGGCCTGCTGGTGGAGAGCCACGACGCGGTGGAGGGCGGCCTGTCCGCTGTCGGTACCACCCAGGAGCAGCTGGGGCAGATCCGGGGTGCCATCCGCTCGGTCTCGGAGGTGCTGCTGGGCATCGGATCGGCGACCCTGGAACAGGCCACCACGTCTGAGGAGGTGGCGCGACGGGTGGAAGGCGTGAGCCGGGAAATGGAACAGAACGCCGCGGCCACCCAGCAGATGGCCGCCACGGTGGAGGAGATTGCCCGAACGGCTTCGACCCTCGCGAAGGTGTCCGACGACCTGTCCCAGACGCTGGGCCAGTTCAAGGTGTCCTGAGCGGACCGGGCTCCGCCACGAGCAGACAGTGGCGAGGGCCAGGGTATTTCATGGAAAATGTCTGCCACGTCCACCGGAGCCGGGGCGGTGGGGGGCGGTTCGCCCCCTGGGTTCGCGCGGGCTCCCGAATGTTCCCAGGAGATGATCTTGGCTCCCTTCCGCAAACAGGCCCTCGAGGGTGCCCCCCGGGACCCGCGCCGCGAGGCGACAGGGTTCCTCCGCCTGGATGGAACCCCCCACCTTGTCTTCTGGGAGACGGATGCGACGGGCGCACCCGCGCCTCCCGTCTGGCTGGATGAAGTCTGGGGGCCGGACCGGGAGCCCTGCAGGGCCGCCTGGGAGGAGGCGCTGGCGGCGCGGCTTCCCCTGGCCATCCGTTTCAGGGCGGGCCTGGACGGGGACAGGACCTGGCTTTGCCGGGCGGTGCCCCAGCGGGGACAGGATGGCCGATTCCTGGGGTTCCGGGGCTACGCCGAGGACGTGACGGAGGCGGCGCGCAAGGAGGCGCGGCAGGCCGACAGCCTGCACCTGGCGGTGGACACGGTGGATGAATCCCCTCTGCCCATCACCGTGGTCTCGATGGTCACCCAGAAGATCCTCTACGCGAACCCGCCCGCCATCGCCCTGCTCGGGCTCCAGCTGGATTCCCTCGAAGGGGAGACGGCGGGCACCGTCTATGAGGACCCCGCCTGCCTCGAGGCGTTCGTGGCGGGCCTCCAGGCGACGGGCAAGGTCGACCGCCTGGAATGCCGGATGCGGAGCCTGTCGGGGCGCACCTTCTGGGGCAGCCTGTCGGGTCGGACGACCACGCTTCGCGGGGAGTGGGTGCGCATCGTCACCACCCAGGACATCACGGAGGAGAAGGCCATCCGGGACCGACTCTCGGAGAGCGAGCACCGCTTCCGCCTGATGTTCGAGAGCCACACGGCGATCATGCTGCTGATCCGGCCCCGGGACGGTCAGATCCTGGCCGCGAACCCCGCGGCCAGCGCGTTCTACGGCTATCCGCTGGACGAGCTGAAGCGCATGGTCATCAGCGACATCAACCTGCTGTCGAAGGAATTCGTCCTCGATGAGCTCGCCCGGGCCACGACCTCCCGCCACAACCGGTTCGTGTTCCCCCACCGGTTGGCGAGCGGCCTGATCCGCACGGTCTCGGTGGAAAGCGTGCCGATCCACGTGCGGGGGGAGGATGCGCTCTTTTCGATCGTCCATGACATCACCGAGCGGCAACTGGCCCTCGAGGCGCTCCGGCGCAGCGAGTGGGCCCTGCGGGAGGCCCAGGAGCTGGCGCGCCTGGGGCATTTCTGCGTGGACTTGGGGACCGGCAAGGTGGAGACCTCGGTCACGCTCAACCGCCTTCTGGGCCTGGAGGAGGCCCCGCCCAGGGTGATCGGGCAGCTGCGGGAGATCCTGCATTCGGAAGCCTTCGACCGCTGGCTTCGGGCCGGGATGGAGGCGGATCCCCGCTTCCAGGAGGAGATGGCCATCGGGGGCGGCGGGATGGGTCCGGGCCTCTGGGTCCATGTCCGCGTCCAGCGGGAGCCTGGGCCCCCCTGCACCCGGGGGACGCTGATGGGCACGATCCAGGACGTCACCCAGCGCCGCCGGCAGGAGCTGATGGGCGTGGCCATGGAGGCCCAGATCGCCAAGGGGAAGATGGCGGCCTATGTCGCCCACGAGATCAACGGGCCCCTGGCGGGCATCCAGAACGCCTTTCTCCTGGTCGAGGCCGCCATTCCTGCCGATCACCCCGACCGGCGCTTCGCGGATCTCATCAAGGTCGAGATCGGCCGCATCAGTACGATCGTGAAGGTGCTCTACGAACTGAACCGGCCCGTGGACTACACCCCCGTGGACACGGAGGTGGCCGGGATGCTGCGGGACGTGCAGACCCTGCTGGCGACCCGGGCCCGGGCCCGGAAGGCCGAACTCTGCCTGGACCTCCCCGATCCCGCCCTGCGCGCGGTCGTCCACGTGAACCCCATCCGCCAGGTCCTGTACAACCTTGTCCAGAACGCCATCGATGCCTCGCCCCAGGGCGGCCGGATCACCTGCGGCGCCCGGATCGAGGGGGATACGCTCTGCCTGGACGTCACCGACGAGGGCGCCGGGGTGCCCGAGGCCTGGCGGGAGCGAATCCTGGAACCGGGCTTCACCACCAAGAAGGGCGGCGCGGAGAGCGGCCTCGGCCTGGGCCTCTCCATCTCGCGCCGGCTTCTGGAAGTCATGGGCGGAAACCTGTCCCACGCCAACGGCGACGGCGGGGGCTGCACCTTTCACGCCAGGATCCCCCTGTCCCACGGGTCGGGGCCGGGAGCCCTGCTCAAACCGGAGACGCCCCCATGACCACCCAACCCTGCCAGGGATGCGACCGCATTCTCCTGCTGGACGACGAACAGACCTTCCGGGAAAGTACGGCCGAACTCCTTGCGCGAAGCGGATTCGAGGTCCAGACCGCGGCGGACTCGGCCGAGGCGCTGGTCCTGATGGGCAGCCGGCCCTTCGATGGGATCATTTCCGACATCCTGCTGGCGGGGGAGGACGGCCTCGCCTTCGTGCGGTCCGCGGCGGCCCTCGATCCCTGCGTCCAGGTGATCCTCGTGACGGCCTTCCCGGCGCTGGAGACGGCGATCGACGCCATCCAGCTTCCGGTGGCGGCCTACATGGTGAAGCCCGTGCCCTTCCCCGACCTAGTGGACCAGGTGCGGAAGGTCGTGAAAGAGACCCGGGTGCGGCGCGTCATCCGCGACAGCCAGGATCGTCTGGCCCACTGGAACGAGGATCTCCGCCTCATGCGGTCCCGCATCCCGTCCGGCGCCCAGGTGGGGGAGATCAGCATGGCTCACGACTTCCTTCGGCTGGCGGTGGGAAACCTCGCAGGCACCCTGCTGGACATGCAGACGCTCCTCGACCTGACCCGGGATCAGGCCGCGGACCTCGCCACGTGCAGGGTGGAGCGCTGCCCGCGCATGGCGGTGCACCGGGAGGTCATCCAGGACTGCGTGCAGATCCTGGAACGCACGAAGAACGCCTTCAAATCGCGCAGCCTGGCCCAGGTGCGGCAGAACCTCGAGCACCTGCTGAAGGTGTGACGGGATGCGCGCGGACAACCGGCTGGACCGGCTCATTTGGTTTTGACAACATGCTGTAACTTAATTTACACTTCCGCTCAAATTCGTTCCGCTTGTTGAGTGGGACGCCTTGACGGGCGGGTGCTGAGGAATCCGCAAGTCGTTAGGCACAACTGCCGCGCTGGTCGCGGCGGTTGTGCCTTTTTTCGTTTTCCGGAGCTGCATGAATCCCCCGAACGAGCACCTCCATCCGATGACCCATCCGGCGCGCGGGTGCCTCCTCATGGCGAGCGCCACCGCCTGGCTGGGGGTTGTCGGCTTTCTTTCCGGCAGCCCCGTCCTGAGGCTGGGGGGGCTTGAATCGGCCTGCCTCGGGGGGCTGAGCCTCGCCCTGCTCCTCGCCGAGGTCCCCACGGTGGGGCCCCGGGTCCAGCAGGCCCTGCTGGCGGCCCTCGGGGTCCTGCTGGTGGCGGGAACCGCGGCCCATGTCCTCCGGGGGCCTGGGGCGCCGGCGGCGGCCTGGGGGCTCACGGGGCCCGTGGCCGCCGCGGGGCTGGCCCTGGCGGCGGCGGAGGGGGCCGCCCGCCATCGCCCCCACCTGGCCGCGACCCTGGGCCTGGTGCCCCTGCTTCTGGGCGGGTTCGGGATCTACCACCATCTGGCCGGGCTGCCCCATCCCCTCGGCGTCGGGCCGGGCTGGGGCCTGGAGCCAGGGGCGGCCCTGCTGCTGTGGCTGCTGGGGGCCGGCCTCATCCTGCGGCTCGGCCTCCGGGCCTGGCCCCTCGCGCTCTTCGGCAGGCCCGCGAAGCGTTCGGAGGGCCAGGAACTGGCCCTCTCGGCCTTCCTGGGCTACCTCGGCATCACGGCCATCCTCGGGGTGGCCGGAACCCGCCGTCTCCGGGTGGAGGTAGACCGGGAGTGGCGGGCCCAGAGCGCCGAGCTCCAGGCCATCGGGACCCTGAAGGCCCTGGATCTGGCGGGGTGGCACCGGGACCGGCGGGCGGATGCCACCCTCCTGACGGCGGGGAATCTGCTCACCCGACATTTCGAGCCGGTGCTCAAGGATCCGGCGGCCCTGGAAGGGCACTTCCGCGCGTGGCTGGAGGCGCTCCGGGGGCATGCCGGCTATGAGGCGCTCGTGCTCCATGATGCTGCGGGGCGGCGGGTCCTGGCCCTGCCGCCGGGCATCCCCCCCGCGGCGCCTCCACCTGGCGGCGCCGCGCCCCTGGCCCTGCGGGACGCAGGGGGGGGCATCCGCCTTTCGCAGTGGGTGCCCATCCGGCGCGACCGGGATGGGGCTCTCATGGGCACCCTGGAACTCCGCACGGATCCGGCCCAGGCGGTCCAGCCGATCCTGGACGCCTGGGCCGCCTCCCAGCGCATGCGAATCCACCTGTTCCAGGGCCACCCGGGGCACGGCTTCCAATTGGGATCCGGGGAGGCGCCGTCCCGCCTGGAAGCCTGTCAGTCGGGGGCCCTCGGGGGCTGCCTCGCCGAAGCCCCGGCGGGGCTGACCCGATTGAACGCACCCGGCGGGGGCCAGAACCTCACCTACCAACTGGCGGTGACGGGGACCCCGTGGATGCTGGCCGCGACCGCCAGCGTTGATGGGTTCCTGGCGCCCTACCACGCCAAATCCATCCGCGAATTCGGGGTCCTCGCGGCCCTGTGCGCGGGGGCGGCCTTCGCCATCCGGGCCTGGCTGGCCTGGCAAGCGGAGGCGGAAACCAGCGCCCGGCTCGAGGCGCGGGTGGAACGGCGGGCCCTGCAGGACCGCCTGGACCTCTTCCTGGACCTGGGCAGCGACATCGTCTTCCTCCTGGACGCCCAGGGCCGGATCCAGGAGGCCAATGCCCGCGCGGAGGCGGCCTACGGAAGGTCGTCCGATTCCCTGCGGGGCCTGCCCTTCGGCGCTTTGCGGGGGGCCATGGAGGCTGCCGCCTTCCCGGCGATTCTGGAGCGGGTGCGGCGGCGGCAGATGGTCCGGGTGGAAACCCACCATCAGCACCGCGATGGCACCCTCTTTCCCGTGGAGGAGACCCTCCGCCCGGTCACCCTGGCGGGGATCCCTTGGGTCGCGGTCCTGGTCCGGGACCTGACCCAGACCCGGGAGCGGGCGCGGCTCATGCGCAGCCTCAACCGCATCCACGCGACCCGGGCGCGCATCCACCAGGCGATCGCCGACGCGCGGGACCTGCCGGACCTCCTGCGCAAGACGCCGCGGATCCTCGCCGAAACCGGGCGCTTCCCCTGGGCCTGGGTCAGCCTGGAGGCGGAGGCCGGGGAGGCGCCCCTCTCCGCGCAGGCCGGAAAGGGCGGACCGCCGCCGGATCTGGGCGTCCTCGACGAGGGCCCCCAGGGCCGAAGCCTCCGGGACGGCCACGCCCTGGTGCTCCGCGCGGGAAGGGACGCGGCCCCGCCCCGGCCCTGGGCGCCCGGCTGGGATGGGCTTTCCGCGGTAGCGGTGTTCCCCCTGGTCCGGGGAGAGGGGGTCCGCGGCCTCCTCGTGGTCCATGCGGCGGAAGCCGCGAGCCTGACGGGCGCCGGGGTGGGTCTCCTCCGGGAGGTCTCCCGGGATCTGTCCAGCGCGATCCGCCAGCTCGACCGCGACGCCGCGCGACGCCGGGCGGAGGCCGACCTGCGGGAGCTCAACGGCATCCTGGACCAGGCCCAGGCGGTGGGCAACCTGGGGGCCTACGGCCTCGACGTCGAGAACGGCGCCTGGGTCTGCACCCCGAACCTGGACCGGATCCTGGGCATCGGCCCCGGCCACCCGAAGACCGTCGAGGGCTGGATCTCCATGGTGGCGCCGGATCAGCGGGACGCCATGCGCGCCTACCTGGTCCGGATCCTCGAGGACCGGTCCCGGTTCGACAGGGAATACGCCATCGTCCGGCCCGCCACCGGGGAGACCCGGTGGGTGCACGGCTGGGGGGAGTTCCAGCTGGATCCCATGGGCCGGGTCCAGCGGATGGTCGGCGTGATCCAGGACATCACCGAGCGCAAGGCCTCGGAGAAGGCCCGGCTCGAGCTGGAAGCCCACCTGGCGCAGGTCCAGCGCCTGGAGAGCCTCGGCATCCTCGCCGGCGGCGTCGCCCACGACATGAACAATGTCCTCGCCGCCATCCTGGCCATCGCCTCCCTCCAGGAGGGCGCGGCGGAGCCCGGGTCGGCCCTCGCGCGGCGCATGGGCACCATCGTCAAGGCCTGCGATCGGGGACGGGAGGTGGTGAAGAGCATCCTGTTCTTTGCGCGGCAGGGCCTGGCGCGGACCGAGGGGACCGACCTCAACGAGGTGGTCCAGGAGGTGTGTCAGCTCCTGAGTTCGACCACGTTCAAGCGGATCCAGGTGCGGCTGGAGCTGGAGCCGGATCTGGCGCCGGTGCTCGCCGATGGGGTGGCCATCAGCCATGCCCTCATGAACCTGTGCGTGAACGCGGTGGACGCCATGCCCGCCGGAGGCGCCCTCCTCCTCCGGACCGGAGCCGGCCCGGACGGCTCGGTGGACCTGGAGGTGGCCGACTCCGGGGAGGGCATGCCGCCCGAGGTCCTCAAGCGCGCCATGGAGCCGTTTTTCACGACGAAACCGCAGGGAAAGGGCACCGGCCTCGGCCTCGCCATGGTCTACGGGACCATGCAGGCCCACGACGGCGAGCTGGTGCTGACGAGCCGGCCCGGAGAGGGGACCCGCGCCCTGCTCCGGTTCCCCGCGAGCCGGGTGCTCCCCGTGAAGGGGCCGGGCCCCGAGGAGCTTCCGGACGAGGGCGCCGACCCGCGGCGCCGGGTGCTGCTGGTCGAGGACGACCCCCTGGTGCGCGCGGCCCAGCGGGACGCGCTGGAGGCGCTCGGGCACGAAGTGCGCACGGCCGAGAACGGCCTGGAGGCCCTTGTGCAGTTGGAAAGCGGTCTCCGCCCGGACGTGGTGGTCCTGGACATGAACATGCCCGTCCTGAACGGCCCGCAAACGTTGCCACGGATCCGGCAGTTGTGCCCCGGGCAGCCGGTGATCGTCGTTTCAGGCCACATGGACGCCCAGGTCTCCGCCCTGCTGGAGGGCGATCCCACGCTTTGTTTCCTGCCCAAGCCCTTCACGCCCGCCGAGCTGCGGACCGCGCTCCGTACCGCCGTCCGGCCCAATCCCCCCACCCCTGAACCCTGAAGGAGGACGCATGGCCCTTGTTGCCTGGCACGACCGATTCATGACCGGCATCCCGACCATCGATGAGCAGCACCGCACCCTGTTCACCGCCGTGAACGATTTCTACGCGGGACTCCAGAGCGGCCAGCCCCGGGACCACGTGGGCAAGACGCTGGACTTCCTGGTCGTCTACACCGCTCGCCATTTCCGGACCGAAGAGGAGGCCATGCAGCGGCATGCCTACCCGGAGCGGGCCGCCCACAGCCTTGAGCACTATCAGCTCATCCAGGACGTGGGGGTGTTCAAGGAGCAGTGGGACCGGCAGGCCGCGAACCTCCGCACCTTGGAAGTGGCGCGCTTCCTCGGGGATTGGCTGACCCAACACATCCAGGTCCGGGACATGGCCTTCGCCCAGTACCTCAAAGGCCTCGGCCTCACCAACCTCGGTTGAACCCCCGCTTGGAGCATGAGATGCAATTCCTGAAAGACCTGAGCATCCAGAAGAAACTCCTTGCGCTGATCGGGTTCATGTCCGTCATGAGCCTCCTGATCGGAGCCCTGGGCCTGCGGAACATGGCCACCTTCCACGAGAACGGCCAATCGATGTTCCGGACGGAAATGACCGGGCTGTATTTCGCCGAGGAGGCGGGCTCCGAGATCCAGGCCATGCTCGCGGCCGAAAAGGACATCATCCTGGCGGCGGATGCATCGACGAGGGCCAATCGGCTGGCCGAATACAACCGCGCCGAGGCTGCCCTCCAGCGGCACCTGGTGAGCGTCCGTCCCCTCTACTACACCGACAAGGGGCGGGCGACCTTGAGCCGCCTGGAGGACACGCTGCGGGCATGGTTGCCTGTCAGTC
This sequence comes from Mesoterricola sediminis, assembly GCF_030295425.1. NCBI lineage: Bacteria > Pseudomonadati > Acidobacteriota > Holophagae > Holophagales > Holophagaceae > Mesoterricola > Mesoterricola sediminis. The sequence continues at coordinate 3,425,711 of NZ_AP027081.1, read as the reverse complement.
GAAGGATTGTGGAGACGGCGGCCCGGGAACCCCTGGGCGCGGCTCGGGAGGCTGCCCGGCTTTCGCTGGGGGAGGGGGCCCAGCGGGTCCAGCCCGTCCAGGGCATCGTCGACGCGCTGGCCCAAATGAAACAGGAGCACTCCGAGCGCCTGACCCTGACGAACGCCCAGCTCTACGGGCGAACCTGGCTCCTGACCGTCCTCCTCGTGGCCGGTGGGGTGGGCGCGGGGGTGGCTTTGGGGCTGGGGATCGGGCGCATAATTACCCGTCCTCTCGCGGAAAGCGTTCGGGCCGCGGAACGCATTGCCCAGGGGGACCTGCGGGTGGACCTGCGGGTGGACTCCCGGGACGAGGTGGGGACCCTGGTGGGGGCCCTCCAGCGCATGACGGCCCACCTGAAGGAGACCCTCCGCCACGTGCAGGACGCCTCCGCCTCTGTTGCCAGCGGAGCCAATGAGTTGTCGGCGTCCGCCGAACAGATCTCCGCGACCACCACCCAGATCGCCAAGGGCGGCGAGGCCATCCACGCCTCGACCGAGGCTGTGGCCGCGGCCATCAGCCAGTTCACGGCCAGCCTTCAGCAGGTCGCGGGTCATGTCCGGGAATCGGCTGGGCGCTCTGACGCCGCCGTCCAGGCCACCGCTTCGGGCGCCCAGGCGGGGTCGGCCATGGCCGGGGGCATGGCGCGCATCCATGAAACCACTCAGGCCATCGCCCGTTCGGTCCAGGTGATCCAGGCCATCGCCGGGCAGACCAACCTCTTGTCCCTGAACGCCGCCATAGAGGCGGCCAAGGCGGGAGCCCATGGCAAGGGGTTCTCGGTGGTGGCGGAGGAGGTGCGCAAGCTGGCCGAGCGCAGTCGCCAAGCCGCGATCGAGATCGAAGGGATGCTGGGGGAGGGGCGAGAGGCCGTGGAGGCGGGCCAAACGAACGTGGCCACCGCCAACCGGCTTCTGGAGGAAATCCACCAGGCCATCACCACCATGGCCCGCATGATGCAAGAGATCGGGGTCGCCACCGAGGAGCAGGGGCGGACGGCCGTGGATGTCTCCCAGCGCTTGGAGGAAGTCACCCAGGAACTCGGCCAGTCCGCCTCCGGCGCCCACGAAATGTCGGTGGCGGTCCAGGAGGTGGCCCGGACCGCCCAGGGCCTGGCCCGGATCTCGGAGGACCTCTCCCAGGCCCTGGCGGCTTTCCAACTCTGAGCGGGGAGCCCCCGCGGGCGATGGCCGCGGGGGGGCGGGCCTCACCCCACGGCCTCCTCCAGGCCCCGGAGGAGGCCGCGGAGGAGGTCCGGGTCGTCGTCGCCGGCGACCCGGTTGGAGCGGATGGTCCCGCAGCGGCGGCATCGGTGGAGGAGGGCCACTTCGCCGCCCTGGCGCACCCAGAGGCTGATGGGGTCCATGAGGCCCCGGCAGAGGCTGCGGCGGTCCCCGACGGCCACGTCCACGTGGAGGCTGCCCAGGCACCGGGGGCAGTGGTTGCGCTGCCGGGTGCCCAGGGCCTCGCCGGGGACGGTGGCGCCGCAGTGGGCGCAGAGGAAGGCGTCCCCGGGGGCCTGGGCCGGGGGGCGGAGGTCCCGGCTCATGGGCGCTCCTTCTTCATCTGCTTCAACATCTTCCCGATGCGCTTCCACTTGTCCTCCCGCTCCCGCCACAGGCGCGCGTCGCTCCGGGCCGCTTCGAAGGCCACCTCCCGGCGCAGGCGCAGGTAGTGGCCGTAGCGCTCGGGGTCGAGGCGGCCCTCGGCGAGGGCGGCCTGGACGGCGCAGCCCGGCTCGGCGCCGTGGGTGCAGTCCCGGAAGCGGCACGAGGCGGCCCAGGCGGCGAGGTCCGAGAAGGTGCTGTCCAGGTCGGCGCCCCCGGCGCAGAGCCCCACCTCCCGGATGCCCGGGGTGTCGATGAGGCAGCCCAGGTCGGGGAGCCGGAACAGTTCCCGGAGGGAGGTGGTGTGGCGCCCGCGGCCGTCGGAGGCGCGGACCTCCCGGGTCCGGCGCACCGCCTCCCCCATGAGGGCGTTGAGCAGGGTGGACTTGCCTGCGCCGGAGGACCCCACCAGCACGGCGGTGGCGCCGGGCGGGAGGCAGGCGCGGAGGCCGTCCAGGCCCGTTTCCGTCAGGGCGGACACGGCGAGGACGGCCACGCCGGGGGCGACCCCCTCCACCCGGGCCACGAAGGGCCCGGCCTCGCCGGCGAGGTCGGCCTTGGTCAGCACGACCACGGGCCGGGCGCCGCTGCCCCAGGCCAGGGCGAGGAGGCGCTCCAGGCGGGGCAGGTTGAAGTTGCGGTCGAGGCCCATGACGAGGAAGACCACGTCCAGGTGGGCGGCGAGGACCTGGGGGCGGCCGCTGGCGCCCTGGCGGGTGAGGGACGGCCCCCGGGGCAGCAGGTCCAGGGCGGAGGCCCGGCCGTCTCCGGGCGGGCGTTCAAGGAGGAGCCAGTCGCCGGCGCAGAGGGTCAGGTCCTCGGCCTGGAGGCGGGCCCGGAAGCGGCCGGTGGGCGCGCACCAGGTTTCGCCGGTGGCGGTCTGGACGAGGGCGAGGCCCCGGCTGGCCGCGACGACGCGGCCGGGCTCGGCGCCAGGGGGACAACGGTCCTGGCAGACCTCGGCGAGGGCGGGGGACCAGCCCCAGGGCTGGAGGGATTCGAAGGGGCGAGACGCCGGGGCGTGGCCCGGCAAGGCGTTCGCAGGCTGATGCATGGTTGGATTCCTGGAAGGATGTCAGCGCAGGCCCCAGGCGGGGCCGCTCGGTTCGACGCGGGATCGGCTCCTAGCGGGAGCCGCCGGCAAGCTCCGGCATCATCCAGGTTGTCGTGGGCATCAGGCGCATCCAGACTCCGGGACCAGGATGCACCTGCCCGGCCGGTCACGCAAGGGCCTCCGCTAAGTGGAACCGGATCAAATAGAACTGACTCTCATTCATTTTTGATGTTACGTAAGACGAGGTTCATTGGTAGGCTTGCTCTTTTGACCATCGGGGCCCTCATGATGAATCCTTCCTCCCTCCCCCTCCGGGGCGCCTTCCGCCTTCCTCTGGTCGCCATCCTGGCCGCCCTCCCCCTGGGCGCCTCCGGCTTCCAGCTGCGGGAGCAGAGCCCGAGCGCCCAGGGCAACGCCTACGCCGGCATCAGCGCCGGCGGCACGGACGTCGGCGGCATGTTCTTCAACGTGGCCACCCTCACCCGCTTCGACGGCAATGAGATCGTGGCCGGGTTCAGCACCATCAAGCCCTCGGCGCGCCTGGTCGACGGGAAGGCCACCCGGGCCACCACCCTGGGCGGGTCCACCATCTCCGGCGGGAACGGGGGCGATGCGGGCGAGACGGCGACGCTGCCGGCCCTGGCCGCCCTCTGGAGCCTGAGCCCGGATCTCAAGCTCGGGCTGTCCCTCAACAGCCCCTTCGGGTTGAGTAGCTCATACTCCTCCGGCTGGATGGGCCGCTACCACGCCCTCCGTTCGGAGATGACCATCATCGAGCTCGCGCCCAGCATCGCCTGGCGCGTCAACCGCCAGTGGTCCGTGGGCGCCGCCCTCGCCGCCCGCCACGTGGACGCCGAGCTGAGCAATGCCGTGGACTTCGGGGCCGTGGCCGCCGCCTACCACGTCCCGGGCTACGCGCCGGGTTCGGCGGACGGCTTCGCCAAGGTGCAGGGCAAGCGCTGGGGCCTGGGCTGGAAGGCCGGGGTGCTCTTCGAGCCGTCGTCCACCCTCCGCTTCGGGGCCTCGTACCGCTCCGCCATCGACTACCGCCTCAAGGGCGACGTGCACTACGAGGGCGTCCCCGCGCCCCTGGCCGGGGTCTTCAAGGACGGGGGCGCGCGGCCCATGGCGAACCAGCCCGCCACCGCCTCCCTCGGGGCGGCCTGGGAGGCCTTCCCCGGCGTCACCCTCCAGGCGGAGACCGCCCGCACCTTCTGGACGCACTTCCAGGACATCCGCATCGCCTTCGCCACCGGCCAGGCCGATTCCGTGACGGTCGAGAACTGGAAGGACTCCTGGTTCCATTCCGTGGGCGCCACCTGGCAGCCCGCGGGCCCCTGGACCTTCCGGGCCGGCGTGGCCCTGGACCAGACCCCCACCACCGACACCTACCGCACCCCGCGCATCCCCGACGCCGAGCGCTTCTGGGCCTCCGTGGGCGTCGGCTACGCCTTCACCGCCAAGGTGTCCATGGACGTGGCCTACACGCACCTCTTCGCCAAGGATTCCGTCCTGGACCTGAAGGCCACGCCGGGCAGCCCGGACTTCCTGCGGGGCAACCTGTCGGGCACCTACCACAACAAGGTGGACATCGTGGCCCTGCAGGTGCGCTGCAAGCTGTAGCCGCGGACCCCGCGCTCCCCAGCGCCTCCGCCCCCCGTGGTCCGCGCCCGCCGGCGCGGCCCAGAAGACGGGTGGGGAGGCGCTGGGCCTGTCGGGGGGGCTTGACCGGGTTGGCCCCTCGTGTTGAGATTGAGACTCGCTATTATGATGCCGCCCGCCCTTCAACCCCCCCATCCTGTGGACCGCACGGTCCTGGCCATGGGCACCCGCCTCACCCTGGCGGACCTGCCCCCGGCCGCCGCCGAGGCCGCCCTGGCCGAGGTGGCCCGGATCGAGGCCGCCTGCTCCACCTGGCGGCCGGATAGCGCCTGGAGCCGGGCCAACGGGGCGGGGGAGGCCTGGACCCCCCTGGACGGGGCCTGGCTGGACCTGCTCCGCCTGGCCCGGGCCTGGAGCGAACGCACGGAGGGCGCCTTCGATCCCGTGCTGGGGACCCTCGTGGCGGCCTGGGGCCTGCGCACGGGGGGCGCCCGGCCCGGCCCCGCGGAGCTCGCGGCGGCCCGGGCGGCCTCGGGCATCGCCCGGCTGGAGGTGGGGCCCACGGCCATCCGCCTCACGGGCGGGGCCCAGCTGGAGGAGGGGGGCTTCCTCAAGGGCTACGCCCTCGACCGGGCCCGGGCCGAGGCCCAGGCCCGGGGCGCCGCCCGGGGCCTGCTGGACTTCGGGGGCCAGCTCCTGGCCTGGGGCGGGGCCTGGCCCGCCGACATCGCCGACCCCCGGGACCGGTCGCGGGCCCGGGTCCGCCTCCGCCTGGTGGACGCCTCCCTGAGCACCAGCGGCTGCGCGGAGCGGGGGCGCCATCTGCTGGATCCCCGCACGGGCCGGCCCTGCCCGGACTGGGGGGCCGTGGCCGTGGTGGCCCCCGGGGGCCTGGAGGCCGATATCCTCAGCACGGCCCTCTACGTGCTCGGCCCCCGGGCGGGGCTCGCCTGGGCGGAGCGGAACGGGGTGGCGGCGCTCTTCCTGGGCCACGGGGCGCCGCCCCGGGCCTCCCGGGCCTTCCAGGCCCTCCATCCCATCTACCTGAAGGAGGCCCCGTGAAGCCGTCCCTCGTCCTGGCCGCGCTTCTGGCCGCGCCCCTGACCGGCGCCTTTCCCGCCCCCCAGGAGGCGGCGGCCCTGGCCTTCCCGGGCGCCGCGCTGCAGAAGCGGGACCACGCCCTCACCGAGGCCCAGGCGAGGGAGGCCCAGGCCCTGGCGGGGACGCCGGTCCGGCCCTCGGCGGTGGCCTTCGAGGCGACCCGCGGCGGGGTCCGGGTGGGGGTGGCCTTCCTGGACACCCACCGGGTGCGGACCCTGGACGAGACCGTGCTGGTGGCCGTGGGCGCCGACGGCCGGATCCTCCGGGTGGAGCTGGTGGCCTTCCGGGAACCGCCGGACTACCAGGCCCGGGAACCCTGGCTCCGCCAGTTCCAGGGGCGGCGGCTGGATGGCGACCTGGCCCTGAAGCGGGGCATCCGCCCCCTCTCCGGGGCGACCCTCACCGCGGGCGCGCTCACGGACGCCGCCCGGCGGGGCCTGGCCCTGGCCCAGGTGCTGTACGGGATCCACCCGTGAGCCGGCCGGTGCGCATCCTCTTCCGCTGGTCCGCGGCGGCCAGCACGGCCACGGGGCTGGGCTACGGGTGGACCCGCTACTTCGGCGCCCGGATGACGGAGTTCGGGCCGGAGGCCCATCCCTGGCAGGCGGGGCTCCAGCACGCCCATGTGCTGGCGGGCCCGGTGATGGTCTTCATCCTGGGGGTCGTGGCGGGCCTCCACGCCCTGCCCGCCTACCGGGGCGGGGGCGTGCCCGGCCGGCGCACGGGGGTGCTCGTCGGGGTGGCGGCCCCGGTGCTCGTCCTCAGCGGCTACCTGGTCCAGGTGGCGGTGGCCCCCGGCCTCCGGGCGGCCTTCGCCTGGGTCCATGGCGGCGCGGCCCTGGTGGCGCTGGCCGCCGGCCTCGGCCACCTGGTCCGCGCGGCCCGGGTCCGGCGGAACGGCGGCGCCACCCTCGGTTGACGGTCCCTTCGAGGGCGCCCATGATGCGGGGGGCCGGTCGAAGCGCCCGCCGGAGGACCCCATGGGCCACCCCCTGGATGTCGTCGTCATCGGATGCGTGGGCCTGGACACCAACGTGTACCTGCCGGGCCGGGACATCGATTTCGAGGTGGAGGCCAACTTCACGGAGAACCTGGACTGCGTGGGGCAGGCCGGCGGCTATGCCAGCCGGGGCTACGCGCGGCTGGGCCTGCGCACGGGCTTCATCGGCCACGTGGGGGACGACTTCGCCGGCCGCGCCATCCGGGAGACCCTGGCGGCGGACGGCATCGATGTGCGGGCCCTCGCCCCGGATCCCGGCGGCACGGCCCGCAGCGTGAACTTCATGTACGGGGACGGCCGCCGGAAGAACTTCTACGACTGCAAGCGCCACGCGGATCCGGACCCCGCCCTCTGCCGGGCGGTGATGGCGGGCGCCCGCCTGGCCCACGTCAACATCCCGGATTGGGCCCGCCGCCTCCTGCCCCTGGCCCGGGAGGCGGGCCTCCGCATCGCCTGCGACCTCCAGGACGTGGTGGACCCCGCGGATCCCTACCGGCGCGACTTCATGGAGGCGGCGGACCTCCTCTTCTTCTCGGGGACCAACTTCCCGGATCCGGCGCCCTTCATGCGCCGCCTCGCCGCCCAGCGGCCGGACCGGGTGGTGGTCTGCGGCCGGGGCGCCCAGGGCTGCGCCGTGGCCACCGGGCGGGAGGTGCGGTTCTTTCCGGCCGTGGACACGGGCACGCCCGTGCTCGACACCAACGGCGCCGGGGACGCCCTGGCCGTGGGCTTCCTCACCGCCTACGTCCTGGAGGGCCGGTCGCTGGAGGAGGCCGCGCTGCGGGGCCAGCTGGGGGCCCGGCACACCTGCGGCCTCCGGGCCACGTCCGATGGCCTGATCTCCCGCGCCCAGCTCGAGGCGGCCGTGGCGCGGGTGCGCGCGAAGGGGTGACAGGGCCGGAGGATTGCGGCATGCTGGGCCCCCCGGAGGCCCCATGATCCGCGCCGTCCCCGTTCTCCTGACCTGGGTCCTGGCCGCCGGGCCCGCCGAAATGACGCCCCTGGTGACCGAAGCGGTGATCCAGGCGCCGCCCGAGGAGCTCTGGCGGGTGCTCACCACGGCCGAGGGGGTCCTGAAGCTGGGCGTGGGAGCGGCGGACATCGACTTCCGGCCCGGCGGGCTCCTGCGCACCGCCTACGACCCCAAGGTCCCCCTGGATTCGGAGGCGGCCATCCACACGGAGATCGTGGCCTACGACCCGGGGCGCGTCCTCGTGACCCGCATCCATCGGCCGCCGAAGGGTTTCCCGTTCATGAACGCCTACGCCAGGGTGTGGACGGTCTTCACCCTCACGCCCGAAGGGAAGGGGGCCACGCGCCTGCGGGTGGCCATGGTCGGCTACGGACCGGACGAGGAATCCCAGAAGATGAAGGCTTTCTTCGAGAAGGGGAACGCCTGGGTGCTGCGCGAACTCCAGGCCCATTATCCGGGGGGCCGGTAGCATCCAACCCTCCACCGGGGTCCGGGACCCCGCGGGAGGCACCATGGACGCTCGACCTGACACCGCACCGCCCCCCGGCCCCTGGCTCCTCGCCATGCGCTGGAACGACCTCGCCTTCCTCCACTGGCCCGTGCCGGCGGAGGCCCTGGCGTGCCGCTTGCCGAAGGGCCTGACCCTGGACACGCACCAGGGCGTCGCCTGGCTGGGCATCGTGCCCTTCGCCGTCTCCGGCACCCGCCTCCGCTGGCTCCCCCCCATTCCCGGCGCGGCCTCGTACCTGGAGCTGAACCTGCGCACGTACGTGACCGACGGACGGAAGCCCGGCATATGGTTCTTCAGCCTGGACGCGGACAAGGCCCTCCTCGTCCGGGCCGCCCGCATCCACCCGCGCCTCCCCTACCTGCGGGCCCGCATGGCCCACGTGCGCGGCGGGGGCTGGGTGCACTTCGCCAGCTGGCGCACCCACCGGGGGGCGCCCTCCGCCTCGTTCACGGGCCGCTACCGCGCCGTGGGCGCGCCCTTCCGGCCCGTGCCCGGAAGCCTGGAGGACTGGCTCACCTCCCGCTTCGCCCTTTACACCCGGGCCCGGGACGGCGGCCTGCTCCGCAGCGACCTCGACCACGGCCCGTGGGAACTGCGGCCCTGCGAGGCGGACCTGCAGAGCAACACCCTGGCCGAGCCCCTGGGCCTGCACCTGCCCCCGCGGCCGGCCCTCGCCCACCTGGTGGAGCGCCAGGATGTGCGGATCTGGGCCGCGCGGCGGGTGGAGCGATGATCAGGGCGCGTCCGGCGCCTCCTCGCCGGTGGTGCGGGTCGCGGGGGATTTCAGGTTGCCGTCCTTGGGCATGGGCTCGGTCATGGGACCTCCTCCCCTGTTGGATGTCGCCCAGGCGCCTACAATGACCCCGGGAGGCACCCATGGACCAGGTGACATTCGGACGGACGGGGTTGCGGGTCTCGCGCCTGGCCTTCGGGGCGGGCCCCATCGGCTACCTGGGCGCGGACGCGGACCGGGCGGCGGAGGTGCTGGGCTTCCTCCTGGACCAGGGGGTGAACGTCATCGACACGGCGGCGGCCTACCTGGGCTCCGAGGAGCTGATCGGCGGGGCCGTCGCCCACCGGCGGGGCGACTTCGTCCTGCTGTCCAAGTGCGGCCGGAAGCTGCCGGACGTGCCCGGCGAGGACTGGTCCGCGGACGTGGTGACCCGGACGGTGGATCGTTCCCTGCGCCGCCTCCGCACGGATCACCTGGACGTCATGCTCCTCCACACCTGCCCCCTGGAGGTCCTCAAGGCGGGCGAGGCCCTGGGGGCCTTGCTGAGGGCCAAGGAGGCCGGCAAGATCCGCTTCGCGGGCTATTCGGGGGACAACGCCGCGGCCGCCTACGCCGCGGAGCTGCCCGGCGTGGACGTGCTCATGTGCTCGGCCAACCTGGTGGACCAGGCCAACCTGGAGACCGCCCTGCCCGCCGCCGCCCGGGGCGGCCAGGGCGTCATCCTCAAGCGGACCGTGGCCAACGCCTGCTGGAAGCCCCTGGAGGCCCAGGAGGGCATCTACCGGGACTACGTGAAGCCCTACGTGGACCGCTTCAAGGCCATGGGCCTGGATCCGGAGGACCTGGGGGGCCAGGGGCCCGATCCCTGGCCGGAGCTGGCCCTGCGCTTCAGCCTCGCCCTGGCGGGGCCCCACGTGCTGTCCATCGGCACCACCCGCCGGGAGAGCGCCGAGGCCAACCTGCGCATTCTGGCGCGGGGCCCCCTGCCGGCCCCGGCCGTCGCCCGCATCCGGGAGGCTTTCGCCCGGGCGAGGGGCACCGCCGACTGGCCCGGCCTCACCTGAGGTCTGCGGCGCTAAACTGGGGACCCCCTGGAGCGCCGCCATGACCACCTCCTCCCTCGATCGCCGGGACCTCCTGAAGCTGGGCGCGGGCGCGGCCCTGGGCCTGATGGCGACCCGACTGGGCGCCGAGGAAGCGGCGCCGGCCGCCCCCCGCCCGGTCCTCGAACCCTGGAACCCCCGCACCGCCAAGGCCATGCCCACCCGGAACCTCGGGCGGACCGGCCATTTGGTCGGGATCTTCAGCCTGGGGGGCCAGGCCGCCATCGAGCAGCCCCACAACGAAGCCATCGCCGTGCCCCTCATCGAGCGGGCCCTGGACCTGGGCGTCAACTACCTGGACACCTCCGCCCGCTACGGGGGCGAGGCCCGCTGGAGCGAGCAGTACCTGGGCCGGGTCCTGAAGCGGCGCCGGGCCGAGGCCTTCGTCGCCACCAAGACCCACGCCCGGGACCGGGACGGCTCCCTGCGCCTGCTGGAGACCTCCCTCAAGCTCCTGCAGACCGACCACGTGGACCTGTGGCAGCTCCATGCCATGGCCACCCCCGCCGACGTGGACGCCGTCTGCGCCAAGGGCGGCGCCCTCGAGGCCTTCCGGGAGGCCAAGGAGCAGGGCCTGGTCCGCTTCCTGGGCCTCTCCGGCCACACGGATCCCCAGGTGCTCATGGAGGCCATCCGCCGCTTCCCCTTCGACACGGTGCTCATGGCCTTCAACGCCGCGGATCCCCACCACCTCACCTTCCAGCCCCTCCTCGCCCTGGCCCTGGAGAAGGGCATGGGGATCATCGGCATGAAGGTCCCGGCCCGGGGGCGCCTGCTGGCCTCCTGGACCCCGCCGCCCGTGGCCCAGCAGCGGGGGGCCGTGAAGGCCACCCGTCCCGGCACCCTGACGATGCGCGAGGCCATGGGCTACACGCTCAGCCACGGGGTCTCCACGGTCATCGTGGGCGTCGACAACGTGGCCCAGCTGGAGGAGAACGTGCGGATCGCCCGGGAATTCACCCCCTACGCGCCCGCCCAGCTCCGGGAGCTCGAGGCCAGGGCCTTCCCCGTCATGGGCCAGGCCCAGTTCTACAAGCGGGACGCGCCCCAGAACCCCAAGTAGCGCAGTCCTTTCCGGGCCGGATCACTCTTGCCCGAGGTCACAGCCCCGGCTAAACCGGCGGTCCCCGAGGCGCGTTACCCTTGCAGGATCATTCCCAAGGGAGAACGTATGTCTCGACATGGAATCCTTCTGGCCCTCGCCGCCGGCGCCCTGGTGCTGTCGGCGCCCCTCGCCGCCCGCGCGCCTGAGACCCGGGCCGCGGTCAAGGCCCAGAAGCCCACCCTCGGCACCTTCGGCATCGATCTGGCCGGCATGGATACGGCCGTCGCCCCCGGCGACGACTTCAATGGCTACGTCAACGGCCAGTACGTGCGCAAGCTCGAGATCCCCGCCGACAAGGCCAGCTTCGGCATGTTCCATGTCCTGCACGACCTGAGCCAGGAGCGCACCAAGGGCATCGTGGAGGCCGCCGCGGCCGCCAAGGGCGCCCGGAAGGGCAGCGAGGCCCAGAAGGTGGGCGACTTCTATTCGAGCTTCATGGACGAGGCCACCATCGAGAAGAAGGGCCTGGCCCCCCTCAAGACCCACCTGGACGCCATCGCGGCCATCAAGGACCCCCAGGGCCTGGCCCTGGCCTTCGGCAAGGCCATGCGGCAGGGCATGGACCTCCCCGTCGGCATGTCCCCCATGCAGGACCTGAAGAACCCCGCCATCTACTCCGTCTATGTGGGCCAGGGCGGCCTCGGCATGCCCGACCGGGACTACTACGACGTCAAGATCGAGAAGTTCAAGGAGATCCGCACCAAGTACCAGGCCCACCTGGCCGCCATGCTGAAGCTGGCCGGGCTCCCCGACGCCGAGGCCCGGGCCAAGGCGGTCTACGACCTGGAGACCAAGATCGCCGCCTCCCACTGGACCAAGGTCCAGTCCCGGCAGGTCGACAAGCTCTACAACCCCTGCAAGGTGGACGAGCTCGACGCCAAGTACCCCGGCGTGGACTGGAAGACCCTCCTCGCCTCCGTGGGCGTGGCCTCCCAGAAGGAGCTGGTGGTGACCACCCCCAGCGCCATCGAGGGCGCGGCCCGCCTGATGGCCTCCGAGCCCCTGGCCGTGTGGAAGGACTACCTCACCGTCCACACCCTGAAGGGCGCCGCCGCCTTCCTCCCCAAGGCCTTCGTGGAAGAGAACTTCGCCTTCAACGGCAAGGTCCTCATGGGCCAGCCCGAGATGCAGCCCCGCTGGAAGCGCGGCGTCGACATGACCACCGCGGTGCTGGGCGAGGCCGTGGGCAAGCTTTACGTCGCAAAGTACTTCCCCCCCGAGGCCAAGAAGCAGGCCGATGCCCTCGTGCAGAACCTGATCGCCGCCTTCGACCAGCACCTGGCCAACCTGCCCTGGATGGACGCCAAGACCAAGGCCGAGGCCCGCACCAAGCTGGCCAAGTTCACCCCCAAGATCGGCTACCCCTCCAAGTGGCGTGACTACTCGCGCTTCCGGGTCGAGCGCGGCGACGCCCTCGGCAACGCCATGCGCGCCGCCGACTTCGAGTACCAGCGCAACCTGGACAAGATCGGCAAGCCCATCGACCGCTCCGAGTGGGGCATGACGCCCATGACCGTCAACGCCTACGCCAACCCCCTCTGGAACGAGATCGTGTTCCCCGCCGCCATCCTGCAGGCGCCGTTCTTCGATCCCAAGGCCGACCCCGCGGTCAACTACGGCGCCATCGGCGTCGTCATCGGCCACGAGCTGAGCCACCACTTCGACGACCAGGGCCGCAAGTTCGACAAGGACGGCAAGCTCTCCGACTGGTGGACCCCCGAGGACGTCAAGCGCTTCACGGCCCTGACGGAGAAGGTGGTCAAGCAGTACGCCGACTACGAGCCCCTCCCGGGCACCAAGGTCAACGGCGAGCTGACCCTGGGCGAGAACATCGCCGACCTGGCCGGCCTCACCATGGCCTATGACGCCTACCACCGCAGCCTGAAGGGCAAGCCCGCCCCGGTCGTCGGCGGCTTCACCGGCGACCAGCGGTTCTTCATGGGCTTCGCCCAGGTGTGGCGCACCAAGTACCGCGACGCCGCCCTCCTCAACCAGCTCCAGAACGATCCCCACACCCCCGGCCACTTCCGGCCCGCGGTGGTGCGGAACCTGGATGCCTGGTACGAGGCCTTCGGCGTGAAGCCGGGCCAGAAGCTCTACCTGGCCCCCGCGGACCGCATCAAGGTCTGGTAGGGCCGGCTCCGGCCGACGGAAGGGGATGGGCGCTCCGCCCATCCCCTTTCCCGTTTCAGAGGCCCAGGATCCGCGCCGGGAGCAGGAAGACCGCCTTCACCAGGGCCAGCGCCCCGTGGACCGCGAAGCCGAGGATCTGGAAGGGCAGCAGCACCAGCCAGACCAGGGGCAGGAGGATCAGCAGGGCCAGGGCCAGGGGCCAGCACAGCACCAGGAGGATGAACCAGAGCAGGATGTGGACCATGGGGGCCTCCCATGCCCAGTCTCGGTCCTCCGCCCGGCCCGCCAAGGGCCCCATCGGCCAGCGCCCGCCCCGCGTCGGTGAACGGACCCGCCGGAGGGGCGCGCGGGCCTACGTGGCGGCGGGGGGGTCGAAGCCCCAGGCGAGGAGGCGGCTGCGCTTTTGGCCCTGGGCCATGTCCAGGATCCTCAGGCGGGTGGCGCCGGCGCGCAGGACGGCGGCGCGGAGGGCGGGGAGGTTCTCGGACCGGGAGACCAGGCTGGAGAACCAGGTGCAGAGGCCAGGCTGGCGGGCGCTTTCCTCGGCCATGCGCGTGACGAAGGCGGTTTCGCCCCCGGGGCACCAGAGTTCGGCGCCCTGGCCGCCGAAATTGCGGGCCTGGGGCGGGCGGCGGCCCAGGTTGCGCCACTTGCGCCGGGTGCCTTCGGCGGCCTCGGCGGCGCTGGCGTGGAAGGGGGGATTGCAGAGGCTCAGGTCGAAGGCCTCGCCGGGGGCCGTCACCCCCTCGAAGATGCGGCCGGGGTCCCGCTGGAGGCGCAGCTCGACGGCGGCGGCCAGGGCGGGGTTGGCGGCGAGGATGGCCCGGCAGGAGGCCAGGGCCGCGGGATCCACGTCCGTGCCCACGAAGGTCCATCCGTAGGCGGCGTGGCCGAGGATGGGGTGGATGAGGCCCGCGCCCACGCCGATCTCCAGGACGCGCAGGCCCCGGGGGGCCGCGAAGAGCCCGGCCAGGTGATGGATGGTGTCGGCGCGGCCGGGCACGGGGGGCACCAGGTAGCCCTCGGGCAGGTCCCAGTCCCGGACCCCGTACGTGGTGGCGAGGAGGGCCCGGTTGAGGAGGCGGACAGCGGTGGGATCCGCGAAATCGATGGTCGGCAGTCCGGCCGGATTTCGGCGCACGTGGGGGCCGAGGGAAGGGACGGCCGCCACCAGGGCCTCGAAGGCGTAGGGGGCCCGGTGGGGGTTGGCGGGGTGCAGGCCGGGCCTGGTTGCGGGGGGCTGCAGCTTCCTCATGGAAGGCAGGATACCGCGCCGGCGCCCCGTCTTTGGGCTGGCCAACCCGGCGCCCCCCTCCTACCATTCATAACGAGGTATATCCCTGGAGCTCCCATGATGCGAACGTCTCTCCTCGCACGGCTTGCGGCCGGCGCCCTCATCCTCGCCCCCACGGTCCTCGCGGCCGCCGACAAGGCCCCCGCCCACGCTTCCCGCTGCGTGCTCGGCGCCTTCGGCATCGACACCGAGGGCATGGACCGGACCCTCCTGCCCGGCGACGACTGGGCGGGCTACGCCGGCGGCGCCTACATGCGCAAGCTGGAGATCCCGGCGGACCGCTCCGACTACGGCATGTTCACCATGCTCCGGGACCTGAGCCAGAAGCGCACCCGCGTCCTGGTGGAGGCCGTGGCCAAGAAGCCGGCCAAGCCCGGCACCGAGGCCCAGAAGATCAAGGACCTCTACACCAGCTTCATGGACGAGAAGGCCATCGAGGCCGCCGGCCTCGCGCCCATCCAGCCCATCCTGGGCGGCATCCAGGCCATCGGCGACCGCCAGGCCCTGAGCGCCTGGCTGGGCAAGGCCATGCGCACCGGCGGCCGCGGCCCCCTGGGGCTGCGGGCCGCGCAGGACATGAAGAACCCCGACATCATCTCGGTGATGGTGGGCGCCGGCGGCCTCGGCCTCCCGGACCGGGACTACTACCTGGACGCCAAGAACCCCAAGTTCGGCCCCATCCGCGAGAAGTACGTCAAGCACATCGCGGCCATGCTGACCCTGGCCGGGATCAAGGACGCGGACGCCAAGGCCGCGGGGATCTACGGCCTGGAGAAGAAGCTCGCCGAGGTCCACTGGACCCGCGTGCAGTCCCGCCAGCGGGAGAAGCTCTACAACCCCTGCGCCGTCGCCGACCTGGAGACGACCTATCCGGGCGTGGGCTGGGCGGCCCTCCTCCAGGCGGCGGGGATCCCGAAGCAGGAGCGCCTGATCGTGACCCAGCCCAGCGCGGTGGCGGGCACGGGCAAGCTCCTCGCCTCCGAGCCCCTGGAGGTGTGGAAGGACTACCTGACCTTCCACACCCTGGGCCACTTCTCCTCCGTGCTGCCCAAGGCCTTCGGCGAGACCTCCTTCGCCTTCAACGGCCGGGTCCTGAACGGCCAGCCCGAGGAGACCGCGCGCTGGAAGCGGGGCGTGGACCTCACCGACCGGGTCCTCGGCGAGGCCGTGGGCAAGCTCTACGTCGCCAAGTACTTCCCCCCCGAGGCCAAGCAGCAGATGGACGTGATGGTGAAGAACATCATCGCGGCCATGGACCGCCGCCTCTCGAACCTGGCTTGGATGGACGCGCACACCAAGGCCGAGGCCCGGGCCAAGCTGGCGCGCTTCACCCCCAAGATCGGCTACCCCGGGAAGTGGCGCGACTACGCCAGGCTGGAGGTCAAGGCCGGGGATCCCGTGGGCAACCTGCTCCGCGCCGCCGAGTTCGAGTTCCAGCGCAGCCTCGACAAGATCGGCAAGCCCATCGACCGCTCCGAGTGGGGCATGACGCCCATGACGGTGAACGCCTACGCGAACCCCTCGTGGAACGAGATCGTGTTCCCCGCGGCCATCCTGCAGGCGCCGTTCTTCGATCCCAAGGCCGATCCCGCGGTCAACTACGGGGCCATCGGCGCCGTGATCGGCCACGAGATCAGCCACCACTTCGACGACCAGGGCCGGAAGTACGACAAGGACGGCAAGCTCTCCGACTGGTGGACCCCCGAGGACGTGAAGCGCTTCACGGCCCTCACGGACCGCCTGGTGAAGCAGTACGCCGCCTACGAGCCCCTCAAGGGCAGCCACGTGAACGGCGAGCTGACCCTGGGCGAGAACATCGCGGACCTGGCCGGCGTGACCGTGGCCTACGAGGCCTACCACGCCTCCCTCGCCGGCAAGCCGGGGAAGGTCCTCGGCGGATTCACCCCCGACCAGCGCTTCTACCTCGGCTTCGCCCAGGTGTGGCGCCAGAAGTACCGGGACGAGGAGCTGCTCAAGCGCGTCATGACCGATCCCCACACCCCCGGCTTCCTGCGGCCCAACGTGGTCCGCAACCTGGACGCCTGGTATGAGGCCTTCGGCGTGAAGCCCGGGCAGAAGCTCTACCTGGCCCCGGCGGACCGCGTCCGCATCTGGTAGCCGGCCTCCCGGCCAGGGCCGGCGTGGGATCCTGGAAGGGAGGTGGTCCATGCACGTCATCGCCGATTTCACCGTCGTCCCCGTGGGGGTCGGGGTCAGCCTCTCCCCCTACATCGCCGAGCTGGAGCGGGTGCTCCAGGCCAGCGGCCTCACCTTCGAGACCCACGCCAACGGCACCAACCTGGAGGGGGACTGGGAGGCGGTCTTCGGGACGATCCGCGCCTGCCACGAGCGGCTCCACGCCATGGGCGTCCCCCGCATCCACACCGACGTGAAGTTCGGCACCCGCTCCGACCGGGAGCAGCGGATGGGGGACAAGCTGCGCAGCCTCCGGGAGAAGCTGGGGTAGGCGCCGGACGCCCTCCCCGCGCGGGGCCCTTCGCAGGGGGTTTCCGCCTCGGCGTGACGCCCTCGTGACGGAAGGGCCTTGCCGCGGGGGGTTTCTCACGGCCGCGTAACTTCAGGCGGGGCGATCTTGACGGGCGAGCGAATGGCCTGAAGCTTGGGCAACGCTCTTTGAGGAACAGGTTCAGACGCCGGCCCCCGGGCCGGCGTCGGCCGTTTGTGAAGGGCGCGGGGAATCACCTGCCAGGCCTTCGGCCTGCTTCAAGGGAGGGAACCATGGACCTGAGCCGCGCGCGCGCCGACATCAACATCACGCCCCTCATCGACATCGTGCTGGTGCTGCTGATCGTCTTCATCGTGCTGGTGCCGGGCCTCGTGCCGGCGCTGAAGGTGGCCGTGCCCCAGATCGTGGACGGCCCCCGGGGGCTTCCCGCCCCGCCCATCGTGGTGAGCCTGGACGGGGAAGGCCGGCTCTTCCTGCAGCGGGAGGCGGTGGACGCCGCGACGCTCCGGGCCCGGGTGGCCGAGGCCGTCCTGCTCCAGCCCGCGGGCCTCCGCAAGGTCTTCCTGAAGGTGGACGCGGCGCTCCCCCACCAGCGGGCGGTGGACGTGCTCGGCGAGCTCCATGCCGCCTCGGACCTGGCCCGGGCCGCGACCCTGGCCAAGGTGGGTCCGCGGGGCGAGGACGGCGGCGAGATCCGGGTGGCGGTCTCCCTCCTGAAGACCTCGCCCGCCGCGCTATGATCGAAGGCAACGGAGCCCTGCATGCGCGCCTTCCTCGTGACCGCCCTTCTCGCCGCGACCCTGCCCGGCCTCGCCGCCCCTCCCGACGCCAAGGCGCCCCAGACCGGACCCTACGATCCGGCCCGGGACAGCTTCAAGGATCTGGAGGCGGCGAAGGCGGAGGCAGCCCGGTCGGGCCGCCGCATCCTCCTCATCGTCGGCGGCAACTGGTGCCCCTGGTGCCACCGCCTCCACGGCCTCTTCGCCGCCGACGCGGAGCTGGCGGGCCTCCGGGACCGCGCCTTCGTGACCGTGCCCGTGGACTTCAGCAAGGCCCACCGGAACGAGGCCTTCCTCGCCCAGTTCCCCAAGGTGCCGGGCTACCCCCACCTCTTCGTGCTGGATGCGGCGGGCAAGCTGCTCCACAGCCAGGACACCGGCGTGCTGGAGCAGGACAAAGGCTACGACCGGGCGAAGATCGCAGCCTTCATCGAAGCCTGGAAGCCCAAGGCCTGAGGCCCGGCCTCAAAACGCCCAGCCCAGTCCCAGGTTGAAGCGGTCCTGGTTCCGGTCCTCCCGGAAGCGGCGGAGGTCCGCCTTCACGACCACGTGGGGGTTGAGGTTGAAGCTGGCCCCGGCGGTCCACACCCGCTCCGCCCGGGCCGGGGCGGGGGTGAGGCTGGCCGGGCTCAGGGTCGCGAAGGCGGCCGCCGTGTTCACGGTCTCGAACCGGGCGAAGGCCGCCAGGGCGCGCGGGCCGGAGGCCCACACCTGGCGCGCGGCCTGGACGTACCAGCCGTCGAAGGTCCTGGGCATGAGGGTGGGGAAGCCCACCAGGGGCTGGTTGAAGGCGGCGGTGCCGGAGATCTCGCCCCGGGCGTAGAGGGCGCTCAGGTCCCAGGCGCCGGGGGTCCAGCGCCCGTGGGCCTCCCAGAGGGTCGCGGAGAGGGGGGGGACGCCGGAGGCGGCGTGGCTGCCCTTGCCGTGGAAGATGGAGGCCCCCAGGTGCAGGCCCGGCACGCCGCGCCAGTTGAGGGCCCCGAAGACGGCCAGGTCGTGGGCCTTGGCCCCGCTCAGCTCCTGGTGGACCGCGCCGAGGGGGGATTCGGCGCCCTCGGTGGAGGAGGCGTCCCACTTGCCCAGGTCGAAGCCGGTGCTGACGCCGGCCTGGAGGAGGAAGCCGGACCCCAGGTCGCCGGCGACCTGGACGCCGCCCTCGCGCCAGGTGCTGGGGATGATGGCGGTCTCCACCAGGTTGCGCTCCACGCCGTAGTAGACGGTGGGCTCGTGGCGCTCGTTGAGGAGGCCCGAGGGCACCAGGAAGAGGCCGGCGCGGATGGACCAGGCCGGGGAGAGGCGGTGGAGGATGTAGGCCTGCTCGATCTCCACTTCGCCCTTGTCGTCGGCGGAGCTGACGGCGTGCTCCACCTCCACCTCGGTGACGAGTTCGGTGTCGGCGTCGAAGGCGTGGGTCACCCCGAGGACGAAGCGCCGCAGGTCCGCGGTGTCCTTGGCGCCGTCCCGGCGGTAGCGGGAGAAGACGATCTCCCCGTAGCCGAGGATGCTGGTGCTGGAGGGCTGGGCGGGGGCGGCTTCGGCCTTCAGGCGCTCCACCTCCCGGGAGAGGCGCTCGACCTTCTCGGCGAGGTCCGGGGTCTGGGCGGCCAGGGGCGCGGCGGCGAGGAGGAGGGCGAGGGAAAGGGGGGCGGTGCGCATGGGGGCTCCTGGGCGGGTCACGGCTGGAAGCCGTCGTTGAGGGTCTGGAGGAAGGCGACCAGATCGTCGATCTCGGCCTCGTCGAGGGCCGGGGCCTGGCCCGGGGTCCGGTCGTACGGGGCTTCCGTGACGTTCACGTTCCGGCGGAAGGCGGGGGGCAGGTCGTCGAACTTCACCACGTTGCCGTCCGCGTCGCGGGGGTACCACTTCTCCGGGTTGGTGTCCCGCTGGACGTAGAAGGTGACGGCCTCCTTGAGGGAGGTGAACCGGCCGTTGTGGAAGAGGGCCTTGCGCCTGGCCACGTTGCGGAGGCTGGGCACCTTGAAGGCGCCGTAGAGGTCCTCCCGGCCCAGGCGCGCCCCCAGGCCCAGGTCGAAGTGGGCGGGATCGGCGTTGGCCTGGAGGGCGGGGTTCCGGGGGACGCCGAGGGCGTCGTAGGTGAAGTCGGTGAACAGGGGGCGGCTGCCGTCGGCGCCCCGGGTGGAGGGGTGGCAGGCGGCGCAGTTGCCCTTGCGGGGATCGTTGAAGAGGGCGAGGCCCCGGGCTTCGGCGTCGCTGAGGCGGACCTTCCCGTCCAGGAAGGCGTCGTACTTGCTGTCGTAGGGCCGGAAGGCGGGATCCTCCAGCTGGTAGCGCTGGAGGGCCAGGGTCATGGCGCGGTAGGCCGCCTCGGTGTCGGCGAAGATGGCGGCCCCGTAGGTCTGGCGGAAGGCGTCCGCGTACGCCCCCTGGGCGAGGCGCTCCACCACCGCCGCCTTGCCGGGCATGGCCATCTCCAGGGGGTTCAGGAAGGGGCCTCCGGCCTGCTCCGCGAGGGTGTCCACCCGCCCGTCCCAGAAGAACCCGCCGGTGGGGGTCCCCTCCTTGTCGAAGAAGAAGGGGGTGTTCGTGGCGAGGTAGCGGATGGAGGGGGACTGGCGGGTGCCCTGGAGGTCCAGGGCGGCGCCGCCGAACTGGGCGGGGAAGGCGTTGGGGGCGCCGTGGGCGTCGGCGGCCACGTGGCAGGTGGCGCAGGCCTGCTGGCCGGAGGCCGACAGGCGCGTGTCCTTGAAGATGGCCTCGCCCAGCTGGGCTTCAGCGGACAGGCCTCCGCGGGTGGGGGCGAGGGCGCCGCCGCAGGCCAGGAGGGCGACGGGCAGACAAAGGGCGAGCGTGCGCAGACGCATGGCGGGCTCCGGGGGCCGGGTTCGGGGGGACGCCGGGCGGGCGTCACACAATAGGATCGAGACTCATTCTCAACCAAAGCGGACGGAACGTCAAGCGGCTCCGCCCGCCTGTGACCGCCGTCACCGGGGTGGCGCCGCCTCCCGAACCCGCCCGGCTCCCCGTGAACGGGCCTCCCGCACGGCCCCAGCGCGCCGGACCCAGGATGGATGGGACGCTAATGGGCGGCGTCGTGGAGGGCGAAGGTCAGGGCCATGCAGTCGGCGACCCCGCCCATGGTGAGGTTGTCCCGGCACCAGGCCAGGTTCAGGGCGGTCAGGTAGGGGAGGGGGTCGTCCCCGGCGTCCAGGAGGGCCTCGAGCTGGGCGCCCGCCTCCCGCAGGCGGGCCAGGCCGGCCAGGCCTCCGCGGCGGACCATGGTGGTGTCCTCCAGGACCTGCATGAGGACGGCCATGAGCTTGAAGGCGGCCCGGTCCGGGTCCCAGCCCCGGGCGAGGGCGGCGCGGTAGGCGGGCCAGCCGGTCTCGAACACGGCCGGCAGGCCGCGTTCGGCCTCCGCCTGGATGCCCCCCAGACCCAGGCGGGCCCGGATGCTGGCGCCGTGGGTGGAGGGGGCCGGCGGATGGGCCTGGAAGAAGGCGGCGGCCACCTGGGCGATGGCGCCGGGGAGGGCCTCCAGGCGGCCCCCGGAGGCGCAGGCCCCCAGGAGGGCGAGGCCCGACAGGAAGATGTAGCCGCGGTGCCCGTTGGTGCCGATCTCGGCGAACATGCGGGCCTCGGCGTCGCGGCCGGCCTCCACGCATCCGGCCAGGGGCGCCTGGCAGCCGCCCCGCCCGAGGAGGTCCTCGTAGTACTGGGGCAGGAGCTGGGCGGAGGTCCGCATGGCGTCGAAGGAGAGGTCGGGGTGGCTGCCCCGGTCGCGCCGGTCCACGAGGCCGGGCTTGGGGGTCAGCTCCAGCTCCCGGAGGGCGCCCAGGTGGAGGCCCTCGGCGAGCTGGTCGATGGCGATGCGGGTGGGGGCGCGGCGGACGGTGGCCAGGAGGCGGTCGACCTGGGCGCGCAGGTCCTCCACCGGGTGGGCCTGGCTGCGGATGCAGTCCACCGCGGGCCGGTCGCACAGGAGGCAGGTGCGGGGGGGCAGGCCCAGGGCGGCCCGGCCCGCCTGGGAGCCATTGGGCCGGTACACGTCCAGGTCCAGGAGGCGCGCGGCGGGGTCCAGGCCCTCCACGGCCACCGCGGCGGCCTTGACGGCCTCGGCGGGGGCGGGGACGTGGGCCAGGCGCCAGGGCCCCAGGGCGTCCAGGCCCGACACCAGGATCCGGAAGGGATGGGTGCGGGCCAGGCGCTCCAGGGCCTCGTCCAGGAGGGCGGCGAGGCCCCCGGCGTGCTTGTCCGGGCCGGGCACGTTGGTGCCGGCCATGAGGAGGCAGCCCGATCCCTCGAAGAGGAACAGGGCGCGCGTCAGCTCGCGCTGGCGCGCGTCCCGGGCTTCGAGGAAGTCGGCGGGGTCAGTCACGGACCTGCCTCACGACGTCGATGATCGTGCCGTCCCGGTATTCCACGAGGGCGACGATCTCGTCCTCGAATTCGAGGGCCCGGGGCTTGCCGGTCACGCGGGTGATCTCCTCGTGGAAGTCGTGGATCTCCTTGACGGGGAGGTTCCTGCGCAGGAGCTCCCGCTTGAGGTCCTCGTGGCGGTCCGCGACGCAGATGCCCCGCTCGGTGACGACCACGTCCACGGTCTCGCCGGGGGTGGTGACGGTGGTGACGGACTCGCGCACCACGGGCAGGCGCCCGCGGATGGAGGGGGCCACGACGATGGCCAGCTTGGCCCCGGCCGCGACGTCGCAGTGGCCGCCGGTGTTGTGGAGGAGCCAGCCGCTGGACTCGGTGTTCACGTTCACGTTGTAGTCAACGTCGACCTCGGTGGCGCCGAGGATGACGCAGTCCAGCATGTTGGCGATGCAGCCGCGGTTGAAGGGGCTGGCGTAGAGGTCGGCGCTGATCTCCCGGTGGCCGGGGTTCACGCGCATGGACTCCACGGCGCGCTGGTCGAAGCACTGCACGTCGAAGAGGGTCTGGAAGTAGCCCTCCTCGAGCATGTCCACGAAGTAGCCGGTGATGCCGCCGCAGCCGAAGCTGCCCTTGACCCGGGCCTCGGCCATCATCTTCCTGACGTTGTCGGCCACGGCGAGGGAGGTGCCGCCGGCGCCGGTCTGGAAGGAGAAGCCGTCCTTGAGGAGGCCGGAGGCCTGGATCACCTCGGCCGCGTACTTGGCGATGAGGAGGCCGGCGGGGTCGCGGGTGACGCGGGTGGTGGTGCTGACGATCTTGGAGGGGTCCCCGAGGCTCTCGATCTGGACGACGTAGTCCACGTCGCTGGAGCTGATGCTGATGGGGGCGGCCGGGAAGCTGACGAGGTTGTCGGTGACGGCCACGACCTTCTTGGCGTAGCGGGCGTCGGTGTGCGCGTAGCCGAGGCTGCCGCAGGCGGAACGGCCCATCACCCCGTTCATGTTCCCGGTCTCGTCGCAGCAGGGGGCCGCGATGAAGGCGGCGTCGATCTCCACCTCGCCGGTGACGATGGAACGGGCGCGGCCGCCGTGGCTGCGGACGATGATGTCGCAGCGCAGCTCGCCCCGGCTCACCATCTTGGCGATGAGCCCGTTGACGCCGGTCTCGATGCGGGTGATCACGCCCTTGCGGATGTAGGGGATGATCTCCGCGTGCACGTCGTGGACGGAGCTGGAGGCGATGCCCATGTCCTTCAGGCCCATGGCGTCCAGCTCCTTCACCAGGAGGTTGAGGAGGAGGTCGCCGTTCCGGAGGTGGTGGTGGGTGGAGATGTTCATGCCGTCCCGCAGCTCGCAGGCCTCGAGGGCGGCCCTCAGGCTCGGGAGGAGCTTGCTGTCGCCGGGGAAGCGCCGCACCAGGGGGCGGGTCGCGCGCAGGACTTCGGGCTTCTTCGACCAGGGATCCCGGTAGGGCTCCAGCTTCCGGCCGCGCCAGACGTCGGGGATCTCCCGTCCAAGGCTATTTCGTGCCATGAATCACCTCGTCGGAAAGGTCCACCTCGATCATGCCGAAGGCGACTGCGGTCTTGAGGACGCGGGCGGCGCGGGTGACCACCGGGGCGTCCACCATGCGCCCCTTGAGGCTGATGACGCCGGTGCCCATCTCGCGGGCGCGCTTGATGGCGTCCAGCACGGCGAGGGCGTGGTCGATCTCCGCCTGGGTGGGCCGGAAGACCTCGTGGATGACCTCGATCTGCCGGGGGTTCACCAGGGACTTGCCGGTGAAGCCCAGGCGGCGGCCCAGCTCGGTCTCGGCGCGGAGGGCGTCCATGTCGTTGACGTCGGGGAAGATCGTGTCGATGGCCTGGAGGCCGGCGGCCTTGGCGGCCCAGATGATGCGGGTCCGGGCGGAGAAGAGCTCCTCGCCGGACTTGGTGCGGTCGATCTCCATGCTGGCGGTGAAGTCCTCGGCGCCGAAGGCGAGGGCGACGAGGCGGGGGGAGGCCTTGGCGGTCTCCACGCAGTTGAGGACGCCCTGGGCGCTCTCGATGGAGGGGATGATCTTGAAGTGCCCGATGGGCAGGCCCAGGCGCTCCTCGGCCTCGGTGAGCATGGTGTCGAGGCGCTCGACGGTCTCGGGGTTGTCGGCCTTCGGGAGGCGGATGCCGTCGGGGACGGCGGGCAGGACCTCCCGGAGGTCGTCCTCGGCGTAGGGGGTGTCGAGGCCGTTGATGCGCACGAAGAGCTCCAGGCGGCGGTCCTTGAAGCCCTGGATGAAGTTGCGGGTCAGGAGGCGGGCGGCGTCCTTCTCCTGGAGGGGCACGGCGTCCTCCAGGTCGATCATGACGCCGTCGGCCTGGAAGACCGGGATGTTCTGGAGCATCCCGGGCATGTTGCCGGGGACGTAGAGGAAGGAACGGCGGAGTTTCACGGTCATTCCTCCTCGAAATACAGCGTGTCGACCCCGCTGGAGGCCGAGTGGTAGCGCTCGATGCCCTGGACGAGGTATTCGGCCAGCACGATCTCGCAGGTGCCGAAGACCTCGGCCTCCACGAGCCGGCCGCCGACGACCTCGCCGCTGGCCTTGGAGCCCAGGAAGTAGAACTGGCCGTGGAGGCGGCGCTCGGGCCCGGGGGCGATGTTGCCCTGGAGGCCCAGCATCTCGAGGGGGCCCTCGACGCGGTGGGTGCGGATGCGCGGCTCGGTCATGGGCAGGTGGGCCCCGGTCTGGATGTCCCGGAACACCACGTTGCGGACGGAGCCCACGGCGGAGACGAGGGAGGCGAAGGGGAGCTCCTTGCAGGCGGCGAAGGCCAGGATGCTCTCGGCCAGGTTGGCCCCGGGCTCGATCTTGATGATGAAGCGGCGTCCGGTGACGCACTCGCGATGCCAGATCTTGTCCATGGCTACTCCTGGTCCGCGCGGCGGACGGCGGCCTCGACCCGGGCGGCGATGGCGTAGTCCAGCGCGCCCCGGTCGGAGACGTGGATCCGTCCGGAGGTGACGCCGAGCGTCTCCAGGGTCGCCTCGATGCGCGCCCGGATGAGGTGCTCGAACTGCTTCTTGACGGTGGACTCGATGTCGATCACGAGGCCCTCGGCGGGCTCCACGACGACGACGAGGTCGCTGGACTGCATGGTCCCGGCGGTCGCCTTTTTTCGTATGTTCATGGCTGGGGTTCCTTGGTGAGCTTCAGATGGGCGAGGGTGGTGGGCGGGACGAGGGCGGGCAGGGCGGCCCCGTCGCCGGCGGCCAGGGCCTCCCGCACGCGGGACGCGCTCACCGGCGCGCCGTCCGCCTCCAGGCGGGGCACGATCTCCACGGCCACGCCCAGGGGCGGCAGGAGTTCGGCCATGGCCCGGTTGTACGCCGCGGTCAGGGGGCAGCGGGGCTCCTCCCCGGCGAAGCGCGCCGCGATGTGGAAGGCGGGGGCGATGCGCCGCCCGAAGAGGTCCAGGTCCAGGCCCATCTGGGCCTCGGCGCCGGCCTCCAGGCGCTTGAGGAAGTAGGTGGGGAAGGTCGCGGCCGAGACGGCGTAGGGCCCGGTGCCCAGCACCGTCACGTTGGGGAGGTGGGCGGTGCCCTCCCGGGCGAGGCGGAGCCGGGTGGCGTAGGGGAAGGCCGACCGGTCCTCGGCGACCACGAACAGGTAGAGGTGATCGACCCGGGCGGCGGCGGTCTCCGCCAGGTACTGGTGCCCCCGGGTGAAGGGATTGGCGTTCATGACGATGGCCCCGTTCCGGCCCGGCCGGACGAGGGGCGCCTGGCGCTCCAGCCAGGCGGCAAGCCCGGGGCCGTGCTCCAGGAGGACGGCCGGGCCGTGGGCCGCCAGGAGGCGGAAGGTGAGGGCCTCGAAGCTGGGGGCGTTGGCCGGGGCGGTGAAGACGAAGAGGGTCTCGTGGCCGGCGGCGGCGGCCGAGGCCCGGAGTTCCGTCACCAGCTGCCCCAGGGCATCGGTGCCCTGGTGCTCGGGGGCGATGGCGAACATCTTGAGGACCTGGCCCGCCCGGGCGCCCACGGCGACAAGCCGGCCGTCCTCGTAGAGCCCGGCCCAGGCGTCGGCGCCGGGTTCATAGCGGAGCCCGTGGCCTTCGACGAAGGCCCTGGCTTCGCGCTCAGTGGGATGGTCGATCAAGGCAGGCTCCGGTCCGGGTCTCACCTGGACTTCCAGCCTACGCATTTTCGGCGTGCCTGCCCGGCCGGAAATGTGCTGTTCGTCACCAAGCGCGCCCGCGCGCGGATCAGGCCTCCTGGGGGACGCCGGGGTGGTCGGGGATGCGGCTGGCCTCGTACTCCTCCTCCTCCACGACCTTGGGATGATCCAGGAAGTAGCGGGCCCGGGCGAGGTCCAGCTCGCCCTCCCACTTGCTGACGGCCACGGAGGCGATGCCGTTGCCGATGAGGTTCGTGATGGCGCGGGCCTCGCTCATGAAGCGGTCGATGCCCAGGAGGAGGGCCAGGCCCGCCACGGGGATGTTGCCGGTGACGGAGAGGGTGGCCGCCAGGGTGATGAACCCGCCCCCGGTCACCGCCGCGGCCCCCTTGGAGGTGAGGAGCAGGATGGCCAGGATGTAGAGCTGCTGGCCCAGGGTGACGGGGGTGTTGGTGGCCTGGGCGATGAACAGGGCGGCGAGGGTCAGGTAGATGGAGGTGCCGTCCAGGTTGAAGGAGTAGCCCATGGGGATCACCATGCCCACCACCGACTTGGAGCAGCCCAGGCGCTCCATCTTCTCCATCATCAGGGGCAGGGCCGACTCCGAGGAGCTGGTGCCCAGCACGATGAGGATCTCCTCCCGGATGTAGCGCAGGAACTTGAAGACGGAGAGGCCCGCCCACCGCATGACGAGGCCGAGGACGAGCACGACGAACAGGAGGCTCGTGGCGTAGAAGCACGCGATGAGCTTGCCCAGGCTGACCAGGGTGTGGAGCCCGTACTTGCCGACGGTGAAGGCCATGGCGCCGAAGGCGCCGATGGGGGCGAGGCGCATGACCACGGCCACGATGCGGAAGAAGACCTTGTTGAGGGCGTCCAGGAACTTCATCACGGGGAGGCCGTCGGCCTTCACGAAGGCCAGGGCGCTCCCGAAGAGCATGGAGAACAGGAGGATCTGGAGGATGTCCCCCTTGGCGAAGGCGTCGGCCACGTCCTTGGGGATGATGTTCATGATGAATTCGGTGGTCGTCAGGTGGGCGCCGTGGGTGTAGGCGGCGATGGCCTTGGCGTCCAGGGAGGCCGGGTTGATGTTCATGCCGGCGCCGGGCTTGAAGACGTTGGCGATGACCAGGCCGATGGCGAGGGCCACCGTGGTGAGGACCTCGAAGTAGAGGAGGCCCTTGCCCCCGACCCGGCCCACCTTCTTCATGTCGCCCATCTTGGCGATGCCCATGACGACGGTCAGGAAGATGATCGGCGCGATGAGCATCTTCACCAGCTTGATGAACCCTTCACCCAACGGCCGCATGGACGCGCCTACGTCCGGTTTGAAGAACCCGAGGAGGGCGCCGAGCACCACGGCGACGATCACCTGGACGTACAGGCTCTTGAAGAGTCTTCGCATGGGGGCTCCTGGACGGGCGGGCGCTGGTCATGGCCAGGGACCGGGCACCGGTTCCTTCCAGCAACCTTTCAGTCGGCAGAATTTCGGATGCGAAGACTCTTTTTTTAATTTCTTAACATTCGGGCCCACCGAGCGATCGGATGGAGCCTGGATCAGAGTTTGGAAGTGCAGAATTTACACCGGGTTGCCTCAATCGGAATGGTCTCGCGGCATTCGGGGCAGGTCTTGGTGGTCGGGGGCGGGGGGGTCTCCCCCTCGAGGCGCTTGATGAGGGCGACGGACTTGACGAAGAGCAGGAAGACCACGGCGGAGGTGATGAGGAAGTTGAGGATGTCGCCCAGGACCAGGCCGATGCGGAGCCGGCCGAGGGTCCACTCCTCCCAGGCCATTTCGGGCGGCATCACGTAGCTCACGATGGGCATGATGATGCCGCTGACGAAGGCCTTGACGATCGTCTGGAAGGAGCCGCCCACGACGACGGCCACCGCCAGGTCCACCACGTTCCCCCGGGCGATGAACGCCTTGAAGTCTTTGAGGAGGGACATGAACGGTTCCTTCGGTCCGGACCCCGGGGGCGGCTCAGAGGCCCATGGCGAGGCGGCCCCGGACCTCCTGCTCCAGGCGGTCGAGGAGGGCCGCCTCCCGCGGCGCCAGGAAAATGGTGTCGTCACCAGCGATCGTGCCGGCCAGGGAGGGCAGGGCGGCCTGGTCCAGGGCGAGGGCCATGGGCTGGGCGAAGCCGGGGGTGGTCTTCACGACGATGAGGATGGGGGGGACCTTCTGGAGGGTGAAGGGGTGGGTCGGGACCGCGGCGGGCCGCATCCGCTGGTAGCGGCCGTCCTCCTTGCGCACGTTCAGCTTCTTGAAGTGGCGGGACAGGGTGGACAGGGTGAGGTCGTAGCCCTCCGTCTTCAGGAGGGCGAGCAGGTCCGCTTGTTCGGTGATGGGCCGCCGGGAAAGGTGGCTGAGAATGGCCTCGTCCAGGTTCATGGAGCCAATGTGGGATCAATTGCAGGAAATTGCAACCGCCTGGGTTGGGGGAGACTTTGTGGAAAAGCTGAAAAAGGCTGAATTTCTTACTTGACCCCCCTCCTGGACGGGTGCACAATTTGCAACATGTTGCCGGTATTTCCGGGTATTTGCATTCCATGAACGCAAATTTGCAGGCTCCCGCCCTCCTCCCCACCTACACCCCCTTCCCCTTCCCGCTGCTGCGGGGCGAGAACGACCGCGTTTTCGACCCGCTCGGGCAGAGCTACTGGGACTTCTACGGCGGCCACTGCGTCGCCAGCACCGGCCACGCCCACCCCCGGGTGGCGGAGGCGGTGGCCGCGCAGGCGAAGGAGCTGATCTTCTACAGCACCGCCGCCGAACTGCCGGTCCGCAGCCGGGCCGCCCAGGAGCTCCTGGCCTTCACGGCCTCGGGCCGGGAGACGGGGCTGAGCTCCATCTTCTTCTGCAACAGCGGGGCGGAGGCCAACGAGAACGCCCTCAAGATGGCCTGCCGGATCACGGGCCGGAAGCGCTTCGCGGCCTTCCAGGGCGGCTGGCACGGCCGGACCCTGCTGGCCCTCTCCGTCACCGACGACCCCCCCATCACCGGCCCCTACGAGGGTCTCCTGGCGCCCTGCCTGCGCCTGCCCTGGAACGACCTGGAGGCCCTGGCGGCGGCGGACTTCTCCGACGTGGCCGGCGTCATCCTCGAGCCCATCCAGAGCATGTCCGGCATCCGGCCCGCGACGCCCGAGTTCCTCCAGGCCCTCCGGGCCAAGACCCTGGCCGAGGGCGCCCTGCTGATCTACGACGAGGTCCAGACCGGCGTGGGCCGGCTCGGGCACCCCTACGCGGCCGGCCTCCACGGCGTCCGCCCCGACATCGTCACCTCGGCCAAGGGCCTCGCCTCCGGCGTGCCCATGGGCGCCATCCTGCTGGGCTCCGAGACGGCGGCCTGCATCCGGCCCGGGGACCTGGGCAGCACCTTCGGCGGCGGGCCCATCGCCTGCGCCGCCCTCATCGCCACCCTCCAGGTGATCCGGCAGGAGGGCCTCCTCCAGAACGCCCTGGCGCGGGAGGCGGCGATCCGGAAGGCCCTGGCCGGCACCTGCGTCACCGAGGTCCGGGGCGCGGGCCTGCTGCTGGGCCTCGTGGTCCCGGGCAGGGCCAAGGCCCTCAAGGCGCACCTGCAGACGCATCGGATCCTCGTCGGCGGGAGCTCCGACCCGGACGCGCTGCGCCTGATGCCCCCCCTCACCCTGACCCAGGCCGCCGTGGACGCGCTGGCCGAGGCCGTCACCGCATTCGGCAAGGAGAACTGAACATGAGGCATGCAACCGGCATCAGCGACCTCGGCGTCGAGGGCCTCGAGAAGGTCCTGGCCCAGGCCATCCAGTGGAAGCAGGGGCCGCACCCGAAGCACCTGGTCGACAAGATCCTCGGCATGGTCTTCTTCAACCCCAGCCTGCGCACCCGCGCCTCCTTCGAGGCCTGCATGGCCCGGGGCGGCGGTTCCAGCATCGTGCTGGAGGTGGGCAACGGGGTCTGGAAGCTGGAGGACCGCGCGGGCGCCGTCATGGACGGGGACCGGGCCGAGCACATCCGCGAGGCCGCGCCGGTCCTGAGCCGCTACGTGGACGTGCTGGCGGTGCGCACCTTCGCCGGCAACACCGACGACGCGGAGGATCACAAGGATCCCGTCATGAACGGGTTCCGGAACTTCGCCACCGTCCCCACCCTGAGCATGGAGAGCGCCCGGGAGCACCCCTGCCAGGGCCTCGCCGACCTCATGACCGCCCGGGAGACCTTCGGGACCACCAAGGGCCTGCCCGTGACCCTGAGCTGGGCGCCCCACATCAAGCCCCTGCCCAAGGCCGTGCCCAACAGCTTCCTCCTCACCGCCGCGGCCGCCGGCTGCGAGGTGCGGGTGGCCCATCCCAAGGGCTTCGAGCTCCAGCCCGAGGTCCAGGCCCAGGCCGAGGCCCTGGCGAAGGAGGCCGGCGGCAGCGTCGCCTTCACCCAGGACCTGGACGAGGCCGTCAAGGACAGCCGCGTCGTCTACGCGAAGGCCTGGGGCCCGGCCACCGGCGGCCCCCTGGGGCCCGAGGCCGTCAAGGCCTTCCCCGCGTGGATGACCTCTCCGGAGATCATGGCCAAGGCCGCCGCGGACGCCATCTTCATGCACTGCCTCCCCGTGCGGAGGAACGTCGAGGTCGCCGACGGCGTCCTGGACGGGCCCTGGAGCCGCGTCGTGGACGAGGCCGAGAACCGTTTCCACGTGCAGCGGGCCCTGCTGCAGTGGCTGCTGGAGGCCTGACATGCCCCGGACCGCCCATCCCTTCGCCGCGCTCCACAACGCCGCCGTCTACGTGCGCCGCTTCCGGAACCGCCCCTTCGTCGTGAAGCTGGGCGGGGACATCCTGGAGGACGAGGCCCTCTGCCGTTCCGTCTGCGGCCAGCTGGCCCTGCTCTGGAGCTTCTCCATCCCCCTCGTCATCGTCCACGGCGGAGGCACCGGCCTCGACGCCCTCTGCGAGCGCCTGGGCCTCCCCACCGAGAAGGTGGAGGGACGCCGCGTGACCCCGCCGGGGGTCCTGGACGCCGCCAAGATGGCCTTCAAGGGCCGCATCCAGATGGGCCTCCTGGCCGCCCTCCAGGCGGCCGGGCTTCCGGCCGTGGGCATCTCCGGCCAGGACGCGGGCCTGGTCAAGTCGACCCGGCGCAGCCCCGTGCCCGTGGACTACGGCATGGTCGGGGACGTGGCGTCCGTGGACCCCGCCCTGCTGAAGACCCTCCTGGACGGGGGCTTCGTGCCCGTCGTCGCGCCCTTCTCCGCCACGGAGGAAGGCGAGGTGCTCAACACCAACGCCGACACCGTCGCCGCCGAGATCGCGGCGGCCCTGGGCGTGGAGAAGCTGTTCTTCATCCTCAAGGTGCCCGGCCTCATGCGGGACCTGAAGGACGCCAGCAGCCTGGTGCCCCTGGCGGACCTGGCCACCCTCGAGGAGCTGAAGCCGGTCATCCAGGGCGGCATGAAGCCCAAGATCGCGGCGGCCAAGCGTGCGCTCGCCGCCGGGGTGGGCAGCGTCCACCTGGTCTCCGGCAGCCGCTCCGACGCGATCCTCGCGGAGGTCTTCACGAACGAGGGCAGCGGGACCATGATCGTGTCCGACAAGCACGAGGTGGCTCCGTGATGGAACCCGGCCCGCTCCTGGAATCCCTGGTCGCCATCCCCAGCGTGAGCGGGGCCGAGCAGGCGCTCGGGGACCACGTGGCGCGGCTCGTGGAGGGCCTGGGCCTGGCGCCCCGCCGCTCCGGCCCCAGCGTGTGGTTCGAGACCGGCGGCGAGGGTCCCCGGATCCTCTTCGTCAGCCACCTGGACACCGTGCCCCCCTGCGACGGCTGGAGCTTCGACCCCTTCAAGCCCCGCTGGGACGGGGACCGGCTCACGGGCCTCGGCGCCAACGACGCCAAGGGCTGCGTCGCGGCCATGCTGCTGGCGGCCTCCCGCCTCGGGGACCTGCGGGGCGCCCGGGCCGTCTTCGCCTTCGTGGCCGGCGAGGAGGTCGGCGGCAAGGGCATCCAGGAGATCCTGCCCGACCTGGGCCCCCTGGACGCCGCGGTGGTGGGCGAGCCCACCGGCCTCGACGTCTGCGCCGCCCAGCGCGGCATGCTGATCCTGCGCTGCACCGCCCGGGGCGAGAGCGCCCACGTGGCCCACGCGGGCCTGGGCGACAACGCCATCCACAAGGCGGCCCGCGACATCGACCGCCTCGCGCGGATGACCTTCGAACCCCACCCCCTGCTGGGCGCCACCCGGGCCCAGGTGACGACGGTCCAGGGCGGCCGGGCCCGGAACATGGTCCCCGACGCCTGCGAATTCTTCGTGGACCTGCGCACCACGCCCAACCTGGACCACGAGGCCACCGCGGAGCGGATCCGCACGATCCTGGAGAGCGACGTGGCCGTGCACTCCCTCCGCTACCGGGCCGTCGCCACCGACGCCGCCCAGCCCGTGGTCAAGGCGGCCCTCGCCGCTTCGGGCCGCAAGGCCCCGGTGGGATCCGCGACCGCCTCCGACTGGGCCTTCCTGGCCCATCTCCCCGCCGTCAAGGCGGGTCCGGGCGACACGCACCGGAGCCACCGCCCCGACGAATGGATCACCCTGGCCGAGCTGGAGGCCGGCGCCGCCTTCTACGACGCCCTGGCGCGGCACTACGCCCGGGAGGCCGCCGATGTCCGATAAGCCGCTCTGGGCCAAGGACCTGCCCCTGGACATGGAGCTCCACCGCTTCACGGTGGGCGCCGATCCGGTCACGGACCTGAGCCTGCTGGCCAGCGACGCCGCCGGCAGCGCGGCCCACGCCCGCATGCTGGGCGAGACGGGCCTCCTGCCCGAACCCGAGGCCCGGGCCCTCGTGGGGGCCCTCCGGGACCTCCGCGCCCAGGCCCTGGCGGGGGAGCTGGTCATCCGGCCCGAGGAGGAGGACGGCCACACCGCCCTCGAGCACGCCCTGGAGGCGCGGCTGGGCACCACGGGCCGGCGCATCCACCTGGCCCGGTCCCGCAACGACCAGGTCCAGACCGCCCTCCGGCTCTTCATGCGGGAGCGGGCCCTGGACCTGGGCGAGGCCGTGCACGCCGCGGCCGCCGCGTTCCTGGACCTGGCCCGGCGGGAAGAGGCCTCCGCGCTGCCCGGCTACACCCACCTGCGCAAGGCCATGCCCGCCACCTGGGGCATGTGGGGGGCCGCCTTCGCCGAAGGCCTCCTGGAGGAACTGGAGGCCCTGCCGGCGCTCTGGGGCCGCCTCGACCGCTGCCCCCTGGGCGCCGCCGCGGGCTTCGGCTCCCCGGTGCCGCTGGCCCGGGGCCGCAGCGCCTCCCTGCTGGGCTTCACCCGCGTGCAGGCCAGCCCCATGGACGTCATGAACAGCCGGGGCCGCCACGAGCAGGCCCTGGCGGCCTGGATCGTCTCCGCCGCGGGCACGCTGGAGAAGGCCCTCTGGGACCTCAACCTCTACAGCACCGAGGCCTTCGGCTTCATCAGCCTGCCCGACGCCTTCACCACCGGCAGCAGCCTCATGCCCCAGAAGCGGAACCCCGACGCCCTCGAGCTGGCCCGGGCCCGCTGCCGGGAGCTGCGGGGCCTGGCCGGGGTCCTGGCCCACCTCGCCGGGGGGCTGCCCTCCAGCTACCACCGGGACCACCAGTTCCTGAAGGCCCCCTTCGTGGAGCTGGTCGCCAAGGGCGAGGAGCTGTTCCGGGTCACCGCCCGGCTGCTTCCCGGCCTCGTCATCCACCGGGAGGCCTGCGAGGCCGCCTGCACCCAGGAGCTGCACGCCGCGGCCCGGGCCTGCCGGCTGGCCGCGGAGGGCCTGCCCTTCCGCGACGCCTACGTCCAGGTGGCCAAGGAGATCCAGGACGGCACCTTCGTCCCGGAGCCCGCCGCCGCCGCCGGCCTCCAGCTGGAGCGCACGGGCGAGTCCCTGGACGCCTCCCGCGCCTGGATCCGGGACCGCCGCGCCGCCATCGACACCGCCTTCGAATCCCTTTTCGCCTGGGGCAATCCATGAGCCACAAAGTCCTCCTCGCCTTCTCCGGCGGCCTCGACACGTCGTACTGCGTCCTGCTCCTCAAGAGCCGGGGCCACGAGGTCCACACCGTCACCGTCGACACCGGCGGCTTCTCCCCCGAGGAGCTGGCCCGCATCGAGTCCATGGCCACCCGGCTCGGCGCCGCCAGCCACGCCACCCTCGACGCCCGGGAGGAGCTCTTCCAGGACTATCTGCGCCACCTGGTGGCGGGCAACGTCCTCCGGGGCGGCCTCTACCCCCTCTCGGTGAGCGCCGAGCGGGTCTGCCAGGCGCGCCGGGCCGTCGCCTACGCCCGGGAGATCGGGGCCACCGCCCTGGCCCACGGGTCCACGGGGGCCGGCAACGACCAGGTGCGTTTCGACGTGGCCTTCCGCGCCCTGGCGCCGGAGCTGGAGCTCATGGCCCCCATCCGGGAGCTGGCGCCGAGCCGCGCCGAGGAGCGCGCCTTCCTCGAGGCCCGCGGCTTCCCCTTCCCCGAGAAGGTGGAGGCCTACAGCGTCAACGAGGGCATGTGGGGCACCAGCGTGGGCGGGAAGGAGACCCACGACTCCTGGCAGCACCTCCCCGAGGAGGCCTACCCCGGCGGCGGGATCGATCCCGCCCTCGCCCCGAAGACCATCGTGCTGGGCTTCCGCAAGGGCGTTCCGGTCTCCCTGGACGGGGAGCCCATCGGCCCCGTCGGCGTGGTCCAGGCCCTCAACAAGCTCGGCAGCGCCTACGGCATCGGCCGGGGCATCCACCTGGGCGACACCATCATGGGCATCAAGGGCCGCGTGGCCTTCGAGGCCCCCGGCGCCCACCTGGTCATCGGCGCCCACCGGGAGCTGGAGAAGCTCGTCCTCACCGGCAAGCAGCTCTTCTGGAAGGAGAGCCTCGGCAACCTCTACGGCAGCCTCCTCCACGAAGGGCACTTCTTCGATCCCGTCGCCCGCGACCTGGAGGCCTTCCTGGACTCCAGCCAGCAGGCCGTGACCGGCGACGTGCGCGTGGAGATCCGCCCCTACGCCTTCACCGTCCAGGGCGTGCGCTCCCCCCGCACCCTGATGCGCAAGGACCTCGCCGCCTACGGCGAATCCACCAGCCTCTGGAGCGGCTCGGAGGCCGCCGGTTTCGCCAAGGTCTTCGGCGTGCCCCAGATGATCGCCCTGAAGGCCAAGGAATGATGGGAGACGCCATGAGGATCCACCTGGACAAGATCGCCTCGGTGACCCGGAACCTCGGTCTGGGCCGCTGGGTCACCCTCACCCCCGACATCGAGGCCCGGGAGGGCGCGGTGGTCGCGGGCCGCATCGTGGGCGAGAAGACCGTCTACAACGAGCTCGAGGACGTGCACGGGCGCATGAGCGTCCTGCACGACGGGGACGTCATCGTGGGCGCCCTCGGGCACCGGAACGCCCTCCAGGGCTACGAGGGCGTCATGCCGTCCCGGGTCGCCCAGGGCGACCGGCTGCATCTCCTCAACCTGGGCGGGGTCATCGGCCAGTGCGTCTCCCGCAATCCCGGGGTGGGCGCCCCCTTCGAGGTGGAGATCCTGGGCCAGGTGCTGGAGTTCCCCCAGTTCGGGAGCCGCCTCGGCCAGCCCGCCTTCATCCAGTCCGGCGCCGTGGAGGGCAAGCCCGGCGCCCCCAAGGTCCCCGTGGTCTACGTGGCCGGCACCTGCATGAACGCCGGCAAGACCCTGGCGGCCTGCGTCCTCGTGCGGGCCCTCTCCCAGGCCGGCTACAAGGTGGGCGGCGCCAAGCTCACCGGCGTCAGCCTCCAGCGGGACATCCTGGCCATGCAGGACTACGGCGCCGACGCCATCCTCGACTTCACCGACGCGGGCGTGGCCTGCTCCGGCCCGGCCACCGCGCCCGGCGCGGCCCGGAAGATCTTCACGGAGCTCGCGGCCAAGGGCGTGGACGTCATCGTGGCCGAGACCGGGGACGGCATCATGGGCGAGTACGGCGTCCAGGCCATCCTGTCCGACGAGGAGCTCCTGGGCTGGGGCGTGGCCCACGTGCTCTGCGCCAACGACCCCGTGGGCGTGGAGGGCGGCGTGCGCAACCTCCGGGACGCCTACGGCATCCAGGTGGACGTCGTCGCCGGCCCCGCCACCGACAACCGCGTCGGGGGCCGGTTCGTGGAGAGCCTGGGCCTGCCGGCCTGCAACGCCCGGACCCAGGCCGCCGAACTGGGCCGCATCGTCGTGGCCAAGCTCAAGGCCGCCACGGAGGTGAAGGCGTGAAGCTCGACGTCGCGATCCTGGGCGCCTCCGGCTACGGGGGCGGCGAACTGCTGCGCTGGCTCTCGGGCCATCCCGCCACCGCCTCCCTGCGGGGCACCTCCCGCCACGCGGGCCGCGCCTTCGGGGACGTGCACCCCAACCTGCGGGGCATCGTGGAAGGCCGCCTGGAGGAGACCATCGCCTGGGACCGGTTCGGCGCCGCGGGCCAGCCCGTCGTCTTCTCCGCCCTCCCCCACGGGGAGCTGACGGCCCTCCTCCCCTCCCTGGAGGCGGCCTGGGCCGCCGCGGGGATCGCGGAGCAGGTGGTCCTCCTGGACCTGAGCACCGATTTCCGGGGGGCCGAGCACCGGGACCGCTTCGCCTACGGCCTCCCCGAGTGGAACCGCGAGGCCCTGCGGGGCGCCAGGCGCATCGCCTGCGCCG
This sequence comes from Mesoterricola sediminis, assembly GCF_030295425.1. Lineage (NCBI taxonomy): Bacteria > Pseudomonadati > Acidobacteriota > Holophagae > Holophagales > Holophagaceae > Mesoterricola > Mesoterricola sediminis. The sequence continues at coordinate 3,389,081 of NZ_AP027081.1, read as the reverse complement.
GATGCTTCGCCACGGCCCTGCAGCTGGCCCTCCTGCCCCTCCGGGGCCTGGACGTGGGCTGGATGGCCGCCACCGGGGCCACGGGCTCCAGCGGCAGCGGCGCCAGCCCCTCCGAGGGCACCCACCACCCCCTGCGGGCCCAGGATTTCCGGGCCTACAAGCCCCTCGTCCACCAGCACATGGCCGAGGTGAAGCTGGGCATGGCCGCCCTGGGCATCCAGGGCGAGCTGGCCTTCATCCCCCAGAGCGCGCCCCTGGTGCGGGGGATCTTCGCGGCCCTCCAGTTCCGCCTCCCCGAGGGGCTCACCGGGGCCGACCTGAAGGCCCGGGCCGAGGCCACCTACCGGGACGAGCCCTTCGTTCGCCTGGTTTCCGATTCCCCCCGGGTGGGGGCCGTGGCGGGCAGCGCCTTCTGCGACCTGGCCGTGGCCGCGTCCGGCGGCAACGGGGCCGTGATGACGGCCATCGACAACCTGGGCAAGGGCATGGCCAGCCAGGCCGTCCAGTGCATGAACCTGGCCCTGGGTCTCAAGGAAACCACCGGCCTCCTCATCCCCGGCACCTGGCCCGGCTGAACCCCGGCGGCCCTCCCCCGTAACCCGGGGCATGAAACGCACGGCCCTCCTCGCCTTCCTGGGCGCGGTGGGGATCTGGCTGGCCCTCAACGGTTTGGCCGGCTGGATCCTCCTGCCGCCCCGTCTCCTCCGGGTGCCCCTCCCGCCCCGGACCGAGCAGGCCAAGGCCGACCTCCGGGCCCAGATCGCGGGCGGGGCAGGGCGGTGGTCCGCCTTCCCCTGCCAGGGTGGCCAGGGGCGCCGCCTCCAGGTCTGGCGCCTGGACCGGCCCGGCTCCCGCGGGGTCGCCGTGCTGCTTCACGGGTTCGGCGACGATGGGTGGGGCCCCGCGCCCCGGCTCCTGGACCTCCCGGGCTGGGACGGGGCCGTCTTCACCTTCCGGGGCCGGGACGCGGATCCCACGGCGCCGTCCACTCTGGGCGCCTGGGAACAGCAGGATGCGGAGGCGGTGGTGCGGGCCCTCGAGGCCGCGGGCACGCCCAGGGAGCGGATCCTGCTGGTGGGCGCCAGCCAGGGAGCCGGTGTCGCGCTGCTGGCCCTTCAGCGCCTTGAGGCCCACGGCGGACCCCTGGCGGGGGCGCTGTTGGAATCCCCCTTTGCCAGCCTGCCGGAGGCGGCCCGGGATCATCTGCGGGGTACCCTCGGCTGGCTGGAAGTCCTCCTCCGACCCGCCCTCCGGCTTGCCCTATGGAAGGCCAGCCGGGAGGTCGGCCTCAATCTGGCGGACGTGGCCCCATCCCAGGCCGCCCGGGGCCTGCGCACACCCCTGGCCTTTCTGGCCGGTGACCGGGACGGCATCACCCCGTTGACCGGGGTTCGCGCCGTGGCTGGGCCGGGCGCGGACCTCACCGTCGTTCCCGGGGCGGATCACCTGGAGGCGGGGCGGAAGGTGGCCGGGGGCTGGCGGACCTGGGCGGGGAGGCGGCTCCGGGCCTGGAACCTCGATCTCTGACCGCGGCCCCGGGTTGCCTCAGGGACGGCCCGCGAGGCGCTTCCAGGTCCATGCCCCGCCGGCCCCGCGGGTGAAGGCGTAGACGTCGAAGGGGCCACGGCGGTCCAGGTTGCGGTAGGCGGTGACCGTGCCGCTCCGGAAGCCCCAGGCCTCCGAGGCGCCCCGGACCAGTTCGAAGGCCTCCGCCGCCTCCCGGTCCCGGGCGGCGGGGTCGGCGAGGGTGGTGAGGATCTCCAGGCCGAAGGCGTCCTGGTCCGGCAGGCGCTCGTCGTGCTCCGCGCCCCAGGTGAGGCCGCAGGCCAGGACCTGGACCGTGGCGCCGGAGGGGAGGGCCTGGCTTCGGACCGGGGACCTGCCCCCGCCGCATCCGGCCAGGGCCAGGGTCAGGAGAAGGGCGGCGGCGGGTCGGGTCATGGGGGCTCCGGGCGGTGCGTCGGCATCCTACCAGGGACGCCCCATCCGCCGGGACGCCCTTGACGTTCGGCGGTGGCGATTCAACGGTCGGCGGTCGGCCTGAACGCGCGTGCGGGGGGCGCGTCTACCCTCATGGAAGCGGAGCCCAACCGCCCGTTCCTTGGAAACCTCCCATGCGCCGATCCCTCCTCGTGGCCCTCCCCACCGCCGCCGTCCTCGCGGGCTGCGCCGCCCTGGCCGCCTTCCGGCCGAAGCCCGCGCCGGCCTGGCGCTTCGTTCCCATCGAACGGGGGGAGGTGGTCCGCAAGGTCACGGCCACCGGGACGGTGAACGCCCTGATCTCCGTGTCCGTGGGCACCCAGGTGTCCGGTTCGGTGACGGACCTCAAGGCCGACTTCAACAGCGTGGTGCGCAAGGGCCAGGTGATCGCCCGCATCGACCCCACGGTGAACGAGACGCAGGTGGCCGACGCCAGGGCCGCCCTCCGCAAGGCCCAGGCCTCCTGCGACCTGGCCCGGGAGGAGCGGGACCGCTACCGGCGGATGGCCGCCCAACAGCTGGTTTCCAAGGCGGACCTGCAGGCCAAGGAGACCGCCTTCGAAACGGCCTCGGGCGACCTCGAGGCCGCCCGGTCGGCCCTGCAGCGGGCCCGCATCAACCTCGCCTACTGCACCATCACGGCGCCGGTGGACGGGGTCGTGGTGAGCCGCGTGGTGGACGTGGGCCAGACCGTGGCCGCCAGCTTCAGCACGCCGAGCCTCTTCGTCATCGCCAAGGACCTGTCGCGGATGAAGGTGTCCGCCTCCATCGACGAGTCGGACATCGGGCAGATCCGGCCCGGGCAGCAGGCCACCTTCACCGTGGACAGCTACCAGGGCATGACCTTCCGCGGCGTCGTCAGCGAGGTGCAGCTCAATCCCACCGTCTCCAACAACGTGGTGACCTACACCGTCGTCATGGAGGTGGACAACGTCCCCCGGCCCGCGGGGAGCGCGCCCGTCGCCAAGGTGGCCGGCACCTCCCGCTACCGGGAGCCCGGGGCCGCCATCTACCAGGGCGAGCTCGCCCTGTTCCCGGGCATGACCGCCAACGTGGCCATCCTCACCACGGAGCGGAAGGGGGTCCTGAGGGTCCCCAACGCCGCCCTGCGCTACAACCCCGGGACCACCGGAGCGAAGCCGGAGGGCGGGGCCCGCGTCTGGGTCCTGGAGAACGGCGCGCCCCGGCCCGTGCCGGTGGTCCTTGGCGCGGCGGGGCAGCAGTACACCGAGATCTCGGGCGAGGGGATCCGGGAGGGCCTGCAGGTGCTGGCGGGCTCCGACCAGGCGCAGGCGGCCGCCCCCGCCCAGCAGAAGGCCACCCTCGGAGGCCCTCCGGGGCCGCCCCGCTAGGGGGCCGCCATGAGCCTCGCCGAACTCCTCCGCCTCGCCTTCGCCGCCCTCCGGCGGAACCTGTCCCGGGCGCTCCTGACGATGCTGGGCATCATCATCGGCGTGGGGTCGGTCATCGTGATGATCGGCATCGGAACGGGCTCCAAGGAGGCCACCCTCCGGGTGATCCGGAACATGGGCTCGAACACCCTGATCATCTTCAACGGGGGCAGTTCCTCCAACAGCCGCATGGGGCCCATGGCCGCGGGCGGGGTGGAGGTGCTCCGCGAGGAGGACGCGGCGCTCATCGAGCAGGAGCTGACGGCCTCCAGCGTGGTGGCCGCCATGCCCCAGGTCCGGACCCAGGCCGCGGCCATCTTCCAGAACGCGAACTACCTCACCAGCGTGCAGGGGGCGGGGACCTCCTTCCCCCTCATCCAGGGCTGGACGGTGCGGGACGGGCGGGTCTTCACGCCGGCCGAGGTCAAGGCCCAGGCCAAGGTCTGCCTGGTCGGGACCACCGTCGCGCGGAACCTCTTCCCCGGCGGGGACGACCCGGTGGGCCAGACGATCCGCCTGGGCAAGGTGCCCTTCGAGGTCATCGGCGTCCTCGCCTCCAAGGGGGCCGGGATGATGGGGGACCAGGACGACGTGGTGGTCGCCCCCTATTCCACCGTCATGCGCAAGCTCATGGGCCGGGACCGCATCTCGAACCTCCTGGTGAGCGCCCGGGAGGGCCGGGCCCAGCTGGCGGAGGCCGAGATCACCGCCCTGCTGCGCCAGCGCCTGCACCTCCAGGGGGGGGAGGAATCCACCTTCACCATCCGGAAGCAGGACGACCTGGTGAAGATGATGAGCCAGCAGGCCGACGTCCTCACCTTCTTCCTGGCCATGGCCTCGGCCATCTCCCTCGTCGTGGGCGGCATCGGCATCTCCAACATCATGCTCGTCACGGTGACGGAGCGGACCCGGGAGATCGGGGTGCGGCGGGCCCTCGGGGCCTACCGGCGCACGATCCTGCTCCAGTTCCTCGCCGAGGCCGTGGTGCTCTCCCTGGCCGGGGGCGCCGCGGGCGTGGCCGCGGCGGCGGCCACCCTGGGCCTGCTGAGCGCCTTCTCCTCCACCACCGCGGTGATGGCCCCCTGGGCCGTGGCGCTGGGCATGGGCTTCAGCGGCGCGGTGGGGGTGGCCGCGGGGTTCCTGCCCGCCCTCAAGGCCTCGCGCCTGGACGTGATCGACGCCCTCCGCTACGAGTGAGCCAGGGCCGCGATGCGGTACAGGGCCTCGGCGAGGGCGGCCCGGTCCGTGGCGGCGCCCAGGGAGAGGCGCACGCCGTCCTGGGCCTGCCGGCCCGTGGAGAACACGTCCGCGGGGACGACGATGACGCCGGCCTCCGCGGCGCGCTTGGCGAAGGCCGCGGAGCCGCCCCGGGGGGAGGGGATCCACAGGTGGGGGCAGTGGGGGGAGCCCTTCCAGGGCATGCCCGCGAGGGCGCCCCGGCAGAGGCGGTGGCGGGCCGCGAGTTCGCGGCGGAGGGCCTGGAGGCGGCGCCAGGCGGTGCCGTCCTCCATCCAGCGGGAGGCCAGGGCCGCGGTGAGCGGCGAGACGTACCAGGTGGTGTGGTGCTCGGCCTCCCGGGCCCGGGCGCGCATGCCCGGCGGGAAGGCCAGGTAGCCCAGGCGGAGGCCCGGGGCCACGGTCTTGGACAGGCCGGTCAGGTAGACCACGCGCTCGGGGGCGAGGGAAGCCAGGGCGGGGGGCGCGCCCGGCTCGAGGAGGCCGTACACGTCCTCCTCGATGAGGACCGCGTCCCACTTCCGCGCGATGGCCGCGAGGGTGCGCCGGCGCTCCAGGCTCATGGTGCTGGCGGTGGGGTTGTGCAGGGTGGGGGAGACCACGGCGAGGCGGACGCCGCCCCGGAACGCGGCCTCGAGGGCCGACGGGAGCATGCCCTCGCCGTCCATGGGCAGGGACTGGAGGCGCCGCTTCCAGTGGCGGGCCGCCGCCTTGAGGCCGGGGTAGACCAGGGCCTCGCAGGCCACCTCCTCGGCCTCGGGGAAGAGGGAGATGGCGGTGTCCATGGCGTGCTGGGCCCCGGCGCAGGGCAGGAGGTCCTCGGGGGCGGCCTCCACGGCCCGGCGGCGCAGCCAGCGGGAGGCGGCGTCCAGGTGCACGAGGGCGTCCCCGGCGGAGGGGTAATGGAGCAGACGGGCAGCGTCCGTGGCGTCCATACGACCGAGCGTGGCCGCCAGGTCCGGGTCCTGGGGCGAGACGGGGGGCACGTTGGCGGAGAGATCGATGACGCCGCCGATGGGCTTGCGCTGCAGGGCGAAGAGGGCGGCCTCGGAGGCGACGCCCAGGACGTACGTGCCCCGGCCCACTTCCCCGCCCAGGTAGCGCCGCCGGGCGGCTTCCCGGTAGGCCCGGGTGACGGTGCTGACGTTGATGCCCAGGAGATCCGCCATGAGGCGGTGGGTGGGGAGCTGGTCCCCCGGCCGGAGCTGGCCCAGGCGGATGGCGGTCCCGATGGCGTCGGCGATCGCCAGGTAGGCCGGTTGGGAGGACTGCTGGATCTGAGGTACCCACATTGTCATACGTACAATCATGCGATAGATGCACACAAAAATGGAAGCCGGAGGTACGACCATGCCGACTGTCCAATGCCAAGGCACCGCGGTGGAGCTGAACGAGGAAGGGTTCCTCGTCGATCCCCAGATCTGGAACGATGAGCTGGCCAAGGCCCTCGCGGCCCAGGAGGAGGGCCTCACCGAACTGACCGACCAGCACTGGGCCGTGATCCGGTTCATCCGGGGCCACTTCGTCGAGAACGGCACCGCCCCCATGGTGCGGGTCGTGTGCAAGGGCTCGGGTGTGCCCCTCAAGCAGATCTACGATCTCTTCCCCAGCGGACCGGCCCGCGGGGCCTGTAAGCTCGCCGGCCTGCCCAAGCCCGACGGCTGCGTGTAACGCCATGCTGCCCCTCGCCCTCGCCGCCGCCTGGTGCGGCCTCCTCCTGGGGGCCCAGGTCGTCGCCGCCCGCCGTCTCGGCCGGCGTCCCCTCTACGCGCCGGCCTCCGGCCGCGCCGGGGCGGGCGTCTTCTACGCCTTCACCGGGGCCCTGATGCCCTGGGCCAAGGAGAGCGTCCGCGGACATCTGGTCACCTATGCGGCCGGGATCCTCTACCACGCGGGGATCGCCGCGTCCTTCGCCCGGCTCGCGGTGCCCGCCCGGGCCCTGTCCGTCGTGGCCCTGGCCGGCGCCCTGGCGGGCCTGGGCCTGCTGGTCAAGCGGGCCTCCGTCGCCGATCTGCGCGGCCTCTCCCGCGCCGACGACTTCCTTTCCAATGGGCTCGCCACCGCCTTCGCGGCCCTGGCGGGCCTGGCCTGGCTGCCCTGGGCCGCCGCCGCGCTGCCCTGGGCCTGCGTCGCCCTCCTCGTCTATCTCCCGCTCGGGAAGCTGCGGCACGCCGTCTTCTTCTTCCTGAGCCGCCGCCACCTGGGCGCCTTCTTCGGCCGCCGGGGCGTGTGGCCCACCGCGCCCCAGGAGTGAGCATGGACGCCGTCCTCGACACCCAGACCGGCCTCCAGGCCTTCCGGGACAAGCTCCAGGAGGCGGGGGCCTGCCACCTGGAGGCCTGCGTCCGCTGCGGCCTCTGCGCGGAGAGCTGCCACTACTACCTGGCCGATCCCGTTCCCGAAAACATCCCCGCCCACAAGCTCGCGCGGGTCGCCGACCTGTACCGGCGCCACTGCTCCCCCCTCGGCCTCCTGGGCCTGGGGCGCAGGCTCGACGAGAAGGCCGCCGACGATCTGGTGGACGCGGTCTTCGGCCGATGCTCCCTCTGCGGCCGCTGCTCCATCAACTGCACGGTGGGCATCAACCTGCCCCGGGCCTTCCGCGCCGCCCGCGCCGCCCTGACGGCCATGGGCAAGGTGCCCAGGGACCTGCAGGGCATCGTGGACCTGGCCCTGGCCTCGGGCAACAACATGGGCATCACCCGAGAGGATTGGCTGGAGACCGTCTCCTGGCTGGAGGAGGAACTCCAGGCGGAGACCGGCGATCCCAACGCCCGCATGCCCGTGGACAAGCAGGGCGCCAGGATCCTCTTCACGGTGAATCCGCGGGAGCCCAAGTTCTTCCCCCTCTCCCTCCAGGCCAGCGCCAAGGTCTTCTGGGCGGCGGGCGAGGACTGGACCCTGGCCTCGGAGGGCTGGGACCTCACCAACTACGGCCTGTTCAACTGCAACGACAAGGAGGCCGGGACCATCACCCAGGCCCTCGTGGACGCCATGGAGCGCCTGGGCTGCGAAACGCTCGTCATCGGCGAGTGCGGCCACGGCTTCGCCAGCGCGCGCTGGGAGGGGCCCGAGTGGCTCGGCGGGACCTTCCCGTTCAAGGTCCGCAGCTTCCTCGAGGTGATGGATGAGTACGTGGCCGAGGGCCGGATCCAGCTGGACCCCGAACGGGTCTCCGAGCCCGTGACCCTGCACGACCCCTGCAACCTCGTCCGCCACGGGGGCATCCGCGAGCCCCAGCGCCGCATCCTGCGCAAGGCCGTCAAGGACTTCCGCGAGATGGCGCCCTGCGGCACGGAGAACTTCTGCTGCGGCGGCGGCGGCGGCCAGCTCGCGATGGGGGCCTACAAGGAGCGGCGCATCGGCTCCGGCTCCGTCAAGGCCCGCCAGGTGAAGGCCACCGGCGCCCGGATCCTCTGCGCGCCCTGCCACAACTGCATCGACCAGCTCTCGGAGCTGAACAAGGAATACAAACTCAACGTCAAGATCAAGTCGGTGGCCGAAATCGTCGCCGACGCCCTCGTCAACCCCGTTCCAGCAGGTGAACCATGACCACCACCGCAGCGCCTTCCCCCTTCCAGGCCGAGACCCCGGCCAACGGCCTGATGTACCTGGACAACGGGGCCACGTCCTTCCCCAAGCCCCCCGAGGTGTACGCCTTCATGGACAGCTTCTACCGCAGCTACGGCGTGAACCCGGGCCGCAGCGGGTTCGACCTGTGCATCGAGGCCGGCAGCATGCTGGACAACACCCGCAAGCTGATGACGGAGTTCTTCGGGGGGACGGATCCCAATCGCCTGGTCTTCGGCTACAACTCCACCGACGCGCTGAACCTGGCGATCTTCGGGACCATCGGCGAAGGCGACCACGTCGTCTCCACCCACATCGAGCACAACGCGACCCTGCGGCCCCTGTGGCACCTCTCCGAGCGCGGCACCCAGGTCGACTGGGTCGATTTCGACGCGCGCGGCTACGTGGATCCCGCCGAGATCATCGGCCGCCTCCGCAAGGACACCCGCGCGGTGGTCATGAACCACGGCAGCAACGTCCTCGGCACCGTCCAGGACGCCGCGGCCGTGGGCCGGGCCTGCCGCGAGCGCGGCATCCTCTTCATCCTGGACGTGAGCCAGACCGCGGGCATGGTTCCCGTGAAGATGGACGAACTGAACGCCGACATCGTCTGCTTCACCGGCCACAAGAGCCTCATGGGCCCCATGGGCATCGGCGGCATGTACGTGCGCGAGGGCGTCGAGGTCCGCCACACCCGCGCGGGCGGCACCGGCGTGCGCAGCGCCCAGCGCCACCACTTGGACGAGTACCCCTGGCGCATGGAGTACGGCACGCCCAACCTGCCCGGCGTCGCCGGCCTGAACGCGGGCGTGAAGTGGGTCATGAGCCACGGCCTGGACGCCATCCACGGCCACGAGATGGCCCTGTGGCGGCGCCTCCGGAACGGCCTGGCGGCCATCGAGGGCGTGACCCTCTACTGCCAGGAGGACTGCGGCCTCCCCCGCATCAGCGTGCTGACCTTCAACGTGGACGGCCTCGAGGCCGCCGACACCGGCACGATGCTCGACGTGGACTACAACATCGCCTGCCGCACCGGCCTCCACTGCACGCCCATGGTCCACGAGCACCTGGGCACGGACAAGCTCCACGGCGCCGTCCGCTTCGGCATCGGCCCCTTCAACACCGAGGAGCACATCGACAGGGCGATCCTCGGGGTCTCCGAGATCGCCGCGATGCAGCGGAAGCGGCAGCGCTAGGCCAGCCCAGCTCTCCGACCCGCTCGAACGATCATTAACGATCCCAACGGGTAGCTCCGCGGCCAGCCCGGCACCGGCCATGGGGGGGATCAAGGCGAGGGTCAGGGCGGGGAAGCCTGGGCAGCATCCCAGGATTCCCCGTCCGTCCTCGCGCATCCCGGCTGCTGAAAAGGCAGGGAGGGGGCGGCGCCATCGTATGACTGATGCGCCGCCCCATCTCAGCTGTGTTGTTTGCCGGGGATGGAGGGGCTGCACGGGGATGCCTGGGAGGAAAGCTTCCCGGCCCCCTCCAGGCGCGAGCGCTGGCGTTCCGGCAGACGGGCCTGGTTTCGCAGCCCATGCCACGTGCCCAGGCCGCGCGCCCCTGCTCCGGCCCGAACGGGGATCCGCCCTCCCTGATCGGACCTTCCGGACCCAGCCCCGTCTGAGGGGTTCCCGGGTCAGGCCCCCTGGCTCAGGGCCTCGCGCATGCTCTCCTGGGCCCGGCGGATGGCGCCCCGGATGGCCAGGTCCTCGCGGTCCTCGGTGTCGGTGGGATCCCAGACCGCGACGCCCACGGGGACCTGCCCGAACTTGGTGAGGACGCGGTTGACCAGGAACTGGGCGCCCTCGGCGCGGGTGCGGGGCAGGAGCAGGAGGTAGATGTCCTTGCCCAGGTCCACGAGCAGGTCCTCGCCCCGGGCCTGGTCGGAGATCTCGCGCAGGGCCTTCCGGGCTTCCCGGCCGGGCCGGACCTGCCACATGACGAGGGCCAGGGGCTCGGAGCGGCGGCGGGCCATGAACAGGTAGGCCTTGAGCCAGATGTCCATGTAGCGCCGGCTGGGCAGGCGGGTCGTCGCCGCCTCCAGGGCGCTGTCCTCCACCACGGACATGGTGAGGTCCAGGGCCTCCCGCGTCATGTGGAGCTCCTGCTTGAGGAGCTCGATCTCCATGGCGCTGCTCATGAGGTTGGCCACCATGCTCACGAGGATGATGTCGTTGCGGCTGAACTTCTTGGGACGGCTGCCCTGGACGCTCAGGACGCCGATGACCTGGTCGCCGCGCCGGAGGGGCACGCCGATGTAGGAGCGCACCGACATGTCCTGGAAGGCGGTGTGGGTCTGGAGCTCGTTGTCCTGCTTGGCGTCCCGGATGACCAGGGTGCGCGGGGCGTGCTCGACCACCTGGGGGCAGAAGTTCTTGTTGGGGTCGAAGGTGGAGAGGTCCAGGTCCGAGCCGTCCTTGGTGGCCCACCACAGGGTCTCGTAGCCCAGGTCGGTGATGCGCACGATGACGGCGCGGTCGGTCTCGAGCTGCTTCACCAGCAGCCGGAGCCCCTTCTCGAACAGCTCGGTGGGGTCGGCCGAGACCGGCTCCACCAGCTCCCGGAGGGCGTCCATGTGAAAGTCGCGCCGGGTCCTGGACAGGATGGCGGTCCTGACGGCGGCTTTCCTGAGGATGTTCATGACCCGATTATAACAATGGGGCACGCGGCGCGCGTCCCTTTTGAGCCCCGGGTCCCGCCTCAGAATTCGGGCGGGGCCAGGGTGAGCAGGAACTCGGTGAGGAGGCGGTGGCGGCCCAGGGCGGCGCGGCGGCGCTTCTGGTAGATGGCGAACCGGTCCTCCCGCGGGCGGACCCCGGGAAGGAGGGGCACCAGGTCGCCCCGCTCCAGCTCCCCCAGCACCGCGTAGGCGGGGGCCAGCAGCAGGCCGAGGCCCTCCGCGGCCGCGTTGATCATGGCCCGCACCTGGTTGACGGCGATGATCCGGCCCAGCTCCGGGCGCTGGCCGGGGGGGAGGGCCGAGAGGAGGCGGTTCCACCAGGCCCCGCCCTTGTCCAGGGAGAGGACGGGGCACCCCGCCAGGTCCATGGGGGAGGCGATGGGCCGGGTGGCGAGGAAGGCCGGGGAGGCCGCCGCCACGTAGGTCTCCACGAACCAGGGCAGGCGCTGGAGGCCCGGGCCGGCGTGCTCCCGGCAGTCGATGGCGATGTCCAGCTCGTCCCGGAGCAGGGGGGCCAGGAGGTCCTCCGCCAGGTGGAAGTCCACCTCGATGTGCGGGTGGGCCTCCAGGAAGGGGCGGATGTGGCGCATGAGGATGCTGCTGCCGAACTCCAGGGTGGCGCCGAGGCGGATGCGCCCCCGGGCGGACGGGGGCGCCAGGTCCTCGGCGGCGGCCTCCAGCGTGGCGAAGACCTCCTCGCAGGCCTGGAAGAGCCGGCGCCCCTCCTCCGTGAGCCGGAGCTCCCGGGTGCTGCGGTCCACCAGGGGCAGGCCGGCCGAGGCCTCGAGCTTCGCCACGGCGTGGCTCACGGCGGACTGGGTGAGGTTCAGTCGCTCGGCCGCCCGGGTGAAGCTCCCCGCCGTGCCGAGGGCATGGAAGGCCTTGAGTTGGTAGAGGTCCAGGTGCCGCGCCATGGGTATGAATTGTACTCATATCAGGGGTGAACCGTATGATTTTGAGATGGCTTCGCATCTGGCCTATGCTCTGGGACATGGAGGACACCATGCCCACGACCGTCGAACGCGCACTGGAAGCCCTGGGGCTCACCGATCTGAACCCGGGCGGGTTCGCGGGCTCCTGGATGGGGGGCGGCCGGCCCCAGCAGGTGGTGTCCCCGGTGGACGGCCAGCCCCTGGCCTCCGTGGAGAACGTGGACCGCGACGCCTTCGAGGCCATCCTGGCCCGCTGCTCCGAGGCCTTCCTGGTCTGGCGCCGGGTGCCCGCCCCGAAGCGGGGCGAGGTGGTCAAGGAGCTGGGCCTGGAACTGGCCCGCAACAAGGAGGCCCTGGCCGACCTGGTGACCCTGGAGATGGGCAAGACCCGGCGGGAGGCCCTGGGCGAGGTCCAGGAGATGATCGACATCTGCGATTTCGCGGTGGGCCTGTCCCGGCAGCTCTACGGCCTGACCATGCCCAGCGAGCGCGGCCGGCACCGGATCCAGGAGCAGTGGCACCCCCTGGGCGTGGTCGGGGTGATCACGGCCTTCAACTTCCCCGTGGCCGTCTGGAGCTGGAACACCGCCATCGCCCTGGTCTGCGGCGACACCGTGCTGTGGAAGCCCTCCAGCCGGACCCCCCTGACCGCCGTCGCCTGCACCCGCCTCGCCGAGCGCGTCCTGCGCCGTATGGGCTACGATCCCGCGGTGTGCAGCCTCGTGATCGGGCGCGGCTCCGAGATCGGCGACCTCATCAACACCGACCCTCGCGTCGCCCTGGTGTCGTACACGGGCTCCGTTCCGGGCGGCCGCCACGTGGGGCGCCTCGTCCAGGAGCGCTTCGGGCGCCACATCCTGGAACTGGGCGGCAACGGGGCCGTCATCGTCAGCGAGAAGGGGGACCTGGACACCGCCCTCCGCGCCGTCTACTTCGGCGCCATCGGCACCGCCGGCCAGCGCTGCACCTCCACCCGCCGCGTGATCATCCACGCCTCCATCTATGACACTTTCGTCGCGCGGCTCCAGGACCTGTACGGCCGCACCCCCATCGGCGACCCGCGGGATGACAAACAACTCATGGGCCCCCTGGTGGACGCCGGGGCGGTGGACACCATGATGGCCGCCATCGAGGCCGTGAAGGCCCAGGGCGGGTCCATCCGGTGCGGCGGCGAACGCCTGGATCTGCCGGGCGGCTGCTACGTGACCCCCTGCCTGGCCGAGGTCCGGCCCAGCATGCCCATCGTCCGGGAGGAAACCTTCGCGCCGGTGCTCTATCTGATGCGCTACGAGACGATCGAGGAGGCCATCCGCATCCAGAACGACGTGCCCCAGGGCCTCTCCAGCGCCATCATCACCAACGACCTCCGGGAGGCCGAGCTCTTCACCTCGCCGGAGGGCAGCGACTGCGGGCTGGCCAATGTCAACACCGGCACCAGCGGCGCGGAGATCGGCGGCGCCTTCGGCGGCGAGAAGGAGACCGGTGGCGGGCGGGAGAGCGGGTCCGACGCCTGGAAGGCCTACATGCGCCGCCAGACCTCCGCTATCAATTACTCAGGAGGCGTCGAGCTGGCCCAGGGCATCGTGCTCGAGATCTGATTTTGGGGCATGTCAAGGGGGGGGCAGTCACCCTATCATGGGTGCAGGCCCCCCTCTCCCTATGCGCATCCTCATTGTCGACGACGAGCCCATGCTTCTCCTGTCCCTCCAGCGGACCTTCCGCGTGGAGCAGCCGGACTGGGACGTGGTCCTGGCCCGGAGCGGCGCCGAGGCCCTCGAACAGCTGCGCCTCCAGCCCTACGACGTGCTGGTGACGGACATCCTCATGCCCGGGATGGACGGCATGGCCCTCCTCGGGGAGGTCCGCCGGGACCCCAAGCTCACGGACACCACCGTGATCTTCATGACGGCCAAGGACGACCGGGACAGCATGCGGGCCGGGATGACGGCCGGGGCCGACGACTACCTGACCAAGCCCTTCACCCCCGCCGAGCTCCTGGCCGCCATCACGGGCCGCCTCCGCCGCAAGGACCTGGTGCCCGTGCTCTCCCAGGAGGCCCGGGCCTCCCGGGAACAGGTGCGCACCCTCCTCACGGAGCGGGAGACGGAGATCCTGGCCCAGATCGGGCGGGGCCTGGTCACCAAGGAGATCGCCGCCGAGCTGGGCATCAGCCCCCGCACGGTGGACGTCCATCGCACGAACCTCATGCGCAAGCTGGGCCTGCACAACGCGACGGCGCTCGCTCGCTTGGCGATCAAGGCCGAGCTGGTCTGAGCGCGAGGGCTTCCAGGCTTAGGTAATAGAGCGTATGGTAGGCGGCCGGGGTGGGTTCTAGCCTTGCGGAAGGGGACGTCCCCGATGCCAGGACACCGATGGAGACTCGAGATCTGACCAGCGCGCCCAGCCTGCCCACCGACCTTCTGGCGACGGCCCTCCGCATCCTGCCCCGCCCGATCCTCGCGGTGGCGGGGGACGGCCGCGTGATCCTCTGCAACGAGGCGGCGGTGTCCCTGCTGGGCTGCGCCGGGCCCGGGGACCTCCTGGGCCGTCCCCTGCCCCGGGGCCTGGAGGACGTGAACCTGCCCGGACCCCGGACCGTGTGGACCGCCGGCGGCCTGGGATTGGCTGTGGACCTGGAGGCCATGCCCCTGGGGGACGGGACCCTGCTGATCCTGGCCGACGCCTCGGAGCGGCGGCGGCGCGCCGAGGCCAGCGCGGGACCCCGCGTGGCCTCCCTCCAGGGGCTGGTCCAGGGCCTCGCCCAGGAGATGCACACCCCGGTCCAGTTCCTGGGCATCAACCTGGGCTTCCTGCGCCACGCCTTCGGCCGCTTCGAACGGGGCCTGGAGGCGGTCCAGGCCGCCGCCTGCGATCTGCCCGAGCACCGCCGGGTCATCCTCGCCCGCATGGAGGAGGACCTGGATCTGGCCTTCCTGCGGGCCGAGGTCCCCTCCGTCCTGGGGGAGTGCCTGGAGGGGCTGGCCAAGGTGGCCCAGGCGGCCGCCGCCCTGAAGCACCTGGCCGGCGCCGGTTCCCCGGCGTCGGCGGACCCATGGGAGGGGTCGATCCATGCCATCTAGGGTCCTGTTCGTCGACGACGATCCGCTCATCCTGACGGCCCTCGCCCGGGCCTTCCGGAAGCGCTTCGACCTGACGACGGCCACCTCGGGCCGCGAGGCCCTGGACCTCATCCGCACCGCGCCGCCCTTCGCCGTGCTCGTCGCCGACATGCGCATGCCCGGCATGGACGGGGTGGAGCTCCTCCAGGAAGTGAAGGTGCTCTCGCCCGACACCACCCGCATCATGCTCACGGGCCAGGGCGACCAGCTCACCGCCATCGAGGCCGTGAACAGCGGCAGCGTGTTCCGCTTCCTCACCAAGCCCTGCGACCTGGGCGCCCTCGGCGACATGGTGGAGGCCGGCGCGCACCAGTACGACCTGGTCACCTCCGGGCGGGAGCTCCTGGAGCAGACGCTGTCGGCCAGCATCCAGATGCTCGTGGACCTCCTGTCGAGCTTCGACCCCCACGCCTTCGGCCAGGCCGAGCAGGTGCGGGACCTGGCCCTGCGGGTGGCCACGATCCTCGGCATCCCTTCGCCCTGGGACCTCGGCCTCGCGGCCCTCCTGTCCCCCGTGGGCCGCATGGCCCTCCCCCGGACGCTGCAGGCCCGGGAGGCCGCCGGCGAGCCCCTGACCGCGGAGGAGCGCCTCCTCCTGGCCGACGTGCCCGACGAAAGCGCCCGCCTCGTGGGGGCCATTCCCCGCCTGGCCCCGGTGGCGCGGATCATCCGCGGCTCGAAGCGGGACCTCCTGGGGGACGCCGCCCGCGAGGCGCCGCTGGAAGCGCGGATCCTCCACGCGGTGGCGGACTACGTGGAGGAGGTCCGCCAGCGCAGGAACCCCGCCGCCGTCCTCGGCAAGCTCCGCCTCGCCGAGGGGGCCTACGATCCCCACGTCCTCGCCGCCCTGGAGCGGGTGGTGGAGGGCCGGGGCCCCGCGGAGGAGGGCGGCCGGCAGGCCCTCCCCGTCTGGGGGCTGCAGCCCGGCATGTGCCTGGTGGAGGACCTCGTCACCCTGGAGGGCGCCCTGGTCCTCTCCGCCGGCACGCGCCTGAGCCCCGTGCACCTGGAGCGCCTGCGCAGCGTGGCCGCCGTGTCCCGCCTGCCCGAACCGGTGCTCGTGACGGGGTGAGCCCCTTCGCGCCCCCCACGACCCGCCCTTCCCAGCTCGAGCCGAGGCTGGGAAGGGCGGGTTCCTGAGGGCGCGGAGGGCCTCCTACCCCTGGGCCTCGGCGTCCCGCAACCGGGGCGCTCCGGGTTCCTGCCCCTCGGGCGCCACCTCCCGCCGCTTCCAGAGGAGGTAGACGGCGGGGTAGACCAGCAGCTCCAGGAGGAAGCTGGTGGCGAGGCCGCCGACCATCGGCGCGGCGATGCGCTTCATGACGTCGGCCCCGGTGCCCGTGGACCACATGATGGGCAGGAGCCCCATGAAGGCCGCGAAGACCGTCATGGCCTTGGGGCGCACGCGCTTGACGGCCCCGTGGATGATGGCCTCCTCCAGGTCGGCCAGGGTGCGGAGGCGGCCCTGGGCCTTGGCCTCGTCGTGGGAGAGGTCGAGGAACAGGAGCATGAACACGCCGGTCTCCGCGTCCAGGCCGAGCAGGGCGATGAGGCCCACCCAGGCGGCGATGGAGGTGTTGTAGCCCAGGATCCACATGAGCCAGAAGGCGCCCACGGCGGAGAAGGGCACCGCCAGCATCACGAGGGACGCCTTGAAGGCGCTCTTGGTGTTGGCGTAGAGCAGCCCGAAGATCAGCACCAGGGTGATGGGCACGATGATCTTGAGGCGCTCCTTCACGCGGATCATGTTCTCGAACTGGCCGCTCCAGGTGAGGCTGTATCCCGAGGGGAGCTTGAGCTCCTTCTCGACGGCGGCCTTGGCGTGCTTCACGTAGGTGCCGACGTCGGTCTTCGAGGTGTCGAAGTCGACGAGCACGTAGCCGTTGAGGAGGCCGTTCTCGTCCCGGATCATGCCGGGGCCGGTGGCCAGGCGCAGGTCGGCGATCTCCTCCATGGGTACGGTGCTGCCGTTGGGCAGGGGCACCAGGACGCGGTTGAGGGAGGCGACGCTTTCGCGGTAGTCCCGGGCGTAGCGGACGTTCACCGGGTAGCGGGCCCGGCCGTCGAAGACCGTGGTCTGGTTGTCGCCGCCCACGGCCGTCATGACGAGCATGTTGGCCTCCTCCACGCTCAGGCCGTAGCGGGCGAGCTGGTCGCGCCGCAGGTCGAAGTCCAGGAAGTAGCCCTCCGCGGTGCGCTCGGCCAGGGCGCTCCGGGTCCCGGGGACCTTCTGGAGGATGCCTTCGGCCTCCACGGCGATCTGCTGGATCACCTTCAGGTCGGCCCCGTTGATCTTGAGGCCCACGGGGGTCCGGATGCCGGTGCTCAGCATGTCGATGCGCGCCTTGATGGGCATGGTCCAGGCGTTGGGGATGGCCGGGAGGCGCACGGCGCGGTCCAGGTCGGAGACGATGTCCTCCTCGGTGATGCGGTCGCGCCAGAAGGGGCGGAGCATCCCCTTCAGCCATCCGGGGGCCCAGGAGGAATACCAGCGCGGACGCTCCCGCCACTGCTCCTCGGGCTTGAGCTGGATGACCGTCTCCATCATGGAGAAGGGGGCGGGGTCGGTGGCCGTGTCGGCCCGTCCTGCCTTGCCGTAGACCCGCTCGACCTCGGGGACGGTGAGGATGAGGCGGTCCTGGACCTGGAGGATCCGCTGGGCCTCGGTCTCGCTCAGCCCGGGCAGGGTGCTCGGCATGTAGAGCAGGGTGCCCTCCCCGAGCCGGGGCATGAACTCGGAGCCCAGGTGCAGGAAGACCGGGACCGTCGCCAGGACGAGGAGGAAGGCGACGGCGATGGTGGCCTTGGCGTGGCGGAGCACGAACCGGCAGGGCGGCTCGTAGATCCGGTGCAGGAACCGGCTCACCGGATGCTTCTCCTCGGGGTGGTAGGTGCCCACGAGGGCCTGGGTGGCCATCCAGGCCAGCCACCTGGGCTTGAAGTGGAAGGGCTCCATGCGCGCGAAGAGCATGCGCATGGCCGGATCCACGGTCAGGGCCAGGATGGCGGCGA
The DNA here is from genome assembly GCF_030295425.1 of Mesoterricola sediminis. Classification (NCBI taxonomy): domain Bacteria; kingdom Pseudomonadati; phylum Acidobacteriota; class Holophagae; order Holophagales; family Holophagaceae; genus Mesoterricola; species Mesoterricola sediminis. Next base: position 3,371,161 of record NZ_AP027081.1, on the reverse strand, counting down.
TGGCCATGGCCAGGTTCTTGGAATAGGCCAGGGGCCGGAAGAGCCGTCCCTCCTGGTCCACGAGGGTGAACACCGGCATGAAGGCGATGGCGATCACCAGCAGGCTGAAGAAGACGCTGGGGCCGACCTCCAGGAGGGCCTCGAGGCGGACCTGGTGGAAGTCCCCCTTGCGGCCGCCGGAGATCCAGTGCTCCAGCTTCTTGTAGGCGTTCTCCACCTCCACGATGGCGCCGTCCACGAGCACGCCGATGGAGATGGCGATGCCGGCCAGGGACATGAGGTTGGCGTTCTGGCCCATGAGGAGCATGGGGATGAACGCCAGGGCCACGCTGAGGGGGATGGTTACGATCGGCACGACCGCCGACGGGATGTGCCAGAGGAAGACCAGGATGACGATGGAGACGATGATCATCTCCTCGATGAGCTTGTCCTTCACGGTGGCGATGGCGCGCTCGATGAGGGTGGACCGGTCGTAGACGGGGACGATCTCAACGCCTTCGGGAAGGGAGCTCTTCAGCTCGGCGAGGCGCTCCTTGACCCGGTCGATGACGGCCAGGGCGTTCTCGTTCTGCCGCATGACCACGATGCCGCCCACGGCGTCGCCCTGGCCGTCCAGGTCGGCCAGGCCCCGGCGCATTTCGGGCCCCAGGGAGACGGTGGCGACGTCCCCCAGGCGCACGGGGGTCCCCCCCTCGGCCTTCAGCACGGCGCCTTCCAGGTCCTTGAGGGTCTTGGCGTAGCCCCGCCCCCGGACCATGTACTCCCGGCCGCTGAATTCGACCAGGCGGCCGCCGCCCTCGTTGTTGGCGGCCCGCACGGCGGCGAGGACCCGGTCGATGGTCACCCGGTAGGTGGCCATCTTGTTGGGGTTGAGGCTCACCTGGAACTGGCGGGCCTGGCCCCCCACCGTGGCGACCTCGGCGACCCCGGGGACGCTCTGGAGGGCGTAGCGGACGAACCAGTCCTGGGTGGAGCGCAGTTCGTCGTTGGCGTGGCGCCCGGACTTGTCCACGAGGGCGTACTGGTAGACCCAGCCCACGGAGGTGGCGTCGGGGCCCAGCTCCGTGCGCACGCCCTGGGGCAGGCTCGCGGTGATCTTGCTCAGGTACTCGAGCACGCGGCTGCGGGCCCAGTAGATGTCCGTGCCGTCCTCGAAGATGACGTAGACGTAGCTGAAGCCGAAGTCGCTGAGGCCGCGGACGGCCTTGACCCGGGGGGCGCCCAGGAGGCTGGTGACGATGGGATAGGTGACCTGGTCCTCCACCTGGTCCGGGCTGCGGTCCCACTTGGAGTAGACGATGACCTGGGTGTCGCTCAGGTCCGGCAGGGCGTCCAGGGGGATGGTCCGCATGGACCACACGGCCAGGAGGAGGGTGACGAGGCCCGCCGCCAGGACGAGGAAGCGGTTCTCGGCGGAGAACCGGATGATGCGCTTGATCATGGCCTCCCCCTCACTTTCCCTTGCCGTCGCCCATGTGGGCGAGGGCGGCCTTCAGGCGCGATTCAGAGTCCACGAGGAAGTTGGCCCGGGTCACCACGGTCTCCCCCTTCATCAGGCCGGACAGGATTTCCACGGTGTCGCCCATGGCGGCGCCGGTCTTGACCTCCTTGGGCTCGAACCGGCCCTGGCCCAGGGCCACGAAGACGATGCGGCGGGTGCCGGAGTCCAGGACGGCGTCCGTGGGCACCACGAGCCCGGCGCGGCCCTTGCCCTGGATCACCATCTCCCCGAACATCTCCGGCTTGAGGAGCCCGCCGGGGTTGGGAACCTCCACGCGCACGCGCGTCGTGCGGGTCTTGGGGTCCACCTGGGGGTCCACGAAGGCCACCCGCCCGCGGAAGGTGCGGTCCGGCACGGCGGCCAGGGTGAGTTCGACGGGCATGCCCACCTTGACCCGGGGCAGCTCGGGCTCGTAGACGTCGGCGAGGGCCCAGACCGAGCCCAGGTCGGTGATCTCGAAGGGCGTGTCGGCCGGGGTGAGGCGGTTGCCCTCCACGGCGGTCTTTGCGGTGACGACGCCCGATATGGGGGAGCGGAGGGTGAGGGTCTTGCGCACCTCGCCGGTGCGCTCGAGCTCGGCCAGTTCCGCGGCCGGGACGTCCCAGAGGGTCAGGCGGCGGTGGGCCGCCTCGAGGAGGTCGTTGCCGCTGCCCTGGAGGCTGCCGCCCGCGAGGGCCTTCCGGGTGCGGAGGGCGAGGAGGTACTCCTGCTGGGCGCTGACGAAGTCGGGGCTGTAGAAGGCGAGGAGGGGCTGGCCCTTGGACACGTGCATGCCCACGAAGTCCACGTGGAGCTTCTCCACGTAGCCCTCGACCTTGACGTGGATGTGGCGGATCCGGGTCTCGTCCGCGGAGATGCGGGCCGTGGTCCGGAGTTCGCCGCCCACCGGGCCCTCCTTGACCTCGGCGGTGGTGAGACCGATCAGCTGCTGGCGGGCCGGATCGATGGTGACCGTGGCCATGCCGTCGACGGCGGAGGCGCCGCCGCCCCCGTCCATGGGCACGAGGGCCATGCCGCAGATGGGGCAGTCGCCGGCGTGGTCCTGGATGATCTGGGGGTGCATGGGGCACTGGTAGCTGGTCTTCTTCGGGGCCTCCTGGGGGGCCTCGGCGTGGTGGGCCGGGCGGAGCAGGAGCGTGCCGCCCACGCCGGCGCCGAGGGCCAGCAGCATGAGGAGGGGGGTGCGGAAACGGGAGGGGCTGGACATGGGAGCGCCTTACATGGAGGTCATGGAGGAGGAATCGGAGCCGGCGTCCGCCTTGGACCCGGCGGGCCTGGCGGCCGTTGCCGCGCCCGAGGGGGTGGACCCGCCGCCCATGCCGGACCCGGCGAGGGCCGTGGCGCCCACGGGCGGCGTGGCGGCCAGCGTGAATTCGCGATGGGCGATGGCGACGGCCTGGGCCTGGGCCTGGGCCTGCAGGAGGCCGCTCTGGTCGGCGACCCAGCCGTTGAGGGCCTCGAGCACGGAGAGGAACGGCGCCCGGCCCACCTCGTACTGGGCCAGGGTGGCCCGGAAGCTGGCCTCGCTCTGCACCAGGAGGCCGCCCCGGTAGAGCTTCAGGATGCCCAGGGCCGAGGTCATCTGGGTCGCGCGCTCCTGGACGCGCTGGGTGACCATCGTGCGCACACTGGCCTCCTCCGCGCCCGAGGCCCGCCGGCGAGCCTCCTGCTCCACGACGGCCCGGGCCTGCTTGCGGCCGCTCCACAGGGGCAGGGAGATGGAGATCCCGGCGTTCCACATGGGATCCAGGCCGCCCCGGGGCATGATGCCGGCGGTGACGCCGAAGTCCGGCCGGCGGTCCAGCCTGGCCAGGGCCACGGCCTTGTCCGACTGGAGGGCGCCCAGGTGGGCGGTTTTCACTTCGGGGGTGTGGTCCAGGGCCTCGGGCAGGGCGGCGGCGGGGTCGATGGGGCCGGGATCCGGAAGGGCGGACATGGGGGCGCCGTCCTCCACCGGGGCTTCGGCCGGCTTGGCCCGCAGCCGGTTGAGTCCCGCCAGGGCAGTGCGCTCCTCCGTCTGGAGGCGCAGGCGGGTCTGGTCCAGCCGGGTGCGTTCCAGCTGGGCCCGGAGCAGATCGGCCTGGGCGCCCTGGCCCACCTCGTAGCGGATCCGGGCCGTGGCTTCCGCCTGCTGGAGCAGGAGGGCCTGGTCCTCCAGGAGCCGCAGCTGGCTCCGGGAGAGGAGGAGGGCCAGGTAGGCCCGGCGCACGTCCGCCTCCAGGGTCAGGCGGGTGCGCTGGGTCGCCTCATCGGCAGCCTGGGCGCCGATTCGGGCGATGTCCGTGCGCAGGCCGCGCTTGCCCGGCCAGGGCAGGGGCTGGGTGATCATCACCTGCCAATAGCTCCCTTCCATCTGACCGATCTGGATCTTCTTGAAGCCGTCGTTCTGGATGCCCAGGGAGAGGGAGGGGTCGGGCAGGGCGCCGGCCTGGGGGATCCGCTCCTTTTCGGCCTGGGCCGTGGCGCGCGCGCGCTGGAGATCGGGATTGGCCTCCAGGGCTTCCTGGATCAGGGCCTGGATGCGGGGGTCGTCGGGAAGGGGGGCCTGGGCCCATCCCCCGGTGGGGAGGAGACCGAGGGCCAGGAGGAGCGCGATGCGCATGGGAACTCCAAAAGCTGGCGCGGGGCGGCGCGTGTCGAGTCAGGTCGGCAGGCGGAGCGCGGGCTCAGATCCGGAAGCACCTCAGGCGGGCTTGGCGGTCCTGGGGGGGGCCGGGAGGGGGACCCGTGGCCGGCGTGGCGGGCCGCGCCAGGTTCCGGCCGCGGGCGGCACGGACGGGCGCGGGCCAGGGAAGAGGCTCAGCCTTCCGTTCGGCAAGCCGCCGCTTGGCGGCCGTCTGCACCCGGACGAGGGCCGGGGCGGGGGCATGGAGGGCCGTGACGGGCGTCGGCCCTGGGCAACGGGGGGGGCAGGTGGGCATGCCACAGGGCGAAGGCTCGCCGGCCTCCGTGCCGCAGCAGCAGGTCTGGACGGGCTGGGTTCCGCCCGCACCCATCCCTGGCCCCCCGAAGATGAGGACCAGGAGGGCGAGGCACTGGAGGATTCGCCGGACCATCGAACCCCCAGCATAGGGTCATCCCGGCGCCGGTCCCAAGCGAAATCCTGGAAGCCCCGGCCCTACTGGGCCCGGAGGGCACCCACGAGCACGGGGAGGGGGACGGGGTCCTGGGCTACGTCTGGCAGGTGGCCAGCTTGGCTTAGGGTGAGGGCGATGGGGCCCGGCTGGGCCCCCGGGGTAAGCCGGAGAACCAAACTGACAACCGGCGTCGAGGTGTAGGGGACGGGCGCCGTGGGCGCCTCCTGGCTCAGCACCACCCGCAGGGCCTCGCCCAGGGGGCTGAAGCGCTGGACCGTGGCGCCCCGGTAGGGACAGGCCGGGGCCGGGCCGGCCCCCTCCCAGCTGGCGAGGCCCCCCGGGGCCGAGGCGATGAAGGTGACCCCCATGCCGGTGGCGCCCGGAGGCGGGACGAGGTCGAGGATCAGCCGGCCGGCGGTGCTGCCCGGGTTCCGGACGAGCCGCCACTGGGTGAGGTCGGCGGGGTCCTGGTAGACCAGGGCGGTGGCCGGGGCCGGGGCGGGGGGCTGGCCGCCTCCCGAGGTCCCGCCGGAGGCGCCGGGGGCCTGGCCGCCGCCGCAGGCGGCGAGGGCCGCGAGGAGGAGGGGGAGCGCGAGGGGCTTCATGGTCACCACCCGAGGAGGGAGAGGAGCTCTTGGAGGTCGGAATCGGCGACGAGGCCATCGCCGTCCAGATCCAGGGCGGCGTTGCGCGTGCCCATCCGGCCGGCCATGGCCAGCACGTCCAGACCGGACAGGGAGCCGCCGCCGGCTTCCACCGTGGCGGCGCCGTGGACGTTGACGGTGATGCTGGACGTCTGCCGGGGATCGGCGACGGACGCGGCGGTGACCTGGTAGGTGCCGGGGGCGGCGGCGGTGAAGGTCGCGCGGTTGCCGTCCACCGGCGTGACCGTGCCCCCCGAAGCCGACCAGGTGACGCGGCCGTCCAGGGCGCCGACCACGGAGGCGCTGTAGGTCACGGTGGAGCCGGTGAGCTGGCCGGGCAGGATGGCGCTGGTGGTGATCTCCACGGGACCCACCTGGATGGAGCTCAGCACCGTCCCGCTCCGGCCCAGGGCATCGGTGGCCCGCACGGCGAAGGTGTACGTCCCCGCCACGGCGCAGGTCCCGGTCAGGGTCCCGTCCGCCGCGAGGGTCAGGCCGGGCGGGAGTTCACCGCCGGCCAACCGGAAGGTGGCGGGCACCGTCCCGGCGGGGACCGCGTAGGCCATGGCGCAGGGGCCGCCCAGCTTGATCACCTCGTCCACGGCCTGGGGCGTCACGCCCAGCCCCGCCGCGGCGTCCAGGAAGGCTCCGGCGTCCAGGCTGCCGAGGCCCGTCGCCGCGTCGTACCCGGGCACCGCGGCGAACCCGGCCACCCCGGGCACCGCATTGTCCCCCACGGTGATGTCGTGGAAGACGGCCGGGCCGTTCCCCGCGGCCTGCTGCAGGGCCAGGCCGTACAGCTGCCGGTTGAGGTTCCCGAGGCGCTGTCCGGACCGCTGGACGAGCCGGGCCAGGATCCCGGCGAAGGCGGGGGTGGAGGCCGAGGTGCCCCCCACCAGGTAGAGCGAGCCCCCGGAGCGCACCAGGTAGCCGTCGTGGAGGGCCGCCGTGAAGGAGACGTCCGGGATGGCGCGCCCACTGTCCAGGGGGAAGCCGAGCCCCGCCTGCCACGCGGGCAGGGGCCAGATGAGGGACGTGCCGCCGCCCGTGGCCCAGAGGCCCGCGCCGCCCGCGGCCCCGCTCTCGTTCCAGGCCGCTTCGGGGATGTACCCGAGGGCCGAGGTTCCGTCGGGGTCGTTCGTGGGGCGCCACCACGTGCCCTGCTTGTCCAGGAACTGGGTGCCGCCCACGGCCACGTTGTGGGCGGTGGAGGCGAGCCCGTTGACCCCCGTCCTGCTGCCGCTGGGGTTCGACGCGGGATCGCACCCGGCCACGCCGGCATCCCCGGACGCCACGCACACGGTGATGCCCTGGGCGGCGGCCTGGGCCCAGAGGGTCGCGTAGAAGGAGGCGCCGGAGTACTGCATGGCATCCTCGCAGGCGCCGAAGCTCACGCTGATGACGTCCGACACGTTCTCGTCGACGGCGCGGAGGGCGGAGAGGTCGATGCCGTCGGTGGAGGGGGTGGAGGCGGTGCAGATGAACCGGATGGCGGCGCCGGGGGCCGTCGCGCCGGCCCACTGCATGTCCAGGTTGGCCTCCAGGTCCTCGCCCCAGGAGATGCTGCCCGGATCGGGCCCGTTCAGGACAAGGCTCGTCCCGCCCGGAGGCAGGCCATAGAAGCCCCTGAAGGCGTTCACGTCCTTGAGGCCCGGATTGGTGCGGCCGAGGATCCCGATCGTCGCGCCGGCGCCGTCCCAGGCGGCGGCCCCCGGGGAGCGCAGCCCGTAGATGGTGGCGAAATCGCCCGGCGCCAGGTAGTGGGCGTCGCCGGGCTGCGTGTTGGCGGGGACCGGCCGCGCCCCGATGTTCGCCGCGTTGCGTCCGAAGCCGTTGAGGGAGACCACGCCCCGGACCAGGTCCCGCAGCTCGGGGGGGAAGCTGGGGGCGAGGACGTTGGCCAGGACCTCCCTGCCGTCCGAGGAGAAGCGCTGCATGGGGGCGCCGAAGGCCCGCTGCACATCCGTGACGTCCCCCGAGAACACGATGGCGTGGCCGCCCCGGGAGACGCCCTCCACCAGGAAACCCTGGGCCTGGAGCCAGGCCACGACCCGGGCGCGCTGCGCAAGGGGCGGCGCGAAGGCCTCCGCGAACTGCTCGGGCGTGAGCCAGGCGTGGTACCGGGGGGAGGCGGGGTCCTGCAGGTCCGCCAGGAGGCGGTCCAGGCGCGCCTGCGCCTCGGGGGCGATGGCCAGGGCCAGGATCATGGTGCCCATGGACTGCCCGGGGTCGGCGGCCCCCAGGGGGGACAGGGTCCGCACGGCGGGATGGACCGTGTCGGGGAGGGTGAACCGGGCGTCCCCTCCTGCAACCAAGCATGAGGCCAGACATGAAGAGAGGAGAAGGGTTTGAAAACGCAATGCTCTACTCCTGGCTGTGTCAGCTAGAAGGTAGGCCGAACAACCCGTTTGACAATGAGAATTTTATAGAAGCAAGTATTCGGACTGTATCTATCTCTTTTGTTTTTAAACAAGACTTGTTTGGTCTCTCATGGAAACGATAAATTGTTAGCATGAACGCAGGCCCCAAGGCGCGTGCACCGGGAGGCTCGGCCCGGAGGTGCGATGCCCAGACGTTTTCTGCCCCGTCACCGCCAGGAGGGGTGGCTCAACGTCCTTGAACGACCGGACCGGGAAACCCCAGGATCATGGGCTCTGCACATGCTTTGCGACATCGCGTGGAGGTGGATCGAATCACCGGAACCACCTTGTCCCGTTCCTTCGTGCTGGCGAGGGTGAGTAAAAAACCCGTACACCGAGTGCGCCGAGACTCCGCGTGACTCGGTGTCTCTGCGCACTCGGCGTACGGGTCCTTTACCCGACGTTGCCGGAACCTTTCGTGTGGGCGAAAGGGTTCCGCTTATCACCCACAAGACGCCGCAGGTCCAGTCAGGGTGGCCCTGCAAGGGGCGGGCAGGGCCTCATGAACCACGGAACAACGGGGTCAGCGCTTCCCTTGCGGCTGCGGGAACAGGCCTTCGTAACGGTCCCGCTCGGCCATCACCGTCTCGCGCCCGTCCCCGTGCAGGAGGATCCGCGGCATCCTCGGGTAGGCGTTGGCGTTGCTCGCGATGAAGTGGGACGTGTAGGCGCCGGTGTCCCGCGCCACGAGGAGGTCGCCCCGGACGGGCCTGCGGTGGAAGGCCACGAGGGTGCGGCTCAGGAGGTCCCCGGAAAAGCAGAGGTTGCCCGCGATGAAGGCCTCGAACGGTTCGGGATCCGCGGCGCCGCCGGCCACGGACCAGCGGTTGGGGAGGCCCTCCAGGAGGGCGTCCCCGTGGCCCAGGACGCCCATCTCGGCCGTCACGAAGGCGTGGCCCCCCGCGGTCCGGCGCACGTGGGCCACGCGGCAGAGGGTGGCGCCCGCGTCCTCGACGATGCTGCGGCCCGGTTCGACCAGGAGGCGGGGCCCGCCGAGGGCGGCCAGGGCCTGGCGCGCGCCCAGGGTGCGTCCCCAGGCCCGCACCTCGCCCTGGAGCACGGCCCGCAGCATGGCCTCCTTGGGCCAGGGGGAATGGTAGGCCTCCCCGCGCCAGGCGCCGGGGTCCAGGCGCCCGTCGGGCCCGGGCTGCAGGCCCCCCGTCCCGTCGTTCCAGCAGAACCCGTCCCGGGCGGCGAGGCGCCGGCGGTAGGCCTCCCACCCGGCCGCGTCCAGGTAGTTCACCGGGAAGCCCCCGCCCAGGTTCAGGATCCGGCAGGCCCCGGCCCGCGCCCGGAGATCGGCGCCCAGGTCGATCATGCGGCCGAGGACGGCCAGGTAGGGCTCGGGGGAGGTGATCTGGGAGCCGATGTGGGTGTGGAAGCCCAGGACCCGGAGGGCGGGCCAGGTATCCAGGGCGGCGAGCACCCCGGGGATCTCCCCCAGGGGGATGCCGAACTTGGACCAGGGTCCGGCGGTGAAAATGTCCTCGCCGGTGACGGGGCCCAGCTCAAAGCCGGAGAGGCGGAGCAGCACGCGTGCCGTCCGCCCCTCCGTCGTCGCGGCGGCCTGCAGGAGGGCCAGTTCCTCCACGGAGTCCGCCACGACGAGCATGTCGCGGGCCACCGCCTCGCGGATGAGGGCGTCCTCCTTGCAGTTGCCGTTCAGGTCCAGGGCGCGGGGATCCATCCCCGCCTCCAGGGCGGCCCGCGCCTCGAAGGGCGAGGCCACGTCGGCGCCGGCGCCCTCCTCCCGGACCGCGGCGAGGAGGGCGGGGTGGCACGAGGCCTTCACGGCGTACCGGACGGCGCCGTCGGGGTACAGCTCCCGGAAGACCCCGGAGAAGGCCCGCAGGTTCTCCCGCACCCGGGGCAGCCAGGTCAGGTGGAGCGGGAGGCCGTGGGCTCCCGCCCAGGCCTCCGCGCTCCTGCCGAAGACGTCCGTCACTCGAAGGTCCCCTTGACGAGGACCTTGCGGGCCTTCATCAGCACCCTGCCCCGGGCGACCACGGTGTGGACCGTGAGGTCCTTGGGGTCCAGCAGCACCAGGTCGGCGTCCATGCCCGGCGCCAGGCCCCCCTTGCCGGCGAGGCGGTAGATGCGCGCCGGGTTGGCGGTGATGACCCGCAGGGCCGTGGCCAGGGGGATCCCCTCCTGGAGGACGGCGTCGCGGACCTCGGCATAGAGGCTCGTGACCCGGCCGATGCCGAGCCCCTGCATGCGCCCCGCCGCGTCGAAGTCGGGCAGGCTGCCCTGGCCGTCCGAGGTGAAGGTGACGTGCCCGGGATCCACGCCGGCGTCCAGCATGCGCTTGAGGCCCCGGGAGGGCTTGACCTCCCCGGTCTCCTGGTAGGCGGGGACCGTGGACGTGGTGAAGTCCACCAGGCCGCCCCCCAGGGCGTAGGCGACGCCCTCCTCGAAGAGGTCCGGGTTGCGGTTGATGTGGGTGGGCAGGAACTGGCGCGCGGGGATCTCGGTCTCGGCCAGGGCCCGCCGGAGGTATTCGAGGCCGCGCCGGCCGTCCCCGAGGTGGATGTTGAGGACGCCGGCCTTGCCGGCCAGGATGCCGCCGCGGCGCGTCTCCCCGGCCAGGCGCAGGAAGGCCTCGAACGTGGGCTGGCTGCTGCGGTGGTCGGACAGGGCGATCTCGCCCACGCCCACCACCTTGTCGATGTAGAGCAGGTCCTCCTCGACGCTGCCCGTGAGGGTCCGCGCCGGGATGGCGTAGTGGCCGGTGACGATGAAGGTGCTGATGCCCTCCGCCTCCAGGCCCTGGGCCTTGGCCAGGAGGCCGCCCATGGTCCGGGTGTGCCCGTCGGTGCCCAGGCAGCCCACCACCGTGGTGACGCCGCCTTTGACGGCGTCGCTGAGGACCAGTTCCGGGGTGCGGGTGGCGGGGCCGCCCTCGCCCCCGCCGCCCATGATGTGGACGTGCCCGTCGATGAAGCCGGGCACCGCGAGGAGGTTCCGGGCGTCGATCACCTCGCAGTAGCGGCGGGGGATCCGGATGTCCGGGTGCATGCGGAGGATCTTCCCGCCGCCGGCCAGGATGTCGCAGCGGCCCTGGGCGTCGGGGGAATGGATGTCGGCGTTCTTGATGAGGAGCATGGGGGATCTCCGGTGCCTTCAGGGCAGGCGCCAAACGGGCGTTGTGCCGTCCGGACCGACCAGGGCCCGGTAGGCAGGGTACCCGTAGATGCCATAGAGCAGGCAGGGTTCCAGGAGCCCCACCGCGTTGCGGGCGAGGGGCTGGTCCAGGGGAACGATCAGGGAACCGGCAGGGAAGGGGTGGTCCTGGGCCGCGGCGCGCTGCACGATCTGGCGGTTGCCGTAGCGGCCGTAGAGCTCGTCCGGATCGGGTTCGAAGCGCAGGAGGCGGCAGGCCTCGGCCTTCCGGGAGGCGGCGGCGGCCAGCACTTCGTAGCGGATCCCGTGGCGGTCCAGAAGGGTCCGGAAGGCCGGGGCCGCCGCGGCGTCCACGGCGTAGGCCCGGGGGGTGGCCACGCTTTGCTTGACCACCAGGTCGGTCATCAGGCCCGGCGCGGGCACATCGAGGGGCCGGCCCGTGGCCCGGTCGAGCACGCGCACCGTGGGCACCTGGCCGTCCACGTTCGCCCAGAAGAAGTTGGTGGCGAGGAAGGGGGGGAGGGGGGCCTTCCGGGCGCGGTCGCAGAGGGCCTCCACCCGCCGCCGGGAGGCGGCGTCGCCCAGGAGGTGGCGGTAGAGGCGGGTGACGGCGTCGGCCCGCCGCGGCAGGTCGTCGGCGGCCCCCGCCTGGCGGCGCACCCCGGCCTCGATGATGAAGGAGAGGGCGCCCATGCAGCCCAGGCTGTTGCGGCCGTCGTCCACCTCCGTCGTGGACGGGCGGATCTCGTCCAGGGGCGGGAGTCCCCCCACGGTGTAGCGGGCGAAGGGGATGCCGGCCCGGTCCATGAGGACCTGCGCGGAGGCGACCCGGGCGAGGCCCTCCCGCCGGAGCTCCGCGGGGATCCAGGGCACGTTGAGGGCGTCGAGGGTGACCAGGGGCCAGCAGTCCCAGCCCCGGGCCTCCCAGTCCTTGCCGTCCCGGGTGAACTCGTGGGTGTCCACCGCCAGGTGGGGCCGCACGCGCAGGGCGACCCGGTGCAGGGCCTGGGTCTCGGGCTGGTCGAGGGTGATGTGGTCGCGGTTGAGGTCCGCGCCGGCGCCGTTGGTCCTGCGGTAGGCCTCGCCCCCGTCGGGGTTGACCATGGGCATGAGGTAGAGGTCCACGTCGGCCGGGAGCAGTTCGGGGCGCGCGGCGATCGCCTGGATCAGGCAGAGCTGGGCGTCCTTCCCCGCGAGCTCGTTGCCGTGCTGCTGGGCGTAGAGCAGGGCCCGGAACCGGGCCTTGGCGCCGCCCCGGTTGAGGCGGACCAGGTAGACCTTCCGCCCTTCATGGGTCCGGGCCTCCTCGGTGACGGTGATCAGGCCGGGCCGGGCCGCGGCCTTCAGGAGGGCCTCCATCTCCGCGTACGGGATCGTGCCCTTGAGCTGGAGGGGGTCCGCGGGGACGGCGGCGGATCCGGGCAGGGCCCCGAGCACGGCCACGAGGAGGGCGGGAAGGAGCCGCCGCCTCAATTGAGGACCCGGCGAGTCGCCAGGTCGATCCTGCGCCCGGCCTTGAGGAAGTGGATCTTCAGCCCGGTGAAGCCGCCGTCCTTGAGCTTCATGCCCGCGGGGTCGAAGACGAGGACGCCGCTGGCGCCCAGCACCGTCGCCTTGCCGTCCTTGACCACGAGGGCCGTGGTCTCGTCGATGCCGATGCTGAAGTGGTCGGGGTAGGTCATGGCCAGGCTGAGGAGGCGGTTCTGGCGGTTCCGCTTGATGAAGTGCTGGTCGATGATGATGCCGGGAGGCAGGAAGCCCATGCCGGGCCGGGTCACGTAGCAGTCGGGTCCCAGCTCCCTCAGGGATTCCTTGCCCCAGATGTCCTCGCCGGTGAGCATGATGCGGCTCATGATGGCCGCCCCGGCGCTGGTGCCGCCGACCACGGCCCCGCCCTCGTACTTGCCGAGGATCAGCTTCTGGAGCGGGGTGCCCACGATCTTGTCCCCCACGCGGGACTGGTCGCCGCCGGAGAACCAGAACCCCGTGCAGCGGGCCGCGGCGTCCAGCATGGCCTTGGCGCTGGCGTCCTCGCGCTTGCGCACGTCCAGGGGCACCAGCTCGATGCCGGCCGGATCCAGGATCTCCTTCCATTCCTTGAGCTCGCCCTCGGGATCCTCGGTGGCCGTCGGGACGATCCCGATCACCCCGCCCCGGCCCCCGGCGCCCTGGAGGAAGGCGTGCATGATGTCGGGGGTCGAACCGTGGCCGCCCACGATGACGAGGGTGCCCTTGGGCGGGGCTGCGGCGAGAAGGCAGGAGAAGGCCAGGGCGGCCAGGAACCGTTTCATTTCGGACCTCATGGAAGTGCCGATGGAGGCCGGGCCCCTGGGGGCCCGGCCCTTCCCATCCATCGTGACAGGCTAGAAATTGACGCGCAGGCCGAGCTGGAGGCGGCGGCCCGGATCCACCGACTCCGGATACATGTAGTAGCTGTAGACGGAGCTCGTGGCGTTGTTGTTCGTGTTGATGCGGGTCGTGTAGGCCGTGGCCGCCTGGCGGTTCAGGACATTCAGGCACTCCACGAAGATGTCCGTGGCGACCTTGGCGCCGAACCGGAAGGTCTGGGTGAGCCGGAGATCCAGCAGGCTGCGGCTGGGGTAGGTGCGGCTGCCCAGGGGCTCGACGTTGATCACGTACCGGGTGCCGTCGAAGGCGGCGGTGCGGTAGGTCTGGTTCCAGTGGGTGCCGCTCAGGTAGGTGTAGACGGCGCTGATGCGGGTGCCGGTGGGGAACTGGTAGAGGGCGTGGGCCTTGAACTCGTCGTCGTTGTTGCCGGGCAGGTTGCCGTAGGCGTTGATCATGGTGTTCTTGTTGTAGAACACCTTGTCGTAGCTGTCGGCCCGCTGGATGTTGCCCTCCAGCTTGGAGTGGGTGTAGCTGAAGCCCAGGCTCCAGTTGTTCTCGAGGCGGCGGTCGACCTTCAGGGTGGTGGCCGTGTACTTGCGCTTGCCCTCGCTGCCGGCGTTGGTGACCCAGTACTGGTGCTCGTCGCCATAGAGGCGGGTGCGGTAGTAGTCGATGTTGCCGCCGGTGATCGGGTTCACGTAGGTGGACCAGTAGCCGCTCGGGTCGGGGGCGCGGTCGACGCGCACCAGGCTGTCCTTGAAGTCGCGGCTGACCCAGGAGAGGCCGGCGCTCCAGGTGGCGCCGAACTTGTGGTCGAGGGCGAAGGTCAGCTCGTCGGTGTAGGGCTGCTTGGCGCCGGGATCGACGAGGGTCAGGTCGTTGATGGTGCGGTAGAGGTCGTTCTGGTTGCCCGTGACCGGGTCCACGTAGCCGGGGACGGTGCTGGGCCAGGTGGAGCGGTCGAAGAGGTTGATGTACGGGTAGCCCGGGTCGGCCCAGTCGTAGTACTGCTTGATGGGGATGGCGTCCTGGATTGCCCGGTCGATGAAGTAGGTGGAGTAGCCGGCGTAGTAGCGGCCCCAGTGGCCCTTCAGCATCGTCTTGAGGTCCTCGGTGAGGCCGATGGCGAAGCCGAAGCGGGGGGCCACCGTGTTCTGGTTCCAGAGGTTGCTGGCGCCGTAGAACCGCCCCTTGAACTGCTCGAAGCGCACGCCCGGGTTGAGGGTGATGCGGTCGTTGATCTTCCAGGTGTCCTGGACGAAGGCCGCGAGGCGGTCGGCCCGCTGCCGCACGTTCCAGCCGCCGCCGACGATCATGTAGCTCGTGTAGACGCCCACGTCGTCGAACTCGGCGTTGAGGTTGATGTTGCCCGGGAAGCGCTCCAGCTCCTCGTCCGACACCTGCTCCCGCTCGATGCCGAACCGGAAGGCGTGGCTGTCGCCGGCGGAGAAGAGGCCGGTCTTGAACCAGTCGAAGGTGGCGCTCAGCGTGGTCCGGCCGCGGAAGTTGTAGTCCTCGTAGGTGGAGTTGAAGAAGAACTCGCGCGGGGCCTTGGTGGCGTCGTACTCGTAGAGATCCTGGAGATCCACGGAGTAGGCGTTCCCGCCCATGCCCGGCTGGTCATACCGGCCGCCATAGGAGAAGGCCTTGAGGGTCAGGACCTTGTCCTGGCCGAAGGTCTGGGTCCAGGTGAGGCTGTACGAGTGGTTGGGCGCGACCTCCTTCTGGGTGGCCTCGGGCATGGTCGTGTAGTCCACGTACCGGCGGTCCCGGCCCACGTAGTCGTACTCGGCCAGGAACTCGAGGGTCGCGTTCTGGCTGGCGGCCCAGGTGACCTTGGCGAGGGCCATCACCTTCTGGTTCCGCTGCGCCGTCGGGGCGCCGGTGGGGGTGTTGTCCTCCTCGGTGCGCTCGGCGGAGGCGAAGAACCAGAGCTTGTCCTTCACGATGGGGCCGCCCACGTTGAAGGCCACGTCCCAGTTCTTGGAGGGGGGGATGATCTTGTCGGCGGCCGAGACCATCGGGTGGTCCTGCTTCCCCTTGGCCTGCCACTTGGAATCGGCATAGTAGGCGTTGAAGCTGCCTTCGAAGGTGTTGCCGCCCCGCTTCACCAGGCCGTTCACGAAGCCGCCCATGAAGCCGCCGAACTCGGCGTTGGCGCCGAGGCCCGCCACCTGGACCTCGGAGAACCAGTCGACGTTGGGGAAGATCCACTGGGTGCCGCCGGAGGGATCGCCGATGTTGATGCCGTCCATCATGTAGGCGTTCTCGCCCCGGTAGCCGCCCCAGGCCCGGGAATCGTTCACGCCCGGCGTCAGATTCATGATGCCGACGACGCTGCGCTCGACGGGCAGGGTGGAGAGGGCCTGGGTGTCGAAGTTCTGGGTGATGGAGACGGCGGTGTCCTCGACCGTGGTCATGGCGCCGACCACCTCGACGGTGGCGCTGGCCGAGGCGGGGAACTTCCAGTTGACCGTGGACGTGAGGCCCAGTTCGAGGACCTCGGTGCCGTTCAGGGCGGGATGGCCCTTGGCCGAGACGGCGATCTTGTAGATGCCCGGCGGCAGGGCCGCGAATCGGTAGGCGCCGTTGGCGGACGTGGTCGCGGTCTTCTCGCCGCCGATCATGGCGGCGGAGGAGATGCGGACGACGGCCCCGGCGACGGGGTGGCCGGCGCTGTCGCGGATGGTGCCCGCCAGCGCGGCGGTGGAACTGGTCTGGGCCACGAGGGCCGTGGGCACGGCCACGAGCCCGAGCGCGAGTACGGTGAGGGACCCACGGGTTCTCTGCACAGAGCCTCCTTGGCTATGGATGGGTGACTGGAAGGATAGAAGGGACCTTCGGGAATGCAAGAAAAAAAGTTACATTCTCGTTTCGGAGAGAAAACTATTTTTCAAGAACCCCGGTCCGGGCGAATGCGTCCGAGTCGCAGACGGAACCCCTGCGGATGGTCGACTTGGGCGTGTCGGCCACCCCAAGGCAATGGACCATGGACCTGCCCGAGCCGGTCCGCTCCGTCCTCAATCGTGGGCGCCCGTGCCGCGCACCTCCGGGGCCGCCGCCCGGTAGTCCATGAACCACGCCGAGAGGGCCTGGATCCCCCGCTGGATCTCCTCCGGGCGGGTGCCGTCCCGGAAGGGCAGGATCCGGCCGTCGTGCTTGAGGAGGTGGCCGCCCGCGACCACGGTGTCGATCTCGGAGCCGTCCGCGGCCCAGATCAGGTTCTCCACCACGTTGTCGAGGCGCGTGGGGACGAGGTTCGGGCGCGCCAGGTCCACGAGGACGAAGTCGGCGCGGAGGCCCGGCTCGAGGGAGCCCTGGTCCAGCCGCAGGATGGAGGCGGGGACCGAGGTGATCATCTCCAGGCACTGCTGCGCGGGCAGGAGGCTCGCGTCCTGGTGGAGGGCCTTCTGGTACTGGGAGGCCAGGCGCGCGGCGGCGAGGATGTTCTGGTTGTCGGCCGAACCGGAGCCGTCGGTGGACACGGCGACGCGCACCCCGGCGCGGAGCAGGTCGATGACCGGGGGCATGCCCGAGCCGAGGATGGTGTTGGCCAGGGGATTGTGCACCACGGCGGCGCCGGAAGCGGCGATCAGCTCCACGTCGCGCGGGCCGCAGTTCACCTGGTGGGCCAGCACGGTGCCGGCGTCGAGGATGCCGATCTCCCGGAAGTACTCGACGGGGGTCAGGCCCGGCTCGACGGCCTCCCGGAACCAGCGGGTCGTCCGCGGCTCCTCGGAGCTGTGGATGTGGAAGAGCGTGTCGTGCGCGCGGGCCCAGGCCTTCTGGGGGACGAGGGCCTCCCGGCTGTTGGAGAAGCACTGGTCGGGACCGGGCACGAAGCGGGTGCGCTCGCACCGGGCCTGGAGGGCCAGGCCCTTCTCCAGGCGCGCGAGGGCGTCGCCGGGCCCGTCCAGGAGTTCCGGCGCGTAGAAGCGGTCCTGGCCGCCGATGGCCACGATCATCGTGGTCCCGGCCACCTCGTTGGCCTCCGCGATGTCTTCCAGGTGGTGCTTGTTCCAGTTGCAGTGGTGGACCATGGAGGCGGTGATGCCGTAGTGGATGTCGCAGATCCGCGCCATGCGGTAGGTGAGGGCCTGGGGGGTGCGCCCGAGGCGTGCCGCCAGTTCGCCCCGGCGGGCGTTGAGGAAGCCGGTGAAGGGGTTGACGGCGTGGTCCAGCCAGGCGGTGAGCGGCTCGTCCCGGGCGATGCCGATGAGGGGCTGCTCGTGGTCGTGGCCGTGGGCCTTCACGAAGGCGGGCAGGAGCACCATGTCCTGGAGGGGAAGGGGGTCGTCCGAGGGCACCTCCCGCCGCGTGTGGAGGACCTCGAGCCGGTCGCCCCAGGCCTCGCGGAGGCGCCGGCCCACCTCGGGATCATAGGGGCCGGCCTCGCGGATCCGGCCGTCCACGGCGAGCAGGTACCCGTCCTGGATGCGGCGGCCCCGGTCCGGGGCGGCCAGGGGCAGCAGGAAGCGGCAGCGGCAGGCCAGGGCGCGGGTCTCGGGCATGGGAACTCCGGGGTGGAAAATGGCCAACTGGGATGATCGCTGGACTTGCGCTCAGGCGGAAGGGGGAGTTCCAGGGGAGTGAAAAAAATTTGACATCATGGTCGCTTTTTTGTTTATCCTCATTCCCATATCCAGTCCATGGTTTCTTTCTCCGCCTGTTCCGCTCGCCGATCTGAGGTCCTGGTCGGTTAACGGTCTGATCGCAACATTCACCCGTTACACTTTTCAACAGCGATCCGTCCCGCTGCTTGGGGTTCCTCTGGCCTCCGGCGGCTTCATGAATGAAACAGACAAGGCCCGAACGGACTCAGCCATGACCACGCCGGCCCCAGCCACACCACGCCTCGCCATCCGGGGAGTCCGCAAGGTCTACCCCTCGGTGGTCGCCAACGACGGCGTCGACCTGACCATCCTGCCGGGCGAGATCCGGGCCGTCCTGGGCGAGAACGGCGCCGGGAAATCCACGCTCATGAAGATCATCTACGGGGTCACCCGGCCGGACGAAGGCGAGCTCCTCTGGGAGGGCCGCCCGGTCACCGTCCGCGATCCCGCCCACGCCCGGTCCCTGGGCATCGGCATGGTCTTCCAGCACTTCAGCCTCTTCGAGACGCTGACGGTGGCCCAGAACGTCGCCCTCGCCATTCCCGGCAAGCTGGACCTGAAGGGCCTCTCCCGGCGCATCGAGGAGATCTCGGAGCGGTACGGCCTCCCGGTGGATCCCCGGCGCCTGGTGCACGCGCTGAGCGTCGGCGAGCGCCAGCGGGTGGAGATCATCCGCTGCCTCCTCCAGAATCCCCGCCTCCTCATCCTGGACGAGCCCACCTCCGTGCTGACGCCCCAGGCGGTCCGGCGCCTCTTCGAGACCCTGCGGCAGCTGGCCTCGGAGGGGGTCAGCATCCTCTACATCAGCCACAAGCTGGACGAGATCCAGGAGCTCTGCCACACGGCGACGGTGCTCCGGAACGGCCGGGTCACGGGCCACTGCGTGCCCTCCCAGGAGACCCCCAAGTCCATGGCCCGCCTGATGATCGGGGAGGACATCCCCACCTTCAGCCACGGCGAGCCCGAGGAGGGCCGGGACGTCCGCCTCCGCATCGACGGCCTCTCCCTGAAGTCGGAGGACCCCTTCGGGGTGGACCTGAAGGACGTGAACCTGGAGGTCCGCGCGGGCGAGATCGTGGGCATCGCAGGCGTCTCCGGCAACGGCCAGCAGGAACTCCTCAAGGCCATCTCGGGCGAGGAGCCCGTGGCGGACCGGCGCTGGATCCAGGTCTGCGGGGTGCCCGCGGGGCGCATGAACGCGGCCCGCCGGCGCGCCCTGGGCCTCTGCTTCGTCCCGGAGGAGCGCCTGGGCCGGGGCGCGGTTCCCCGCCTGAGCCTGACCGAGAACATCCTCCTGACGGCCTACCGCCGCAGCATGCTCCGCTTCGGGATGATCCGGCGGAAGGCGGCCAGGGCCTTCGCCGAGGACTGCATCCGCCTGTTCGACGTGAAGTGCGGCGGACCGGCCTCGGAGGCCAAGTCCCTCTCGGGCGGCAACCTCCAGAAGTTCATCGTGGGCCGGGAGATCCTCCAGGAGCCCAAGGTGCTCGTCCTCGCCCAGCCCACCTGGGGCGTGGACGTGGGCGCCGCCTCCTTCATCCGGAAGCAGCTGCTGGCGCTCCGGGAATCGGGAACGGCGGTGCTGGTCATCTCCGAGGAGCTCGACGAGCTGTTCGAGATCTGCGACCGGCTCGTGGTGATCGCCAAGGGGCGGCTCTCCCCGGCGAAGGCGACCTCCGAGACCGGGGTGGAGGAGGTGGGCATGTGGATGAGCGGGCTGTGGCCCGGGGCCGAGACGGCCGGCGGCGAGGGTTCCCATGTGGCTTAAGTTCGAACAGCGTCCCGAACCCTCCCGCGCCATGCGCTACCTGTCCCCGCTGCTGGCGGTGGCCCTGATGGTGGCGTCGGGCATGATCCTCTTCCACCTCCTGGGCAAGAGCCCCACGGAGGGGTTCAAGGTCTTCTTCCTCAACCCCATCCAGGACAAGTATGGCATCGCCGAGCTCTTCCTGAAGGCCACGCCCCTCATGCTCTGCGCGGTGGGCCTGGCGGTGGGCTTCCGCGGGAACATCTGGAACATCGGCGCCGAGGGGCAGCTGCTCATGGGCGCCGTGGCCGGGGGCGGGCTGGCCCTGCATTTCCACGGGAGCGCGAGCCCCCTCCTGCTCCCGTCCATGATCGCGGCGGGCGCCCTGGGCGGCATGGTCTGGGCGGCCATTCCCGCCTTCCTGAAGACCCGCTTCAACGCCAACGAGATCCTCACCAGCCTGATGCTCGTCTACATCGCCGAACTGCTGGTGTCCTGGCTCGTCCACGGCCCCTGGATGGACCCCGACGGTTTCAACTTCCCCCAGACCCGGCTGTTCCACGAGAAGGCGATCCTGCCCATCATCCTCCAGGGGACCCGCCTGAACGCGGCCCTCTTCATCGCCATCGGGGCCCTGGTGGCCGGGTGGATCTTCATGAACCGCAGCTTCGCGGGGTACCAGATGAAGGTGGCCGGGCAGGCGGAGAACGCCGGCCGCTACGCGGGCTTTTCCGCAAGGCGGACGGTGTGGATCGGCATGCTGGCCGGCGGCGCCATGGCCGGCATCGCCGGGGTGAGCGAGGTGGCCGGTCCGGTCGGGCAGATCACGGAGCACATCTCGCCGGGGTACGGATTCGCCGCCATGATCGTCGCCTTCGTGGGACGCCTGGAGCCGGCCGGCATCTTCCTCTCCGGGCTCCTCATGGCCCTGCTCTACATGGGCGGGGAGCAGGCCCAGCAGTACCTGGCCCTCCCCTACTCGATCTCCAAGGTGTTCCAGGGGCTCCTGCTGTTCTTCCTGCTCTGCTCCGACGTGTTCATCACCCACCGCCTCCGCTGGAAGAAATAGGGGCACGCCATGCAACCGAGCCTCCTCTCCTCCATCCTCTTCGCCACCGTGGTGGCGGGAACCCCCCTGGTCATCACGGCCCTGGGCGAGCTCGTCACCGAGAAGTCCGGGGTCCTCAACCTGGGCGCCGAAGGCATCATGAGCATGGGCGCCGTGGCCGCCTTCGCGGTCACCCTGCACACCGGCAGCCCCCTCCTCGGGGTCCTGGCGGGCCTGGGCGCCGGCATGGCCATGTCCCTGATCTTCGCCGTGGCCTCCCTCACCTTCATGGCCAACCAGGTGGCCTCGGGCCTGGCCCTCTCCATCTTCGGGGTGGGCCTGTCGGCCTTCATCGGCAAGCCGTACGAGTCCCAGGCCCTGCCCAGCCGCGCCACCTGGGACATCCCGCTCCTGCACCGGATTCCCGTGCTCGGCCACGCGTTCTTCGAGCACCAGGCCCTCGTCTACTTCTCCTGGATCCTGCTGGCCGCCGTGGCCTGGTTCCTGTACCGGAGCCGGACGGGCCTCGTGCTCCGGGCCGTGGGCGAGGCGCCGGCCGCGGCCCACGCGGTGGGCTACAAGGTGGTGCGCATCCGCTACATGGCGGTGCTCTTCGGCGGCGCCATGGCCGGGATCGGGGGCGCGTTCCTCTCCGTCTTCTACACCCCCCTCTGGGTGGAGGGCATGGTGGCCGGCCGCGGCTGGATCTCCCTCGCCCTCGTCGTGTTCGCCACCTGGCGCCCGGCCCGGGTCCTGGTGGGGGCCTACCTCTTCGGCGGCGCCATGATCACCCAGATGTTCGTCCAGGGCTCGGGCATGCACCTCAGCGTGCCCTCCCAGTTCCTCTCCGCCCTCCCCTACGCGGCGACGATCATCGTCCTCGTGCTCATCAGCCACAACCGCGCCACCATCCGCCTCAACTCGCCGGCCTCCCTCGGCCAGCCCTTCAGTCCGGAAGCTTGACCCGACCCGCCGCGCCCCGCGGCCCCAACCCCCCTTTCCTGGAGGTCACCATGAAAGCCCGGAACACCGTCCTCACTGTCCTCGCCGCCTCCGCCGCCCTGGCGGCCGCGCCCCCCGCCCAGGTGGGGTTCGTGTACGTGTCCCCCGTCGGGGACGCGGGCTGGACCTACCAGCACGACCTCGGCCGGAAGGAGATGGAGCGGGCCCTCGGCGGCCAGGTCACCACCAAGTTCATCGAGAACGTGCCGGAAGGGGCCGACGCGGAGCGCGTCATCCGCCAGCTGGTCACCGGCGGCGCCAAGATCGTCTTCACCACGTCCTTCGGCTACATGAACCCCACCGAGAAGGTCTCCCGGGCCTTCCCCGACCGGTTCTTCTTCCACGCCACGGGCTACAAGACCGGCAAGAACTTCGGCATCTACAACGCCCGGTTCTACGAGGGACGCTACCTGTGCGGCGTCATCGCCGGCAAGATGACCAAGTCCAACGTCGCCGGCTACGTCGCGGCCTTCCCCATCCCCGAGGTCATGCAGGGCATCAACGCCTTCACCCAGGGCATGCGCAGCGTCAACCCCAAGGCCGAGGTCCGCGTGATCTGGGTCAACTCCTGGTTCGATCCCGGCAAGGAGCGCGAGGCCGCCCTCACCCTCATCAGCCAGGGCGCCGACATGGTGACCCACCACACCGATTCAACCGCCGTCGTCCAGGCCGCGGAAGAGAAGCACAAGGAGAACAAGAACGTCTACGCCTTCTCCTACCACTCCGACATGGCCAAGTACGGCCCCACCGCCCAGCTCACCGGCACCACCCACCACTGGGGCGAGTTCTACACCCGCACCGTCAAGGAAGTCCTCGCGGGCACCTGGAAGGGCACCAACGTCTGGGGCGGCTTCAAGGAGGGGATGATCAAGCTCGCGCCCCTGAACAAGGCCGTGCCCGAGGACGTCAAGAAGCTGGTGCTCGCCAAGGAGAAGGAGATCGCCTCCGGCAAGCTGCATCCGTTCGCTGGTCCTGTCGTCAGCCAGGACGGCAAGGAGCGGGTGGCCAAGGGCAAGCACATGACGGACGCCGAGCTGGGCGCCATGGATTACTACGTCCAGGGCGTGGCTTCCACCCTGCCGAAGAAGTAATAATCGTTTCTTGAACCTGGCGGGCCCGAGGGGGTTGGCCCCCTCGGCCCGCCGCTACATACTGGAACCCGTGATTACGAAGACTTTGACAACGACAAACCGAAGGGGGCCGGCGTGATCGGCGCTTCCACCATCCGCAAGGAGGGCCGGGCCAAGGTGCTTGGAACGGCCAAGTATACGGACGATCTCGACCTGCCCGGCGCGCTCCACGGCGTGACGGTCCGGACCCGGTGCGCGCGGGGCGTGCTCCGCGGCTTCACCTTCCTGGACGGCGTGCCCTGGGACGAGATCACGGTGGCCACCGCGGCCGACATCCCCGGCCGGAACATCGTGGCGTCCATCCACGACGATCAGCCCTTCCTGGTGGAGGTGGGCGGCACGATCTCCCATCCCGAGCAGGCCGTGGTCCTCCTGGCCCACCCGGACCGCCAGGTGGCCGAGAAGGCCCGGGGCCTCGTCCGCCTCGAGGTGGATGAATTGCCCGCGGTCCTGGACATCCCCGCCAGCCTCGCCTGCGACCCCGTGATCCACGGGGAGCGCAATGTCCTCAAGGAGATCCTCATCACCAAGGGGGATGCGGACGCCGCCATGGCGCGCGCGGCCCGGGTCTTCGAGGGCGAGTACCGCACCGGCGCCCAGGAGCAGCTCTACCTGGAGCCCAACGCCATGATCGGCACGGTGGAGGAGGGCCCTGCGGGACGCGAGGTGACGGTCTCCGGCTCCCTGCAGTGCCCCTACTACGTCCACGACGCCCTCATCCAGCTCTTCGGCCTGCCCGCGGAGCGGGTCCGGGTCGTCGCCCTGGAGATGGGCGGCGGCTTCGGCGGCAAGGAGGACTTCCCCTCCGTGATCGCGGGCCACGCGGCCCTGCTGGCCCTGAAGGCCGGGCGCCCCGTCAAGATCGCCTACGACCGCGAGGAGGACATGGCCGCCACCACGAAGCGGCACCCCTCCCGCACCCGCGTGCGCACCGGCTTCGACGCCGAGGGGCGGCTCGTGGCCATGGACATCGACTTCGTGCTGGACGGCGGCGCCTTCACCACCCTCTCGCCCGTGGTGCTGAGCCGCGGGGCGATCCACGCCTGCGGGCCCTACCGGTGCGGCGACGTCCGGGTCCTGGCCCGGGCCGTCGCGACGAACACGCCGCCCTGCGGCGCCTTCCGCGGCTTCGGCGCCCCCCAGAGCCTCTTCGCCATCGAGCGGCACATGGACCACTGCGCCCGCGAGATGGGCCTGGATCCCGTGGACCTCCGCCGGCTCAACTTCCTGCGCAA
The DNA here is from genome assembly GCF_030295425.1 of Mesoterricola sediminis. Classification (NCBI taxonomy): domain Bacteria; kingdom Pseudomonadati; phylum Acidobacteriota; class Holophagae; order Holophagales; family Holophagaceae; genus Mesoterricola; species Mesoterricola sediminis. Next base: position 3,347,272 of record NZ_AP027081.1, on the reverse strand, counting down.
GGGCGACACCATGGCCACCGGCCAGGTCATCAAGGACGACCTGGACCTGGCGGGCCTGATGGACCGCGCCATGGAGGAGATCGCCTTCAGGGACCTCCAGAAGGCCTACCGGGTGCGCAACGCCTGGGACGACCCCATCAAGCGGGGCGTCGGGCTCTCCGTCTTCATGCACGGGTGCGGCTTCACCGGCAGCGGCGAGGCCCACATGGCCTCCGTCGCCGGCGTCGAGGGCCGGGAGGACGGCACCGTCGCCGTGCTCGCGGCCTCCACCGAAATGGGCCAGGGCAAGAACACCGTGTTCTGCCAGATCGTCGCCGAGACCCTCGGGCTGCCGGTGGACCTGGTGGAGATGGCCGAGGTGGACACCCGCTTCGTGCCCAACAGCGGCCCCACCGTGGCCTCCCGCAGCACGATGGTGGTCGGGAAGATCCTCGAGGACGCCGCCCGGGGCCTCCGCCTGGCCCTCCTCCAGGGCGGGTTCCTGGCCGAGCCCTACACCCCCGCCCAGTTCAGGGCGGCGGTCGCCGCCGCCCGCGCGAAGCTGGGTTCCCTCAAGGCCTACGGCCAGTTCAAGGCGAATCCCGAGGCCGCCTGGGACGACAAGACCTACCGCGGCGACGCCTACCCCAACTACTCCTGGGCCTGCTACGCGGCCGCCGTGGCCGTGGACCTCACCACCTTCGAGGTGAAGGTGGAGGACTTCGCCGCCGTCCAGGAGGTGGGGCGGGTGGTCAATCCCACCCTCGCCACCGGCCAGATCCAGGGCGGCGTCGCCCAGGGCATCGGCTGGGCCCTGTGGGAGGACGTGACCTTCCGGGAGGGCCGGATGGTCAACAACCAGCTCACCAACTACATCATCCCCACCGCCGCCGACCTGCCCCACATCCGCGTGGCCTTCCTGGAGGCGGGCAACCCCTTCGGGCCCGGCGGCGCCAAGGGCATCGGGGAACTCCCCATGGACGGCCCCGCCCCGGCGATCGCCAACGCCCTGCGGGAGGCCCTGGGGGACCTGCGGCTCGACGAGGTGCCCATGACGCCCGAACGGATTCTTCAGCGCCTGGAGGAGGCCCGCCATGCCTGAGACCTTCCGACTCGATTTCACCGTCAACGGCCAGGCCCGCAGCCTGGACACGCACCCCATGGCCCGCCTCCTGGACGTGCTCCGGGAGGGCCTCGGCCTCACCGGCACCAAGGAGGGCTGCGGGGAAGGGGAGTGCGGCGCCTGTTCCGTCCTGCTGGACGGCCGCGTCGTGAACAGCTGCCTCATCCCGGCCGTCCAGGCCCAGGGCGCCGAGGTGGTCACGGTGGAGGGCCTCGCCGCCGGCGGCGGGCTCTCGCCCATGCAGGACGCCTTCCTGGCCCACAACGCGGCCCAGTGCGGCTTCTGCACCCCCGGCATGCTCATCGCCGCCGAGGACCTCGTCCGGCGCTGCCCGGCCCCCGACAAGGAGCAGGTGCGGGAGGGACTGGCCGGCAACCTCTGCCGCTGCACCGGCTATTCCAAGATCGTGGACGCGGTCCAGGCCGTCGCCCGGAAGGAGGGCCAGCCGTGAGATCCTTCCTCCCCGACTTCCAGGTGCGGGTGCCCGCCACCCTGCCCGAGGCCCTGGACCTCCTGGCCGCCGAACCCGGCGCCTGGACCCCCCTCGCCGGCGGCACCGACCTCATGGTGCTCTTCAACGCCGGGCGCCTCCAGGCCCGCCGGTTCCTGGACCTGAGCCGCCTCTTCGAACTCCGGGGCGTCCAGGACGAGCCCGGCCGCCTGACCCTGGGCGCCCTCACGACCTTCAGCGAACTGCGGGAGCAGCGGGTCGTCCACCAGTGCTTCCCCAACCTGGTCAAGAGCGCCCGCGCGACGGGCGCCCTGGCCATCCAGAACCGGGGCACCCTGGGCGGCAACATCGTCAACGCCAGCCCCGCCGCCGACACGCCGCCGGCCCTCCTGGCCTACGGGGCCGAGGTGGAACTCACCTCCCCGGCGGGCGCGCGGTGGATCCCCTACGCGGACTTCCACCAGGGCTACAAGCGCATGGACCTGGGACCGGCCGAGCTGCTCACCCGCATCCGCCTCCCCAAGCCCGAGGGCATGGGCTACCACTTCTACCGGAAGGTCGGCACCCGCCAGGCCCAGGCCATCTCCAAGGTCTGCCTGGCCGCCTACGCCCGCCTGGAAGGCCGGGTCCTGGCCGATCTCCGGATCGGGCTGGGCGCCGTCGCCCCGGTGCCCGCCCGGGCTACCGGGACCGAGGCCCTCCTGCGCGGCCGCGCCCTGGACGCCCTCCCCTTCGAGGCCGCCCGGGACGCCCTCCAGGCCGACATCGCCCCCATCGACGATATCCGCGCCAGCGCCCACTTCCGGCGCGTCGTGGCCGGCAACGTCCTCGTCCAGATGCTGAAGGAGCTCGCCGCCGTCCGCGCCTGATTCAGACGGCCGCCCTCCCGAACCCCCAGGCGTCATCCGACATCTCATCCCGGAAGGAGTCCAGGATGAAGCTGCGGATCGTCGCCCTGCTGCTGGCATTTTTCGCGATGGGGTTCGGGGACCTCCGCGGCAGTTTCCTCGGCATCAGCCGGGACGTGTTCCAGATCAGCGCCGCCCAGGGGGCCCTCATCCCCTTCTGCGGCGCCCTGGGCTTCGCCCTGTGCGCCCTCCCCATCGGCCTGCTCGCCACCCGCATCGGCAAGAAGCGGGTCCTCCAGGCGGGCCTGCTCGTCACGGCCGCGGCCCACCTGCTGCCCACCTTCGTCCTCTCCCGGTACGTGCACCTCCTGGCCGCCATCTTCGCCATCGGCGCGGGGATGACCTTCCTGCTCGTCGCGGGGAACCCCCTCCTGCGGGACGTGACCGAGCCCGCCCGCTATTCGCGCAACCTCACCTTCGCCCAGTTCTTCAAGAGCCTGGGTTCCATCGCGGGACCCTACGCCCTGGCCCTCCTCGTGTGGATGGGCTTCTCCTGGCGGGCGGTGTTCCCCGTGTTCGCCGTACTCTCCCTCCTCATCTGGGCGATGGTGACCTGGGTGGACCTGCCCGAATCGGCGCCGGAGCGGCCGGCGAGGCTCCGGGACACCCTGTCCCTCCTGGGCGTGCCCTCGCTCCTGGCCGCCTTCCTGGGCATCTTCCTGTTCTCAGGCTCCGAGATGGGCATGAACAATTTCCTCGCCAGCCACCTGTGGCTGACCTTCGGCCTGGATATCCGCAAGGAGGCCATCACGTACGGCCAGGGGCTCTTCTGGGTGAGCCAGGGGGTCGGCCGCCTCCTGGGCACCCTGGCCCTCACCTGGATGTCCACCCGCACCTTCCTCCTCGCCTGCGCCCTCACGGGCCTCGCCGCCCTTGCGGGGCTCATGCTGGGCACGAAGACCGTGGTGATCGCCTGCGTCGTCCTCTGCGGCATCACCTTCTCCAACATCTGGCCCTGCCTCTTCAGCATCCTCCTGGAGCGCCGCCCCGACCGGGCCTCCGAGGTCTCGGGCCTGGCGGTGATGGCCAACGTGGGCGGGGCCCTGCTGCCCCTGCTCATGGGCCGCCTCACGGACCTGCTGGCCGTGCGGTGGGCCTTCCTCGTCCCCTTCGCGGCCTTCGTGTACGTGACCGGGTTCACCCTGACCCTGCGGAGGCGCGCCTGATGGCGACCCACGGGTTGCCAATTCCCGGCATTGGAGGACAATCAAGGCGTCGGGCAGCCCCTTGGCATGGACCACCCCTGCGCCCGCGCCTGGAGGACGGATATGGCACCCCACTGGTTGACCTCGAACCGATGCGTCCGGGCCGGGGCCGCGCTCCTCACGCTGCTGCTGGCCGCCCAGGGCCCCGCCGTCTTCGCCGCCGACCGGGACAAGGACAAGAAGGAAGAGAAGCGCGAAGCGCCCGCTCCCCGTCAGGAGGCGCCGCGCCGGGAGGCCCCGCGCCAGGAAGCCCCGCGCCGGGAGGCCCCCCGCCAGGAAGCCCCGCGCCAGGAGGCGCCCCGCCGGGAGGCCCCGCGTCAGGAAGCCCCGCGTCCGGAAGCCCCCCGCCAGGAAGCCCCACGGCGGGACGCGCCCCCCACGCCCCGGCCCGAAGGCCGCCGCGAGGAGCCCCCCAAGCCCGGCACCTTCGTCCGCCAGGAGCACCAGGCCGACCCGGCCCGGCCGGAGACCCGCAAGGAGGAGACCTTCCGGCCCGTCCAGCCCGCCCGGCCCGAGTCGCCGGCCGCTGGAAGGCCCGCACCCCGGCCGGACACGCCGGCCCCCTCCACCTCGCCCCTGCGCCCCGCGCCCGGGGGGCGAACCGAGACGCCCAACCCGGCGCCTCCCCAGGTCCGTCCGACGCCCCAGCCGCAGACCGATCGGCCCGCCCCCGGTCAGCCCGGTCGTCCTGAGTTCCGCCCAGCCCCCGACTCCCGTCGGGACGGCTCCCGGCCCGGCCCCGGCCGCGGCGGGGACCGGGTCGTCGTCCACACACCCCGGGGCGGCGAGATCCACCGCACGCCCACCGGCGCCATCCGCGAGGTGCGCACCCCCGGCGGCGCCCTCATCTACCATTCCCCCAACGGGGTCCGGCGGGTGGAGGTCGCGCGCCCCGGCGGCGCCGTCGTCATCGCCAACGCCACGGGCCGGAGCGGCTACATCCAGCGCCCCTGGCACTACCACGGGCAGACCCTGATCCAGCGCACCTACGTGTTCAACGGGGTCGCGCGGCCCCGCGTGTACCGCCCCTGGAGCTACGGGGGCCGCGTCTATCCCATCTACGTGCCCGTGCGCCACTACCGGCCCGCCTTCTACACCTGGTGCTACACCCCCTGGTCCCGCCCCGTCACCTACCGCTGGGGCTGGTACGGCCGGCCCTGGTACACCTACTACGGCGGCTACTGGACCCCGTATCCGACCTACGTCAGCCCCGCCTTCTGGCTCACGGACTTCCTGATCGCCACCACCCTGGAGGCCGCCTACCTGTCCCAGAACGCCACCGTCAGCGCGCCCCCCGTGGTGTACGACACCTCGACGGCCATGAGCCCCGAGGTGAAGGAAGCCATCGCCGAGGAGGTCCGCCGCCAGATGGACCAGGCCCGCGCGGCCCAGGCGGATGACCTGGGCTCGGAGCCGCCGGCCCTCTTCTCCAAGGGCGGCCCCCGGGTCTTCCTGGTGAACGCGGACGTCATGACCTACGACGGCTCCCGGGAATGCCCCCTGTCCGAAGGGGACGTGGTCCAGCTCGTGGCCCCCCCCGCCCCCGGCTCCGAGTGGGCCGAGGTGAGCATCCTGTCCAGCCGGGGCCGCTGCCCCCGCGGGTGCGTCGTCTCCATCCGGACCCTGGACCTGCAGGAGATGCAGAACCACATGCAGGCCATCGTGGACCAGGGGCTGGAAAAGCTGCAGTCCGAGCGGGGCGGGGGCCTCGCCCCCCTGCCTCCCCAGGCCTTCGGCAGCACCGCCGCGCCCTTCTCCGACGACCTCCGCCCGGATTCGGACGCCGTGGACGAGCTCAACCGCGCCGTCAAGGACGCCAACAGCTCCGAGCAGGAGATCATCCAGGAATCCGCCAGCGCCCCGCGCTCGAACACCATCACCCTCGGCATGACCCCCGCCGAGGTGGAGGCCGTGCTCGGCAAGCCCCAGACCCGCGTGGAGCTCGGAACCAAGCTGATCTACACCTACCCGGACAAGGACCTGAAGGTGACCTTCCTCAAGGGGCGGGTCAGCGACGTGCAGTAGGCGGTCGCCCCACGGGCGGACCTCCGCGGTGAATCCAGTCGAAGGCGGCCGGCAGGGCCAGGATCGTGCCTTTCACATGGTCCACGCCGGAGCCTTCGGCGGCCACGGCCTTGAAGGACAGGAGCCGGTCGGGGTCCCGGCCCTCGGCGCGGATCGCCTCGCTGAAGCGATCGAGGGCCCGCTGGGCGATGGCGGGGGGGACCTCCTGGTCATCCAGGCTCTGGCCGAAGAAGAGGGGCCGGGTCGGCGCCCAGCCCCCGGACACGTCGTTCTCCTCCAGGACGGCCCGGAAGGGGCTGGTGGCGTAGCCCGGCTCCTCCAGGTTGCGGGCCACCCAGGCGGGGGATAGGAGCGTGCGCAGGACCACCTGGCAGGGGGCTGCCCCCATGCGCTGGGCGATGCGCATGTCGGCCGCGTCGCCGCCCCGGGTGCCGTCCATCCACTGGAGGATGTTGCCGTCCGTGCGGGATTCCAGGAGACGCGGGGCGAGCACCTCCAGGGGATCCATCACCGGGCCGTAGACCTCGTGCCAGGCGATCACCAGGTAGGGCAGGAAGAACGGATGGCTGAAGGGGCGGGAGGGTTCGAGCACCATCCGGCGCACCGCCCCCGGCAGGTCCACGGGGGCCGCCAGGCACGCCGTGCCCGCGAGCAGGAAATCCGCTTCTCCGCCGAATTCCGCCTTCCGGGCCTCCAGTTCCTTGGCGGCGGCGAGGCTCGCGAAGCCCCCCTCGGAGTAGCCGATCAGGAAGACGCGCCCGTCCCACGCGTAGCCGTGGGTGCGGGCATAGGGGTCGGTCGCGAGGGCGTCCCGCGCGGCCCCGATGGCGTCCACCACCGCGTGCCCCAGGGACCGGGCGTGCAGGTAGGGGTGGGTGGCCACGGCGTCGCCGCCCATGCCCGGCTGGTCGGGCATGACGACGGCGAACCCGTAGTAGGCGGCGGCCGCGGCCCCGAAGATCCATTCGTGGCCCTGGAACGTGGAGGGCACCTGGTCCTTGGCCAGCGTGGTCGCATGGTTGTAGATCACCAGGGGCAGGGCGGCCCCGCGGCCCACTCGCCAGGCGGGAGGCAGGAAGTAGCGGCCGCTCTGGTGGCAGGGCTCCGTGGCCTGGCCACCCGCGCCATCGGGCAGGGGATGGCCCTCCCGGTCGTACAGGGGGCGGCGGGAGCGGTACGAGAGGGGGGCCGTGCGCACCACCCATTCCGGCAGGCGCGGGCCCGTGAAGCGCTCGAGGGCGTCCACGCAGCTGATGAACGTGTCCCACCAGAGGGGGTCGCCGCTTCCGGTGGGGAGGAGGGTGGGGGGATCCTGGGCGCGCAGGGGGGCGAGGGCCAGGGCGGCGAACAGGACGGCCGGGGCCAGGCAGCGGCGGATGACATTCACGAGGGCACCTTGTCAGGGAAGGGCGGGGGGAGGGGAGGGGGATGCGGGCACCGGGCCCGGGGGTTGGAGGGAAGGTTCCGGCCCGGCCCGGGGCCTGTCGAGGGCCGAATGCGCCCCTAAATGCAATTTTTCCTTCATAAAGAATCCGCGCCGGCGCGGGGCCGGCCGCATTTTCCCTTCCCGCCGGGGCCGGGACCCTTTAGGCTTGCTGCACCTTCCGGAGGCCTCCATGCGCGCCGCCCGTTTCCTGCTCGCCCTCGCCGCCTTGCCGGTCTTGGCCGGCGATCTCCCCTACGCCGACGGGCCGACCCGCTTGGCGGGCTACTTCGCCGCCCCGCGCGCGGCCAAGGGCAAGGTGCCCGGCGTGATCGTCCTCCCCCAGTGGATGGGGCTCACGGCCCACGAGCGGTCGGTGGCCGATCGCCTCGCGGGCCTCGGCTACGCCGCCCTCGCCGCGGATGTCTACGGCGTCGGCATGGCCCCCAAGGATGTGAAGGAGGCCGGGGTCCTGGCGGGTCGCTACAAGGGGGACCGGGCGCTCTACCAGGCCCGCATCCGGGCCGCCCTGGCGGCCCTGCGGGCCCAGCCCCACGTGGATCCGGACCGGATCGCGGTCATCGGATTCTGCTTCGGCGGCACGGGCGCCCTGGAGGCGGCCCGGGGCGGCCTGCCGGTCAAGGCCGTGGTCTCCTTCCACGGCGGCCTGGACAATCCGCCGGATCGGGCCGCGGCCCCCATCGCCGCCAAGATCCTCGTCTGCCACGGCGCCGACGATCCCTTCGTGCCCGCCCGGGATGTGGCCGCCTTCCAGGACGAGATGCGCCAGGCGAAGGCGGACTACGTCTTCATCGCCTACGCGGGGGCCGTCCACGCCTTCACCCAGAAGGAGGCCGGGGACGACCCGGCCAAGGGCGCGGCCTACCAGGAAACCGCCGCCCGCCGGAGCTGGGGCCACATGCGGGCCTTCCTGGCGGAGGCCTTCGGGCACTGACCGGCCGGGGTGGGGCCCGGACCATTCGGTATTCATTTTATTGACTAATAATGGGTTAGCGGGCCGATTTTTGCCTGGAGTCCCCTTGCCCGGGGGCGGGATCCAACTAGATTGGCGTCACCCGGCGCCGCCGGTCCCGAAGGTCCCCGATGCTCCTGTCCGCCGCCGTCCTGCTCCTCGCCCTGGCCGTCCTGGGCTTCGTGCCCCCCCTCCGCCGGGCCCTCCTCACGGGGCCCGCCCTGGCGGTCTTCCGGAAGCGCATCCCGGCCCTCTCCCCCACGGAGCGGGAGGCCCTCGAAGCGGGCACCGTGGCCTGGGACGGGGAGCTCTTCCGGGGCGACCCGGACTGGACCGCCCTCGCCGCGAGCCCGTCCCCGGCCCTCACGGACCGGGAGCAGGCCTTCCTGGACGGTCCCGTGGAGGAGCTGTGCGCCATGCTGGACGACTGGCGGATCGTCCGTGAGCTCCGGGACCTGCCGCCCCCGGTGTGGGCCTTCCTCAAGGCGAACGGCTTCTTCGGCATGATCATCCCCCGGGAGTACGGGGGCCTCGGGTTCTCCGCCCTGGCGCACTCCCAGGTGATCCTCAAGCTGGCCAGCCGCAGCAGCGCGGCCGTCACCACCGTGATGGTGCCCAACTCCCTGGGGCCCGCCGAGCTGCTGATCCACTACGGGACCGAGGCCCAGAAGGCGCGCCACCTGCCCCGGCTCGCCCGGGGCGAGGACATCCCCTGCTTCGCCCTCACCTCCCCGGAGGCGGGCAGCGACGCCGCGTCCATCCCGGACCGGGGCGTCGTGTGCCGGGGCCGCTTCGGGGGCCGGGACATCGTCGGCCTCCGCCTCACCTGGGAAAAGCGCTACATCACCCTGGGCCCCGTCGCCACCCTCCTGGGTCTGGCCTTCCGGCTGGAGGACCCGGACCGGCTCCTGCCCGAGGGCTCCGAGGGCATCACCCTGGCCCTGATCCCCACCTCCACCCCCGGCATCACCATCGGCACCCGCCACGACCCCATGGGCATCCCCTTCCAGGTGGGGCCCAACCGGGGGAAGGACGTGTTCATTCCCCTGGACTGGATCATCGGCGGGGCCGCCCAGGCCGGGAAGGGGTGGCGCATGCTGATGGAATGCCTGGCCGCGGGGCGGTCCCTGTCCCTGCCGGCCATGGCCACCGGCGCGGTCAAGACCGTCGCCCTCGTCGCCGGGGCCTACGCGCGCATCCGGCGCCAGTTCAAGCTGCCCATCGGCCGCTTCGAGGGCATCGAGGAACCCCTGGCCCGGATCGCGGCCAACGCCTACGCCATGGATGCCGCCCGGACCCTCACCTGCGGGATCGTGGACCAGGGGGGCCGCCCCAGCGTCATTTCCGCCATCGTCAAGTACCAGTGCACCGAGCGCATGCGCCGCTCCGTGAACGACGGCATGGACATCCTCGCCGGGGCCGGCATCTGCCTGGGGCCCCGGAACCCCCTGGGCCACGCCCACCAGACGCTCCCCATCGGCATCACGGTGGAGGGCGCGAACATCCTCACCCGGAGCCTGATCATCTTCGGCCAGGGCGTCATCCGGTGCCACCCCCACGTCCTGGACGAGCTGAGGTCCCTGGATCGGCTGGAGGTCTTCGAGCGGCACCTGGGCGCCCATGTCGCCTTCACGCTGGGCAACCTGGGGCGCGCCGCCCTGCGGGGGCGGCTGGCGCGGACGCCGGGTGGGCCCGCGCGGCCCCTGTACCGGCGCGCCTCCGCCTATGCGGCCGCCTTCGCCCTCGCCGCCGACCTCGCGCTGCTGGCCCTGGGCGGCGCCCTCAAGCGCCGGGAGAAGCTCTCGGGCCGCATGGCCGACATCCTGGGCCACCTCTACCTGGTCTCCGCCTGCCTCAAGCAGTTCGAGGACCGGGGAAGGCCCGCGGCGGAACTGCCCCTCCTGCGCTGGGTCTGCGAGGACAGCTTCCTCCGCATCGAGGAGGCCTTCCAGGGCCTGGTCCGCAACTTCCCGAACCGGCCCGTGGCCTGGATCCTGCGGCTCCTCGTGCCCCGGGGGGCCCAGGGCCCCAGCGACGAACTCGGGCACCAAGTGGCGGGCCTCCTCCTCGAGCCCTCCTCCGTGCGCGACCGGCTCACCGCCGGAGCCTTCGTGCCCATGGATCCCCGGGAGCCCATCGGCCGCCTGGAGGACGCCCTCCGCAAGGTGATCGCCGCGGAGCCCCTGGAGCGCCGCGTGGCCCTCTCCGGCCCGGAGCGGGAGATCCTGAGGCAGGCCGAGGAGGCCCGCCGGGAGGCCACCCGGGTGGATGACTTCCCGCCGGTGATCCAGCCCGAGGGGCGTTCCCAGGCTTGAATGCGCTAGGGAATTCGGATCGCGGAGGTGAAGTGCTGGCGGCCATCCAGGCTGCGGTAGACGACGAACTGCCAGCGGGACAGGCCATCCTCCCCCCGGACGGGACAGACGAACTTGATGTTCAGGCCCGCGACCACCTGGGTGTAGGCCTCGCAGACCTCGTCCAGGTCCAGGCCCTGCAGGTGGGCCTGGACGAAGGTCCGGGCCTCCTGCACCAGGTCGAGGTCGGCGGAGGCGGGGCTGTAGGCGCCCACCATCGGGTGGCCGGAACGGGCGCCGGGTTCGGGCGTTCCGGCGAAGGCGGACGGGGACAGAACCAGACCGAGGGTCAGGGCAAGCAGAGCTGGGCGCATGGCGGTTTCCTTGGGAACGTACGGGCAGAGGCTTCCCAGGCTGGGCGCGCCTCCGCATCGGATGGAACTCACCCCCCCAAGCTAGGGACGCTCCATGCGCGGGTCAACCCCGGCAAAAAACAGCTACTTGAATGTGCAAGTATTTACCGTAAATCCTTTGGAACCGTCGAAAGACCGAACAGCGAGGGCCAGCGCAGGTCGGGCGGGAGGATGGTGATCGCTTCCGATGAAAAGGGGATGGCATCCCGGAGGCGCTGCTCCAGAAGCGTGTCATCCGCCATGCTGGCCAGCGGGCCGACTTGATGGCCCACCAGGTCGAACGTAAGGCGCTTGTCCGTTGGGTATTCGGAATAAGCCGCATATTCAACGTACGAACCGAAGCCATCGCGGAGTATGAAATTCCTGCGAAAAAATCCGCCGCTCCGCTGGAAGTCCAGGATGTAGCGGCCGCCCGGGCCCAGGTCGACCCGGTCGGGGACCTTCTCCAGGGTGCGCAAGCGGGCGCCCGTGAGCTTGTCCAGGACGGTGAGCGTGCCGCAGCCCTCCCGGGTGCCCAGCACCAGGGAGAGGCTCCACGGGCTGCCGGAGCGGTTGACCAGTTCCAGCCGGTCCTGGGCGGCGAGGGCCAGGCCCTGGACCACGGTCATCACCACCGGGGCGGCACGCAGGAGCAGGCTGAAGGGGGTGGATCGGCCGGACGGGTGCGACACGGGGCGGGGAAAGGCCGGGATTAACCGGCCTGGCGGGTCAGGAGGCCGAAGAACACCAGGGGGGCCTCGGAGTCATTGATGAGGCCGTGGCTTTGGCCGGCCTTGAGCACGAAGAGGTCGCCGGGGCCCACCGGGAAGCTGCGGCCGTCGAGGACGCCGGTCCCGTGGCCCTCCAGGATCAGGTAGAGTTCGTCGGTGTTCGGGTGGGGATGCTCCCCGATGCTGGACCCGGGGGCGAGCGCCGTGCAACCGGCGCTCACCACCCCGTCCATTTCCCCCAGCTTGAGGTAGTCGGCGCACCGGGCCGGGCCGTCGCCGCCGCGGATGCCCATCCGGTCCTGCCAATCCAGCTCTGCGCGCCTGCGGATCATGATTCCTCCTGGGGGGAGTATAGCCGCCGCCGTCAGGCCGGATCGTGGACCTCCAGGTTGATCTCCGTCGTGGGCCGGGTCTCCCAGACCAGTTCGGGCGTCAGGATGATCATGAGCTCCGTCCGGTTCCGGGAGCTGCTGTGGGTGCCGAAAAGGCGCCCGAGCAAGGGAATCCGGCTGAGCCAGGGCATGCCCGAGATGTCCTTGGAGGTGGATTCCTGGATGAGGCCTCCGAGGACGAGCACATCGCCGCTGACAGCCCGGACGGTGGTCTGGATCTCCTCCGTGAGGATCTCCGGGTAGAGGCCGCCATTGGCGGGCAGGAGGGCCCCCTTCTGGGTCACCTGGGGGTAGAGGGTGAGGACCATGTCCCGGTCCAGGCCCACCTGCACGCCCACCTGGAGGTAGACGCCGAGCTTGGCTTCCCCCACGTCATACATGGCCTGCCCGGTCGAATCCTTCCCCGTGAATTTCGGGTAGAGGAAGCGGGAGCCGCTGAGCACGAAGCTCCGCTCGCCGTCCAGCAGGGTGATGGTGGGATTGGAGAGCACCTTGGCCTTGCCCTTCGATTCAAGGGCGCTGAGGGTGGCGCTGACGGCCAGGGGCGCGTGGGTGAACTTGCCGAGCTTGATGCCGGGGACCTGGTTGTTGTCGGCGGCGGAGCCCACTTCGTTGGAGGTATAGGCGAGGCTGTCCATCCACTTGATGCCCAGCTGGCGGGCATCCTCTTCGCCCATGCGGAGGATCTTCACGGCGATGCGCACCTGGTCCCGGGGCCGGTCGAACTTCTGGGCCAGGGTGAGGGCCCGGCGCACCATGGCGGCCGGGCCGGAGAACACCACATCGTGGGTCTTCATGGAGGCATCGGTGGCCCCCAGGACCTTCAGCTGCTCATCCCCGGCCCCCGTGCCCCCTGAACCGTCCATGGCGGGCGTCAGGTAGGTGGGGCCGAAGGTGACCTTCACGTCGGGCAGGACCTTGGAGATGGCGTCCGCCATGCTGGAGGCGGACACCCGCCGGCACCGGTAGGCGGCGTCCAGGGTCGTCTCCCCCTCCTGGGGGAAGCGCAGGTTGAGGTCCACGGACAGCCCGATCTGGTACACCCCGTCGATGACGCGGTAGTCCAGGTCGCAGGCCAGGAGGATCTGGCGGAGGGCCTTCTCGAAGGCCTGGTTCTTGAAATCCAGGGAGATCAGCTGGCTGGGGGTCCAGGGGAGGAAGGACATCTGGACGCCGGCTTCCCGACCGAATCGCCAGAGCACCTCCTTGGCGTCCTGGTACGAGATCCGGAGGCTGTATCGCTTGTCCTCCCCGGCAGCCGAGGTCCCATCCTGGCTTTCCGCCGACGGGTCTCCAGAGGCCGCCCCTGGGGCTCGTCCGACCTGGGAGGCGCTGGTTTGGGTCAGGGCTCCAGGAGGGGGATGGGTCGGCCCTTCCGGGTGAACCGCCGGGGCGGGGGCAGGGTGAAGGCCCTTCAACCGGCCTGAGAAGGTGGACCTGCCCGGGGCGGCCCCCTGGCCCATCAGGGCCAGGGTGGCCAGCACGGGGATGGCTGCGCGGATCTGCATGGGCTACCTTGTGCTCTTGGTGAACAGCGTGGGGTCTGGATTCGGACTCCGCGGGATCTCCTGGCAGAAGAAGGCGAGGATCTGCGGAGCCATGGCGGTGATCTTCATGCCGCTGGCTTCCTTCGTGGCGACGCTCACCGTTTTGTCCTTGATGGAACGCCGCTGCAGGGTCTTGAAAGCGCCAGGGTCGAGGCGCTGGCTGCTTTCCGCGGCCGAGATCTCCAGGTTCTTCGCGAGGAGCAGGCCTGTGATGACCATCGGCATGATGCCCGGTTTCGCATCCTCCAGCCTCCCGGAGGACACCAGGTCGATGCCCATGTCGGGAGGCAGGCGCCAGGCGCGGCTCTTGAACAGACCGGGATTGAACCAGGCTCGGGTGATGGACACCCGCTTGGTCTGGAGCTTCAAGTTGATCTGTACTTGGCCTCCCGGGTTCCCGCTCCCCGGTTTCAACGAAAGGGCTGGATCCGGATTCCAGGCCTCCTTGCTGTTCAGCGACCACGTCTGCCAGCCGGCGCTATCCAGCCATTGGGTGGGGTCGGGGCTGAAGACCACAGGGTAGTAATTGCCGTCGCCTTCCGATTTGGAGACCGCAGAGGTCGCAAAGTCCGAGCACATCTCTTCGACGACGGCCTGCAGATCCTCTTCGTGGAATTTCTCCAGGGTCGCCAGGATCGCCTCGATGGCATCCTTGTTCCCCTGGTTCTTCCAGGCGTTCAGGGCGGCCGCAGCCTCCGCGTCGGCTTTGGCCGCCGCAGCCTTGAGGTTGGCTGTTTCCGCGGGTGTCCCGCCGCCCTGGGTCGCGGCCGCATCCGCGAATTGGGCCGCATCCCGCTTGTCGAAATACGCGGCTTGGTAGGTCAGATACTGGTTGAACTGCGGGGATCGCGTCCCAGGCCGATTGCGCGGATACAGACGTTCCCTGGCTTTCCTGGCGGCGTTCCGGTCCCGCTCGTTCTTGAGGATCGTCACATCCATCCGGTCCAGGAGGCTCCCGTAGACGGTGCTCAGGTTTCTTCCCGTCTCGACATAGTCCAGGTAGGGACCGGGAACCTCGTCGACGAGCATGGAGTAGGCCTCCAGGACATCCTGGGCATTGTCCGGGTCGGAGACCTCCGGGTCGATCCCGAATCCGGGACGCACGATGACCAGGTGTTCACCGGCGGCCGTCAGGCCGGGATTGACGAGGATCTGGGTGAGCTTGGCATGGATCCGCGCCGCCAGGTCCTCGTCGGGTCCCGCCTGAAGGATGATGGTCGCCGGCAGCATCAGGGCGACCCCGAGTGACCTCCGCATACTCACCGGGTCCGGCCGGCGAGTTTCCGGGTGACATTCGGCTTCGCGGGGTCAAGGGCCGCGGGGAGGTCCTTGGGCGGAACGACGCAGATCGCGCCGATGACCTGGACGCCATCCAGGTCGATGCCGGACTTGTTGAAGATCTTGGACAGATCCATGGTCTTGTTGTCCTTGCTGTAGCTGCCGTGGATCCGGAAGGGCCCGATGCCCACGCTCACGCTGGCCTTGAGGCTGTGCTCGACGTTCTTGATGTCCTCGTCGGTGACCTGGGCTCCGATATGGATGTCCTTGGCGAGGATGAGGCTGACCGCATAGGTCTGGAGGGGCATCTGGTCAATTCTGGGGTCGTTCAGGGATCCCACGGCCAGCATGCCATTGAACACATTGCTGGGGAGCTTCCAGTTGGGGTTGAGGAAGAGCAGGTCGTTGGCCCAGTCCCGCTCGATGTCCACCCGCTTGAGCTTGAAGGTGATGGAACTGTTCGAGTCCATGAGGTGCTTGCTCAGGGACATGTCGTGCTTCGCCACCTCGGCATTGATCTTGAACCAGCCGACCCGGCCCTTGAGACCAGCCGCGATGGCCTGGTCTGCCAGCTTGGAGTTCTTGACCGTCTTGCTCTTGTTGTAGGTCACAGTCATCCAGCCGTCGTCGGCGGTCCAGCTGCCAATGCCCGGGAAGAAGGTCACTTTGGGATAACCATTGGGATTCATGGCAACGGCCGTGTTGAACTTGCCGGAGAGGCTCGACCACCAGGCATCGCCGGTCTTGGTCTGGAGCTGCTGGATCTGGTGGACGGCCCCCTCGTAGGCGAACTTGTTGCCACTGCCAATCCAGTCCTGGAGGGCCCCCTGGATCCGCTCTCTGCTGTGGGTGTCCTCGGCCTCGTAATAGGCATCGCGATACTTGTGATAGATAGCGTACTTCTCGCTGCCATCGCCCCATTCGGCCTGGAGATCGCTCAGCCTCTTCTGGTCCTTCGGCGAAAGCTGGTTGGGCGTCACCGACTGGGCATTGTTGACGATCGCGTCGTAGATGGACGAGAACGTGAAATTGCCGTTCTTGACCATCACGGGCTTGGCCTTGTAGATGGCGTCCGCAAGGTCGAAGGCGGCCCGCTGGGAGTCGTCGGAGGTGGGATCCCAGCCGTCCCCGCCCACGGGCAGGCCAGGCAGGGCGAATTCGAAGAGGAAATTGTTTCCAGTCATGCCATTGAGCACCGCCTTGCTGATCACGGCATGGAGCTGGCCCATCTGGTCGTCGATGGAGGGGACGTCCGCGGCCAGAGGCGTGAGGGAGGAGGCGCCAGCCAGCAGGAGGAGACAGAGAGGGAGATGAAGGGGGTTTTTCACGAGGGAGCCTCGAAGGGGGGTTGGGGATGGACCGGACGGAGCGCCGGGGTGCTTTCTTGTTCAGAAACTTAGGGGCCTCCCTGGGCATGTCAATGAAATATTATTAAATGTGAATTGCAAAAGCCCTGAAAACGGGATCAAAAGGGGGGTTGCCTGTCTTCAAACATGATTTAATTATATATCTGACGCGCAGAGAGGATCCTCATGACTGACCTGTTCCGGGCCCTCGCCCCTTGGCTGCTTCTGGTGCTCCTGGCATGCGGGGGTTCCCGGAATTCGGGGGCCGTGCATGTCCGGGTCCTGGGCCCTTCCCTCCCCTTGCCGCCCCTCGGGAGCACCCTGGAACTGGAGGCCGTGGTGCGGAAGGGGGATGATCTGGCCAATCCGCCTGCGGGTTCGTACCAATGGATCTTCAACGGAAGCCCGATTCCCGGGGCCAACCAGCGGACCCTGACCTTGGCCTCCCTCACCCGGGAAATGGCCGGCGGGTACGCCGTTCACGTGAAGGTGGACGGCCAGGACACCACGACGGAACCCTATTATGTGGAGCCGGTGGATGTCGTGCTCGTGGTGACGACCCCGGCTGACCATGGACCGGGCAGTCTCCGCGAGCGTCTTAGCCAAGTGAGGGGCGACCAACTGCATGGCATCCTTCTGGACCTGCCCACGGGCCAGGACCACATCCAGCTGGCATCCACCCTGATCGCCCCGGTGGGGCGGGCCGTGCTCCTCGCGCCTTCCTGGACCTCCGTGGTCGTGGACGGAGCGGATGCGTGCCGCCCCTTCTTCGTGCCCAAGGGCGCCTCTCTCGCACTGACGAACTTCACCGTGACCGGAGGACTGGCCAAGGGAGGTGATGGCCTCGGCGGGGGTGGAGCCGCGGGCGGAATGGGCGGAGCGATGTTCATCAACGGAGGGGCTGTCGCCTTGAGGGACATGCTGTTCGTGAAAAACCGTGCGCTTGGAGGCGCGAGCAGCCCCGGTACCGACGGAGAGAATGGCGGTGGCGGCGGATTTGGCGGCGACAGCGCATCCCAGGGCGGCACCGGGGCCCCGGGGGGGCTCCTGGGAGGAACCGGCGGCTTCGGGACGCTGGACGGGCTGGACACGAGCGACGGGGATGGCGGGGATGGGGATGGCGACGGGGCCGGAGGGGGCGCGGCCCGCGGCGGCCTGCTGTCCACGCCGCTGGCCCAGTGGGCCGCCAATCTGGAAGGGGGCTCGGGAGGCGACTTCGGAGGGGGCGGCGGCTTCAGTGTGGGGCCCCTGGGCGGGGGTGGCGATGGCTCCTTCGGCAGCGGAGGCGGTGGGAGTGGCGGCGTCTCCGCCCACTTCGCCATGGCCTTCGCCTTCCCGGGCGCGGCGGCGGGCGAGGGCGGTACCTTCGGCGGCGACGGCGGACTCGGGGACGGGATCCAAGGTGGCCGCGGCGGAGGGGGCGGTGGCATGGGCGGCGCCATCTTCCTCCGCCACGGAAGCCTGAAGGCGGACGGCTGCAACTTCTCCCTCAACCGGGCCGAAGGGGGCGATGGGGCCGAACGAGGGCTGGGCAAGGGCGGGGCGGTCTTCATCTACGATGACGAAAACGGCGCGTCCGAAGCGGCCGCCTACATGGCCATGCTCGGCAAGCAGCGCTACGCCGGCAATGTGGCCACCGATCTTGTGGAGGATCCGTCCTTCGATAACGCGAATTTCTACGTCGCGCAGACGCTGCTGGCCAAGCGGGTGGACCCCGCCTTCCGGGACCTGTACCGGCGGTACCGGCTCGCGCTCCGGATGGGGATCCCCCCGCGGGGAACGCCCTGAGGGGTCAGGCCTGGGGCGCCACCTTCTCCCCGGCCCAGACGACGATGCCGAGCAGGATGGCCACGACGGTCGCCAGGGCCATGCCCTTGAGTTCGACGTGGCCCAGGGTGACCTTGGCGCCGCTGACGCCGATGACGAAGGTGACGGCGCTGAGGATCAGGTTGGAGGGCCGGGTGTAGTCCACCTTCTTCTCCATGATCATGCGGATGCCGGCCGCGGCGATGACGCCGAAGAGGAGGAGGCAGACGCCGCCCATGACGGGCACGGGGATGGAGCGGATGGCCGCGCCGATCTTGCCGACGAAGGAGATGACGATCGCGATGGTGGCCGCGCCGCCGATGACCCAGACGCTGAACACGCGGGTGATGGCCATGACGCCGATGTTCTCGCCGTACGTGGTGTTGGGCGTGGCGCCCGCGAGGCCGGAGAGGATGTTGGAGAGGCCGTCGCCCAGCAGGGACCGGTGGAGGCCGGGGTCCTTCATGAGGTCGCGGCCCACGATGTTGCCGGTGACCACCAGGTGCCCGATGTGCTCGGCGAGCACCACGAGGAAGGCCGGGAAGATCATCATGACGGCCTGGGCGTTGAAGACCGGGGCGGAGAAGGAGGGCAGGGCGAACCAGGCGGCGTCATGGATGGGCTTGAGGTCCACCAGGCCGAGGAAGGCGCTCAGCCCGTACCCGAACACCACGCCCACGAGGACCGGGATGATGGAGAGGAACCCGCGCGCGAAGAGGGAGACGAGGATCACGACGCCGAGTGTGGAGACGGAGACGATCAGCTCCTGGGCGTGGTGGGGGCCCACCGGTCCGGTGGTGACTAGGCCGGCCATCTGGGCCGCCACGGGGGCCAGTTCCAGGCCGATGACGGCGACCACCGCGCCCATGGCCGCCGGCGGGAAGACCACATCCAGCCAGCGGGTGCCGATCTGCCTCACCAGCAGGGAGACCAGGATGAAGAAGAGGCCGAAGCAGATGAACCCGCCCTGGGCCGCGCGGTAGCCCATGGGGCCGGGGAAGGCCGCCATGACCGCGAATACGGGGGCGATGAAGGCGAAGCTGGAGCCCAGGTAGGCCGGGATGCGGCCCCGGGAGACGATGAGGTAGACCAGGGTCCCGATGCCGTTCAGGAGGAGGGAGACGGAGGGATCGACCTTGAAGAGGAAGGGCACCAGGACGGTGGCCCCGAACATGGCGAACAGGTGCTGGAGGCTGAGGGGGATCGTCTCTAGGGCGGGGAGCCGCTCCTCGACCTGGATGATGCGCGGACCGCTGCCGTTCGCCATGGCGACTCCTGGGAAGGTATGGAGGTTTGAGAAGATCTTAGCGGCCTTCCCCGCGGAATGCGCCCGGCCCTCAGAAAAGGCGGCCCACCAGGGCGGCCACGGCCGTCTCCACCCGGAGGATCCGGGAGCCCAGGTTGACCGGCGTCAGCCCGGCCCGGCCCAGCAGCTCCACCTCCTGGGGCAGGAAGCCGCCCTCGGGGCCGATGGCCAGGGTCACCGGCCCCGTGAGGTCCCGGGGGCAGGGGACCGGAACGCCGGGGTGGGCGACCAGGGCCGTGGTCCCCGCCGCGAGGGACGGCAGGACCTCCTCGGCGAAGGGGCGCAGGAGGCGGTGCAGCTCGAGGGAGGGCAGCACGGTGTCCCGGGCCTGCTCCAGGCCGAGGACCCGCTGCAGGAGGAGGTTCTCCTCCGCCATCCGGGGGCTCTTCCAGTAGCTCTTCTCGACCTTCCAGGCGTTCACCAGGTGGATCCGGGCGACGCCGAGGCTGGCGGCGGCGGCCAGGACCCGGTTGAGGACCTTGGGGCGGGGCAGGGCGAGGACGAGGGTGAGGGGGAGCTTGGGGGGCGGCGCCTGGTCCAGGGTCACCTCCAGCTCCAGGGCGTCGTCCAGGGCGAGGACCCGGCCCCGGCCCAGGTTCCCCCCGAGGCGGCCCACCACCAGGTCGTCCCCGACGGCCGCCCGGTGGACCTCCTGCACATGGCGCAGGCGCCGGCCCTCCAGGCGGACCCGGGTCGGGGAGACGAAGTCCTTATCCTCCAGCAGAAGCAGGTTCATGCCCGTTCCTCCCCGTGCATGGCCGCCTCCAGGCCGTTCTGATAGGATGGAACGTTACCTTGAACTGGAGTATCCGTGAAAATCCTCATCCTCGGCGTCAACGGCTTCATCGGCTCCCACCTGGTGGGCCGCATTCTTCGCGACACCAACTGGGAAGTCTATGGCATGGACCTCGGGAACCACAAGGTCACCGAGTTCCTGGGGAACCCCCGCTTCCACTTCCGCGAGGGCGACATCAGCATCAGCAAGGAGTGGATCGAGTACCACGTGAAGAACTGCGACGTGGTCCTGCCCCTGGTGGCCATCGCCACCCCCAAGGTCTACGTCACCGATCCCCTGCGCGTGTTCGAGCTGGACTTCGAGGAGAACCTCCGCATCGTCCGCCAGTGCGTGAAGTACAAGAAGCGGGTCGTGTTCCCCAGCACCTCCGAGGTCTACGGCATGTGCCCCGACGCGGAGTTCGACGAGGAGACCTCCTCCCTGGTCACCGGGCCCATCCCCATGAACCGCTGGATCTACAGCACCTCCAAGCAGCTCATGGACCGGGTCATCTGGGGCTACGGCTTCCGGGACAACCTCCAGTTCACCCTCTTCCGCCCCTTCAACTGGATGGGCCCCAAGCTCGACAGCCTCAACACCGCCAAGGAGGGCTCCAGCCGCCTGGTGACCCAGTTCGCCTGGAACCTCTTCAACGGCGAGCCCCTCAAGCTGGTTGACGGCGGCACCCAGCGCCGCTGCTTCTGCGACGTCGAGGACGCCATGGACGGCCTGATGGCCATCCTGCGCAACGAGGGGGGCAAGGCCGACGGCCGCATCTTCAACATCGGCAACCCCAAGGAGGACCACAGCGTCCAGGCCATCGCCGAGATGATGCTCGAGATCTGGAAGGACCATCCCTTCCGCCTGGAGCGGGGCATCCCCCTCTCCCCCATCGTCCAGGAGACCAGCGGCGCCTTCTACGGCAAGGGCTACCAGGACGTCCTGGTGCGCACGCCCAGCATCCGCCGCATGCAGGAGACCTTCGGCTACGAGCCCAAGATCGGCATCCGCGAGGCCCTCCGGAAGGCCCTCGACTTCTTCGTGGAAGAGCACAAGGCCATGGAGAAGGTGGTGGAGACCGAAGCTTGACGAAGCGCGACCGCGCCGTCCTGCTCTGGACCTGGCTCTTCCTGGGCCTGGTCCCCCTCTTCATGCGGGGCCTGTGGGAGCCCGACGAAGGGCGGTACGCCGAGATCCCCCGGGAAATGCTGGCGGCAGCCGACTGGCTGACGCCGCGCCTCAACCACGTCCTCTACTTCGAGAAGCCCCCCTTCCAGTACTGGCTGTCGGCCATCTCCCTCAAACTCTTCGGGCTGCATCCCTTTGCCGCCCGTCTGCCCTTGGCCCTGGCCACCCTCATCACGCTGGGGTGCGCCTGGAAGCTGGCCACCCGGCTTGGGGCCCGCCAGGGCTTCTGGGCGGCCTTCATGGCGGGGACGGCCCTGCTGGCCTACGTGTGCGGGCAGATCCTCACCCTGGACGCCCTCTTCTCCGCCTTCCAGGTGCTGGCCCTCGTGGCCGGCATCGAGGCGGTGGCGGCCCGCTACGAGGGGCGCCGGGCCTGGACCTGGACCCTGCTCGCCTTCGGGGCCCTGGCCCTGGCCATGCTCACCAAGGGGCTGGCGGCGCCGGTGCTGGTGGGGGTCGGGCTCCTGGCCACCCTCCCCTTCGCCTGGTCCTCCCCGCAGCTGCGGAAGGCGGTGCTCCGCACCCTGTTCGATCCCCTGGGCTGGCTGGTCTTCGCGGCGGTGGCCGCCCCCTGGTTCATCCTCGTGGACCGGGCCAACCCCGGCCACGCGTGGTTCTTCTTCGTCCATGAGCACTTCGCCCGGTACACGTCCCATGTGCACAACCGGCAGGGCTCCAAGAACCCGTTCCTGGACAAGTTCTACTTCACCGCCTTCCTCGCGGTGGGCGTCCTGCCCTGGCTCAGCGCCAGCGTGACGGGGATCCGCCGGGCCTTCGGCTTCCTGCGGGCCCGGGGCCCCGTGTCCGAGCGCGCCCCCCTCCACCGGTGGACGGTGGCGGCGGCCCTCCTGGGCGTGGCGGTGCCGCTGGTCTTCTACAGCCTCTCCGGCTCCAAGCTGCCCCCCTACATCCTGCCGTCCGTGCCGCCCCTGCTCGCCCTGGCCTGCGCCTTCGAGAAGGACGAGGAAGCCTGGGCCTCCCTGGCCCGCTCGGGCCGGGAACTGCTGTTCCTGGGCGTCCTCTTCGCGGTGGGCGTGCCCTTCGTCCTCAAGAGCCGGGAGCCCCTCCCGTGGGTCCTCGCCCTCGGCGCGGCCTACATCGGCCTCGGCCTCTGGGCCCTGCGGCCCCGGGGCCTCACGGGTCCGCGCTTCATGGCGGCCCTGGGGGCCCTGCTGCTCCTGCTGACGTTCACGGCCGAGAAGGTCGCCGGGCGCTCCAAGGACGTGGGGGCCCTGGCGAAGCTGGCGCCCAAGGGCGTCCAGTGGATCAGCTGCGGCGGCTACCATCAGGCCCTCCCCTTCGTCACAGGCGAACGGGTGGTCGTGGTGGCGGGCACCGGGGAACTGGAGTACGGCCGGGACCACCTGAGCCCGGCGGAGCGGGACCGCTGGTTCCAGGAGGAACCCAAGGACCTGCTCCCCACCGCCCTCCGCCTCCGCCGGGAGGATCCCTCCCGCCCGGTGTGGGCCCTGGTGGACATCAAGTGGGCCTGGCGCCACCTGTCCGCCGAGGACCGGTCCGCCTTCGACGTGGTGGCCGGCAACGAGGGCTGCCTGCTGGTGAAGCTGCGGTAGCATGTCCGGCATGACGGACCCCATCTACCTGGACAACAACGCCACCACGCGCCTCGCCCCCGAGGCGCTGGCGGAGATGCTCCCCTGGCTCGGGGACCAGTTCGGCAACGCCGGCAGCGCCCACGCCCTGGGCCGCCTCGCCGAGGGCGCCGTGGTCGTGGCCCGGGAGCGCGCCTCGGCCCTCCTGGGTTGCGCCCCGGCGGAGCTGGTCTTCAACGGGGGGGGCACCGAAGGCATCAACCACGCCTTCCGGGGGGTCTTCGAGGCCTTCCCGGCGAAGCGCCACTTCGTCACCACGGCCGTGGAGCACAGCGCCGTCCTGGCCGTGGCCGACGACCTCCGCCGCCGGGGCGCCGAGGTGACCGTGCTGGGCGTGGACGGCGAAGGCCGCCTGGACCTGGCCGGGCTGGAGGCAGCGCTCCGCCCGGACACGGCCCTGGTCTCCCTGATGGCCGCCAACAACGAGACCGGCGTCATCTTCCCCCTGGAGGAGGCCGCGCGCCTCGTGAAGGGCAGGGGGGTCCTCCTGCATGTGGACGCGACCCAGGCCCTGGGCAAGGTCCCCTTCGACGCCGGGCGCCTGGGTGCGGACCTGGCCAGCTTCAGCGCCCACAAGTTCCACGGCCCGAAGGGCGTGGGCGGGCTCTTCATCCGCCGGGGCCTGCGCCTCCGTCCCTTCATGACGGGCGGGGGCCAGGAGCGGGGCCGCCGGGGCGGCACCCTCAACGTGCCCGGCATCGTGGGCCTGGGGAAGGCCGCCGAACTCGCCCTGGCCCACCTCCCCGCCATGGCCGAGGTCGCGGCCCGCCGGGACCGCCTGGAGGCCGCCGTCCTGGGCGGCATCCCCGGCACCCGCGTGAACGGCGCCGGCGCCCCCAGGGTTCCCAACACCTCCATGGTCAGCTTCCGGGACGTGGAGGGCGAAGCGGTGCTGCTGCGCCTCGACCAGGCCGGGATCTGCGTCTCCACGGGCAGCGCGTGCACCACGGGCCAGCGCGAGCCCAGCCACGTCCTGCGCGCCATGGGCGTGCCGCCCGCGGAGGCGATGGGCTCCGTCCGGTTCTCCCTCAGCCGGTACACCACCGACGCCGAGATCGCGCGCGTCCTCGAGACGCTCCCCGCCATCCTGGACGAACTGCGCGCCCAGGGCCCCCTGGGCCGGCGCTGACCCGTGCCGGGTCCGCCAAGTCTCCTGGATGATCCGGACCCCATGGGAGCGGCACTTGCCGGGGGGCGACAGCCGGGAAGGCGCTGCCTTCCCGACGCCATGGGGACCTATGCCCCCGATGGACGTGCAGCGGCCGCCCCCCTCGGATGATCCAGGCTGCTTTGCGGAGGCTGGACTAGCCCAGGCGCTTCCGGATCTCGCGCTCGGCGAAGGTGACGTGCTCCAGCATGGCCCGGCTGGCGGTGTCCGGATCGTGGGCCTTGATCGCCTCGTAGACCTGGGTGTGCTGGTTGATGATCTTCTGGGCGTTCATCTCGCTGTCGCCCAGCAGCTGCTGGGAGCCGGCGGAGACGGCCTTGCTCCATTCCTCGTGGACCGTGCGCAGGAGCTTGATGAGGAGGCTGTTGTGGGTGGCCTCGGCGACGGCGTAATGGTAGGCCGCGTCGTAGGTCTCGCCGCCCTCGGAATCGCCCTGGCGGATGCGGTCCTTCATCTTCTCCAGGAGCATGCCGATCTGGTCGATCTCGTCGTCCGTGGCCCGTTCCGCGGCCAGGGCGGAGGTGGCCGTTTCGAAGATGCGCCGCACCTCGAACATGTCCAGGAGGGAGTTGCGCTCCATGGCCAGGAAGACCGCCAGGGGCCGGATCACCTCGTTGGCGGCGGTATCCCGGATGAACGTGCCTTCGCCGTGGCGGATCTCGATGAATCCCAGCATTTCCAAGGACCGGATGGCCTCTCGCACGGAGACGCGGCTCACCTGGAGCCGGTCCGCCAGCTCCCGTTCGGACAGGAGCTTGTCGCCCGGCTTCAGCTCCCCGCCGGAGATGAGCTGCTGGATCTGCTCGGCGATCTCCTCGAACAGGCGCTTGGATTTTACAGGGGTGAGATGAATGCCCACGAATGCTTCCTCGGGCTCATGCTAGCAGGGGGTTGAACAGCCAGGACCCATTCATGAATTTTAAGTCATTTGTTTTGAATGTTTAAAAAATTTATCAAATTTTTTCAAAGATCTGGTGGTTAGACCACTAGACCTGGGGTAGCCTTTTCCGATCCCGTAGATCTTTAATTCCATCACCCACCCGTTTCACCCTTCTTGGAGGCTCCATGATCTGGACCCAGGTGTACTCGCCCGTCGCGGGGAACCTCTTCCTGTCGGCCCTCGTGGCCGCCCTGCCCGTGTTCGTGCTCTTGGGCCTCCTGGCCTTCTGGCACGTCAAGGCCCACATCTCGGCCCTCCTGGGCCTGGTCACCGCCCTCCTGGTGTCCATCCTGGTCTACCGGATGCCGGCCCAGCTCGCGGGCATGGCGGCGGTCAACGGCGCCCTCTACGGCCTCCTGCCCATCGGCTGGATCGTGCTGAACGCCATTTTCATCTATGACATCTCCGTGAAGTCCGGGGATTTCGAAGTGGTCAAGCACTCCATCGCGGGCCTCGCGGCGGACCGGCGCATCCAGGCCCTCCTGATCGCCTACAGCTTCGGCGCCTTCATCGAGGGCGCGGCCGGCTTCGGCACCCCCGTGGCCATCTCGGCCGCCATGCTGATCGGCCTGGGCTTCAAGCCCCTGGAGGCCGCCGGCCTGGCCCTCATCGGCAACACCGCCCCGGTGGCCTACGGCGCCCTGGGTTCCCCCCTGATCGCCCTGGCGGGCGTCACCGGCCTCCCCCTGGAGATGCTGAGCGCCGCCGCCGGCCGCATCCTGCCCCTGTTCAGCCTCATGGTGCCCTTCTGGATCATCTGGACCATGGCCGGGCGCAAGGCCATGCTCGAGGTCTGGCCGGCCTGCCTCACCGCCGGCGGCTCCTTCGCCATCTGCCAGTTCCTGGTCTCCAACTACCACGGCCCCTGGCTGGTGGACATCGCGGGCGCCATCATCTCCATGGTCGCCACCATCGTCCTGCTCAAGTTCTGGCAGCCCAAGAACATCTGGCGCTACGACCACGAGAAGCACACCGAGGCCGAAAAGGCTCCCGATCACTCCGCCGGCCGCATCGCCAAGGCCTGGATGCCCTGGGTCTTCCTGAGCATCTTCGTCTTCGCCTGGGGCACCCCGCAGGTCAAGACCTTCCTCAACGGCGGCACCAAGGACAAGCCCAACTTCCTGATGGGCATCTCCAAGAAGGACTTCGAGATCCCCAAGCTCCACAAGGCCATCGTGAAGGCGCCCCCCGTCGTCGCCAAGCCTTCGGCCGAGCCCGCCGTCTTCACCTTCAACTGGCTTTCCGCCACGGGCACCAGCCTGCTGCTGGCGGGCATCGTGGGCGGCCTCTTCCTCGGCTTCGGCCCGCTTGAACTTCTCAAGATCTTCGGCAAGACCATCAAGCGCGTGAAGATCTCCCTCCTCACCATCGCCGCCATGCTGGCCCTGGGCTTCACCACCAAGTCCGCCGGTCTGGACGCCACCATGGGCCTGGCCTTCGCGGCCACCGGCGCCCTGTTCCCCTTCTTCAGCGCGATGCTGGGCTGGTTGGGCGTCGCCCTCACCGGGTCCGACACCTCCTCCAACGTGCTCTTCGGCGGCCTGCAGAAGATCACGGCCCAGCAGCTGGGCCTGAACCCGATCATCACCGCCGCGGCCAACACCACCGGCGGCGTCATGGGCAAGATGATCGACGCCCAGAGCCTCGTGGTGGCCTCCGTGGCCACGGGCCAGGAAGGCGAGGAAGGCACCATCCTCCGCTACGTGTTCCTGCACTCCATCGTGCTGGCCGCGCTCGTGGGCATCGTCGTCTTCTTCTACGCCAAGGTCCTGCCGGCCCACTGGATGCCCCAGCTGCCCGCCGCCGCCCCGGCCCCCGTCGCGGCCCCGGCC
The DNA here is from genome assembly GCF_030295425.1 of Mesoterricola sediminis. Lineage (NCBI taxonomy): Bacteria > Pseudomonadati > Acidobacteriota > Holophagae > Holophagales > Holophagaceae > Mesoterricola > Mesoterricola sediminis. The sequence continues at coordinate 3,320,577 of NZ_AP027081.1, read as the reverse complement.
GCCGCGGTCCCGGCGCCCGTCCTCACCCCCGCCAAGTAGGCGGAACGGAACGATGTCCTGGAAGGTGGAATTCCCGGCAGCCCCCAGGGGCCTCCGGTTCCCCCTTTGCCTTGGCGGGATGGCCGGGCCGCGCCCGGCCATCCCGTTTGCTTGACCGTGATCCCGCCGGCCCCTCCGGGGCGGGCGGGGTCCTTGCCGGGCCGGAGCGCCCGAGGATAACGAAGCCATGAGCACCCTCCCCCTCAGGGACACCCTTGCTGCCATCGTGGGCCAGGACCGCGTCCTGGACCGCCCCATCGAGCTGATCGCCTTCGCGTCGGACGCCAGCTTCTACCGGCTCATCCCCAAGGCCGTCGTCTTCGCCGGGAGCGTCGACGAGGTCAAGGGGCTCTTCCGGACCAGCCACGACCTGGGCCTGCCCCTCACGTTCCGGGCGGCGGGGACGAGCCTCTCGGGCCAGGCGGTGACGGACGGGATCCTCGTGGAGGTGGCCCGCCACTGGCGCGACATCCAGGTGCTGGACGGCGGCGCCCGCGTGCGGGTCCAGCCCGGGGTGATCGGCGCCCACGTGAACCACGCCCTGCGCCTGCACCGCGCCAAGATGGGGCCGGACCCGGCGAGCATCAACACCTGCACCGTGGGCGGGATCCTGTCCAACAACTCCTCGGGCATGTGCTGCGGCGTCGCCCAGAACGCCTACCATACGCTGGAGTCCCTCACCTTCGTCCTGCCCTCGGGCACGGTCATCGACACCGCCCGCCCCGACGCGGACGAGGCCTTCCGCGCCGCGGAGCCCGCCCTCTGGCAGGGGCTCCTGGACATGAAGCGGGACCTGGAGGCGAACGCGCCCCTGGCCACCCGCATCCGGGCCAAGTACCTGCAGAAGAACACCACGGGTTACGGCCTCAACGCCTTCCTCGACTTCAGCCGGCCCGTCGACATCTTCCGCAACCTGCTGATCGGCTCCGAGGGCACCCTGGCCTTCATCGCCGAGGCGGTCCTGCGCACGGTGCCGGACCTGCCCGTGAAGGTCACGGGATTCCTCGTCTTCCCGACCATCCACGCCGCCTGCGCCGCCATCGTGCCGCTGCGGGAGGCCGGGGCGGCCGCGCTGGAGCTCCTGGACCGGGCCAGCCTGCGCTCCGTGGAGAACCAGCCCGGGACGCCGCCTTCCTTCAAGGGCCTTCCCGACGGCGCCGCGGCCCTCCTGGTCGAGTTCCAGGGCGCCCAGGAAGCGGCCCGGGCCGAACTGGAGGCCGCGGCCCTCGCGGCCTGCGCAGGCCTCACCCTGCTCGAGCCGGCCCGCTTCACCCACGACGCCGCGGAGCAGGCGGCCTTCTGGAAGATCCGCTCCGGCACGTTCCCCTCCGTCGGCGCGGTGCGCAAGCGCGGCACCACGGTCCTCATCGAGGACGTGGCCTTCCCCATCGAGAAGCTGGCCGACGCCGCGGTGGACCTCATCGCCCTCTTCGAGAAGCACGGCTACCGGGAGGCCATCCTCTTCGGCCACGCCAAGGACGGGAACCTCCACTTCGTCATCACGCAGTCCTTCAACGACCAGGCCGAGGTGGACCGGTACGCCCGGTTCATCGACGACGTGGTGGACCTGGTGGTCCACAAGTACGACGGGGCCCTGAAGGCCGAGCACGGCACGGGCCGCAACATGGCGCCCTTCGTGGAGGCCGAGTGGGGCCCGGAGGCCCGCGCGGTCATGGCGCGGCTCAAGGCCCTCTCCGACCCCAGGGGCCTCCTGAACCCCGGCGTGATCATCAACTCCGACCCCAGGGGCCACATCGCCGACCTCAAGCCCATGCCCGGCGTGGAGGAGGAGGTCGACAAGTGCATCGAGTGCGGGTACTGCGAGCCCAAGTGCCCCAGCCGCGAGCTCACGCTCTCGCCCCGCCAGCGCATCGTCGTGCGCCGCGAGATGGCCCGCCTCCAGACCACCGGCGAGAACCCGGAGCGCCTCGCGGCCCTGGACGAGGCCTTCCCCTACATGGCCCTCAAGACCTGCGCCGTGGACGGCCTCTGCGCCACCGCCTGCCCCGTCAGCATCGACACGGGCCAGCTCACCAAGCGGTTCCGCCGGGCCAGCCACTCCCCCCGGGCCCAGAAGCTCGCCCTCGCCGCGGCGCGGAACTTCGCCACCCTGGAGCCCCTGGTCCGGGTGGGCCTGTGGAGCGGCCACGTGGTGCAGAGCCTCTTCGGGCAGAAGGCCATGCCCTTCATCACCCGCACCCTGAAGCTGGCGGGCTGGTCCCACCAGTGGAGCCCCGAGATGCCCCGCCCGGCCAAGGCCCCCCTGCCGGTCACCCGCCCCGAGGGCGCCGACGCCATCTACTTCCCGGCCTGCATCTCCCGCATGATGGGCCATCTGCCCGGCGAAGCCACGGAGCTGAGCCTGGTGGAGGCGGTGCTGGAGGTCTCCCGCCGGGCGGGTGTCCAGCTCCACATCCCCACCGACGTGGCCGGGACCTGCTGCGGCGTGCCCTTCTCCTCCAAGGGCTTCGACCAGGCCCACCGCTTCAGCGTCAATCAGGCCATCGAGAAGTTCTGGACCTGGAGCCAGGAAGGCCGGCTGGCCGTGGTGGTGGACACCTCGCCCTGCACCTACGGCCTGACCACGTGCCGGCCCTACCTCACCTCCGAGAACCAGGCCCGGTTCGACAAGCTCCGGATCCTGGACGGGGTGGCCTTCGCCCACGACGTGCTCCTGCCGCGGCTGAAGATCACCGGCAAGGTGCCGTCCGTGGCCCTGCACCCGGTGTGCTCGGTCACCAAGATGAACCTGGTGGGCAAGCTCGAGGCCGTCGCCAAGGCCTGCGCGGAGCAGGTGCTGATCCCCCGGGACGCGGGCTGCTGCGGCTTCGCGGGCGACCGCGGCTTCATGCACCCGGAGCTGACCGCCTCGGCGACCCGGCGCGAGGCCGCGGAGGTGAAGGCCGCCGCCCCGGCCGAGCACTATTCCAGCAGCCGCACCTGCGAGGTGGGGATGACCCGCTCCACCGGCAGGATCTACCGGAGCTTCGTCTACCTCATGGAGGCGGTCACCCGCGGAGGGAACCATGCCTGAAGCCGCTTTCGAGACCTTCAAGGCGCGCGCGGAGGCCGTCAGCGCCGAGGTGCGCAGCTTCGGCGGCGACGCCGAGGCCATGGACTTCATCCTGGGCTTCCTCGGCGAGGCCGGAGGGCCCGCGGTCTGGGCCCCCGGGCCCTTCCTCGAGGCCAACGGGCGCCCCCCGCTCCCCGCCTCCACCTTCGAGGTGACGCAGGCCTCCGCCGCCGCGGCGGCCGTGGGCGTCAGCGAGTTCGACTGGGCCCTGGCCGACACGGGGACCCTGGTGCAGGACGCCAGCGCCCCCGAGCAGCGCCTCGTCTCGACCCTCCCCCCCGTCCACGTCGCCATCGTGCGCGGCGCGAACCTGCTGCCCGGGCTGGGGGCCCTCCTGGACCGGGTGAAGCCCGAGAAGGCCTCGTACCTGGCCTTCGTGACGGGCCCCAGCCGCACCGCGGACATCGAGCGCGTGCTCACCATCGGCGTCCACGGCCCCGGGCGCCTCGTCATCGTCTACCTGGAAGGAGGCCGCGCATGACCGTCGACTTCAAGGACTCCATCCACGAGGCCCTGGCCAACCCCAACCTGCGCGGCGCGCTGGGGCGGTTCTCGGAGGCCTACCGGATCAGCCGCGAGAAGGCCTACGCGGGCCTGGACTTCGAGGCGATCCGGGAACGGGTGAAGACGGTGAAGGCCCAGGCGGCAGGCAAGCTCGATGAGCTGGCGGCCCGCTTCCAGGCCGCCGCGGAGGCCCAGGGGGCCACGGTGGTCCGCCTCTCCTCCCCCGCCGAGGTCAAGGCCTACATCCTGGCCCTGGCCAAGGAGCGGGGCGTTCGGTCCATCGTGAAGTCCAAGTCCATGGCGTCCGAGGAGATCCATCTCAACCGCCACCTGGAGGCGGAGGGGATCCAGGTCTTCGAGACGGACCTCGGGGAATGGATCATCCAGCTCGCCCACCAGACGCCCAGCCACATGGTCATGCCCGCCATCCACCTGACCAAGGAGGAGGTCGCGGAGATCTTCAACGAGGAGGTCGAGCCCGGGCAGACCCCGGACATCCCGCGCCTCGTCAAGTTCGCCCGCGAGAAGCTGCGGGGCCGGTTCCTGGAGGCCGACATGGGCATCTCCGGGGCCAACATCGCCGTGGCCGAGACGGGCAGCCTGGTCATCGTCACCAACGAGGGCAACGCCCGCCTCGTCTCGACCCTGCCCCGCATCCACGTGGCCCTCGTCGGCATCGAGAAGCTCGTGGAGAACTTCCGGGACGTGGAGCCCATCCTGACGGCGCTGCCCCGCAACGCCACGGCCCAGCTCCTCACCAGCTACGTCTCCATCATCACCGGCCGGACCCCGGCCCCCGACGGCCAGGAGAAGGAGCTGCACATCGTCCTCATGGACAACAAGCGCTCCGAGATGGCCGCCGATCCCAAGTTCAAGGAGGCGCTGCAGTGCATCCGCTGCGCCTCCTGCCTCAACGTCTGCCCCGTCTACCGCCTCGTGGGCGGCCACGTCTTCGGGAAGGTCTACACCGGCGGCATCGGCACCATCCTCACCGCCTGGTTCGACGAGCTGAAGAAGTCCGACGAGATCCAGGGGCTCTGCATCCAGTGCGGCGCCTGCAACGACGTGTGCCCGGGCAAGGTCCCCATCTCCGACCTGATCCTCGAGATCCGCCGCCGCCTGGTGAAGGAGCAGGGGCAGGGCGTGGCCGCCAAGGCCATCTTCAAGGTGGTCAACAACCGGCGCGTCTTCCACAGCATGCTCCGGGCCGCCTCCCTGGCCCAGAAGCCCTTCGCCAAGGGGGGCTTCATCCGCCACCTGCCCTTCTTCCTGGGGGAGATGACGAAATTCCGGAGCCTCCCGGCCATCGCCGAGAAGCCCCTCCGCGACACGATCCGGCGGATCGCCCAGCCCGAATCCGCCGAGAAGGCCGCCTTCTACGCGGGCTGCCTCATCGACTTCGCCTACCCCGAGATGGGAGAGGCGGTGGTCAAGGTCCTGAACAAGGCGGGGATCCAGGTCCTCTTCCCCGAGGGCCAGACCTGCTGCGGCGCCCCCGCGCGCTACAGCGGCGCCTACGAGACCGCCGCCGGCAACGCCCGGGACAACATCCAGGCCCTGCTGGAAGCCGATCCCACCTGGGTGGTCTCCGCCTGCCCCACCTGCACCGTGGCCCTCAAGGAGGACTTCGCCTCCACCTTCACCAGCCTGGGCCTGGAGGCGGACCTGGAGGGCGCCCACCGCCTCGCCGCCAAGGTGATCGATTTCTCCACCCTCGTGAAGCAGCTCGTGGACGCGGGCCGGCTCACCTTCAAGGAGGGCGAGCAGCTGGAGAAGGTGACGTACCACGACTCCTGCCACCTCAAGCGGACCCTCCGGGCCAACCAGCCGCCCCGGGACCTGCTCGGCCAGGCCGGCTTCCAGCTGGAGGGGATGTTCGAGCAGGACATCTGCTGCGGGATGGGGGGGAGCTATTCCCTCAAGATGCCCGAGATCTCCGCCCCCATGCTGGAGCGGAAGCTGGACAACATCGAGCGGACCGGCGCCTCCTCGGTGGCCATGGACTGCCCGGGCTGCGTCATGCAGATCCGGGGAGGCCTGGACAAGCGGGGCGGCCAGGTGAAGGTCGAGCACACGGCCAACAAGCTCCTGGACAGGCTCCTTTGAGCGCCTGAACCAGGCACCGCACGGGCCCGGAGGGCGCCCCTCCGGGCCCGGCTATTCATCCTTCCTGTGGATTCCGGACCCGGCCTGGAAATGGACCTCGGCGATGGCGTGGTTGCCGTTGCCGCGGTATTCCAGGTGATCGAAGCTGTCCATCTTCGCCATGAAGATGCCCCGGCCGTGGTTGTCGAAGAGGCGCGCGGCGTCGGGGACGAGGAAGGCCCGCCAGTCGAAGCCTTCGCCCATGTCCTTCACCTCGAACCGGATCCGGTCCTCCAGGCGCTCCACGGACACCTCCACCCACTTGTCGCGGTGCTCGGGCAGGGCCTGGCGGCGGGCCACCTCGGCCTTCCAGACATTCCGCTCCAATAGGTCCCCCTTCTCCTTGTACGAGATGCCCAGGTTGCCGTGCTCCAGGGCGTTGATGAGGAGTTCGGAAAGGCCGGTGACGATGCGGGCGGGGTCGGGGCAGGCCCGGGCCAGCAGGTGGGTGAGCTCGTGGCACTCCGGCAGGGTGCGGTAGCGGAAGGTGCCCCGGGTGAGCATGGCCAGGGGGGAGGTGGCCCGGGCGACCTCGGCGTGGAGCACCCGGTAGGTGGCCACGTCGTGGGCCGCGGCCCGGACGATGCGCAGGAGCACCCGCTGGGTGAAGGGCTTGGTGAGGTAGTAGTAGGCGCCGCCCTCCAGGCCCCGCTTCATGTCCTCGGGCCGGTCGGAGACGGTCTGGAGGACCACGGGGATCTGGCGCAGGCGCGGGCTGGCCTTCACTTTCCGGAGGACTTGCCAGCCGTCCATGCGGGGCATGGCCAGGTCCAGCAGGAGGACGTCGAAGGACTCGGGGTTCTTCCGCAGGTGGGCCAGGGCCTCCGCCCCGTCCCCGGCGGCCACGGTCTCCATGCCCGCACGGGTCAGCGCCCTCACGAGGAAGGTGAGTGTGGCTGGATCGTCGTCTGCGGCAAGGACCCGGATCGTGCTCATGGAGATACCCGGGTCCGATAATAGCCGTTATTTATGGAACAAGGGGGCGGAACACTTCTTGCAGTTGGTCTGGTGGGGGGGATTCCGCTCCCCGCAGTGGGAGCAGATCTTGTCCTGCTTCCGCTTCCGCTTGTAGAGCCGCAGGTAGAGGACGCCCAGGAGGAGGCAGAGCAGGATGCCCTTCTCGTAGCCGGTCAGGACGAAGCCCGTGGGGCTCCGGGCATCCCTGTGACTGGGCTGCTGGCTGATCTCCATGGACGGCTGGGCCATGTCAGTTCTCCACCTTCAGGATGGCGAGGAAGGCTTCCTGGGGGATGTCCACGCTGCCGATGGACTTCATCCGCTTCTTGCCTTCCTTCTGCTTGGCCAGGAGCTTCTTCTTGCGGCTGATGTCGCCGCCGTAGCACTTGGCCAGCACGTCCTTGCGCCGGGCCTTCACGTTGGTCCGGGCGATGATCTTGCTCCCGATGGCGGCCTGGATGGCCACATCGAAGAGCTGCTGGGGGATCACTTCCTTCATCCGCACCGTCAGGCCGTGGCCCATGGTCTGGCTCTTGGAGCGGTGGACCAGGACGGAGAGGGCGTCCACGGGCTCGCCGTTGACCAGGATGTCCATCTTGACGAGGTCGGACTCCCGGTAGCCCTTCATGTGGTAGTCGAAGCTGGCGTAGCCCTTGGAGATGGACTTGAGCTTGTCGTAGAAGTCCAGGACGACCTCGTTGAGGGGGAGCTCGTAGACGAGCATGACGCGGTCCTTGCCCACGTACTCGAGGCGCTGCTGGATGCCGCGGCGCTCCTCGCAGAGCTTGAGGAGGCCGCCCACGAAGTCGGGGCGGGTGAGGATGGTGGCCTCGATGATCGGCTCCTCGATCCGGGCGATGCGCTGCAGGGCGGGGAGCTTCGAGGGGTTGTCCACGTCCTCCTCGGTCTCGTCGGTGAGGAACACGTGGTAGCGCACGGAGGGGGCGGTGGTGATGAGGTCCAGGTCGAACTCGCGCTCGAGCCGCTCCTGGACGATCTCCATGTGGAGGAGCCCCAGGAACCCGCAGCGGAAGCCGAAGCCCAGGGCCTGGCTCGTCTCGGGGTCGAAGGTGAAGGAGCTGTCGTTGAGCCGGAGCTTGTCCATGGCGTCGCGCAGGTCCTCGAAGTCCTCGCTGTTGGTGGGGAAGATGCCCGCGAAGACCACGGGCTGCATCTCCTTGAACCCCTTGAGCATCTCCTGGGAGGGCTTGGTGGTGTTGGAGACGGCGTGGGTGAGGGTGTCGCCCACCTTCACGTCGGCCAGGGTCTTGATGCTGCCGGTGACGTAGCCCACCTCGCCGACGGAGAGCTCATCCACCCGGCTCATCTTGGGATTGAAGACGCCCACCTCGTCCACCCGGTGCTCGCTGCCGGTGGACATGAACCGCATGGTCTCGCCGGCCTTGAGGGTGCCGTTGACGATCCGGACGAGGCAGACGACGCCCCGGTACTGGTCGTAGTAGCAGTCGAAGACGAGGGCCTGGAGCAGGGCGGTGGGGTCCCCCTTGGGGGGCGGGACGGAGCGCACCACCTGCTCGAGGACCTGCAGGCAGTTCTCGCCCGTCTTGGCGGAGACGTTGACGGCGTGGGCCGTGTCCACCAGCCCGATGACGGTGTTGATCTCCTCGAGCACCCGCTCCGGTTCGGAGCTGGGCAGGTCGGTCTTGTTGAGGACCGGGAAGACCTCCAGGTCGTTCTCCAGGGCCAGGTAGGTGTTGGCCAGGGTCTGGGCCTCCACGCCCTGGGTGGAGTCCACGACCAGGATGGCCCCCTCGCAGGCGGCGAGGCTGCGGCTCACCTCGTAGGTGAAATCCACGTGGCCGGGGGTGTCGATGAGGTTCAGGGTGTAGGTCCTGCCGTCCTCCGCCAGGTACTTGAGGGTCACGGCGTGGGCCTTGATGGTGATGCCCCGCTCCCGCTCCAGGTCCATGTCGTCCAGGAGCTGGGCCTGCATGTCCCGCTTGGCCACGGTTTCCGTGAGCTCAAGGAGGCGGTCGGCAAGGGTGGACTTGCCGTGGTCGATGTGGGCGATGATGGAGAAGTTGCGGATCAGGCTGGGGTCGGTCACACCTTTCCTTTTGAGACGCCGGCGGGGGAGTGCACGGAACCTTCCATTGTACAGTTGGAACCATGATCCGTCTTCCCTGGGCCTTCATCCTGTGCCTTCCCCTCGCCGGGGCCCCGGTCTCGGGGCGGGTGACGGACGGCCTCCGTCCCCTGGCCGGGGTGCGGGTGCATCCGGACCGGACGCCCCGGGTCCGGCCCACCCGGGCCCTTCCCTCCGCGCTGACCGACGCCGAGGGCCGCTTCACCCTCGACCTGGAGCCCGCGGACACCGCCGTGGTGGTCGAATCGCCGGGGCGGGTCCGGGACATCGTGCCCCTGGCGGACCTGGGCCGGGACGTGGTCCTGCCCCCGGCCCCGGCCTACCGGAAGGAGAAGGTCGTCGTGATCCGCCTCCGCTGGCCCGGGGAGGCGCCCCTGCGCACCGACGACGAGCTCCGGGCCCTCCTGTTCTCCCGGGAACCCGGGGCGGCCAGCGCGGCCAACTACTTCTATGAGATCTCCAAGGGCAGCCTGGAGCTGGAGCTGGGGCGGTTCCTGCCCATGGACGACGAGACGCCGCCCCATCCCCGGGACGACGTCCAGGCCCGGGCGATCCTGGCCCGGGCCGTGACGCGGCTGAGGGACCTGGAGCCGGGCCCCTGGGACGCCGTGGACAACCGCACCGGCGCCCCGGGTCCCGACGGCAGGCCGGACCACCTGTGGGTGGTGGCCCCGGGACGGCCCGGGACCGTGACGGACACGGTGGAGGAGCTGTCCGCCATCTGCATCCTGGAGCCCCTTCCCTGGAACCGGACGGTCCAGTGGCCCATGGTCCTCTTCCCGGACGAGACCCCGCTGGGCTTCATCGTCCACGAGGCCCTGCACGCCATGGGCGAGAACCGGGTCGACGACTTCTATGTGGCGGACCGCCGGGTGCGGACGGCCGGCCGCTGGGACGTGATGGACGCGGGGATGTTCCAGGGCTGGGACGCCTTCCACCCGGGCGAGGGTCCCTGGCAGGAGGACACGGCGTACAGCCCCGCCCACCCCATGGGGTGGGTGCGCACGGACCTCTGGTACCACGGGGCCTTCAAGGACACGGTCCCCACCCTCCGGGTCGAGCGCGCCTGGGAGGGGTGGCTGGATCCCCTGGCGCGGGCCCCCGGGGCCCATCCCCAGCGCCTGGTGGTGCCGGACCCCCGCCGCCGGGGCCGGTTCTGGGAGTTCAATGTGCGCCGGCCCCTGGGCTTCGACCGGGGCCGGGTCGCCGGCCGCTGGGGGGCGGGGTACGAGGGCCTCGTCGTGGCGCGGGTGGATCCCGGCCTCCTGTCCCGGGGGGAACCCCGGGGGCCCGTGCGGGTCATCGACGCCCACCCCGGCACCCCGGAGCCGGCCCGGCCCCGGTACCCCGGCGGCCGCTGGCAGCTGGACGACGCCGCCTTCAACCTGGGACCCGGCGAGCGGAGCCGGGGCCAGGACGGGCCCCTGGCCTGGGAGGTCCTCGCCGTGGACCCCGCCGGCCGCATGCGGATCCGCGTCCGCCTGAAGCGCTGAACGCTCCGCGTCGCGGGAAAGGGCGAGGATGCCCCGAGGGGCTCAGAGGGAGGCCTCCCGGCTCCGGTAGAGGTTGTCCTCGGGCCAGCCGCCCCGGCCCTTCCCCACCTCCCGGAAGGACGCCACGAACTCGATGGCCCGGATGTACTTCACCATGGTGAAGCCGTACTGGGTCTCGAGGCGCAGCCGCAGGGGCGCCCCGTGCTCCCGGGGGAGGGGCGCCCCGTTCAGGTCGTAGGCGAGGAGGGTCTGGGGGTGGCGGGCCATCTCCATCGGCACGGTGCCGTAGTAGAAGCCGGAGGCCTTGGGGCGGGGCTCCGAGCGCCCCTTGTCGTCGAAGGCCCGGAAGACCACGTCCCGGGCCCCGGGCAGGGGGCGGCACAGGTCCATGAGGGTGTCCAGGCCCACGCCGGTCCAGGCCGCGAAGCCGGACCATCCCTGGATGCACACGTGCAGGGTGACCTGGGTGCGGGCCGGCAGGGCCCGCAGGTCGGCCAGGCTCAGGCGCAGGGGCCGTTCCACCAGGCCCCCCACCTCGAGGACGTAGTCCTGGAACCCCCCCTCGGCGAGGGCCAGCCAGTCGGGCTCCGCCGGGGGGCGGCCGTTCACCCACAGGTAGGGGGAGATCCGGCCCGGGTCGTAGGCCTGGACGGACTTGAGGCGGCCGAGGAGGGCCCGCCGGACCGGGTCCACGAACCGCTCGGCGGCGTCCTGGACGAGGTCCGGGCGGCGCAAGGTGAAGCGGGTGGCGGCCACGTGGACGAGGACGATCCCGCCGATCAGCGCCCCGCCCAGGGCCAGGGCCCGGGCCAGGTCCGGCTCCCGGACCTGGCCGAGCACCATGAGGGCCAGCTCCCGGCCCAGGCCGTGCGCGGCCACCATGGCCACGTGGACGAGGGAGAAGGCGGTGAAGGCGAGGAGGGAGAGGAAGTGCAGGCTCCTGGCCGCCTGGCGCCCCCCGAACAGCCGGAGGTAGCCCGGGAAGCGGGCGGCCACCGCCGGGGACATGGCCGCGCCCGTGGCGATGGAGAGGGGGGCCAGGCCGAAGACGACGGCGAAGTAGGTGAGCTGCTGGAGGGGGTTGTGGGTCCCGGCCGGGTCGGGGATCCGGAAGTGCAGGTAGGCGACCAGGGTGTGCCAGGCGCCGGGGAGCACGTCCCAGGAGGTGGGCACGAGGCGCCGCCATTCGCCGGTGCCGAAGAGCAGGGCCAGGTAGGCCGCCCCCGTGAGGATCCAGAGGGGGACGGCGGCGAAGTGCCAGTGGCGGCCCAGGTCCCAATGCCGGTGGCCCGGCAGGGCGACCAGGGAATGCCAGTCCTGCTCCTGGTCGTCGGCGGTGAAGAGCTCCCCCGGGGGGGTGGGGCGGGGACGGATGGCCAGCCACTCGCTGCCGAGCCGGCAGTCGTCGTTCCAGTACAGCTTCGGATGGGCGCTGAGGATCTCCAGCCCGCTCCGGGCGAGGAGGGAGAGGAAAAGCACGTTCAGCCAGTGGGCCGTCCGCAGCCAAAGCGGGTAGGTCAGGTGTTCGACGGACATGGGGCCGGATCCTTCTGCCCCATCAGACGCCGCGCAGCCGCCCGCGTTACGGCCGGACGCCGCCGTCGGGGGCGGCCTGGGGGAAGGTGAGGAGGACGTGGGTGCCCTTGCCGGGGCTCGAGGTCATTTCGACGGCGCCGGCGTGGCGCCGGGCGATGGCGTGGACGCTGGCCAGGCCCAGGCCCGTGCCCCGCTCGCCCTTGGTGGTGAACAGGGGCGTGAAGACCTTCTCCAGGACCTCCGGCCCCATGCCGGGCCCGTCGTCGAGGACGTGGAGGCGGTGCGCCTCGCCGGAGCCCTCGGTGAGGAGGCGGACGGTGCCGCGCCCGGGAATGGCCTCGATGGCGTTGCGGAGGAGGTTGAGCACGGCCTCCCGGAGTTCGACCGCGTCGCCCAGGACGGTGAGGGGGCCCGGGGCGAGGTTGAGGCGCAGGGTGACCTCCCGGCCCTCCGCGCGGGCCGTGCGCAGGAAGGGCTCGGAGAATTCGGCGGTGGCCTCGGCCACGGCGTTCAGGTCCACGGGCTCCAGGGGGCTGCGGGGCTCCTTGCGCGCGATGTCCAGGCAGCGCTTCACCAGGGCCGACCCGTCCTCGGCCGCGGCGAGGGCGCGGTCCAGGCGGGCCCTGGCCTGGGGGCCGGCGGAGGCCGAGGCCAGCTCCACGGAGAGGCGGATGGTCTGGAGGATGTTGTTGAAGTTGTGGGCCACCTCGGCGGTGACCTCCCCCAGCTCGCTGAAGCGCTGGGCCTGGAGGAGCTGGTCCCGCAGCGCCTCCCGGCCCGTGATGTCGGCCACGAAGACGATGCAGCAGGCCTCCGCGTCCTTCTGGAAGGCCTGGAGGGTGATCCGCACCCGGCGGGGGCCCAGCACGAAGGGGAACGTGAAGTCGAAGTCCACCCGGCCCCGGCCCGCCTCCATGAGCTCCCGGAACCGGCCCTGGAAATCCCGCACCTGGGCGCAGGGGGCCACCTCCCGGAAGAAGTCCCGCCCGAGCACCTGCCGCCGGGCCAGGCCCGAGATCTCCTCCTCCCGCTTGTTGTAGAAGAGGACGGCGCCCCGGGCGTCGAGCACGATGACGCCGTAGGGCAGGAGTTCGAGGGTCTCGAGGTCGAGGGCGGATTCGGGGGGAAGGGGGGTCATGGGCTCCCGGGTGGCGCCCGGCGGGTTCGTGGGTGGGGCGCGGAAGGGCGGCGATGGGCACGGCAAGGTTACCGTGGACGTCCCGCTGCGCTAAGATACCGCATTACGTGATGCATCAGGAGGCACGATGAAGCGGCTCGCCCTGTTCTGGCTGGGGACCCTGTTGATGGCGGGGAGCCCCGATCCCATGGAGCGGGTGCGGTCCCACGCGGCCGCCCTCGCGACCCGGGCCGTGGCCCACGACGGGGCGTACCGCGACCTGGAGGTCCTCTGCGACGAGGTGGGCCACCGCCTCAGCGGCTCGGAGGGCTACGACCGGGCCGTGGCCTGGGCCGTGAAGGCCATGAAGGCCGCGGGCCTGGAGAACGTCCACACCGAGCCCGTCCTGGTGCCCCACTGGGTCCGCAACGCCGAGTCCGCCCGCATGACGCTGCCGGCGCCCCACGACCTCTCCATCCTGGGCCTGGGCATGAGCGTGCCCACCCCGCCGGGGGGGATCACCGCCGACGTGGTGGTGGTGGCCTCCCTCGCCGAGCTGGAGGCGATGCCCGCCGAGAAGGTGAAGGGCCGCATCGTCCTCTTCGAGGACGGCTGGAAGGGCTACGGCCACGGTGCCCGCATGCGCTTCTCCGGGGCGACGGCCGCCTCCCGCAAGGGGGCGGTGGCCATGCTCCTGCGCTCCGTGGCCTCCCTCAGCTTCGATACGCCCCACACGGGCACGCTCCACTACGAGGAGGGCGTCCCCCCCATCCCGGCCGCCGCGGTGTCGGTGGAGAACGCGCTCATGATGCGCCGCATGTGGAACCGGGGCCTGCGCATGCAGGTGCACCTGGAGATGAACTGCCGCACCCTCCCGGACGCGCCCGCCGCCAACGTGGTGGGGGACCTGCCCGGGGCCTCCCGGCCGGACCAGGTCGTCCTCGTGGGCGGCCACCTGGACAGCTGGGACGTGGGGCAGGGGGCCCAGGACGACGGCGTCGGCTGCGTCCTCAGCCTGCAGGCCGCCCGCATGATCAAGGAGGCCGGGCTCCGGCCCGCGCGCACCGTGCGCGTCGTCTTCTTCGCCAACGAGGAGAACGGCACCCGGGGCGGGGAGGGCTACCTCAAGCGCCACGAGGGGGAGCTGGCGCGGCACGTGGCCGCCCTGGAATCGGATTCCGGGAGCGGCCTGGCCCGGGGCTTCGGGCTGGAGCTCCACCCCCGTCCGGGCCAGCCCGCGCCGGACCCGGCCAAGGCCCTGGCGGTCCTGCAGCTCCTCAAGCCCATGCTCGAGCCCCTCGGGGCGGGCCGGCTCGGGGAGGGGCACGGGGGGGTGGACATCGGCCCCTCCGTCCTGGCCGGGGTCCCTGGCCTGGGCATGAACCACGATACGGCGAAGTATTGGGAAGTTCATCATTCCAAGGCCGATACCTTCGACAAGGTCGACAAGGGGGACCTGGCCAGGAACGGCGCCATCCTGGCCGTGGCGGTCTACGCCCTGGCCGACATGCCCGGCACGCTCACGGGGCTGTGACCCCCATCAATTTCTTTTTCTTTCGCTTATGGCGACAAGGGGGGGCGTCGATGGTAAAACATGCGAATTGAAAGCATTTTCCAGGCTTCCCGCCTGATCCGGGCCTTCCGCCCGGGCAACTTTCCGGTTCGGCCCCCCCACCTATTTAAGATACTCTGATCCCTTAGACGAACCCCCTGGCGGCCCATGGATCCTGTCCTTTATTCCTACTACATTCCGCGCCATGACCCCGAGGTCGTGGCCCGGAACGTCGTGCGCGCCCATCTGGCAGACCACCTGCTCATGTGGAAGCGGATTTCGGACGCCTCGGAGCTGGTTTACCTGTCCACCTGCCAACGTGTGATCTTCATGTTCTGGGGCGGGGACGGGACGACCCTGGGGTTCGATCCGGACATCGACGTGTTCGAGGGCGAAGCCGCCTGGCGCCACCTCCTGGAGGTGGCCACGGGCCTCAACAGCGCCAACCTCGGGGACCGCGAGATCGTGGGCCAGATGAAGCAGGCCCTGGACACCGCCCGGGAGGTCCGCACCGCCGGGCCCGAGGCGATGGCCGCCTTCGAGGACATCCTGCGCGAGGCCCAGCGCCTGCGCACCCGCATCGGTCTGGACGACGGCAGCGCCAGCGTGGCCACCGCCGCCCTCCGGCACCTGGAGACCTCGCTGCCCGCCGGAGCCCGGGTGGCCATCGTGGGCGTGGGCCCCATGAGCCGCTACCTGGCCCAGCGCCTGCCCGAGCGGGGCTTCCAGATCACCATGAGCAACCGGACCCTCTCCAAGGCGGAGGCCTTCGGGCTGCCGATGGTGCCCCTGGCCCAGCTCCAGATGGATCCCGAGGGCTTCGACTGCATCGTCTCGGCCACGGCCAGCCACCTGCCGATCTTCACGAAGGGCAACTGGGAGCGCCTGTCGCGGCCTCCGGTTCGCCTGGTCGACCTGGCCCTCCCCTACGATTCCGAGCCCGACATGGGCGAGATCCCCTGGGTGACCCGGGTGGACCTGAACACCTTCCTCGCGGAGACCGAGGCCGGCCGGCAGAAGCGCCGGGAGGCCGCCGTCAACGCCGAGCCCTTCATCGTCGGCGCCGTGGACCGGCTGCGCCGCAGGGCCGATCAGCGCATCCAGAAGCACGCCAACCGCACCGCCCAGGACCGCCTCAAGGAGGCCTGGGAGGCCCTGGAAGCCGAGGCCCTTGCGCCCGGTAGCGCCCTCGCCGGTCTCACGGCGGAGCAGATGGAGGCCCTGGCGAACCTGTTGAAGCGCGGCCGCACCCTCGCATTCAGGGCCCTGACCCACCACAGCGAAGCCGCCCTGGAAACCAGATGAAGATCGTTCTCGGCACGCGCGGATCCCTCCTCGCGGTGCAGCAATCGGAAGACCTCGTCGCGTACCTGCGCGCCCGCGGCCACGAGGTGGCCTGGAAGCGCTTCACCACCCATGGGGACCAGTGGCTGGCCGGCCCCCTCGGCAAGGAGACGGGCACCGGCTTCTTCACCAAGGAGCTGGAGGACGCCCTCCTGGCCCAGGACGTGGACCTGCTCATCCATTCCTTCAAGGACGTGTCCCTGGACCGGCCCGCGGGCATCACCACCGCCTGCGTCCCCCAGCGGGAGGACAGCGCGGACTGGCTGGTCCTGCGCCCCGACGCGCCGGCCAACCCGGTGATCGGCACGAGTTCCGAGCGGCGCTTGAAATTCCTGCGCCAGGCCCTTCCCCACGCGTCCTTCACCTGGATCCGCGGCAATGTCCCTACCCGCCTCCAGCGGGTCCGGGACGGCGAGCTGCGCGGCGAGCCCCTCCACGGGACCGTGCTGGCCGCCGCCGGCCTCCGGCGCCTGGGGCTGGACCTGTCCGGCCTGGACGTGCGGCCCCTCCGCCCCGACGAACTGCTGCCCGCCCCGGCCCAGGGCGCCCTCCTGGCCGAGTGCCGGGAAGGGGACACGGCCCTCCAGGAGGCCCTGGCCGGCTTCCACCATCCCCTCACCGCCCACTGCGTGGCCCTGGAAAGGGCCGTGCTCCGCGGCATCGGCGGCGGCTGCCAGCAGCCGCTGGGGGCCCTGGCCTCGCCCGAGGGCGACGGCTTCCGGCTCCGGGCCGCCTACGCCGGCCCGGACGGCATCGCCTGGGCTCAGGCCGCCGGCACGGACGACGCTGCGCTCGTGGCGGAGGTCCTGCGGGGGCTGGGCCTGTGAGGCGCCTCGGCCTGGCCCGCGCCAGCGACGACGCGATGAGCCGGGCCGTCCTGGCCGCGGGCTGGGAGCCCGTCCCCTTCCACGTCACGGCCATGGAGGCCACGGGGGCGGAGCCCCCCCTGGCGCGCCCCGACGCCGTCATCGTCCTGAGCCCCGCCGCCGCGCGGCTGGCGAGGATCCCCGCGGGGGCCCTCTGCCTCGCCCAGGGGGCGGCCACCGCCCGGGCCCTGGAGGGGCGCGAGGTGCTCACCAGCGCCCTGCCGCAGGCCGAGGGACTCTTCCAGCTCCTGAAGGAGCGGTTCCCCGCCGGGGGCCAGTTCCTGCTGGCCCGGGCCGAGCGGAGCCGGGAGCACCTGGAGGCCGCCGCCCAGGGCACGCCCTGGTTCCTGCACCCCTGGATCACCCACCGCGAGTCCCCCCTGGCCCCCCTGCCGGACCCGGAGGGCCTGGACGCCCTGCTGGCCCTGAGCCCCCTCCAGGCCGAGGTGCTCGGCCCGTGCTCGGGGGACCGGCTCCGCTTCGCCTGGGGCGAACGGACCGCCCGGGCCTTCGCCGACTCAGGCTATCCTTCCCATGGCTGGTGCGAACCCCAGATCCCAGCGCTGCAACGAATGCTTCTGGAGAGAGGTTGACATGCTGATCCGATCCCGACGCCTGCGAACCACGAACGCCATCCGCGACCTCGTCGCGGAGACGGAGCTCCTGCCCCGCCACCTGATCCAGGGCCACTTCGTCCAGCCCCAGGCGGGCTCCACCGAGATCGCGAGCCTCCCCGGCATCAGCCGGAACAGCGTGGAAGCCACCGTCCGCCAGGTGGAGAGCGACCTGAAGCTGGGCCTCCGCAGCCACCTGATCTTCGGCGTGCCCGATCCCAAGGACAAGGCCCCCGACGCCCACGCCGCCCACGACCACGACGGCGTCGTGCCGCAGACGGTCCGCGCCCTCAAGAAGGCCTTCGGAAACGACGTCATCGTGATGACCGACGTCTGCCTCTGCGCCTACACCGACACCGGCCACTGCGGCATCAACGACGGCCCCGTCATCCGCAACGACGAGAGCGTGAAGATCCTGGCGAAGATGGCCGTGGCCCACGCCGAGGCGGGCGCCGACGTCGTGGCCCCCTCCGACATGATGGACGGCCGCATCCGCGCCATGCGCGAGGCCCTCGACGACGCGGGCTTCATCCAGACCATGATCATGAGCTACGCGATCAAGCACGCCGGCGCCTACTACGGCCCCTTCCGCGACGCCGCGGACTCCAGCCCCAAGTTCGGCGACCGCCGCAGCTACCAGATGGACCCCCGGAACGCCCGGGAGGGCCTGCGGGACGGCCTGCTGGACCTCGAGGAGGGCGCGGACGCCCTCTTGGTCAAGCCCGCCATGCCCAACCTCGACCTGATCTGGCGCCTGCGCGAGAAGGCCCTGTGCCCCATCGCGGCCTACCACGTCTCCTCCGAATACAGCAGCGTCAAGGCCGGCGCCCGCATGGGCTGGATCGACGAGGCCAACCTGTTCCGCGAGCACCTGACGGCGATCCGCCGCGCCGGCGCCGACTGGATCGTGACCTACGTGGCCCGCGAGGCCCTGACCAAGAAGTGGTTCTGACATGACCAACGAAACCCTGTTCCAGGAAGCCATCACCCATTTCCCCGGCGGCGTCTCCAGCCCCGTGCGCGCCTTCCGCGCCGTGGGCGGCACGCCCAAGTTCTTCCGCAAGGCCTGGGGCAGCCGGTTCGAGGACGAGGAGGGCCGCCGGTACGTGGACCTCTGCATGTCCTGGGGCCCCCTGATCCTCGGCCACGCCCACCCCTCCGTCATCGACGCGGCCCGGGAGGCCATGGAGGAGGGGCTCACCTTCGGGGCGCCCAGCCGCCGCGAGATCGCCCTCGCCCGGCGCATCAAGCAGATGGTGCCCTTCGTCGAGAAGATGCGGTTCGTGTCCTCGGGCACCGAGGCGGTCATGTCCGCCCTGCGCGCCGCCCGCGGCTTCACGAAGCGGGAGCGGATCCTCAAGTTCGACGGCTGCTACCACGGGCACAGCGACGCCATGCTGGTGAAGGCCGGCTCCGGCCTGGTCACCTTCGGCGAGCCCAGCTCCGCCGGCGTGCCCAAGGGCTTCGCGGACCTCACCACCGTCATCAGCCTGGATGACGCCGAAGCCCTCGAGCGCACCTTCCGCGAGATCGGCCACGAGCTGGCGGCGGCCATCATCGAGCCCATCCCCGCCAACAACGGCCTGCTGCTCCAGGATTCGAGCTTCCTCACCCGCCTGCGCGAGCTCTGCACCCAGCACGGGACCGTGCTGATCTTCGACGAGGTCATCAGCGGCTTCCGCGTCGCCCCCGGCGGCGCGGCGGAGTACCTGGGCATCACCCCGGACCTGGTCACCTACGGCAAGATCATCGGCGGCGGCATGCCCGTTGGCCTCTACGGCGGCCGCAAGGACATCATGGGCGTCATCTCGCCCGATGGCCCGGTCTACCAGGCCGGCACCCTCAGCGGCAACCCCGTGGCCATGGCCGCCGGCCTGGCCACCCTGGAGCGCCTGACCCCCAACCTCTACCGGGACCTGGAACAGAAGGGCGCCCAGTGGGCCGCCGCCTTCGAGAAGATCCCCGGCCTCCACGTCCCCCGCGTGGGCAGCCTCCTGTGGCCGCTCTTCCAGCCCGGCGTCAAGCGCGCCGACCGCGTGGAATCGGGCGCCATCGCCAAGTTCAACACCATGCACGGACTCCTCCTGAAGGAGGGCGTCTACCTGCCGCCCTCCGGCTACGAGGTCGCCTTCCTCTCCGCCGCCCACGGCGACGATGAGCTGGCGCACGTGGAGCGGGCCATCGGCGTCGTCGCCGCGGCCCTCAAGTAGGGGAGGGGGCCGCCCCCCGTCCCCGCCCCATTCCTTCGACCCCTCGCGTGCCGGGCTTCCACCCGGCACGCGCCTTCCTTGAAAGAACGGCCATGACCGCTCCGCTCGTCCGTGCCCTCCAAGGTGAAGTCCTCCCCGTGCCCCCCGTCTGGTTCATGCGCCAGGCCGGGCGCTTCCTGCCCGAGTACCGGGCCATCCGGGCCAAGGCCTCCTTCGAGGACCTCCTCTACGACGCCGACCTGGCCGCCGAGGTGACCCTCCAGCCCACCCGCCGCTTCCCCAAGCTGGACGGGGCGATCATCTTCTCGGACATCCTCGTCATCCTGGAGGCCCTCGGCTGCGGCGTGGTCATTCCGGAGGGCGGCCCCCGCCTCACCCGGACCCTGGACCAGGTGGACCCGGCCACCGTCCCCGACGAGCGGGTCTACGAATCCGTCCAGGCCGCCCTGCGCAAGGTGCGGGCCGAACTGCCGCCCGAGAAGGCCCTCCTGGGCTTCGCCGGCGCCCCCTGGACCCTGCTGGCCTACGGCCTGGAGGGCAAGGGCAGCAAGACCTGGGCCCGGGCCAAGGCCTTCCTCCACCAGGAACCCGTGAAGGCCCGCCAGTGGCTGGACAAGCTGGCGGACGCCAGCGCCCGCCTCCTCAACCTCCACATCGGGGCCGGCGCCCAGGGCGTGCAGCTCTTCGACACCTGGGCCGGCGAACTGGACCGGGAGGACTTCGAGGCCTACGCCCTGCCCGCCGCCGAACGCGCCCTCGCCCAGGTCACCGGCGCTCCCCGCCTCTACTTCCCCCGCGGCATCCTCCCCGCCAGCCTGAACCGCCTGCCCTGCGAGGGCTTCGCGGTGAGCTGGCAGGTGCCCATGGCCGAGGCCCGGGACCTGTTCCCCGGCAAGGTCCTCCAGGGCAACCTGGACCCCACGGCCCTGCTCGCGGGCAAGGAAACGGCCGTGCGCAAGGCCCGGGCCATCGTGGAGACGATGAAGGGCCGGCCCCACGTGTTCAACCTGGGCCACGGCCTCCTGCCGGAGACCGACCCGGACGTGGTCGGCGCCGTCATCGACGCCGTCAAAGGGTGAATGTGACCCTTCCGGTCGCCGACATCTGAGAGAATCGAACCTGGAGGCGCCTCCCATGGCCCTGGCCCTATCCGAGCTCATCAAGCACTACGACCGCCCCGGTCCCCGCTACACCGGCTACCCCATGCCCCCGGTGTGGTCCGAGGGCTTCCCGCAGGAGGAGGTCGTCCAGGCCCTGGGCCGGGCCGACCTGGACCCCCAGCCCCTCTCCCTCTACGCGCACCTCCCCTTCTGCGGGCGGCGCTGCTCCTACTGCGGCTGCAACGTCGTGGTGAGCCCCAAGTACACCCCGGTCGAGGGCTTCCTGCGGGCCCTGGACGCCGAGGTGGAGCTCTGGGCCAAGCACCTCCCCGGCCGCCGCAAGGCCGTGCAGCTCCACTGGGGCGGGGGCACCCCCACCTACCTGGACGTGCCGGACCTGCGCCGCACCTTCGAGCTGATCACCCGCCGCTTCGAGCTGCTGCCCCACGCCGAGGTCTCCATCGAGGTGGACCCCACCTTCCTGCGCCCCGACCAGCTCCCCGCCCTGCGGGAGATGGGCTTCAACCGCGTCTCCTTCGGCGTGCAGGACCTGGACGAGGGCGTCCAGGCCCTCATCACCCGGGGCCAGACCTGGCAGCACACCCTGGACACGGTCCGCCAGGCGAGGAGTCTGGGCTTCCCCGGCATCAACCTGGACCTCGTCTACGGCCTCCCGGGCCAGACCCTGGAGACCTTCCGCCGGACCCTGGAGAGCACCCTGGAGCTCGCTCCGGACCGCATGGCCATCTACGGCTTCGCCTACCTCCCCAAGGTGCTGGCCCACCAGCGCACCATCCCCGTCGAGACCCTGCCGAAGCCCGAGCTGCGGCTGGAGCTCCTGCTC
Source organism: Mesoterricola sediminis (assembly GCF_030295425.1). Lineage (NCBI taxonomy): Bacteria > Pseudomonadati > Acidobacteriota > Holophagae > Holophagales > Holophagaceae > Mesoterricola > Mesoterricola sediminis. The sequence continues at coordinate 3,299,076 of NZ_AP027081.1, read as the reverse complement.
CTGGCCGTGGACATCCTGGAGAAGCACGGCTACGTGGCCATCGGCATGGACCACTTCGCGCGCCCCGACGACGAGATGGCCAAGGCCGTCAAGGAGGGCCGCCTCATCCGCAACTTCATGGGCTACGCCGTGGCCGCCGGCTCCGACCTCCTCGGCTTCGGCCCCTCGGCGATCTCCAACGTGGCCGGCGTCTACAGCCAGAACGAGAAGATCCTCACCAAGTGGGAGCGGGACGTGGAGAACGGGCGCTTCTCCGTCCACAAGGGCTACCGCCTCAACGACGAGGACCTGATGCGCCGCTGGCTCATCCACGAGCTCATGGGCACCTTCGAGCTGCGCTGGGAGGCCGTGCGGGCCAAGTACGGCATCGACGGCCGGACCCACTTCGCCGACGCCATCGAGGAGCTCCGCGCCGAGGTGCCCTTCGGCACCGTGCGCGTGGAGGACGAGGGGATCTTCATCACCCCCCTGGGCCGCCGCTTCGTGCGCAACCTGGTCCAGCCCTTCGACGCCTACCTGAAGAAGCTCGCCGCCAGCACCCCGTTCTCGAGGACCGTGTGAGGGACACCGCCGTCGTCCTGCTGAACCTGGGGGGACCCCTCCGTTCGCGGAACGTCGAGGGCTTCCTCTACCGGCTCTTCTCCGACCGGGACATCATCAAGTTCCCCGGCCCCGCCTTCCTCCAGCCCCTCTTCGCCACGCTGATCAGCAAGGCCCGGCGCCGCGAGGTGGAGGCCCGCTACGAGGAGATCGGGGGCGGCAGCCCCATCCTGCGGGAGACCGCGGCCCAGGCCTCGGCGCTGCGGGCCGCCCTGCATGGCATGGGCTGCGCCGTCCCCGTCAAGATCATCTTCCGGTACACCTCCCCCCGGGCCGCGGGCGAGCTGCGCGCGCTCAAGGGGCAGGGGATCCGGCGCCTGCTGCCGGTCACCCTCTACCCCCACGACTGCCGCGCGACGACGGGCTCGAGCCTCGTCGAGCTGGAGCGGGAAGCCAAGGCCCTGGGCCTGGAGGTGCTCCCGGGCGTCCTCCACTACGCCACGGACCCCGACTACGTCGAGGCCCTCGCGGCCCCCCTGGCGGAGGCCCTGCGGGCGCTGCCGGAGGCCGTCGTGGTCTTCAGCGCCCACAGCCTGCCGCGCAAACAGATCGAGCAGGGCGACCCCTACGAGCGGGAGATCGAGGCCACCTTCGCGGCCGTGAAGGCCCGGGTGGGAGAGGCGCCGGGCGGCTACCGGCTGGCCTACCAGAGCAAGGTGGGGCCCATCCAGTGGCTGGAACCGGAGCTGGGCTCCGTGCTCCGGACCCTGGGGGGGAAGGACGTGATCGTCCTCCCCGTCAGCTTCGTCACCGAGCACATCGAGACCCTTCATGAGCTGGATATCCAGTTCCGGGAGGTGGCGCAGGCAGCCGGCGTCCGAAGCTACCGGCGCCTCCCCGCGCCCGCCGTGGCCCCCGCCTACATCCGCTGCCTGGCCCGACGAACGCGCGAGGCCTTGGAGGCCATGGAACACTGATCGGTTCCAGGAAGCGGCTGGGCAACCCGGGGGGCCGGGTGCAGAATGGGGGTAACCCTTCATCCTGGAGTCCCCCGTGAAGCCCTTGGCCTGCGTCAGCCTTCTGCTCGTGTCCGCCCCGGTGTGGGGGGCCCGGTTCCCGGCGGTGCCCAAGGAGGTCTGGGCCATGCGGGACGACGCCGGCCTCGTGGCCAAGGGCGCCGTCATCCTGGAGCGGAAGCTGGACTTCCAGCCCTTCCACATCGACCAGACCGTGCGGATCCGCATCCTGAGCCAGGCCGGCCAGGCCGCCGCGGAGTTCCCGGACATGCCCGCCAACCTCATGTACCTGGAAGGCCAGGTGACCTTCCCGGACGGCCGGGTCCAGCCCATCACCAAGCGGGACGATTTCCTCGTGCGCACCGTCGTGTCCACCCGGGACGGCTCCCTGAAGGAAGGCGTGCTGGTGCCGCCGGGCCTGACCCAGGACTGCGTCGTGGACCTGTGGTGGCGGGAGCTTACGGCGCGGGGCAAGGCCAACCAGGCCCGCATGCCCCTGCTCGACCTCGGCACCCTGCCGGAGCGGTGCGGGAATTTCTGGTACGTCTCCCTGGCCAGCGCCTTCCCCACCCAGACGGTGGTCGTCCAGAAGGGGCAGGAGGTGTTCTGGCCCATGGCGCTCATCGGCACCAGCGGCTTCTCCCCGCAGCAGGGCTCCAACAGCCAGGGCACCACGTACACCTTCCGGAACCTCCCGGCGCTCCCGGCGGCCCCCTACTCCATCGAGATCAACCGTCCCTGCCCCAAGGTGCTCTTCTACCGGCCCATCGAGACCCTCGAGCACCTGGACAAGGTGCCCGCCGCCACCTTCTGGCAGAAGACCGCCGACCTCTACTACAAGGACTACTTCAACAAGTTCGTGCACAAGGGCGTCAATTACGCCCCCTTCTCCCAGGAGCTGCGCAAGGACCTGAAGGGCGGCCCCCTCGAGCGGGCCCGGACGATCGCCGAGCGCATGCTGGCCCGGGTGAAGAACCTGGATGAGCCGCTGTTCGACGAGAAGCCCCCCACGCTGGCCCGGCACCAGGTCAACAACGGGTCCGGCGTCTGGGACCTGGACTACACGGCCCGCACGGGCTTCACGGACGACTGGGGCATGAACAAGCTGCTCTTCCACCTGCTGGTGGACGAGGGCCTCAAGCCGAAGGTGGCCCTGGTGGCCGACCGAGGCTACTGGACGGCCAGCCCGGAGACCCGCACCCCCTTCCAGTTCTCCCGCATCCTGTTCGTGGTGGATGAACCCGGGCAGGGGAGCATCTGGCTGGATCCGACCGAACGGATGGTGCAGCCGGGCCAGATGCCCTACCGCTACGAAGGCACCCGGGCCGTGCTCATGGACAGCGCCACGTGGCAGGCGGAGTTCCGCACCATCGCGGTGGCCCAGCCCAGGACCAACACGCGGGCCTTCACCTACGAGATCGACGCCACCGGCGAGGCCGCCGACGTCAAGGTGAAGGGGACCCTCACCGGCGCCCCGGCCCTCCTCGCCCGGAAGGAGCTCTCCACCAAGTCCCCGAGCGCCCGGGAGGCCTGGTTCAAGGGCCGCCTCGAGCGCAACGGAATCACGGTCAACCAGGTGCAGGTGGCCAACGCCCTGGAGATCACCCAGCCCCTGGGGTTCACGGCCGCCGGGGCCATCGCCCTGGAGCCGGGCCGGACCCTCAAGCTGCGGCCCTTCCCGGGGATGGACGCCGGCCTCTACCTGCCGGAGACCCTGCCCGAGCAGCGCCTGGACCCGATCCTGATGCCCTACCTGGGGGTCCAGGAGGCCATGAGCATCATCAAGGTGCCCAAGGGCTACGTGCTGCGGGAACCCATCCGGGTGAACCACTCCAACCGCTGGGGCTCCGTGCTCCTGCGGGCGGTGCAGGACCCCGATTCGGGCGACGTGCGCGTGGACATGCGCCGGTCCACCTCCGGCTTCCTCGAGATGAGCGACGGGTACGTGCCGCTCAAGGAATACCTCCAGTGGGTCCGCGCGGTCTCGTACCCCGAGATCACCCTCGAGCGCGCCGCGGACGCGAAGCCGTGAGGCGCCCGGTCACCGCCCTCCTGGCCGGGGCCCTTCTGGCCCTCCCCGCCGCCGCGGCGGGGGTGGACCTGGGCAAGCTCCCGGCCTGGGCCCAGGCCGCGGCGCGGGCGAGCCTCCTGGAGACGCCCCCCGCCGAGGCCGAGGCCTGGGTCCTCCTGGACCACTGGGAAGTGGCCTACGCGGGCGCCGGCAAGGTCGCCCTCCGCCGCCTCCGCCTCGTGCGCGTGCTGGGGGGCCGGGGGCTGGAGGAGGCCTACCTGGGCATCGACGGCCTCCAGGACGGGGGCGCCAAGGTCCGGGAGATCCGGGGCTGGAACCTCCGCCCGGACGGCGAACTGGTGAAGCTGGGCAGCGCCGACAAGGCGACCTTCGGCGGCTTGGGCGGCACCCAGTTCGATCGGCGGCAGATGGCCGTCGCCCTGCTGCCCCGGGTCGCGGAGGGCAGCCTGGTCGCCTTTGAATCCGAGGTGGACTATCCCCGCACCTCCGGCGCCCTCACCCTGCCGATCCTGGACACCCACCCCATCCGCCGGTGGGAGTTGGAGGCGGGCACCCGCTCGGGCCTCTTCGCCGACATCAAGGACGTGAAGGCCACGGTGCGGTTCGCCCACCTCGCGCCCTGGCTGCCGGCGACCCTCACGCCCGGCACGCATCTGGCCCTGGATCGCCTCCCCGCCATGCCGAAGCCGGAGGGGGCCTGCCCCTTCCCCGGCCGGGACCTGCCCAGCGTGTCCGTGCGGTTCCAGGATCCCGCCTGGGCCGGCACCCGGATGCTGGACGCCTGGGAGGCCTTCGGCGGCTGGTACCACGGCGTCTTCGCCCCCCGCACCGGACCGGTGGGTCCGGAGGCGCCCGCGGCCGGCGCCGGCCTCGAGGGCCTGAAGGCGCTCTGGCGCTGGTTCGGGGAGGCGCTGGTCTACAAGCAGATCTACCTCACCGCCGACCGGGGCGATGTTCCGGAAGCGGCCGCCGAGGTGGCCCGCAAGCGCTACGGCGACTGCAAGGACCTGGCGTGCCTCTTCGTGTCCATGGCGGCCCGCTCGGGCTTCCAGGGCTTCCCCGTGCTGGCCCGGATCCAGGGCGGGCCCGTCCGGGCGGACGAGGTCCAGGGGCCCGTCCAGGACCTCTTCGACCACGTCATCGTGGCCCTGCGCCTGGACAAGCCCCTGGGGCTCCCGGCCGAGGTGGAGACCCCGAAGGGCCGCTTCCTCCTCCTGGATCCCACCGCGCCCCTCACGGCCTTCGGCCAGCTGCCCGCGGGACACCGGGGGGGCCAGCTCCTGATCTGCCTGCCCGGCGACGGCGTCTGGGCGGCCGTTCCGGCCTCCGCCGCCCCGGAAGGCGGCACGACCATCCGCATGAAGGGGACCCTGGGGGCGGACGGCCGCCTCACCGCCGACGTGCGCCTGGAGGAGACCGCCAATGCCTGGGGCCTCCGCGCCACGGCGAGGTCGGCCACGGCCGAAGCCTTCCGCGCCTACCTGGAGGCCGAGTGCCTGGACCAGGCCCTGAACGGGCGCATCGAGGTGGTGGCGAAGGGCGACCCGCTGGACCTGGCGCGCCCCTTCACCGTGGACCTGCGGATCGTCAGTCCCAAGGCCCTGATCCGGCTGGGCGGCGATTTCGTGTTCCTGCCCTGCCTGGGGCTGCCCGGGACGCCGGCGCCCTTCACCGCCCCCGGCCGGAAGCGCCAGCTCCCGGTGCACGTGCGGGGCGGGGGGCGGGTGCGCCTGGAGGCCTCCCTGGCCCTGCCCATGGCCCTCAGGCCCCTGGACCCCCAGCGGTCCGCCGAGACCCCCTTCCGGAGCCTCTCCTGGCGGGTGTCCACCCGGGACGAGGGCGGCGCGCCGCGCCTCGAGGTCCAGGTGGAGCACCAGGGGCGCGACGCCGACTTCCCCGTGACGGCCCTCGCCGAGGCCGCGGAGGCCTGGAAGCGGGACCGCGCCCTCGTGCGCGCCCTGCGCGAGGACGGCCTGGCCCTGCGGCCCTGACGCGGGCTACCTGGCGCCTTCGACCGTGCCCGTGTAGGAGCCGAGGCCGGGCTTCGGCGCGCGGGTGCCGAACGCGGTGCTGTTCACGCTCACGAAGGAGACCAGGAGGAACAGGAGGAAGGCCAGGAGCGGGGCTCCGCGCTTGCGGGCCGCGAGGGCCTTGGGGGCCATCTCGCTGAAGGCCAGGAGGAGCACGACGAGGGGCAGCTTCCAGTGGAGCCAGAGGGCCTGGAAGGGCTGCGCGCCGGCGCGCTGGAGCATCACGAGGAGGACGATGCCGAGGATGAAGGCCAGCCGGAAGCCCCAGGCCGCGGAGCGCTTCCAGAGGACGCTGGTGAGGCCGTGGAGGTCCTCGCGGCTCTCCTCGAAGCCCACCAGGATCAGGATGATCCCGGCGGCGCCGCCGGCGAGGGCCATGCTGGCCACATGGAGCCAGCGGATCAGGGTGAAGGTGTCGAAGTGGGGCATTTTTTTCCTCTGGGCCGCATTGTCCCATAGTCATCCCATCCCGTGTCAGATCTTCAGGACGGTATGATGGGGAAAACCACCCCCCGGACGCCCATGCCCACCATGATCGGGAAGTACGAAGTCATCCGTTCCCTCGGCGCGGGCGCCATGGGCGAGGTCTTCCTGGCCCACCAGGCCGCCATCGGCCGGGAGGTGGCCATCAAGACGATCCTCCCCACCGTGGCCCGGGGCGAGGAGGCCGAGGGGCGGTTCCGGCGGGAGGCCGCCGCCGCGGGCCGGCTGAGCCATCCGAACCTGGTCACCGTCTTCGATTTCGACAAGGACGGGGACACCCTCTTCCTCGTGATGGAGTACGTGAAGGGCGACGACCTGGAGGCCCTGGTCCGCACCCGCGCCCTCGCCCACGCCCAGTTCCTGGAGGTCCTGGCCCAGGTGTGCGACGGGCTGGAGCACGCCCACCGCAACGGCATCATCCACCGGGACATCAAGCCCGCCAACGTGAGGGTGCTCCGGGACGGCCAGCGCATCCTCGCGAAGGTGATGGACTTCGGCATCGCCCGCGTGGAGGACAGCAGCCTGACCGCCACCGGCATCGTCATGGGCACCGTGAGCTACATGGCGCCGGAGTACATCCGGGGGGGCCACGCCACCGCCCAGTCCGACCTCTTCGCGGTGGGCGTGATGCTGTACGAGTGCCTCACGGGCCGGAAGCCCTTCGCGGGCGACAACACCACCACGATCCTCTTCAAGATCGTCAGCGAGCCCCCTCCGCCCATCGACCTCGGGGAGCTGCGCGGCATCAGCCCCCGCATCCGCGCGGTGCTGGACCGGGTCCTGGCCAAGGATCCCGCGGCGCGCTTCCAGACCGCCGATGAGCTGGCGAAGGCCCTGCGCGCCTGCAAGGATCCCAGCTGGACCGGCACCCTGGATGAGGCCACCGCCCTGATCAGCCGCCACCAGGCCGCCCTGGCCCAGGACGACGGCACGGTGCGCATGGCGCCGCCCCCCGCGGCCCCGGCCACCGTGGCCGCGCCCGCCCCGGCCGGACCCACGGCGCAGGTGGCCGCCCTCCCGGCCCCGGCCTCCCCGGAGGGCCACGCCGGCCGCAACGCCGTCCTCGGCGCCCTCGGCCTCGCCGCGGCCGGGGGCATCGCCTGGTTCACCCTGAGGCCCGCCGCGGCGCCCGCGACACCGCCGGCCCCCGCCGCCCTGGCCCCGGCCGGGGCGGCGCCCGCGGCCCGCCCGGGGCCGGAGCCCGCCGGCCCCGCCCCGTCCGCCAAGGCCGAGGCCGCCCCGGCGCCGCCGCCGGCCCCCGCCAGGGCCGTCCCGCCGGAACCCGCCCGGGCCGAGGCCCCGCGGCCCGCCGAATCCCCCGCCCGGAGGATCACCGGGCTCCTGGCCGCCGATCCCCGCCAGGCCGCGGCCGAGGCCAAGGCCGCCGTGGCGCAGGATCCGGGCAACGCGGAACTCCAGGGCCTCTACCTGGCGGCGCTCTACCGGGGACGCAACGCCTGGGATTTCGAGAAGGCGCTGGTCCGCGCCCAGGGCGCGGGCGTCACCGTCGCCCGCATGATCTCCGCCTCGGCCCCCTTCAAGGCCGCCATGGCCGAGGAGAGCCGCCTCCAGAAGACCAACCCCGGCGCGGCGGTCCTGCCCGAGGAGGTCCTGCGCAAGGTGCTGGACGCGCTCTGAGGGCTACTTGACGAGCCCCTCCAGCCAGCGGGAGAAGGTCTTCTCCACCTTGGCCCGGAAGTCCTCCTTCAGCTTGTTCTCGGCCTGGAGCTCGCTGACCCCGAGGCCCTTGGCCTCGATGTCCACCGATTCGTAGGGGGTGCCGGCGCGGTCCTGGAGCGTGAGGGTGAGGACGCCCCGGGCGACGAGGATGCCCGTGTCCCGGGACGCGGTGTGGCTGACCCAGCCGTCCCGCCACCAGCCGTTGGTCGCCGGGGCCGCCTTGTCGAAGCGGGCCGACCTGGCGTCGGTCTTCAGGTCCATCACGAGCTGGAAGTCGCCGCCGGTGTCCTTCCAGCCGAGGCCGGCCTTCAGCGCCGCGTTGCGGATCACCGCCGTGAGCTGGGTGGCGCCCCGGGCCCCCTCCAGGGAGAGGGTGAGGGAGGCGCGGAGGGCCTCCATCTGGCGGTCCACCGCGAGCTTCCCGTCCCGCACCTGCCGGCGGAGGGCGGCGTCGCCGCCGCCCGCGGCGAGCAGGGCGGCCGTGTCGTCCAGCCTGCCCAGCTCCGCCTGAGCGGCCTTCAGGCGCCCCAGCATGCGCAGCCGGGCCCGGGGCTCCGCCGGGGTGTCGTCCTCCTTGAAGAGGTCGTCCTTCAGGGCCCGGAACCGGGCCCGGACCTCCTGTTCCGCCACCGGGACGTCCAGGTAGGCCAGGGCGTAGGCCGTGGCTTCCGCCTTGTCCACCCAGACCTCTTCCACGGTCAGGCCGGGCAGGTCGACGGCGGAGGCCCGGATGCGGGTGCTCTGGTCCACGCGCTGCTCCGAGGTGCCGGAGGCCTGACCGCCGGATTCCCGGGTCGTGGTGGCCCGGGTGGCCACGTTCAACTCCGCCTTCACCTCGGCCCGGAGGCGCCCCAGCACCTCGCCCCGGGCGTTCTGGCCCGCCTGGCGGATGGCGTCGGCCTCGCCCCCGTCCACCCGCGCCAGGCCCACCGCGTAGACGCGGCCGGCCTGGCTGGGCAGGGCGGCCACCCAGAGGGGCTTCACCCGGCCCTGGCGGAGGGGCTGCGCCCAGGCGGTCGCACAGAAGAGGATGCAGGCGGCGATCGTTGTTTTTTTCATGGTCGGACTCCGGGGAGCATGGGCGTTCTCGGAGGAAAGAGACTAGGCTGGTTCCCGACACTATGCCAGCATTGCGGAGGCGAGACAATGCGGGGACCCCCCCCCTTCGCCGTCCGCGCCCAACCCAGGAGTCGCCATGCGCACCTTCACCCCCGTCCTCCTCGGCGCCGCCATCCTCGGGCTGGTGGCCTGCGGCGCCCCCAAGACCCCGGCCGCCGCGCCCGTGACCACCACCCCCACCCGGAACGCCCCCGCCTGGATCGACAACGAGGACATCCCCGACGGCCTGGCTGCGGTGGGCATCTCCCAGGCGAACCTCATGGGGGACAAGGCCCTGCAGCGGTCCGTCGCCGTCGCCGACGGACGCACCCGGCTGGCCGGGAAGCTCAAGGTCCGCGTGCAGAACATGTTCAGCCAGCTCAACCAGCAGGTGGCCACCGCCGGCACCCCGGAGAAGAAGGGCAAGCCCATCCGGTCGGAGGTGATGAACCGGGTCGTGGAGAACGTCACCCGCCAGCTGGTGGACCAGGAGCTGGCCGGGACCACCGTGCGCGCCTACTGGACCGATCCCGCCGACGGCAGCCTCTACGCCTTCGTGGTGATGACCCGGGACAGCCTGGACCGCGCCCTGGCGGGGGCCGCCCAGACCCAGATCCGCCGGGAGATCGCCCAGGGCGAGCAGAGCCTGGACAAGGCCCTGGACAAGCTGGACGCCGCCATCGCGGCCAGCGAACGCTCCGCCAACTAGAGCGCCCCGGCCTGTCGAATCGCTTGGCTGGACCTTCTGCGCGGGCGGGAAGGGCGGGTCGGCCCTTCCCTTGGAGGGTGGATCGGTTCACACTGGGTTTAGATCGATCATTCGATCTATAACCCTGGACCTCCGGTCCTCGGACCTGGAGGTCCCCCCTGCGCGCCCCTGTTCCCGGCACCCGCACCCGCCCTGTCGCCCTGCTGGCGCTGGGCCGCTTGGCCCTGGCCTGGGGGCTGGCCAGCGGGCTGGGCGCCCAGGAGGCCGCCGTGGGCCTGGGACGCCTCCACGGCGTCGGCCACCGGGATGCCACATACGCCTGGTCCCTCCAGTATTTCCAGTATTTCAAGCCGGGCTGGGCCGTGAGCCTGGGCTGGCTCAACGAGGGCCACCTGGAGAACCATCACCGGGACGGCCCCCATGTGCAGGTCTGGCGCTTCCATCGCATGGCCAGCAACCACCTCCGGCTGGGGGCGGGGGTGGGCGCGTACCGCGTCTTCGACACGACGGCCGCCGGCCCGGATCCGGCCTACCACAATGACCATGGGGTGCGGCCCCTGCTGAGCCTCCGGGCGGACTATCCCATCACGCTCGGGCGCTGGGGGGCCTTCGCCCAGGTCTTCCGGACCCTGGGTCCCGAAGGGCAGCAGACCCAGGCCGCCCTGGTGGGCATCACGGGGCGCTTCGGCCGGCGGGAGCGGGACGCGGAGGGCAGGCCACGGCCGCCCGCCGAGGCCCCGACCCAGGAGATCTCCTTCCTGTTCGGCCGGACCATCCTCAACAGCTTCGAAAGCGAGACCACCCGGTTCCTGGAACCCTTCGCCCTGGAATACCGGCGGCAGGTGGGGGCCCACCTGGCCTGGTCCGTGGCCTACACCGACGAAGGCGGGCTGGAGTCGGCCAAGCGGGACGGGGTCTCGGCCCTGGCCTGGCTCACCACCCGCTCCAGCCGCGGCACCTGGCTCCTGGGCCTCGGCGCGGGGCCCTACCTGACCCGGGTCTTCCCCGGGGAGGGGGAGGACAAGGACCACGTGACGGTGCGCACCAGCGTCCGGTACGCCCTGCTCCTGGGCCGGGACCTGGGCGGGCACTGGGGGGCGCGGCTCCAGTGGAACCGGACGGTCACCCGGTACCACCGGGACACGGACGTCCTCCTGGCGGGCCTGGCCTACCAGTGGTGACCCGCCGGGCGCGATGCCCCGTACAATGAAGGGGGAGGCCCCCGTGCGCACCATCCTCAGGTTCCTGTTCTCCGCCATCGGACTGCTGGTGGCGTCCTATCTCGTGCGCGGCATCACCCACGGCGCCTTCCTGGATCTCGTGGCGGTGGCCGTCCTCCTCGGCGCCCTGAACGCGACCCTGGGCGGCCTGCTGCGCTTCGTGGCCCTCGTGCCGATGGTGTGCAGCTTCGGCTGCCTGAGCCTGTTCATCAACGGCTTGGTCTTTTGGCTTGCTGGTTGGCTCGCGGGACGCCTGGGCCTGGCCTTCGGCGTCTCAGGCTTCTGGGCGGGGGTCTTCGGCGCGCTGGTCTCCAGCCTGGTGGCCACCCTCCTGGAATGGATCTTCATCGGGAAGGAACAAAAAACGCGCCGGGAGGCGGCCCCCCGGCGCATCAAGATCATCAACGAATAGCTAGGCTGTGTTCGGAATCTATAGATTGGATAAATAGTTAACTTGTACTCATACGTAAAGGCTCGTACACCACGAATTTTCCTGGGGTAACGATGCCGAGAAGTTTCCTGACCGATGCCATGTGGGCAAAGCTTGAACCGCTCCTTCCGCCAGAGCGTGGAGGGATGGGGCGATCCCGTCACCCCAACCGTCCCATGGTGGAGGCGATCCTGTGGAGGCACAGGACTGGGGCGCCGTGGAGGGACCTGCCGGAGGAATTTGGACCTTGGACAAGCGTGTACACGCGATTTGAGGCCTGGACCAAGCGCGGCGTGTGGCAAAGGATCCTGGAGTTCCTGCGCAAGGAAGCCGACCTGGAGTGGGTCATGCTGGATGGCACCATCCTTCGCGCTCATCAATATTCAGCAGGCAAAAGGGGGGGCTCTGGAACCAGGCGCTCGGACGATCTCGGGGTGGATGCTCGACCAAGATCCATTTGATCTGCGATGCCCACGGTAATCCTTTGGATTTCCTGGTCACTCCGGGGCAAGCCCATGAAAGCCGGTCTGCTGAAGGATTGCTGTGCGGTTGGCAGGCAGAGTACGTGTTCGGAGATCGGGCCTACGATGGGAACCCGGTATGGAAGGCGATCGAGGCCATGGGTGCGACAGCCGTCATCCCACCTCATCCCCGGCGCAAGAATCCGGCGGCCTGGGACTCACACCTATACAAGGCCCGCCATGCCATCGAGCATGGGTTCGCCAGGCTCAAACAGTTCAGGGCGCTGGCCACCAGGTTCGACAAAACGGCGCGAAGTTTCTCAGCCCAGGTGGCTTTGGCCTGCATCGTGATCTGGCTGAGGCTATGAGCGGAGGGTGACAAGCGTTCCGGATCCTCATTGATCCTATGAAACGCGGAGGCGCGGAGGATCTCGCAGAGGGTCGCGGAGGAAAGCGCTCCTGGAACCTGCCACCTCCCAATGACACGTCCCAACGGGAGGCGTGATGGGAAGGCATTGGGGAGAGGTCGACGGGGAGGATCATCCGCACAAGGAGATCACCCAGGCCATCATCGGGGAGGCCATCGAGATCCAGAAGGCTCTGGGGCACGGACTCCTGGAAGATCCCTACAAGGTCTGTCTGGCGCACTCCCTGAGGCTGGCCGGCCATAAGGTGAAGCGGGAGGTTTTCCTGGATATCGAGTGGAGGGGGCTTGTGGGCTTGATCCTTTCTCCGCGAGCCTCAGCGAGATCCTCCGCGCCTCCGCGTTCCAATAGGATGCTGCGAATGCGCGGCGCCATCAGGCACTGCAGCACAGACTCACTATTCCAGCTCCTCCATGCTCCGGCACGGATGGGTATTAGCCATTACTATCCTGGATTACGAACACACCCTAGTCCTCGGCGTCGTCCGCGGCCACGACGATCTTGCGGATCATCTGCTTGGCCAGCTTCTGGATGATGGGTTCGAAGAGCTTGTTGACCATCTGCTGGTCGAACTGGAGGTTGCTGCCGGTGCCAGCCACCTTCACGCCCATGTCCTTCACCTCGGTCTCGTCGTGGGCCACGGCGACGATCTCGCCCGTCTGGATGTCGATCAGCTTCATGTCCAGGCGGCCGCTCAGGGTGGCCTTCTGCACGTGCACGTCGCCCGCCACGGCCCCGGCCATGGAATTGCCAGTCAGCTTGCCCACCAGGGCGCCTGCGCCCCAGCCGCCGCTGAAGCCGCTCTTCTTGTAGCCGAACCGCGTGACCTTGCCGGTGACCATCCAGCGGACGCCCTTGAGCTTGCCCATCTTGGCCCGGAGCTTGGCGTCGTCCTCCTCGTCCACGAGGCCGCTGGCGTTCAGCTTCTGCTCCGCCAGCATCTCGTCCAGGCGCTGGCGGTCCATCACCCGGATCTTGCCGCTGCCCTCCTCGATGAGGGTGGTGACGCAGAGGTCCTGCAGGACGTCGCTGATGCGGGTCTCGCCGCCCACGTAGCCGTAGCCCCAGCCCCCCCAGCCCTCGTAGGCCCCCTTGGCGACGGGGAAGGGCGCGACGATGACGCGGGGGCGCTCGGCCTTGGGCACCACGGCGCCCGCGGGGACCAGCGAGAACAAGAAGGGCACAGCCAGTGCGAGAAGTCGGGCTTTGACCACGGGGTCCTCCGTCTACCGGTTTGGTGGATTGATTATAGCCCACCCCGTTGAAAATCAATCCACGGGCTGGCAAAAAAAAGGCCCCCGTCGCCGGGGGCCTTTCGCGGAAGGGAGGTCCTAGTCGGTGACGGCGAAGACGACCTTCTCGTTCTTGAAGCGGTCCTTGACCAGGATCTTGATGACGGCGGTGGCGCGGTCCTCGCTGATGGTCAGGCTGTAGTGCTTGTCCTTCTCGATGGAGCCGGGGACGACGCTGATCTTGCCGATCTTCTTCAGGCCCACTTCGCCGGCGGTGATGGTGATGGTGTCCTGGCTGCGCAGGTCCATGGCCTTGGTGAAGACGCCGTCGCTCCAGTTGGAGCCGGCCCGGTCCTTGGCGAAGATCGGAACGATGATGACGCCGTCCTTCTCGAGGGCCTTGCGCTCGCCCACGACGTAGTGGAGGGAGTTGAGCTTGGCCTTGGCCGCCTCGTTGCTGGCGTTCAGGGCTTCCATCTCCTTGATCATCTTGGTCTTCTCGCCCTGCAGGGCCTCGATGTCGGCGATCAGCTTGGCCTTCTGGGCGCTGAGGTCGGTCAGCTCCTCGCTCTTCTTCGTCACTTCGGCCTGGGCGCTGTCACGCTCGCCTTCGATCTTGGCCTTCTCCTCCGCCTGGAGTTCGGTGGGGGTGATGGTGGCCTTGCCCTGGGAGACCCAGGTGCCGTAGACGCCGTTGTTGTAGAAGTGGTAGACCTCGAAGCCGGGGGCCAGCTTGTCCATGATGAGGACTCGGCTGATCAGCTGCTTGGCCTTGGCCTCGGAGACGCCCTTCCGCTTCAGGAAGCGCATGGCCATGCCGTAGTGGCTGTCGTTCTCCTTGGCCAGGTCGGGCTTGGGCAGGACGGCGCGGAGCTTGGAGATCTTCTCGTTGAGCTCCTTGATCTCCTTGTCCTTGTCCAGGACTTCCTGGAGGAGGGCCTGGTACGAGCTGTTCTTCTCGGCCTTGATCCGCTCCTCGAGGGCGGCCTTCTGCTCGGGGGTGAGCTGGAGGGTCTCGGCGTTGGGCCGGATGTCATTGACCCCCGCCTCCTTGAGCTTGCGGCTCTGGTCGGCGCCGGCCACGTTGGCCTTCTGGCTCATCTTGTCGAGCTCGGCGGCCTTCTCCTGCAGGTTCGTGATCTCCTTGTCCTGGCCCTGGCGCTTGCAGGCGGGGCTGAAGGCCAGCAGACCCACGACGAACGCTCCGAAGAGGTATCTAGCGATTCGCGAGATTTTCATATTTTTCTCCTAGGTAGGACGTCTGCTGCGGGAAAGACCCCCAAGGATACCCCCCCTGGAAGGACGGTGGCAAGAATGGGCCACCGGTCCGCGGCGTGGGATGCACGCTTCATCCCCGCCGGGGACGGCTGGCCCCAGAAGGGTGGGGCGGAGCCCCGCCAGGCCGACGTTTGTTGCGAGCGGGCGATCCCGCCCCCACCTCGGAGGAGGCACCATGAACACGCTGGTCACGACCGCTGGTTTCATGATCCTGGCCCTGGCCGGCTCCGCCGCCCAGGCTTCGGACTTCAAGCCCATGATGGATGTCGCCGAGACCACCTGGCCGGAGAAGACGCACATCGGCGTCATCGCCGACTACCGCCAGTCCCGCGAGGACATCCTCGACCTGGCCCGGAGCGCCGGGTCCCGCTGCCGCATCACGGTGCTGGACGTGAAGCAGCCGTCCGGCGTCCCCGTGGCGGGCAACCAGATGGCCTGCGCCATCAAGCCGGACTTCCTGGTCCTCCTGCCCCGGGATCCCCGGGTGTGGGAAGGCTCTCCCAACGCCACCCGCGCCATCCGCCAGCTGGCCTTCCACGGGGTGCCCGTCATCGGCACCACGCCCATGGCCATCCGCCAGGGCGCCGTCTTCGCCTGCGGCCCCGAGACCCGCCTGGAGGTGCTGGTGACGGAGCGGATGATCGGCACCGTCGAAGTCATCCTGCCCCGGAACCTGCGCACCGCCGGCACGGCGGCCTCCGCCCCCCTGGGCATGGCCGCGATCAGCGTGGTCGGCGCCTTCTGACCGAGCCTGCGATCGCTTCCCCGGCCCGCCGGCGCACCCAGGTGCGCCGGCGGGCCGGGGCGCGTGCGTCAGCAGAGCCACTCCCCGAGCTGGTCCCGGTAGGTGCGGCTGAGGGTGAGGCGGCTGCCGTCCTTCATGGTCACCTGGTAGTCGCCCCCGGTCCACGGCTCCAGGTGGCGCACGAAATCCAGGTTCACGATGGCGGAGCGGTGGATGCGGCGGAACCGGGAGGTGCCGAGCCGGGCCAGGATCCCCGTCATGGTCTGGCGGACCAGGTGGCTCGTGCCCTCCACATGGAGCCGCACGTAGTTGTCCTCGGCCTCCACCCACTGGACCGCGGCGGGCCGAAGGAAGACGTACCGGCCCCCCTCCTTCACGAGCAGGCGGTCGGAAGGCTGGCGGGCGGCCTGCACCTCCCGGAGGAGGGGCGCCAGGGAGGGCTGGGCCTCCCGGGCGCCCTGGAGCCAGGTCCGGGCCCGGGCCAGGGCCGCGGCGAAGCGCTCGGGGTCGAAGGGCTTGAGGAGGTAGTCCAGGGCGTGGGCCTCGAAGGCCCGCAGGGCGAACTGGTCGTAGGCCGTCACGAAGAGGGTGGGGGGCATGCGCTCCGGCCCGATGGCCTCGATCACGCCGAATCCGTCGAGCTCCGGCATCTGGATGTCCAGGAGCACCAGGTCCGGCGCCTCGGCCTCGATGGCCGCCACCGCCTCCAGGCCGTTGGAGGCCTCGGCGGCGATCGTGATGTCCGGATGGGCCTCCAGGAGCCGCCGCAGCCGCTGTCGCGCCAGCGGCTCGTCGTCGGCGAGGAGGATCCGGATCATCGGGGCTCCGTTCAGCTTGTGCGGAGAGGTATACGGAGGATGATCACGGTGCCCTTATCCGGCAAGCTGAAAATCTCGAACGACTGCTGGTCGTGGTAGAGCATGCGCAGGCGCTCGCGGGTGTTCCGGAGGCCGATGCCTTCGCGGGTCCCGTCGAAGCCGGCCCCGTCGTCCCGGACCTCCAGGGCGAGCTGGTCCCCCGCTGCGGCCGCACGTATGTTGATCCGGCCGCTCCGCGCCCGGGGCGCGATGCCGTGCCGGATGGCGTTCTCCACCAGGGGCTGCAGCACGAACCGGGGGACCCGGGCCCGGGCGAGGGCGGCGGGGACCTCCACCTGGACCTCGAGGCGGTCCTGGAAGCGCACCTTCTCGATGGCCAGGTACGAATCCACCAGGGCCAGCTCCCGTTCCAGGCTCACCTCCTGGCCGGGCCCGGTCTCGAGGCTGATGCGCAGCAGGTCCCCCAGCCTCGCGATCATCCGGTCCGCGGCCTCCGGGTCCGCGTGGACCAGGGAGGAGATCGAATTGAGGGCGTTGAACAGGAAATGGGGCTGGAACTGGGCCACGAGGTTCTGGTTCCGCGCCTCGGCCAGGCGGGATTCCAGCTGGGCCTTCTCCAGCTCCTGCCGGCGCATCTCCCGGTAGAGGCGGAAGCCGTGGTAGGCCCCCTGGACCGCCCACATCAGGAGCAGGGTGGAGTGGAAGTACATGAGGGTGAACTTGCGGAGGCTCGAGCCCAGGTTCCGGAAGATCCAGGCCCGGCTCGAGGGCTCCATGAAGGCCACGGACAGGAGCCAGGCCGAGGCCAGCCCCACGCAGGTGAGGAGCAGGCTGGCGCCCAGGTTGATGATCCAGGCCGGCAGGCTCCGCCGGTCGAAGGCGGTGATGGGGAAGCGCCGGGCCACCGCCATGAGCAGGAGGCCCTCCAGGCCCCAGATGGCGTTCTGGCAGAGGTTCATGGGCAGCACGCCCAGGAAGGCCAGGTTGTAGGCCACCGCGTCCCAGGTGGCGTAGTAGAGGCCCATCAGGCCCCAGGCCGCCCCGTACAGGAGCCAGTGCGCGCGCTTCGTCCACATGCCCCCATCATCCACTCCCCGGGCCAAAGGGGAAGGGGGCCGGGGGCCAGCCGCCCGCCCTGGGGGTGAATGGCCGGGCGCCCCCCTCAGCCGCGGGGGACCCGCCCTTCCAGGGTGGCCAGCAGGGCGGTCACCACCTGGCACTGGTCGCAGTCCGCCTCGGGCCGCTCGCATGGCACTCCGTCCGCCTGCATCTCATGGCAGCGGGGATTCCGGGCGAAGGCCAGGACGTCCTCCACGAGGCGCAGGACCCGGTCCCGCAGGGGGCTGTCCGGCATGTTCCGCAGGGTGAGGATCATCCGGCGCTCGGCGTCGCTGAGGGTGAGGGGTTCCTGCATGGCGTCTCCGGGAGGGGCCCGGGGCCCCGGAGGGCAGTGTAGCCGGGCGCGGGGCCCCGTGCCTTGCCGTTCGTCACGGGCGCGCCCTTGGGGCCCGCCCCGCAGGCCCAACCAAGAAAAAGGCGGACGGGCATGGCCCGTCCGCCTTTCGTCTGCCGGGGGGCAGCCTTACTTGCCGAGCGCTTCCACGGCCTTCACGCCCCAGGCGAAGGCTTCCTCGTTGAGGGGGATGAGCGCGCACTTGTCCTTCAGGGCCTGGCGAACGGCGGCCAGGAGGGTGTCCTTGGGGAACAACTGCGTGGCGGCCTGGAGGGCGCCGAGGGCCACGATGTTCTTCACGACGGCCTTGCCCAGGTCGACGGCGATCTCCGTGAAGGGCACGCCCACGACCTTCACCGAGGGATCGATGCCGGCGGGGACCTCCTTGACGATGGAGGAGTCGTAGACGATCGTCCCGCCCTTGACCACGGTCGGGCCGAACTTGGCCAGGCTGGGGGCGTTGAAGGCGATGAGGATGTCGGGGTGGGGGCTGGCGGGGTTCAGGACCTCGTCCTTGGCCACGTGCACGTCGGCGTAGCTCGTGCCGCCGCGGCTCTCAGGGCCGTAGCTGGGGATGTGGGTGGCGTCGAAGCCCTCGTTGATGGCGGCCCGGGCGATGAGCATGGCCGCGGTCTGGGCGCCGTCGCCGCCGGAACCGGCCAGCTTCAGGCTGATGTCGAGCGGGTTGATGTGGGTGGGGAACGCCTCGGCGTGGCGGTTGGTGGCCTCCTGGGAGGCGCCCACGGCCTTCAGCATGTGGGCGGGCTCGAAGTCGGGGGCGGGCCGCTTCCACCAGGGCTCGACCGTGAGGTCCTTCTTGACGCCCAGCGGGAAGATCGGCGTCATGTTCTCCTTGACCCACTTCTCGGCGTCCGCGGGCTCCATCCGCAGGTGGGTGGGGCACTCGGCCAGCACTTCGACGAAGGCGTAGCCGCGGCCCTCGACCTGCATCTGGACGGCCTTCTTGATGGCCTTCTTGGCCAGGCGCCGGTTCTTGGCGTCGAAGAGGGCGACCCGGTCCACGTAGACGGGACCCTCGAGGCCGGCGATGAGCTCGGCCATGCGCATGGGCTGGCCGTTGAACATGGAGCGGCCGTCGGGGCTCGTCGCGGTCTGCTGGCCCATCAGGGTGGTGGGGGCCATCTGGCCGCCCGTCATGCCGTAGATGGCGTTGTTGATGAAGATGACGGTGATGGGGGCGCCCAGCTGCGCGGCGGACACGGTCTCGGCCAGGCCGATGGAGGCCAGGTCACCGTCGCCCTGGTAGCTGATGACGGTCGCCTCGGGGTTGCTGAGCTTGTGGCCCAGCGCCACCGCGGGGGCGCGGCCGTGGGCGGCCTGGGTGTTGCCCACATCGAAGTAGTAGTAGGCGAACACGGAACAGCCCACGGGGCTCACCAGGACGGTGCTGTCCTGGATGCCGAGCTCCTCGATGGCCTCGGCCAGGTACTTGTGGGCCAGCCCATGGCCGCAGCCGGGGCAGTAGTGGGTGGAATTGCCCTTGAGGCCGGCGCCTTCGGCGTGGCGGTTGAACTTGTCGTAGAAGACGGACATTACTTGGCCTCCTTCGCGAGAAGCGCTTGGATGTGGGCGAGCACTTCCGTCTGCTGGGGCAGCATGCCGCCGAAGTGCCGAACGTGGCTGAACGCGGGAAGCTGGGTGACGCCGTGGTTGCTCAGGGCCAGGCGGACCTCGTCCTCGAGCTGGCCGTTGGAGGCCTCGACCACCACGACCTGCTTGACGTGGGCCAGCTCCTTCGCGAGCTGCTTGACCGGGAAGGGCCACACGGTGATGGGGCGGAACAGGCCGGCCTTGAT
The DNA here is from genome assembly GCF_030295425.1 of Mesoterricola sediminis. NCBI lineage: Bacteria > Pseudomonadati > Acidobacteriota > Holophagae > Holophagales > Holophagaceae > Mesoterricola > Mesoterricola sediminis. The sequence continues at coordinate 3,279,609 of NZ_AP027081.1, read as the reverse complement.
GCCCTTCTGGCGCAGGTCCTGGACGGCGCCCTTGGAGGCGCGGGCGGGGGTGTTGGCGGCGATGATGAGGATCTCCGCGTCATCGGCCATGAACGTCTCGCAGCGGCTCTCCGCCTCGATCATGCGGCGGTACTTGTCGTTGAGGTAGACGTTGTGGGCCTCGAGGTCCTGCTCGCTCAGGTAGATGGAGCTGATGAGGTTGCCCCGGTGCATGGCGTCGCCGTTGACGGCCCACGTGGGGATGCCGGGCTTGATCATGAAGTCGGGCAGGGTGACCTTGCCGGTCATCTGGCCCAGGTAGCCGTCGCCGAGGATGACGACGGGGTTGCGGTACTTGAAGGTGAGCTCGAAGGCCAGCATGGTCAGGTCGAGCATCTCCTGGGGCGTGCTGGGCATCAGGGTGATGGCGTGGGTGTTGCCGTGGCCGAGGCCGCGGCAGGCCAGCTTGACGTCGGACTGCTCGGGGGCGATGTTGCCCAGGCCGGGGCCGCCGCGCATGACGTTCACGAAGACGCCGGGGATCTCGGCGCCCACCATGTAGCTGACGCCCTCGAGCATCAGGCTGAAGCCCGGGCTGGAGGTGAAGGTCATGCAGGGGTAGCCGGCGCCGCCGGAGCCGTACATGTGGTTCACGGTCGCCACTTCGGACACGGCCTGCAGGAAGGTGCCGTCCAGCTTGGGCAGCAGCTTGGCCATGAGCTCGGCGCCCTCGGTGGAGGGGGTGATGGGGTAGCCGAAGACGTGCCGGCAGCCGGCGAGGAGGGCCCCGATGGCCGAGGCGTAGTTGCCCTTGATGACCAGGGGCTCGCTCTTGGGCAGGGGGATCCGCTGGTTGGGGATGTCGACCGGCGTCGGGGCGGTGGACTTCTTGCCGCCGAAGAGCTTGGCGGGGTCCTGGAGCTCGAAGTCCACGTCGGCGGGGGTCTCGCGCAGGCCGTAGGGCTCGGGGCAGGCGTCCATGCACAGGCCGCAGGCGTTGCAGGCCTCCAGGTCGATCACGACCGGGACATAGCCCGTGGCCGCGTCGATCTCCTTGTCGAAGGTGATGCAGCCCTTGGCGCAGGCACTGATGCAGCGGCCGCAGCCTTTGCAGTAGTCCGGCAGCAGGAAGGGTTTGGGTCTTTCTTTGAGCTGGGCCATTCTCACGCTCCTGGGATGGGTGCACGTGGCGATAAAGAAAGGAAATAGGCAATCCGTCCGGGGCAGTATCGAGCCGCTCGGAAGTGCAGGGGGTCACAAGTGGAGGCATCCAGGGCATGATGTGACGCAGGTGATACCGTGAATTCCGACCCAGTTGTGCGCCCAGTCACACCCGCCGACGAGCCTTCGGTGGCGGCCATCATCCGCGCGGTGATGCCGGAGTTCGGCGCGGACGGCCCGGGCTTCGCACTCCACGATCCGGAGGTCGACCACATGTGGGAGGCCTACCAGCGCCCCGGCGCGGCCTACTTCGTCGTGGAGGAGGAGGGCGAGGTGATCGGCGGAGGCGGCGTGGCCCCCCTCGACGGCGTGGAAGGGACCTGCGAACTGCGGAAGATGTACTTCCTGCCCCGCGCCCGGGGCCGGGGGCTGGGAGAGGTCATGATGCGCACCTGCCTGGCCCGGGCCCGGGAGCTGGGCTACCGGGCCTGCTACCTGGAGACCCTCACCGGCATGGAGGGCGCCCAGCGCCTCTACCTGCGGACGGGGTTCCGGCCCATCTGCGCCCCCCTGGGCGCCACGGGCCACCACGGGTGTGACAAATGGTTCATCAAGGAGCTGGGGGAGGCGCCATGATCCTGGGGCTGGGGACAGACGTCTGCCCGGCAGCTCGCTGGCAGCATCTGCTGGAGCGGTTCGGGGAAAAGGCCCTCCGGCGGGTCCTGGCCTCCGAGGAGGCGGACTACCTCCTGCGGGGCAACCGGATGCGGCTCCCGGAACGGGCCGCGGGCCGCTGGGCCCTCCGGGAGGCCTTCGGGAAGGCCCTGGGGGTCGGGCTGGACGGATGGTCCTGGAAGCAGCTTCGTTATCTGGACGGGAAGCTGTGGGCTGAGGGAGAATTGGCGGTGATGATCCAGGCGCGGGGGATCCAGAGGATTCACGGGAGCGTCACCCATGACGGGGGGACGGCCATCGCGGTGGTCATCCTGGAAGGCCTGGACAGCCAGGCGCGTGTACCGATTAATGATTGACGGCCCGCAGGCCGATTCCGATCCCAAGGACCCTGGAACGAGATGACCGCCCTCCCCGCCAACACCCAGATGAGCCTCCAGGACTTCCTGGCCGTGAGGGACTTCATCTACGGGCGCACCGGCATCTTCTTCAACGAGTCCAAGCAGTACTTCCTGGAGAACCGCCTGAACCGGCGCATCCAGGACCTCAACCTCTCCTCCTACCGGGAGTACCTGGCCCATCTGCAGGGCCTCGGCGGGAAGGACGAGCTCACCCAGCTCTTCAACGAGATCACGACGAACGAGACCAGCTTCTGGCGGAACCCGCCCCAGATCGAGGCCTTCCAGAAGAACATCCTGCACGAGGCGGTGGCCCTCGCGAAGGCCCGCGGCTCCAGCCGGCTCCGCATCTGGTCCGCGGCCTGCTCCAGCGGGGAGGAGCCCTACACGCTGGCCATGATCTGCGCCGAGGCCCGGGACGGCCTCATGCGCGGCATGCAGGCCGAGATCGTCGCCACCGACATCAGCGAGCGCGTCCTGGCCCTGGCCCGCGAGGGCGTCTACGGGAGCTACACCCTCCGGAACCTGACGCCCGCCCAGGTCAAGGGCCACTTCATCCAGCAGGGGCCCGACGCGTTCAAGGTCCGGCCGGAGCTCCAGCAGATGGTCTCCTTCCGCAACTTCAACCTGGTGGACTACCCCGGCTACCGGATGCTGGGCAGTTTCGACGTGATCTTTTGCCGGAATGTGCTCATCTATTTCGACGAGGCGGTCAAGATAAAGGTCATCAAGGGCTTCCACGAGTCCCTCCAGCCGAAGGCCTTCCTCCTGGTCGGGCACAGCGAGTCGATCCATTCCTTCAATGTCGGCTTCGAGCTCTTGCACTTCAGCAAGGCCATGGGCTACCGCAAACGTTGAGCAGGGAGGGACCGCAAGATGCCGATCACACCCCAGGAACTCATCACCAACCTCGGCGACCTCCCGCCCCTGCCGCAGGTGGCCGCCCAGGTCCTGCGGCTGGCGGCGGACCCCGACTCGACCACCGACGACCTCCGGCGGATCATCTCCACGGACCAGGCCCTCACGAGCCAGATCCTCAAGATCGCCAACTCGGCCATGTTCGGCATGGTGCGCGAGGTCAAGACCCTGACCCAGGCGATCATGACCCTGGGCTTCTCCACCATCAAGAGCGTCGTCATCGCCTCCAGCGCCAAGAACCTCTACAGCCGCGGCGGCACCGGGCTCCAGGAACGCGTGCTCTGGGAGCACGCCCTGGTGACGGCCCTCGCGGGCCGCGCCTACGCGCGGGCCTTCCGCAGCCCCCGGGTGGAGGAGGCCTTCCTGGGCGGCCTGATGCACGACATCGGCAAGTCGGTCATGGGCGTCAAGTACCCCGACCGCTACGGCGCCCTCGTCCGGGCCATCTACAACGGCGAGGCCGACGGCCTGGAGGCCGAACTGGAGACCTTCGGCTTCGATCACACGATGGTAGGCGAGGCCCTGCTCCAGGCCTGGAACCTGCCCGCCAGCATGGTTCACGCCGTCCGCTGGCACCACGATCCCGCCCACGCCCCCGCGGACGACCAGGCCTTGACCGCCTTCGTGTCCCTGGGCAACCAGATGGCCCTCGACCGCAAGGTGGGCCTGGGGCGGCCGGAGTCGCTGGCCGCTTGCACCCAGCAGGCCTGCGCCGTCCTCGGCATCACCCCCGAGGTCCTGGAGAGCACCCAGCTCCAGGTGGTGGAAGCCTTGGAAAACGACAAGACGCTCATTCGGGACTTCTGACCATGATCACCTCCGACGTCGTCCGCCAGCGGGTGCGAACCCTCCCCAGCCTGCCCACCACGGTGGTCTCGCTGGGCCAGGCCATCGCGGACGACCGGTGCAGCGTGGACCGGGTGCTGGGGATCCTGGCCAAGGATCCGCCCTTGTCCGCTTCCATGCTCCGCCTGGCCAATTCGGTGGCCTACGCGGGCGACCAGCGGGTCCTGGACCTGCGCACCGCCGTCATGCGGCTGGGCTTCGAGGCCGTCCTCAGCCTGGGCCGGACCGCGGCCATCATCCGCTCCTTCCGGGGCGCCGATCACCTGGACGTGTTCCGGCTCTGGCAGCACAGCGTGGCCGTGGCCCTCGTGTCCAAGGGCATCTGCCGGCTCATCCGGCGCAATCACCTGGACGAGACCGCCTACCTGGCGGGCCTCCTCCACGACATCGGCAAGATCGCCCTCGACCGCTGCTTCTCCGACGCCTATGGCCCCGTGATCCAGGCCATCGATCGCGGGGATCCCTGGCTGGACGCCGAATTCGGCCAGCTGGGCCTCACCCATGCGGAGGTGGGGGCCATGGTGGCCGAGCACTGGGCCTTCCCCGAGGCCCTGGTCATCGCCATCCGGGATCACCACGAGGACGGCCTGGTCCACTTCCTGCCCGCCCTCGTCCAGATCGCCGATCTCCTCGTCCGGACCCGCATCCCCAATGGGCCCGCCGATGAGCACCTGATGTTCGCCCTGGAAGAACAGCCCGCCTACCAGGTGGTCTTCGGGGACGCGGACATCGACGCCGAGCGCCTCACCTTCAGCATCGACGACGAGCTGGAGCACGCCGTGACCTTCGTGAAACTCGCTTTCCAGGACTGACCCATGGACCCCATTCGCGTCCTGATCGTGGACGACAGCCCGTTCATGCGCAAAGCCCTCGAGCGCATGCTCCAGGCCCCCGACATCCAGGTGGTGGGGGCCGCGCGCGACGGCCTCGACGCCCTCGAGAAGATCCCCCAGCTCAATCCCGACATCGTCACCCTGGACGTGGAGATGCCCCGCCTGGACGGGCTGGGCGCCCTCAAGCGCATCATGGCCGAGATGCCCCGGGCCGTGCTCATGGTCTCCAGCCTCACCCAGGAGGGCGCCGCCGCCACCCTGGAGGCCCTGGCCTTCGGCGCCCTGGACTTCATCCCCAAGGAGAGCAGCCTCGCCAGCAACAGCATCCTCCAGATCCAGCAGGACCTGCAGGAGAAGGTCCGCAAGCTGGCCCGGAGCCCCAAGTTCAAGTCGATCCGTCCCGCGGCCCCGGCCGCGCCCGCGCCGAGGCCCGGGCTGCCCGCGCCCCCCGCGCCGGCCCCGCACATCGGGCGGGTCGGGACCCTCTCGGGCCCCACCGCCGAGCTCCTGGCCATCGGATGCTCCACCGGCGGACCCAAGGCCCTGCAGGACCTCCTGCCCGCGCTGCCGCGCACCCTGCCCGTGCCCTGCCTCGTGGTGCAGCACATGCCGGGCACCTTCACGCGCCCCTTCGCGGAGCGCCTCAACGGCCTCTGCCAGGTGGAGGTCAAGGAGGCCGAGCACGGCGAGACGGCCCGTCCCGGCGTCGTCTACATCGCCCCCGGCGGCCAGCACATGCTCTACCGCCAGCGGGGCCTCGCGGGCGTGATCGAGCTGAGCATGGAGCCCTCCGCCAGCCTCCACCGGCCCAGCGTGGACGTCCTGTTCCAGAGCCTCGCGGAGAACTGCAGCCGCCAGGTGCTGGCCATGATCCTCACCGGCATGGGCTCCGACGGCGCCCGGGGCATGGTCAGCCTCAAGGCCCGCGGGGCGCACACCCTCGCCGAGGCCGAGGAGTCCTGCGTGGTCTACGGCATGCCGCGGGCCGCCTTCGAGAAGGGCTGCGTGGACCAGGTCGCGCCCCTCCAGGACATGGCCGGGATCCTCCGGAAGCACTTCGGCGTCTGAGCCATGGACCCGGTCCAGGCCGCCGTCACCGCCTTCCTCAACGCCGTCCAGGCGGCTCAGGGCGGCGGGGAAGGGGGGACCACCCCCGCGGCGGTGCTCGCCTCGCTGGTGGGCAAGGACATCACCCTCCTCTTCCAGGGCACCACGGATGGGGGCCTGGTCTTCACGCTGCCGACGGGCCAGACCTTCACCGCCCAGGGGGACCTGGCCTACCCCGAAGGCACCCGGCTCATGGTCCGGGTGGCCCCCGGAGCCGACGGCGGCCTGCGCCTCCAGACCCTCCAGGCCCAGCCCCCGGCCGTCCCGGCCATCCTGGCCCCCCTGACCCAGGGCGAGGCCCAGGTGCTCCTGGCGCGGTTGACCTCCCCCGACGTGCCCCCGGACCTGGCGCCCCTGGCCCAGCTCTTCCGGCAACTCGCCCAGCCCGCGCCTCCGGAAGGCCAAGCGGCGGCCCCCACCCCGCCCGGGACGGCCGCGCCCGCCACCCCCTCGCCCGGGACGGCTACGCCCGCCACCCCCCCACCCGGGACGGCCGCGCCCGCCACCGCCCAGCCCGGGGCGGCTACGCCCGCCCCCGCCCAGCCCGGGGCGGCTACGCCCGCCCCCGCCCAGCCCGGGACGGCCGCGCCCGCCTCCGCCCAGCCCGGGACGCCCGCGCCCGCCTCCGCCCAGCCCGGGACGGCTACGCCCGCCACCCCCCAACCCGGAACGGCGGTGCCCGCCTCCGCCCAGCCCGGGACGGCCGCGCCCACGCCCGACGCCGCCCCGCCCGCGCCGGCACCAACGGCCCCCGGCCAGGCCGCGCCAGCTGCAACGCCCGCCGCCGCCCTGCCCACGCCCGCGTCAACCCAGGTCGCGACAGCTCCACCCGCCTCCAACCAGCCTGGTGCGGCCCCGCCCGCCAGTGCCCCGCCCGCCGCGGCCGCGCCTGCGACCCTGGCGCCCACGGCCGGCGAGGCCCCCGCCGGCGCGACCCAGGCCTCCGGGCTGGCGACGGCATCCGGAGCGCCCGCCGCGGCCCAGGGGTCGGCCGCCGGTACGCCTACCATCGACCCCTCACCCGTCGGTTCGACAGCTGAGTCCCTCCAGCGCCTGGCCTCCCTCCTCCAGGACCTGCCCCAGCCCGAGGCCCGGACTCTCCTCCGGCTCCTCCAGGCCGGACGGTCCCCGGACGAGGCGCCGGTCCAGGACGCCATCGGCCGCCTGCAGGCCCTGTTGGTTCGCCGGTCGGACACGGGCGGCCTGGCCTCCGGCAGCCCGGCCCCCCAGGCGGCCCCACCCGCCGCGGAGGCGGTGGCCCAGGTCCTGAAGGCCCTGGTCCACGCCCCGGAGGGGGCGGCCCCCCAGGCCCGCGCCACGGCGACGGGGCTCGCGGCCGCCCAGGCCACGTCCTCCCCGGCCGCGGCGCCCGAATCCTGGGAGAGCTGGATCCGGGCGGGGACGCGGACCCTGTCCGACCCCGCCGCCAGCCCCCGGGAGGCGCCCTTCCACGCCGCCCAGGCCCGGGAGGGGACGGCCTATTTCGAACTGCCCCTCCCCTGGTCTCCCCAGACGCCCCTGCAGCTGTGGGCGGAGCGGGACCGGCCGGGACGCGGACAGGGGGAAGGGGGGCGGGGGGAGGCCCGCGTCCTGCTCGGTCTGGCCTTCAGCCGCCTGGGGGAGACCCGTCTGGGCATCGCCAAGGGATCCGACGGCCTGCGCGTCCGGGTCTGGGCGCAGCGGCCCGGGCCCCTCGAGGCGGCCCGGCCCGGCATGGAGCAGGAACTGGCGGCCCTGGGCCTGCCCGTGGACGTGAAGATCCTCCCCCTGGACCCCGGGACCCCCGTGCCGTCGGTGCGGTCCCTGGCGGTGGGTTCCACCTTCCAGGTCCTCGGCTGAACCCCGGCCGTGGCATGCTGGAGCCATGGCCGACCTGGAAGCCCAGCCCACCCCCGAAGATGCCCGCGCGGAGCGCCGCTGGGCCCGGGGGGCGGTGGTGCTGGCTGCCCTCGTCCTCCTGTCCCTCATCCCTGTGGTCCGCCACCTGGCCAAGCGGCAGGCCCTGCCGGCGCCCGTGGACGGGGGGGGCCCCCTGCCATCCGCCGTCCGGGCCCAGGTGCAGGCGATCCTGGACACCCACCTGGAGGGGGCGGTCCTGGAGGAGGTCCGCCGGGACGGGGTGCGGGAGTTCCACATCCGCGGCCGGGCCCGCGCGCCCCTGGCCCAGGATTTCAACAAGGCCTTCCGCCCCGCCGTTTCCGGCCAGCTCATGCCCCTGCTGCGTCCCTACGGTGAGATGATCAGCTTCGACATCGCGAGCCTGGACCTGCCTCCGGCGCGGCTCCGCCCCCTCCCCAAGGAGTGACATGCATCCCATCCTCTTCAAGCTCGGCACCTTCCCCGTGGGCACGTACGGCCTGATCCTCACGGTGGGGTTCTTCCTGGCCCTCTACCTGGCCCAGGCGCTGGCGAAGCGGGACGGGATCTCGGCGGAGGCCGTGTCCGACCTGGCCATCACCCTCCTGCTGGCCGGCATCCTGGGGGCCAAGCTCCTCATGATCGTCGTGGACCTGTCGAGCGGAACGCCGGTGCGCCAGATCCTGGATCCCGCCTACCTGCGCGCGGGCGGCGCCATCCACGGGGGCGTCATCGGGGGGGTCGTGGCCTTCTTCTGGCGCATGCGCAAGCTCAAGCTGCCCCTGGGTCCCACCCTGGACGCCCTCACCCCCGCCGTGGCCCTGGGCCAGGCCATCGGCCGCCTGGGCTGCTTTTCCGCGGGGTGCTGCTACGGCACCGAATGCCACCTGCCCTGGGCGGTGACCTTCACCAATCCGGATGCCCACTGGCTGTCGGGCACGCCCCTCAACCTGCCCATCCACCCGGTCCAGCTCTACACCCTCCTGGCCAACGCCCTCGTCATGGCCCTGCTCCTGGCCACCCGGGGCCGCCGCCGGTTCGCGGGCCAGGTGGGCGCCCTCTACTTCGTCCTGGAGGGGGTGGGGCGGATCGTCACCGAGACCTGGCGCGCGGACCTGGACCGCGGGTTCCTGCTGAACATTCCGTGGCTGTCCACGGGCCGGGCGACGGCCCTGGCCTTCATCGCCTTCGGCCTCATCCTGTGGGTCCTCTTCCGCCGGCGGCACGCCGCCGAGGCGGCCGCGTGAGCGAACCCACGATCCATCACCTGCCCGAGGGCGCGCCGCGCCTGGACCGGTTCCTCGCCGAGGCCCACCCCGACATCGCCCGCTCCCGCTGGGAGGCCTGGATCCGGTCGGGCCAGGTCCTGGTGGACGGGGTCGCGGCCACCAAGCCGGGCACCCGCCTGCGCGCCGGCGCCCAGGTCGCCACCACCCTGCCGGATCCCGCGCCCCCGGCCCATTTCCTCGAGCCGGAGGCCTTCGACCTGCCCACCCTCTTCGAGGACAACCGCCTGTGGATCGTGGACAAGCCCGCGGGCCTCGTCGTGCATCCCGGTCCCGGGCATCCCTCCGGCACCGTGCTCAACGCCCTCCTGGGCCGTCTCCACGCCGCCCCGGCGCCCCTGGCCGAGGGGGAGGATCCGGCGGAGGAGGACGAGGAGGCGGACGCTCCCCGGTGGCCGGGCCTGGTCCACCGCCTGGACCGCTTCACCACCGGCTGCCTGGCCATGGCCAAGGACCAGGGGGCCCAGACCGCCCTCCAGGCCCAGTTCAAGGCCCGGTCGGTGGACAAGCGCTACCTGGCGATCGCGCGCATGAGCCGGCGGTTGCCCGAGGCCGGCTCTCTGCTGGTGGACGCCCCCATCGGCCGCCAGCGCTCGGACCGCCTCAAGATGGCCGTGGTCCCCCAGGGCCGGCCCTCCCAGACCCGGGTCCGGGTCCTCGGCCGGGCCGCGGGCCTCGCCCTGGTGGAATGCGAACTGCTCACGGGCCGGACCCACCAGATCCGGGTCCACCTGGCCCACCTGGGCGCCCCCATCCTGGGCGACCCCCTGTACGGGGGCGCCGGGGCCTGGATGGACGCCGACCGCCGCAGCCACGCCTGCCCCACCCCCATGCTCCACGCCTGGCGCCTGGCCCTGGATCACCCCGGGGACGGCCGCCGCCTCTCCTGCGAGGCCCCCCTTCCGGAGGCCTTCCGGGAGGTCCTGGCGGGCCTGGGCCTGGCGGCCCCCGCTCCCCTTTCCTGACGCCCGCCGCAGGGGACCGGGGCGGCGGCAGGGGCCCGGTGTCCGGCTATCATTTGAATTCATCAAACAAGTCGCCCCGGCGGCCCCCGAGGCCTCCGGGTCGTGGAGGCCCGATGTCCCGCAGGACCCTGGTTTCGAACGTATCGCTCCGGCTGAAGGTGACGGGCCTCGCCCTGATCCAGGTCCTCTTCCTCGTGGCGCTCACGGGGATCGGCTGGAGCGCCCTCCACCGCAGTTCCGACGGGGCCCGCCGCATGGTGGAGCGCAACCCGCAGCTGAAGGCCCTGAACGAGCTCCGTTACCAGTTCCAGCATGTGCGGGCCGGGCACCAGGCCCTCCTCGCCGCGGCCGGGAACAGGGTTTTCGTGCCCGATTTCCGGGTCTACGTGGAGGGCTGCGAAGGCCGCCTCCAGGGGGCCATGCGGGCCATGGAGACCCTGCCCTGGGAGTCCGACGAAGGCCCCAAGGTCCGGACCTGCCTCGCGGAGATCCAGCGCTACCTGGACGGGTTCCCGGTGAGTTTCCGCCAGATGGAGGGCGACCCGCGGGGCGCCCTGCTGCCGCAGCGCATGCGGGACGGAGGCCCCCACCTGGACCGGGCCCGCGCCCTCATCCAGGAACTCTTCGACCAGCAGAACGCCAAGAACGACGCGGGCCAGAAGGCCCTGGAGGCCGCGACGGCGTTCAGCTACAAGGTGATGGGCGCGGGCCTCGCCGCGGCGCTCCTCCTCAGCGCCGTCCTGTCCCGGGCCATCACCCGCCGCACCATCGACGGCGTGGACCGCCTTGCCCTGACCATGAGCGCCATGGCCCAGGGCGACCTGAGCCGCACCTGCCCCGAAGGGGAGGAGGACGAACTGGGCCGGATGGCCCGGGACCTGAACGCGGTGGGAGCGAAATTCAGGGCCAGCGTGCGCACCCTGGGGGAGGCCGCCCAGGCCCTCGTGGGCGTCTCGGGGGACCTGTCCTCGCGGGCCAACGCCCTCGCCACCACCAGCAGCGCCCTCCGCCAGGACGCCGCGGGGCAGAAGGCCGAGGTGGACCTCGCCGCCTCGGGCCTGGCCGACATGTCCGCCACCATCGACCGCGCGAAGGCCGCCACCGCCGGCGCCCGCGACCGGGCCCGGGCGGCGCTGGAGGTGACGGAGGCCGGCCGCGACCAGGTTGCCCGCACCATCGAGGTCACCGAGGGCATCCGCCAGAGCAGCGACAAGGTGGGGCGCATCACCGTGGTCATCGCCGAGATCTCCCGCCAGACCAACCTCCTGGCCCTGAACGCCGCCATCGAGGCCTCCAAGGCCGGCCACCAGGGCAAGGGTTTCGCCGTGGTGGCCGAGGAGGTCCGGAAGCTGGCGGAGCGCGCCGCCTCCGCGGCCCGCGAGATCGAGCACCTGATCCGCGAGAGCGGCGAGCGCGTCGGCCTCGGCCAGGCCTCTGTTGCCGGCGTCGGGGAGAGCCTGGAGGGCATCCTGGGCGCCGTGACCGACAACGGCCGCAACCTGGAAGCCATCGCGCAGGGCATGGAGGCCCAGGCCGGCGCCGCCTCGAGCATGGCTCAGCACATGGAGGCCACCGCGCGCCGGGTGGAGGACAGCACCCGCGCCATCGGCGACCTCGCGGCCTCGGTCCACGAGATCCGCGGCACCGTGGAGGCGGTGGCGGGGCTCGCCAACCGCCTGCAGGATCTCACCCGGGAATTCAGGCTCGCCTGATTCCGGGCGTCAGCGGGGGGCCACCGTCACCACGGCGGTGGCCGCCGTTGCCCCGTCCTGGCCGGCGGCGGCGGTCACGTGGTAGGTGCCGGGGCACTGGGGCGCCGTGTAGCGCCCGTCGGGGCCGATCTCGCCGCCGCCCTCCTCCGTCACCGCCCACACGACGGCCTCCCGGGGGACGCCCTTGAGGACGGCCCGGAACTGCACGGAGGCGCCCGGGAGCACCCGGGCCGAGGCCGGCTCGATGGCCGCGCTCCCCAGGACCCGCACCTCCACGGCCTGCTTGTGGACGCGGCCGTCGGCGCCGGTGGCCCTGAGGTTCACCGTGTAGGTCCCGGCCGCCGCGGGCGGCACGTAGGTCACCCGCAGGCCGCGGCTCTGGAGGAGCCCTCCGCCGTAGAGGCCCTGGACCTCCCATTCCACCTCGCCGCTCCAGTCGGAGGGCGGGAGCGCGGTGAGGACGACGGTCTCGCCCACGGAAACGGCCGGCGTCGCGGGCTCCACGGCGAGGAATCCCTCGTCCCGGCCTCCCCCGCAGGAGACGGCCAGCGCCGCGGCGGCACCCAGAAACCACATACGGACATGCATCATGCGTTCTTCCTCGATTATAGTACCGCAAATGACATCAGGCCGGTTCCGGTCCGGGGGGTCGTCCCCGGCAGCCCCTCGCGGGCAGGACCGGTCCCGGAGGCATCCATGGTAGTCCCCCCCGCAGTCCTGATGGCCATGATCCAGGAGGCCACGCCCGTCACAGCCGCCGGCTGGACCAGCCGGCCCGAGTTCCTGGCGCCCCTGGGGTTCGGCATCCTCCTGCTCCTCGTGCTGGCCGTCCTCAAGCTGCCCGACTTCCAGTCCTGGCGCCGGGCGCGCGCCCACGAGGTGCTGCTGCCCATCGACCTGGTGCAGCTCAACCCGGGGCAGCCCCCCGCGGTGGTCGACGTGCGCACCGAGGCGGAGTTCCATGGGCCCAAGGGGCATGTGCGGGGCGCGCTCAACATCCCCCTGGCCGGGCTGGTGAAGCACATCGGCGCCCACGTGGCCGACACCAAGCAGCTCGTGGTCCTCGTGGACTGGAACGACAAGCTCTCCCACCAGGCGGCCCTGCTCCTGGAGGCCCGGGGCTACCGGTGGGTGCGGCCCCTGAAGGGGGGCCTGCGGGCCTGGCGGGCCATGGACCTGCCCATCGCCATCACCGGCGGCCGGCGCTGAGGCGGGGGTTCCTGGCCATCCTGGTTTTTTCCATCGATTTCCGTGACCTGGCCGGGAATCCCGTCCGAATTTACGGAAAGAGGGCTTGACTGTTCGCCTTTTATTCGCCACATTGGGGATCTTCAAGGAGGCCCCATGGGCATCGCAGCGACCATCCTCCCCGAGTTCGAGCACGAAATGGCGGGCCTCCGCCGGGTGATCGAACGCATCCCCGAAGGCCGGCTGGATTTCCGGCCCCATCCCAAGTCCTTCACCCTCGGTGAACTGGCCAACCACCTCGCGGGCATGCCCTCCTGGGCCGTGGGCACCCTCGCCACCACGGAGATGGACTTCGGGCTGCCGGAAACGATGGCGAGCCTGCCCAAGCCCAGCGACACCGTGGCCGGCATGCTGGCCACCCTGGACGAAGGGGTGAAGCGGGGCGCCGAGGCCATCGGCCGCGCCTCCGACAGCGACTTCCAGGTGATCTGGAGCGGCAAGGAGCACGGCAAGGTCCTCTTCGCCATGCCCCGGATCGCCGTCGTGCGCGGCTTCATCCTCAACCACGCGATCCACCACCGGGCCCAGCTGACGGTCTACCTGCGCCTTCTCGACGTCCCCGTTCCCGCCCTGTACGGACCTTCCGCCGACGAACAGTAGGCGCCTCCCTCGGCCGCGATGGCCAAGCCGGCCGGGCCCAGGGTCACGACCGCGCGGCCACCGGCCTTGAGGTCCCCGAAGAGGATCTGATCGGCCAGGGGGCGCTTCACGTGCTCCTCGATGACCCGGGCCATGGGGCGGGCGCCGAAGGCGGGATCGTAGCCGCGATCGGCCAGCCAGCCCCGGGCCTCGGGGGCGACCTCCAGCTGGACCCCCTTCTCGTCCAGCAGGGCCTGGAGCTCCCGGAGGTTCTTGTCGACGACCCGCAGGATCTCCGCCCGGCCCAGGGGACCGAAGGTGACGATGGCGTCCAGGCGGTTGCGGAATTCGGGGGAGAAGGCCTTCTCCAGGGAGCCCCGCGCGCTCCCGCCCGTCCCGGCCTCCCCGAAGCCGACCATGCGCTGGCTCAGGTTCCGGGCCCCGGCGTTCGTCGTCAGGATGAGGGTGACGTGGCGGAAATCCGCGCGCCGGCCGTGGTTGTCGGTGAGGGTCGCGTGGTCCATGACCTGCAGGAGGATGGCGTAGATGTCCGGGTGGGCCTTCTCGATCTCGTCCAGGAGCAGGACGGCGTGGGGGTTCCGGCGGACCGCGTCCACCAGCAGGCCCCCGTCCTCGAAGCCCACGTAGCCCGGCGGGGCCCCGATGAGGCGGCTCACGGCGTGCTTCTCCATGTACTCCGACATGTCGAAGCGCAGGAAGGCCACCTCCAGGCTCTTGGCGAGCTGCTTGGCGAGCTCGGTCTTGCCGACGCCCGTGGGGCCGGCGAACAGGAACGAACCCACGGGCCGGTCGTGGCCGCGCAGCCCGGAGCGGGAGAGCTTGATGGCGGAGCAGACCTTGGCCACGGCCTCGTCCTGCCCGAAGAGCACGGCGCGCAGCCCCTCCTCGAGGCCGGCGAGCTTCTCCCGGTCGTCGGCGCCCACGGACTGGAGCGGCATGCGCGCCATCCGCGCCACCACCGCCTCGACGTCGGCGACGGCCACCTTGCGGCGCTTGCGGCCCGGCGCGAGCTTGAGGGCCGCGCCCGCCTCGTCGAGGACGTCGATGGCCTTGTCGGGCAGGGCCAGGTCCCGCAGGAACCGGCTGGAGAGCTTGACGGCGGCCTCGAGGACGTCGTCGGGGTAGCGGACCCCGTGGTGGGCCTCGTAGCGGGGGCGGAGGCCCCTGAGGATGGCCACGCTGTCGGCCTCGGACGGCTCGTTGATCTCCACCTTCTGGAAGCGCCGCGCCAGGGGGCGGTCCCGCTCGATGCTGGACTTGGCCTCCTGGAAGGTGGTCGCCCCGATGCAGCGCAGGTCGCCGCTGGCGAGGATGGGCTTGAGGAGGTTGGAGGCGTCCATGGAGCCGCCGCTCACGGCGCCCGCGCCCACCAGCGTGTGGATCTCGTCGATGAAGAGGAGGCTCCCGGGATGCCGGGCCAGGGCGTCCAGGACGGCCTTCACCCGCTCCTCGAAGTCGCCCCGGTAGCGGGTCCCCGCCAGGAGGGAGCCCATGTCCAGGCTGAAGAGGGAGACCCCCTTGAGGGAGTCCGGCACCCGGCCCTCGTGGATGCGGAGGGCGAGCCCCTCGGCCATGGCGGTCTTGCCGACGCCCGCCTCGCCCACCAGCAGGGGGTTGTTCTTCCGGCGGCGGCAGAGCACGTGGATGATGCGCTCCAGTTCCTCCTCGCGGCCCACCAGGGGATCGATCTTGCCGGCGGCTGCCCGGGCCACCAGGTCCGTGGCGTAGGCCTTGAGGGGGTCCTTGGGCTGGCCCTCGCCCTCCGGTTCGGCCTGGACCTCGGGCGCGGTGCCGCGGTCGCGCCCCGGCTTGCCGTGGGAGAGGTGGCGGAGGAGGGTCAGGCGGGACACGCCGTGGCGCTTGAGGAGGTAGGCCGCGTGGCTCTCCTTCTCCTGGAGGATGGCCACCAGCACGGCGCCGCTGTCCACGGTGGCGCGCTCCGCCGAGATGGTGTGGAGGATGGCGTGCTCCATGACCCGGTTGAAGCCGAGGGTCGGCACGGGGTTGTCCTGGGCCTCCGGGGGCAGGGCCTCCAGGCGGGCCTTCAGCCAGGTGTCGAGCTCCCGGGCGAGCTCGGCGGCGTCCCCGCCGCAGGCGGCCACGGCCTCGATGACGACGGGGTCCTCCTGGAGGGCCAGGAGGAGGTGCTCCAGGGTGAGGTACTCGTGGCGGGCCTCCCGGGCTGCGGCGAACGCCTTCTGGATCGCCTGGTTCAGCGCGGGCGCGATCGTGGGGGTGGGGACGGCCATGTCAGGCCTCCGGTTCCAGGGTGCAGAGCAGGGGGAATTCCCGGGCCTCGGCCAGGGTCCGGACCTGGGCCACCTTGGTGTCCGCCACGTCGTAGGGGTAGATGCCGGCCACCCCCGTGCCCTTCCGATGGACGTCCATCATGATGCGCACGGCCTCGGCCTCGGGCTTCCGGAAGACCGAGGTGAGGATCTGCACCACGAAGTCCCGGGTGGTGAAGTCGTCGTTGTGGAGAATGACCTTCCACAGGGACGGCGGGGTGAGCCGCAGCCGCGTCGAAGGGGCCGTGCGGGTGCCTACTCCCGACTGGCCGGTGAACCCGTTGTCCTGATCCGGTGCGCCCATGCCTGGTTCCGGCCCTCCGGGTCCATTCTAAGGCAGAACCCGCTCCCTGTCCCAGGCCCCCGGGGGCTGGGCGTGCAGGTCCCAGAGGGCCCCGGCGACCCGGTCGGGGGAGAGGGCGGTCCCGGGCTGCACGAAGCCGCAGACCGTCAGGGTGGCGGCATGGATGCCGTCGGGTTCCAGTTCCAGGGAGAAGTTCAGCGCCAGGCTCCGCAGCGCGGCCTTCCCCAGGCAGCCCGAGGCCATGCCCGCCTTGGGCGCCAGGCCCAGGCCGCCCCCGGTGAAGAGCAGGGTCCCGCCGCCGAGGGCGCGCATGCCCTCCGCCGCCCAGCGCCCCGCCTCCAGCGGCGCCAGGACGTTCACCCTCAGGTCCGCCAGCGCGCGCTCCGGGTCCAGGGCCTCGGCCCCGCCCGGGGCGCCGGCCGAGGCGTTGTAGACGACGGCCCGTGCGGGGCCGCCCCAGGCGCGGATCCGCGCGAGGG
Source organism: Mesoterricola sediminis (assembly GCF_030295425.1). Classification (NCBI taxonomy): domain Bacteria; kingdom Pseudomonadati; phylum Acidobacteriota; class Holophagae; order Holophagales; family Holophagaceae; genus Mesoterricola; species Mesoterricola sediminis. The sequence continues at coordinate 3,262,956 of NZ_AP027081.1, read as the reverse complement.
CGGGCCCGAGCTGCCCCTCGCGCGCGAGGTCGGCCTCCACCTGGAGGGCATCCGCCGGAAGGTCCAGGGTCCCGCCTGGCCGAACCACGGCGGCGACCCGGAAGCCCTCCGCCGCGAACCTGCGCGCCGCCGCGGCCCCGATGCCAGGTCCCGCCCCGATGATCACCGCCGTCGATCTGTCCATGGCGACATTCTAATGCCGGCGGTCACATCGGCGCGCGCCTTCCCCATTGTAAAATCCCCGGAGCCCCAGGAGGATCCATGTCCATCACCCGCCTCGAACAGATGCTCGAAGCCGTGAAAGCCAAGCCCCGGCGCCGGCTCGCCGCCGCCTACGCCAACGACGCCCACACCATCGAGGCCGTCCACGACGCCGTGGGCCGCGGCATCGTCGACGGCACCCTCGTGGGCGACGAGGCGGTGATCCGCAAGGTGTGCGGGGAGCTGGGCATCGACCCGGCCCAGTTCCGCATCATCCACGAGCCCTCCGAGGTCAAGGCCGCGGCCCGGGCCGTGGCGCTCGTGAAGTCCGGGGAGGCCCAGATCCTGATGAAGGGCCTCGTGAGCACCGACAAGTACATGCGCGCGATCCTCAACAAGGACGCCGGGCTCATGGACAACGGCGCCATCCTCTCCCACGTCTCCGTCATCGAGCACGCCAGCTACCCCAAGCTCCTGGTCTGCGGCGACGTGGCCGTCATCCCCTACCCGGAGCTCAAGGAGAAGATCGCGATCACCAACTACGTCGTCGGCGTCGCCCAGGCCCTGGGCATCGCCCGCCCCAAGGTGGCCCTCATCGCCGCCTCGGAGCAGGTCCTGCCCAAGGTGCAGCCCACCGTGGACGCCGCCATCATCGCCAAGATGGCCGACCGCGGCCAGATCAAGGGCGCCTGGGTGGACGGCCCCATGGCCCTGGACGTGGCCGTCGACGCCGAATGCGCCCGGACCAAGGGCGTCGGGGGCGAGGTCGCCGGCGACGCGGACTGCCTGGTCTTCCCCAACATCGACGCGGGCAACGTCTTCTACAAGACCAGCAGCAAGCTCGCGGGCTGCGAGATCGCGGCCATCGTGGCCGGCGCCCAGGCCCCCTGCATCCTCTCCTCCCGCGGGGACAGCGTGCTGACCAAGCTCTACTCCATCGCCCTCGCCGCCCTCACGGCGAAGTAGGTCCCCCCCCCCGGGGGCTGGCGGCGAACAATCCCCCCTCAGGACCCGCCAGCCCCGTAGCTCAGATCCACGAGGGTCCCCTCCGACGCCGCGCGCATCAGCGTGCGGTGGAGGCGGGACCATGCGTCCCCGTACCGGGCATCCGCCAGCCATCCGATCGAATCGTCGATCTCCAGGGGCAGCTGCAGGTTGGGGATCCCTCGGGTGATCTCGTACCCCTCCCGTTCCAGGGCCCCCAGGATGGCATGGCGGAACGGCGGGGCGGCGTCCTGGAGCAGGCCCTCCAGGCTCAAGTCGCTCTTCGCCAGTTCGACGGACACGGTACCCTCCCGCGCCTAGGCGCCATCCAGGGAATCCTCCGCTTGGGATACCAAACATAGGGCCCCCCCGGGATTTCGCAATGATCCCGGAGGGGCCCAGGAGAAATTAATTATTCAAGCCTGGATTGAGACGCACAAGATCTGTAACGAAAGTGCACACAGTCTTTATCTGTCCTTACGCGGCGGCGGCGCCGCCGCCTGCAAGGCCTTCAGGCCCGGCCGTGGTAGTCCTTGGGCGCTTCCTTGCCCGCGAGCACCCGGAGGGCGCCCTTGGCCAGGGCGAACATTTCATTTTCGCCGGGGTACACGGTCAGCCCGCACCCCATGGCCGCGATGGCCTTCCGGATGTAGTCCACGGTGGGCCGGCAGCGGGCCATGCCGCCGGTCAGGAGCACCTGGTCCACCCGCTCGCCCTGGAAGGCGGGCACGAGGGAGGCGATCCACTTGGCGATCTGGTAGGCCATGGCGTCCATCACCTGGATCACCTCGGCCTCCCCGGCGAGGTAGCGGCCCTCCAGGGCCCGCAGGTCGGCGGTGCCCAGGAGGTCGATGAGGCCGCCCCGGCCCTTGTTCAGCTTCTTCAGCTCGTCCCGGGTGTACTTGCCGGAGAAGCAGAGCTCGATGAGCTGGCCAACAGGCAGGGAGCCGGAGCGCTGGGGGGTGAAGGGGCCTTCTCCGTCCAGGGCGTTGTTCACGTCCAGGTAGTGGCCCTTCACGTGGGCGCCGACGGAGATGCCGCCGCCCAGGTGGGCCACGATGACGTTGATGCGCTCGTAGAAGGTCTCGTGCTCCTCGGCGTAGCGGCGGGCGGTGGCGATCTGGTTGAGGGCGTGGCTGATCACCTTCCGCCGGATGGCCTTGACGCCCGTGATCTTGGCGAAATCGGGCACCTCGTCCACCACGACCGGGTCGACGATGAAGGCGGGCTTGCCGGTGCCGGCCACCAGCTCCCGGGCGATGAGGCCGCCCAGGTTCGAGGCGTGGTCGCCCTGGACGCCCTGGGCCAGGTCGTCGGCCATGCGCTCATTGACGTGGTAGGTGCCGTGCTCGAGGGGCCACAGCAGGCCGCCCCGGCCGGCCACGGCGTCCAGGTCCGCGACGCCCAGGCCGCCTTCGGCGAGGAAGGCGAGGATGGCGTCCTTGCGGAAGGCGAACTGGCTGGTGATGGGCTGGCCCTCGAAGGGCAGCAGCTCCTCGGCGGCGTGCTGGAGCTCCTGGGTCGCGCGCTCCTTGTCGCCTTCGTAGATCGCGATCTTGGTGGAGGTAGAGCCGGGGTTGATGGCGAGGACGCGGTAGCGGCGGAAGAAGGTGTCCTTCGGGGTCTCCTCCCACTGGCCGTACTTGTACATCCGCAGCACGGAAGCCTTCACCGCCAGGCGGATGTCCTCGGGGGTGCAGTCCATGGCCAGGTCCACGCCCTTGAATCGCAGCCCGAACAGGACGGGGAACTTCTTCGCGTCGGGGAACCGGGTCGCGTAGAGGTGGTAGAGCATGTTCCCCATGTCCAGGTTGGGGCAGATGATGACGTTGGCCGAACCGGGCCACTGCACGTCCTGGCCCCCGTGGTAGTAGGTGGCGGAGCGCTGGGAGAGGGCCACGTTCACCTTGACCTCGCCCTGGATCCGGATGGAGCGGTAGCGGTCGCCGCGGCGGATCCGCTCCTCCAGGAGGGCCGGCACGAGGCGGGTGGCCTCCCGGACCAGATCCGCGCCCGGGCCGTCGTCGGAACCGCGGTTGGAATAGGAGACGATGGCGCCGTTGATCTCGGGGAGCACGGACTCGGGGATGAGGTCCCGCGCGATGGCGCAGGTACCCACGGCGGAGGCGGCGAGGCTCTCGGGGGTCATGACGGCGTTCACGCCCACGTCCCCGAAGACCACGATGTTCTGGTTGATGATGTCCTTCGGATGCTCGTCGGGGAGGACGAAGATGCCCGCCTCGCAGCAGTTCTCCTGGGCCTTGAGGTGCTTCAGCATGGGGCGGAAGAAGGCCTTCTCGCCGGTGGCCACGCCGCCCACGACGGTGTCCGCGTGCCCGTGGGCCACGGCCATGATGCCGAAGTTGACGGGCACGGAGGCCCAGCACTGGGCGTCGAAGAGGCTGATCTCGCGGCCCTCGGCGCGGCAGGCCTCCACGTGGTCCCGGGCGAAGGCCTCCACCAGGTCCTGGCGCTTCGTGATGTCCACGAAGGCGCTCTCGGAGAGGGCGAAGGCGACGCGGGTGGGATCAAGGTGGCCGAGCTGGCGGCTGATCACCTCCCGCACCTCCGCCTCCGTGGCGAGGAACACGGGGCGGGCGAACCGGGTGAGGTTGCAGGCCGCCTCGATGATCCGCGGGTCGAGCGCCTCCGGGAAGACGACGGCGGGCCGGATGCGGCCCGAAGCGAGGATCTGCTGATCCAGCGACAGTTCAATATCGAACATGGATGACTCCTGAGTTTCCAGACGCGGTCCCCGGGATTCTAGCAAGCGTCCCGCGCGGCTCCGGGGGATGTCCGTCACAATCCCTCCCGACCTAGGCTATGCTGGGGGCCCACACGGAGGCTCCCATGGGCACCAAGGGCCGGGAAATCGTCGGCATGGACATCAATGAGCTGCTGCGGCTCCTGAACGCGGCCTACGCCAGCGAATGGCTCGCCTACTACCAGTACTGGCTGGGGGCCAAGCTGATCAAGGGGCCCATGAAGGACGCCGTCGCCGCCGAACTCAACCTCCACGCCACGGAGGAGCTGGCCCACGCCACCCTGGTGGCCAACCGCATCGTCCAGCTGGGCGGGGTTCCCATCCTGCGCCCCTCCCAGTGGGGCGAATTCAGCCCCTGCCCCTACGACGCCCCCGAGGATCCCTTCGTGGGCACCCTCCTGGAGCAGAACATCGCCGGCGAGCAGTGCGCGATCTCCACCTACAAGAACCTGATGGAGGCCACCCGCGAAGCGGATCCGGTCACCTACAACATGGCCCTGGGCATCCTCGCCCAGGAGGTGGAGCACGAGGAGGACCTCCAGAGCCTCAAGGAGGACCTGGACCTGCTGTTCCGCGCGCGCTGATCAGGCGCCGAGGATGGAGACTTCCCGCGTGGCCGCGGCGAGGACGTAGCAGCGCTCGTTGTTCGACCGCTGGTCCGCGGGGAGGATGAAGAAGCCCTTGCGCTCGGGGTGGTAGCCCTGGGCATGGCCGAGGAGGACCTCACCGTCCTTGAACACGACCCGCACCTTGCGCCCGGGCGTCAGGTTGGTGGGTTCGAAGATGTTGCGCTTCACGTGGGCCGGGTTGCCCTGGAGGTTCTTCACGAAGAAGACGCCCTTGAGATCGGTGACATCGATCTCCAGCGGTTTGGCCCCCGGGTACGAGCCCAAGGGGTACACGTGGAACCGTTCGCTGGTGGGCGTGAAATCGACGGTATGGCCCTTGATGAGGTGGCCATCCTGGTAGCGGGCGACGACCTGGTTCATGGGTTCCTCCGGCGGTTGCGGCTGCACCGTCCAATGGGTGATGGACTTCATTGAAAGAATAAGCCTATCAAGCTCCCGGGGAAGCGGAATTTCAAGCCTTTTTCCTAAGACTTACTTATATAACCTGTTTTTTCTGGACGCCCGTGCGGGGCGGGGTGGGGGCGGCGCTCCCCGGATTGATTGATTGGTTCATGGATCGGGCCGGCCCTACCGGTGCCCAGCCTGCTCGGCCTGGGCGCAGTGGGCGTCGATGTCCTCGGCGTCCCAGGGGTACACCACCCAGACGTCCTGGAGGTGCTGGCCCGCCCAGTAGCGCTTCACCGCGCCGGGGAGCTCGTCCCGCTTGGGCTTGTCCTTGCAGTGCAGCACGGCCACGGCGATCTCGGCCGGCTCGTGGTTCAGGAGCTCGCGCAGGCAGTAGGCCAGGGTGGTGCGGGTGTCGTCCACCTCGTCGATGAGCAGCACCCGCCGGCCCTTCAGCTTGCGCTCCACCTCGTCGATCCACTGCACCTTGCTGGGGCCCCCGTGGATGACGTTGTCGTCGCCGTAGAGCTTGATGCCGACGGTGAGGATGGGCTTCTTCAGGTAGGTCTTCAGGATCCGGGCGGGGATGAAGCCGCCGGTGCCGATGGCCACCGTCACGTCCGGGTCGAAGCCGCTCGCCTGGATTTCCCGGGCCAGGGCGGCCACCGTGCGATGGATCTCCTCGTAGGTGAAAAAGCGCTTGGTGGTCATGCCTCCAGCTTACCTGGGGGCCCGGAGCTTGCCTACGCGCCGGGGGCTTGACAGATGCGATAAAGAATTAATATTTGCCCCAGCCTTCCATCCCGAAAGGTCTCACCCCCAACCCCGGAGGAATTCATGAACCTGCGCCCTGCCGCGCTGGCGGCGATTGCCGTGCTCACCTGCGCCCCGGCCCAGGCCGATCCCGCGCTGGGCCTCGTGCGCTCGCGGTTCACGGTCATCAAGAACAACACGGACCTGCCGATCAAGCTGAGGGTTGTCGATAAGTTCCTGACGGTCGGCAACTATTATGTGGCGACCGGCGTGTCCGACCCGAAGCCGCGGAAGGTCGTGGGCAAGGTGAAGAGCCAGCCCGCGGACCGGTTCCTGGCCGAGGTTCCCGCCAAGCAGGCGATCTACCTCTACTTCGACACGACGGCTCTCAGCTTCTCTAGCATCTTCGCCATCGAAGCCACGGATGACGACGGCCACGCCGTGGAGATGGACGTCAACCTCTCGTTCAAGAAGTTCGGCTCGTCCTTTGCCTCCAAGAACGTGACCTTCAAGGACATGACCGTCGACAAAAAGGTCAATTACACCGTCAACGACGCGGCCTTCATGGATCCCGGGAAAGCGTGGCTGACCATCGACTCCGTGGAAACCATCGACCCCGCCTCCAAGTGAGGGCCGTCGTCGCGCCTACTGCATGAGCTTGTGCGGCAGGCTCTCCATGCGCGCGGCCGGCGTGATGACCATGTAGTTGAGCTTGCGCTGGAGCTCCCGGATGGTGTTGGCGCCCGCGTAGGTGAGGCCGCTGCGCAGGCCGCCGACGATGTCGGCGATGATGTCGTCCTCGTCCTCCCGGTACGGCACCTTGGTGGCCACACCTTCGGCGGTCTTCCAGCCGGTGAGGCCGCCGAGGTGGTCGTCCGCGGCCTCCTTGCTGGCCATGCCCCGGTAGCTCTTGTGGGTGGGCTGGCCCAGGTCGTCGAGGAGGGGCTCGCCGGGGGTCGGGCGGGTGCCGGCCAGCATGCCGCCCACCATCACGAAGTCGGCCCCGAAGGCCAGGGCCTTCACGATGTCGCCCGGGTACCGGATGCCGCCGTCGGCGACGATGGAGCGGTCGGCCCGGGCGCATTCCTGGATGGCGGTGAGCTGGGGCACCCCGAAGCCCGTCTTGATGCGCGTGGTGCACACGCTGCCGGGCCCGATGCCCACCTTGATGATGTCGGCCTTCACGCTGGCCAGGTAGTCGGCGCCGGCGTAGGTGGCCACGTTGCCCGCCATGATGCACTCATTGGGAAGCATCTGGCGCATGCGCTTGATCATCTTCCCCACGTACTTGGCGTGGCCGTGGGCCACGTCCACGCAGAAGTACTGGGCGCCGGCGGCCTTCAGGGCCTCGACCCGCTCCATCTCCTTCTCGGAGGTGCCCACGCTCACGAAGACCGGGCCCCGGCAGCGCCGGAACATCTCCACGTTCTCCTCGACCGTGCAGAAGCGGTGCAGGGTGCCGATGCCCCCCTTGGCGGAGATGAAGTCCGCCATGGCGTCCTCGGTGATGGTGTCCATGTTGGCCGTCAGGATGGGCAGCTCCAGGGTGAGCTTGCCGGTCTTGTCGGTCATGCCGATGTCCACGATGCGCCGCGATTCGTGGTGGTTGTAGGCGGGGATCAGGAGGACGTCGTCGAAGGTGATGGCGGTTTCGGGCATGGCGGTCTCCTGACCCCCCCAGCATACCCCGAAAAAATCCTGGTTCCCGGCGCCCGCCTTCCGTTAAGAATCTCAAGGGAACGGGGGCTTTCATGGCGATCATCGTCTGGTACCGGGGCAAGGATCTGCGCGTGGCGGACCTGGGGTCCCTGGCCGCGGCGGCGCCGGCGGCGGTGCCGGTCTTCGCGGGGCTCCCCGACGCCCGGACGCGGCCGTACCTGGGCGAGCTCGCGGCGCGCCTCGAGGCCCTGGGCTCCGGCCTGGTCCACGCGCCCGGAGACCCGCTGGAGGTCCTGCCGGCCCTGGCTGCGCGCCTCGGCGCGGGGGCGGTCCACGCCCTGGCCTTCTCGGAGCCCGGGGCCCGGGCCCAGGAGGCGGCCCTGGCCCACGCCCTGCCGTGCCCCCTGCGCCTCTTCCCCGGCGAGACCCTGACGGAGGGCCTGCGCACGGGGGAAGGGGGCATGTTCCGGATCTTCACCGCCTACCATGGCGCCTTCCAGCGCCGGGCCCTCCTGGCGCGGCCCCTGGACGCGCCGGAGCGCCTGGACCCCCTGCCGGCGGACCTGGCCCGCTGGCCCGCGGGACCCCTGCTCCCCGATCGCCTCGGCCCCTTCCTGGAGGGGGGGCTGGCGGCCTACGCCGAGGCCCGGGATCGCCTGGACCAGGCGGGGACCTCGGGGCTGTCCACGGACCTCCACGCGGGCCGGGTCAGCGCGGGCCAGGCCTGGGCGGCCGCCTCGGGCCGGCCGGGAGCGCCCGCCTGGCAACGCCAGCTGGTCTGGCGGGACTTCGCCCACCACCTCCTGCGCGCCTGGCCCGAACTGGTCGACGCGCCCTTCCAGGCCGCCTTCCGGGGCTTCCCGTGGCGGGACGACGGCGCCGCGTTCCGGGCCTGGGCCGAGGGCCGCACCGGCTACCCCGTGGTGGACGCCGCGGCCCGGGAGCTCCTGGCCACGGGCCGGGTCCACAACCGCGCCCGCATGGTGGCCGCCAGCTTCCTCACCAAGCACCTCCTGGTGGACTACCGCCTCGGGGAGGCCCACTACCTGGCCCACCTGGAGGACGCGGACCTCCCCAACAACAGCATGGGCTGGCAGTGGAGCGCGGGCTGCGGCTGCGACGCCCAGCCCTGGTTCCGGGTCTTCAACCCCGTGGCCCAGGGGGAGCGCTTCGACCCGGACGGCGTCTACGTGCGCCGGTGGGTGCCGGAACTGGCGGGCCTCCCCACCCGCGTGGTCCACCGCCCCTGGGAGGCCGGCGGCGCCCCGGGCTACCCCGCGCCCCTCGTGGACCACGCCTTCGCCCGGGCCCGGTTCCTGGCCGAGGCGAAGCGCCACCTCAGGTGAAGTTCCGGGGGTTCACCAGGCGGTCCCGGACCTGGCCGGCCAGGGTCTCCAGGTTGGCGAGGAACCAGTCCTCGTCCACGTCCTGGAGGGCGGTCTTCTTCGCCAGGGCGTTGAAGCGCAGGTCCGCGTGACGGAGCTCCACCTCCACCCGGGGCGCGCCCAGGGGGGCGTGGACGGCCAGGTGGTACTCCGTGTTCCGGAAGACGAAGCGCCGCGCCGCGGCCAGGGGCCCGGCCTCCCAGCCACCCTCCCCCCCGGGATCCAGGGCCTCCAGGACGCGCGGCCCCAGGGCCTCGTCGAGGCGCCCGGTCATGGCCCGGAGATGGTCCCGCTGGGCCTCCTCCCGTTCCCGGGCCCGGAGGGCGATCAGTTCATCGAGCCTGGACATGCTGACGGCCATGGGCGCTCCGGGACCTGGAGGCGGTCAGGATAGCACCGGCTCACCCGTAGATCCGCTGGAGGACGATGAGGCCGTCCACCACGCGGAAGCAGGCGCATCCCCGCAGCCCCTGGGGATCCTTCCATTCGAGGACGGCCCACTCGCCGTCCTCGAAGAGGTTCTCCACGAGGCAGACCCGGTCGGCGTCCCGGAATTCCCGGGCGTAGGCCTCCCGGACGGCCTCGCGCCCCGACTGGGCCAAGTCGGTCACCGGGTGGCGGATGGCGTCCTCCGCGTAGAAGCGGGCGACATCATCCGCGTCCGCGCGGTTGAAGGCCTTGACCCAGGCGAGGACGGTCTCTTTGGGGCGCATGGTGGACCTCGGAGCGGCCCCCCGGGGGGCCGTGCCCCATGGTGCCCGAACTTCAGCGCATGTGGCCGACGTGACCCTCGGGCAGGTGCTTTTTCACGGCGGGTCGCTTGGAGGGGTGGTGCTTGCCTCCCCGGGCGGAACCCGCGCGGCCGTGGGCTTCGAGGACCGGACTGGCCGCGAGCACCAGCGCGAGGGGGATGAGCAGGGCGGTCAGGCGTTTCATGGAGCCTCCTGGACAGAAAATAAATAAATAATATGACCCGTCAAGTCCCCGCGCAGACCCCGGTTCGCGGCGGCGGGATTCGTCATAGGATGGGATGACAGCTCACCGGTACGCCTTGACGCTTACACGATGCCTCTACCTCTGGACGGCCCTGGCCCTCGCGCCCTGGCCGCAGGTGCGCGCCCTGCCGCCGGAGCAGGGGCTGCCTCCCCTCCGGCTGTGGACGCCCCGGGACCTGCCCGGCGGCTCCCAGAACTGGGACGTGGTCCAGGATGCCCAGGGGCTGGTGTTCGTGGCCAACAACGAGGGCGTCCTCGTCTACGACGGGGTCCGCTGGCAACTCGCGCCCATCTCCCAGCGCCGCCACGTGCGCTCCCTCGCGGTGGACGCCCGGGGCCGGGTCTGCGTGGGGGCCGCGGGGGACTTCGGCACCCTCGAACGCACGGGGGACGGCGGATTCCGCTACCGTTCGCTGCTGGACGCCGCGGCGCCGGAGGACCGGAACTTCAACTACATCTGGCGGACCCTCGCCACGCCCCGGGGGGTCTACTTCCTCGCCACGGAGCGCCTCTTCTTCTGGGACGGCGCGCGGGTCCGGAGCTGGGCGCCCCCGGGGCGGGCCTTCACGGGCATCTTCGAGGCCGGCGGGCGGATCCTGGTCCACGTGGTGGGCTCCGGCCTGGCCGTCCTGGAGGGGGACGCCTTCAAGGTCCTTCCCGGCACCGCGGCCCTGGCCGGGGAGAAGGTCTTCATGGTCGAGCCCTGGTCCGCGGAGACCCTGCTGGTCGGCACCCGGACCGGGCTGTGGCTCCACGACGGCGAAGGAATCCGCCCCTTCGCGCCGGAGGCCGCGGGGCGCCTGGCCAAGGCGCTCCTCTACAGCCATGCGCGCCTTCCGGACGGGACCCTCGTCATCGGCACACTCATGGGGGGACTGCTGACCGCGGACCGGGAAGGGCGGATCGCCACCCTCGTGGACCGCAGCACGGGCCTGCCCACCGATTCCGTCCTGGGCGTCCGGCAGGACCGCACGGGGGGCCTCTGGCTGGGGCTGGACGAGGGGCTCGCCCGGGTCGAGCACCCCGACCCCCTCACCCGCTTCGGCGTCGAGAACGGCCTCCGGGGCCACGTGCTCAGCCTCCACCGCCACAAGGGCGTCCTGTACGCGGGCACGAGCCTGGGGGTGTTCCGGCTCGCGCCGGGGCCCTACGGGGCGAGGTTCGCCCAGGTGACCGGCATCAAGGGGCAGACCTGGCACCTGTTGAGCGTCGGCGAGGACCTGCTGGCCGCGTCCTACGGGGGGGTGTACCGGATCCGGGGCGGCGCCGCGGAGCCGGTGGCGACCTCCCTCACCGCATGCCGCTGGCTGGGCCTGGACGGCGACCGGATCCTCGTGGGGCACCTGGCCGGGCTGTTCACCCTCCGCCAGGGAGGCGGAACCTGGCGCCGGGAGGCCGCCCTCCAGGGCATCACCGAGGAGATCCGCGGCGGCTGTCCCGATGGCGCGGGCGGGCACTGGCTGTGCACCGGCACCCAGGGCGTCCTCCGGGTCCGGGTCACCGGCGCCCCCGGCGCCCCCCGGGCGGAGGTGGTCCGCTACGGCACCGCCCAGGGCCTGCCGTCCCCCTACCAGATCACCGTCCACGCCTTCGGGGGAGGCCTGGTCTTCTCCACCCCGGAGGGGACCTGCCGCTTCGACGCGGCCAGGGGCGCCTTCGTGCCGGATCCCGCCCTGGGCGCGCTGCTCGCGGGCAGCCCCTACGGGCTCCAGGACCTCCAGGCCGACCCCACCGGCCGGCTGTGGATGATCGTGAAGGACCGGACCACCCTGCGCTACCTGCTGGGCGCCGCCGTGCCGGCGCCGGGGGGCGGGCTGCGCTGGGAGATCGCGCCGTCCCGGCGCTTCCAGGCCCAGGACGAGAGCCCCCTCCTCGTGGAGCCGGGCGCGGTCTGGATCGGCGACGTCGGTCTCCTGCACCGCCTCGACACCCTCCAGGTCCGGGAGCGCGCCGCCGCCCCGGAGGCGCGGCTTCGCAGGGCGGCCACGGCCCTGGGCCGCGTCCTCCCCGTGGACGGCGCCGGCGCCCCGGTGGCGCTGGCCCACCGGGAGGGCCGGCTCCGGTTCGAGTTCGCCGCTCCGGCCTTCGACGCGGGCGACGGCGTCCTGTTCCAGACCCGGATGGACGGGCTCGACCACGACTGGTCTCCCTGGACGCGGGAGCCCTTCAAGGAATACCTCGGCCTGTGGGAGGGGAGCTACCGGTTCCGCGTCCGGGCCATGGACGTCCACGGCGCGATCGGTCCCGAGGCCGTCCTCGCCTTCCGGGTGCGTCCCCCCTGGTTCCGCACCTGGTGGGCGGCGGCGACGGGCGCCCTGCTGGCGTCCTGGGGCGTGGCGGCCCTGGTCCGGCGCCGCTCCCGGGCCCTGCGCCGGCGGAACGCGGCCCTCGAGGCCGCCATCCAGGACCGGACCCGCGAACTCCGCGAACGCACCCTCGACCTGGAGTCCGCCAACGCGGAACTCCAGGCCCTGGACGCCCAGAAGACCAATTTCATGGGCATCGTCGCCCACGACCTCCGCAATCCCCTCAGCGGCATCGTGCTGGAGGCGCAGCTGCTGCAGGAGGAGGACGACCTCGCGGCGATCCGGCGCGGGGCCGCGGCCATCCTCGCGGCGGGCCGGGACATGGCCGATCTGATCGGCCGCTTCCTGGATGTGACGGCCCTGGAATCCGGCAGCCTCCGGCCCGAGCGGGAGCCCGTGGACCTGCGCTCCCTGGCGCACATGGTCGTCGGCCGCCACCGGCCGGCGGCCGAGGCCAAGGGGGTGCGCCTCCTCCACGCGTCGGAGGGCGGCCCCCTCTGGGTGACGGGCGACGCCCGCTTCTGCCAGGGCATCCTGGAGAACCTCCTGTCCAACGCCATCAAGTTCTCGCCCGCGGGGCGGCGGGTCACCGTGGAGCTGGCGCGCCGGGGCGATCATGTTCGGCTCATAGTTGCTGACGAGGGACCGGGTTTCACCGAGGAGGACCGGAAACGCCTCTTCCAGCGCTTCGCGCGGCACAGCGCGCGGCCCACGGGACAGGAGAAGTCCACGGGCCTGGGGCTGAGCATCGTCAAGCAGATGGTGGACGCCATGGGCGCCAGCATCGACCTGGAGACCCGGCTGGGCGAAGGCGCCCGGTTCTACGTTGACCTGCCGGCCATCGACCTGCCCAATCCCTGAGGCTCGAATCCGGAAAAATTTATTTAAATGGAACTCGTTCCCGAAACGCCCTACCTTCGGGCCAAAGCCCGGACCGCCGCACGGAGCGCCGGTTTCGGCCCTTCGGAGGCGGCATGAAATCCCTGGAACAGCTCCTCGCCGGCAAACCCCACCGCCTGCTGTCGGTGGCCGCCGACGCCACCGTGCTCCAGGCCCTGCACCTGCTGGCCAAGCACGACATCGGCGCCCTCCTGGTCATGGACGGCGACCGTCCGGTGGGCATCTTCTCGGAGCGGGACTACGCCCGGAAGGTGATCCTCCACGGCCGCTCCTCCGCAGACACCCGCGTCAGCGAGGTCATGAGCGAGCACCTCATCACCGTCCCGCTGACGGAGCGCGTGGAGGTGTGCATGGAGATCATGACCGAGAAGCACGTGCGGCACCTGCCCGTGCTGGCCGCCGATGGCACCGTCGCCGGCTTCCTGTCCATCGGCGACCTCGTCAAGGAAGTCATCTCCGAGCAGCAGTTCGTCATCGGCCAGTTGGAGCACTACATCACCCACTGAGCCCGGGACTCAGGCCCGGACGGTGCCCAGCAGCGCCCGGAAGCGCTTTTCCAGGCGCTGGGTCGACACCCGCGTGACCGTCGTGTGCAGCACGTGCCCCAGGGCGCCCGGGGCCCCCCACAGGACCATCTGGAACGCCTGACTGCTGGAGGCGGGGCTCGTCCAGCCCGCCGCCGCGCCGAGGGCGGTGGGGATGGCCCAGGTGGCGAGGCGAAGGGCGAGGCCGTATGCCGTCTGGCCGCGCTGGGCGATGGCCTGGGCCAGGAAGGCGGAACCGGCCTTCGCGTAGTGGGGGCTGGCCATGCCCTCCGGGAAGCGCTGGCGGAAGTCCCGGAGGAGGGTCCAGTCCACCGGGCGAAGCGCCTTGCCGTCCGGAGGCAGGAGGACCTCGGCCACCTGCGTCTCCAGGTGTTTTTCCTCCCGGGCGAGGAGGGCCTGGGCGGCCTCGGCCGCGGAGGTGGCCGCGAGGGTGAGTTCCATGCGGTGGAGGCCGAGGGATCCGGCCACCACGCGGTTGTAGCAGGCGTCCACCAGCTCCCGGGCCGCGGCCTGGAGGGCGGGGGCTTCGTCGCCCGCCTCGATGGCCCCATAGAGGGCGCTGCGGTCTCCGGGCTGGCTTGCCAGGCGGTCCAGGATGGGGGCCAGGCCTCCAGGCGCCTTCAGACCGTGGCGGACCTGGGCGAACACCTGGGCCAGGCGCGGGGCCCGACCCTGGGCCGGGCGCCGTCCTTCGAAGCGCTTTTCATGGCGGTCCAGGGCCACCAGGGCCTCGGCCCGGGCGTGAAGGGCCGGCGTCAGGCCGTGGACCCGCCCATCCTCCAGGAAGGCCAGCAGGTCCCCCCGCGGATCGGCGCTGCCCCCCCGCCGGTCCGGGAGTTCGGGCCAGGCGGAAAAGACGAAGAGATCCCGGGCCAGCGCTCGGCGGAAGGCCTCCACGGCCCCCGGCGTTCCGAAGGGCCGCATCTGGATGAGACCAGCCGAGAATAGCTGGCAGAGGTCCTGGAAGTCGGAGGTCTCGAACGTGTCGGGCAGGAGGATAGGCGAGTCGAAGACCTGGGTCTGGCTCAGCACCGGCACCCGGCCTTGGAGGAGGGCGAGGGAAAGCCGGGCCCGGGCGAGGACCCGGTCCGCGGTGGCATCCTGTCCGTTCCGGCTGCTCAGGCGGACGGTGTCCAGCACATCCAGGTACTCGGGGTGGCGGCTCACAGGCGGACCTCCCCGGGGGCCGTCGCGAGATGGGCGAGGAGGCGCGCGACGGCGGCATTGGTGATCATGTCGCCCAGACCGGCCGCTTCCGTCCAGGGGATGAAACGGAAATCCGTGATGCCCTCGTGGGCCGCGTCGGGTCCGGTCCGGCCTGCCGCCTGGGCGGGGTCCACGGCCGCCGCGCAGATGCCCATGCCCTCGCCGGGGGCGTCGGTGCGGAAGAAGGCGCTGTTGGGATTGCCCGGAGGGCCCAGCACGAGGATCTCCGCCTCCGGAACCTCCAGGCCGGTCTCCTCGAACAGCTCCCGCCGTGCCGCCTGGCTCGCCGTTTCTCCCGGATCCCGGAACCCCCGGGGGAGGTTCCACACCTCCCCGCCCTGGAAGGCCCGGGCCTGGCGGATGACGCCCACATGGAGCCGTCCGTCCACCGTGGCGAAGGGCGCCACCACGACCCCGCCTCCGCCCGTCTCGTGGAAGCACCAGCCGTCGTAGCCGCGGGGCAGGAGCCCGTAGGCCAGCGTTCCGAAGGCCGGCGCCTCCAGCGTGAACCCCGTGACCGGCTCCACCGGCGCCCCGTTCAGGGTCAGCCGCCAGCCGCGCCGGGCCTGGAAGTCGGGGGGGATCTCGGCGGGGAAGGGCAGGGGCATGGGAAACCTCGTGGGGGCTTGCTTCGGAGTGTTGCCGCTCCAGGAGCCCCTGGCAACAGGGCGGGGGGGCGGCCCCGTGAAGCCGCGGGGATGGACCGGGTGCAGAGCCGGGGGCCCAAGGCGGCGCCCGGCGCCGGGAAGGGAGGGCCCCCGAATCCCCAGGGCTTGCCCGGCGGGGCGTGAGGGTCGGCCGCATCGAAATTCAACGAATCCCACGGCAGGCTGGACGGCTTGGTCCGCGCCGGCCTGACCCATCCTGGGTTGGTGACCCTGTATCCTTTCGAGGACGGCAACGGGCGCATCGCAAGGGCCCTCACCGATTTGGCCCTGGCTCAAGCACCCCCTGCGGCACCTCTGGCCCCTATGTCCAAGCGCGTCCTCCAGGTCCGGTCGAGCCACGATGCCGCCCTGGAACAAGCCCAGGCTTTCCAGAATGGCCTGAATGCCACCCCCTCGCAGCGCGGTTCCTCGAGCAGATCACCGCGGCCTTCGCCCAGTCCGAACGCGTCCTCCAGGTCTCCCTGACCCAAGGGCCCTTCCGGGCACGGTGACGCAGCACAGACCTCGAGCGACGTTTGCCTCCCTGCACGCTGAAACAGGAACACCTGTCCCGGAAATCCAAGGGATGCTCGGGCACAAAACATCGTCCCAGCGAGGACCTCCCTTGAGCCTTCCCTTCAGGCAAAACGTACCGCCCAAGAAACCCTCGGCCGGCGTTTGGGCTCGCCAAGGCAAGCTATCATTAGGAACCTCCCAGAAATCCAGGATCCATTCGGAATCAGCCGCAATGCCCACCCCTGTTCCATCCTTGATCTCGGGGGCTATCTTCTTAGCCCTGAGCGCATTACATGCTGCGTCTCCCCGGGTCGCCCAGAAAGACCCAGAAGGGGTGGATGGCGATTGCGCACAGGCCCACGAAGGTGCCGGGCCTGCCTTCAAGGTGCATGGACGCATGTCGGCTTGGAACGGACCTCCCCGTCTCCGGATAGGGATTATTGGAACAAAGCGGATTCTTGGAGCCCGTGGGGATGATTCGAGCGAAGAACTCCCAGAAAACCTCCGTTCCCTTTCTGGTGACTTTATTGACAAGCCTGTTGTGGGCGACTTCGTTGTCTGTCCACGAACCAAGTTCCGACCAGGTGTCACGCAAGTTGTCTGCATGAAGTCCGCGACCAACCTTGTCCGAATGGACCGTGAACGGAAGTGAGGGGGCGATGGTGGGAGGTTGTTTCCTTTTTCGAATGATCCTCGTTCCCTCATTGACGCTTACGCCAGCATGGCTTCACTTGGAGACCTAAATGGTGATTAACGTGGAAAGCCTTGGGCGCCGTTTTGGTGACGTATGGGCACTTAAAGAAATCAATTTTCAAGTTCAAGCAGGCGAATTTATAGGAATTCTCGGAAGGAATGGTGCGGGAAAAACAACGCTTGTTCGTTTATTGACCGGCCAGCTTTCCCCTTCGGAAGGCAGCATGGACATCTGTAAACATCGCGTTGAGAGCCGACCAACAGCTCTGCGTCGCATCATGGGCGTTATGCCTGATACGACTGCCTTGTTTGATGGGCTTACGGGTGAGCAGTATCTGCATTTCGTCGGCCGAATCCACGGATTGCAAGAAGAGGTTCTTCAGAATCGCATCCGAGAACTCGGCGAATTGCTGGAAATTGATTTCTTACAACCGCTTCCAATAGTTGATTTCAGTTTTGGAATGAAAAAGAAAACGGCCCTCAGCGCTGCACTTCTTCATGCCCCTAGTCTTCTTTTCTTAGATGAACCCTTTGAAGGCCTGGATCCTGTCAGCTCCGACACGCTCCGCTCCTTGTTGGAATCCCTGCGTGACCATGGGACAACCATCTTGATGACCAGCCACCTACTCGGCCTTGCAGAACGTCTTTGCAGTCGCTTTATTATCATCAACCAGGGACGCATAGAGGCAGATGGATCGGCTGAATCACTCCTCAGAGGAAACGAGACATTGGAGTCTCTTTTCCTGCGTACGGTCGGAAAGGCTAAGGCGGGAGCGCTCACATGGATGTGAACCTTTTCCGTGCAGCCTTATATTCAGAGAAATTGAAGAACAACCCGCGCAAGAGGAAAGGGTTGATTGTCTTCCTTTGCATCATATCCATTCCATCTCTAGTCGCTACTGGGATATTTTCACATTATGCCGCCAACGCCCTTGGACACGCCAATCCCTATATTATAGGCCTTGTAATGGCCAATCTACTACTGGGCTCTGGTACTCTCTCTGGGATATGGGATGGCACCTGCACTCTAAATTTCGAACCCTTTAGACCCTTTATTGCCCCTCCTCATGCTTTGTTCCTGAGCGAACTGGTGGCTTCCCTGTTTACACCGATCAAGGTCTTCCTCTGGATCATAGGGCTTGCTGCCTGCTTTGGTGCGTCCCTGGCCCACCCGAGCTTGCTTTTCTCGGTAATTCCCTGTATTCCACTGATGCTCCTTTGGCTCATTTGTCTGGAACACCTAGTGGGTTCTGTGAGCCGCCATGTTGGAAGCAGCTTGAAGATCTTGGCCATCTATGCAGTAGTTTTTTTCGCGATGCGGGCTCTGATCTCATTTCTTCTCAAGGGACAGACACTTCGCTCGCTTCCCATCGAACAGTTCGGGATTCATTTGGCGCCATGGCTCCCCACAACCCAACTTGTTCTTTGTTGGGAAGCAATCCTTTCTGGAGGCTGGCCCCCCTTAAATGCCATCGGCCTGGCAGTGGGGTGGACCATCATTCTTATCTTCGCGACGTATGGAGTGCTTCGACGTGACTTGCTGGGGGAGACCAGACACCAAGCCGACATGGGCTTCAGGAAGCCTTGGACTTTCGATCGCCTGTGGATGGGTGTGGCAAAATATAGATGGTACGGAATTATCAGCAGCAAGAACGGACGCATTTTCCTATTCCTGCCATTCATCGCGCTCTTGAGCTTGATTGAACCCCTTGCTGTAGGGCTTCGCCCCGGACCTTCCTGGACTGTTGGCTGTATGAGCTGGGTCATGCTTCCCCTTGGGGGCAAGTTCAGTTGCGCCTTGTTCGGTTTTGACCGCGCCAGCGTTCGGGGGTATTGGACACTTCCTCTTGAAGATTCCGATCTTCTCCTGGGAAAGCTCGCTGGCACCCTGCTGTACAAGTTCACAGTCGTCTTTCTTCTGATGCTCTGTGCAGTTTTCGCAACTCCCATGCCCCCCTCACTCTGCTTATATGCATTTCTTTTGTGTAGCACGCTGGCGTTAGCTCAAGCGCGCGTCGGGCTACGTTTTTCTATTCAACACCCTCAGCCGCTGGATCCCAAGGGCATGAATCCGAGCGAGATGGATGATACGGGTCTAAAACGGCTCGGCCTTCTGTTGTTGCCTTGGGCGATTCTCATGTTCATCTGGGTCATCTGCTTGAATCTGGCGCCATGGCTTTTGGGCATCGCGCTCTTTCTGGCCTTACTTACTGAGGCATTCGCTCTCTACAAGTCGCTCCTACGTTCCTGCGGGCTCCTGCACTCGCAACGGGATCAGTTGACCGCAGCACTTGAACACTCCAACGGAGCTGATCAACTCCCGAATTGTTAGCGTCAACCAATCAAAGAGGCCACCATGCTTCGTTTTTTCGGCAACATCGCTGCTTTTTTTGCACATTTCCGATTTCTGCTCCTGATCTTGGGCTTTGCTGGTATCGCCCTGACTTCCTGGGCTGCAAAACTGAACCCAAAAGGGGCTCGCATTGGTCCTTCTCCTGTGCCGTTCAAGTTCGTCAGGACAGGTCCCTACCGATGGTTTACGCACCCCATGTATGTCGGGCAATGGCTTGCTGTGACTTGTTTCATGTGGTACGGCGCAGGTTTCTGGGCGGCCTTCTCCATTTCCATCGTCTCCGAGTTGGTCTTCCGGGAGTGGATCTGGCGCGAGAATGGCTCGCCTGACGCAAAAAGCGATCCAACCCAAGCCTGAAGGCCATCTGGCGGTTGCTTTGACGCGCCAATTTGTCCGCATATGGCGCTACATTACACCGCAGAAGAATGGCCAGTCGTTCAATCGGGCGGTCTATGGCAGCGGCGACGGGACCGTGAGGACGGACTTCGTTTTCCGATTGATTTGGCGCGCCAAATCAGACGAGTACCCTTCATGATTCGATTGCTTTGGCATGCCGATTAGATCGGAAGTGGCATGCCAAACCAGGCGGTTCATTAGTCGGCCCTGCATTACGTACAACCAGCAAATAAATCAGTAATTTGATGAAACTTTTCAAGTATAAGGTACACAAGATAGTAGGGGGCGACCCCCCGGATTCCGGTGTACCGACGAAGCCCAAGCCCAAGGCAACCACCCACGAACGCACCCTGATGGGGACCATGCGCCTGGACCTGGCCCTGGACATGAACCACGAGCTGGTCCGCCTTGCCGCGGCCATCGATTGGGATGCAATCGCCGCTGAATTCCGGCCCATGTTCTGCCCCAACAACGGCAGACCGGCGGTCCCCACCCGGCTCATGGCCGGCCTCCAACTCCTCAAGCACACCTTCAACCTCTCCGACGAGCTGACCGTTGCCCGCTGAGTTGAGAACCCCTACTGGCAGTTCTTCTGCGGCGAGGAATTCTTCCGCCATGACCTGCCCGTTCATCCGACCCAGATGACCCGCTGGCGGCAGCGGATCGGCGAGAAGGGCGTGGAGAAGCTGCTCAAGATCACGATCGAGGCGGGCAAGGCCACCCGGACCATCACCGAGACGAGCTTCGACAAGGTCATCGTGGACACCACCGTCCAGCCGAAGAATGTGCAGCACCCCACCGACGCGCGCCTCTACCGCAAGGTTCATGCAGCCATGCTCCGCGTGGCCAAGGACGAAGGTCTGGTCCTGCGCCAGAGCTACCGCCGGATGATGGACCGGGCCTTCCGCAAGCACGGCGGCCATTCCAAGGCCAGGCAATTCAAGCGCGCCAAGAAGGTCCTGAAGAGCCTGAAGACCATGGCCGGCCGGGTGATGCGCGATGTCGAGCGGAAGATGTCCGATGTCGCCTTCGACCGCAACAAGCGGACCATGATTCTGGCGGAGCTCATTCTCGGTCAGACCCGGCTCACCAAGGGCAAGATCTACAGCCTGCATGCACCCGAGGTGGAGTGCATCGCCAAAGGGAAGGCCCACCGCCCCTACGAGTTCGGGGTGAAGGTCAGCCTCGCCGTCACGCACAAGGAAGGCTTCGTCGTCGGCATTCAGACCTGCCCGGACAACCCCTACGATGGCCACACCTTGGAAGGTCAACTCGACCAGGTCGAGCGGCTCACAGGCAAGGTTCCGGCCCACACCTTCGTTGACCGAGGATACAAGGGGCATGGAGTTCCCGAGGAACGAAGCCGGGTCCTCACCAGCGGCACCCGGAAGCTCGGCTACACCCTCAAGCGCCACCTACGACGGCGATCCGCGGTGGAGCCGGAGATCGGACACATGAAGGCGGACGGGTTGCTGGGACGGAACTTCCTCAAAGGCATGGCAGGGGACGCGATCAATGCGATCCTCTGCGGGGCCGGGCACAACCTTCGGAAGATCCTGGCCCGCCTCAGGGCCCTTTTGTGCATGCTCACCGGCAACGCCTGGGAGGCCCTACAAGCCCTCTGTCGTCACCTGGAGGTGATCCGGCTCGATCGGGAGGCCTCTGGGGCCCTCTGAATGCCGGGAGGGGTTTCGCAGGATCGACTCATTACACCCTGCGGGTCCCGCGGCTTGCTCCGACGGTCCACTGGACCGTCTCCGCAACCCACTCGCGCGTCCGAGTCGCGGACCAGGCAACGGAAAGCCCCCTTGCGGGGGCTTTGACTGGTGCAACCGGCGCGACTCGAACGCGCGACCTTTGGCTTCGGAGGCAAAGGGTCGACAAGCGATAACGCCAGTAAACAAAGCTCTTACCTTGATCGGTGGACATGGATTGTGTCCATGTTGTGCCCTTGCCCTTCCATGCAGTCCTGAAGCCTCGCCCTTCCAGGGGAGCGAGACATGGCAACAGGGCACCAGGGACTCAAGCGCGTTGGGCGTTTCTGGCACTACAGCCTGAAGGTCAACGGGCAGAGGGTCCACGGATCCACCAGGGCAACCGATCTGCCGACAGCCAGGGCGGTGCTGGAGGAGAAGCGAAAGGACCTGCTCAACGGGCAGTTGAACCGACCCTCCAGGATCGTGACGGTGCGGGAACTGGTCATGGAGTGGTTGACCGTGAACAAGGCGACCTTCTCCAAGGGGCATTGGGTGAGTGCGGAGTGTGCCCTGAGGCGGTGGGTGCTGCCGCAGGTTGGAGCCTTGCCCGTCAAGAGGCTGACCACCCAGGAGGCGACGGTCCTGAGGGCGCACATGCTGGAGGAAGGGTGTTCACCGACCTATGCGAACAACACCTTCCGGACTCTGAATGCCATCGTCCAGTTCGCGATCCGATCCCACTACCTCCAGGCTGCGCCATTCCGCCTTCCCAAACTGCGGGTGCAGAGGAAGCCGCGCCCGGTAGTGCCTGTGTTGAGGATCAAGGACTTCCTTGCTTCCCTCGATCGGCAAGCCCGGAACCGTCATGTGCGGGTTCTGGTGAGGGTGATGATCGGGCTTGGGCTTCGGGAATCCGAGGCTCTGGGAATGCGCTGGGAGTGGTTCAACCCAGCGGAGCGGACCTACACCGTGGGCAAAGCCAAAGGGAAGGAGGCAAGGGTTCTACCGGTCCCGGACTGGCTTTGGTGCGATCCATGCTCTGCCGCCGATCCTGAGCGAATGGGTGTTCCCTGCTGAAGATGGCAAGCCCCACCGCCCACAGTTCTGCAAGAAGGTCCTCCAGCGCTTCTGCGGGGAACTTGGGTTGGGTTCCGTGACGCAGCACCGGCTTAGGGCGTCATTCGCGTCGCTCCACGCCGAAACTGGAACCCCGATCACGGAAATCCAAGGGATGCTCGGGCACAAAAACATCGCCACAACGATGATCTACATTGAGACTTCCATTCAGGCTAAACGCACAGCTCAAGAAACCCTCGGTCGACGTTTGGGGCTCGCATAGGCAAGCTATACTCGGACATCTTACGGAAAACGAAGGTTCTATTCGGAATCACCCGCAATGCGTATCTACCTTGCAGCGATATTCTCAGGGGCTATCCTCATAGCCTTGAGCGCCGTGCATGCTGCGACTCCCCAGGTAGCAAAGGAAGACCTGGAAGGAGTGAAATGCGATTGCGCACGGGCTGACGCAGGTGCCGGTCCTGCCTTCAAGGTGCATGGGCGCTTGTCAGCTTGGAACGGAACTCCTAGCCTCCGGATATGGATCATTGGGACAAAGCGGGTGCTTGGAGTCCATGGTGAAGATTCGGGTGAAGAACTTCCCGCAAGCCTCCGGTCCCTTCCTGGAAACTTTTTTGACAAGCCCGTTGTGGGCGATTTCGTTGTCTGCCCAATCACCAAGTTCAGACCAGGCATCATGCAAATTGTCCGCATTAAGTCCGCGATCAACCTTGTCCAAGTCGATCGAAAATAGAAGTGAGGGAACGGATGTTAGGGGGTAATTTCCTTGTTCGAATGATCCTCGTTTCCACGTTGACGCTTGCGCCATCTGGGGTTCACGCCAAGCGCAGCGCCCCAGCGGCGGTGCCGCCTCTACGGATTGATGGAACCGAATATTCCGTTCCCCATGGCTTCCTGATGGGGGTCGTGCTTGCGACCGACCTTAAATCAGGCATTGCTCTTTGGCGAAGACAGGTCTATTCCGTCATCGTGGATCCGGATGTGGAAGAAGACATCCAGGCGTGTTACATCACAAAGATCGCTCAAGGTAAGGGTTGTCTCGTCATCGAGAATGAACATGGCTTTAGGTACGTCCTAGACCTTCACTCGCTTCAGGTGCGAACCCTCAAAGGAGCATCAGTTATCCGTTGGAGGATGAAGTGACCGTCAAAATCCGTCGCGCCTCACCAGCGGTTGTACTTTGTGTATTCCTGTCCGCTCAATCTCCATATTCCCGAAAGGTGGGCGATTTACTGCTGACAGGGGAATGGCATGGCTCTGAGGTCCATGGGAAAACCGGTGAACGCTGGTTCGCTCTGCTCTCAGGAACTGATAGAAGTGATGTGGTGCGGAAGGCGACTCTAAAAATTGATGCTGTAGTTGATGGCATGGTCGATGAAGGCAGCCAGAAGACGGGAAAGAGGGTTTCTATCATCGAGAATCTTGGTTCACCTCTATTCTTGTTCAGAAAGGTACCCAAGGTTGCCGCACATCTGGCAGAACGTGTTTCTGGGGAAATAAGCCTTACGCCAAATTCGCCAGTCGATTTGTCGATGAAGAACGGGAAGACCTATACTCTCACGCTTGAGTGCCCTCCTCCCATTCCTCAGGGAGATTATGATAAAACTTCGGCAAAACTCGTGTTGCGGATCGGTGGTCGAATGCAGGTGCTGGCAGAGTATGAAAATGCTTGGTTCCACGATGGAAAATTCGTTGGGGTGGGAAGCGAAGGGGAAATTCGGCTGCTCTGGGCAGGTGACCTTAACTCCGATGGGAATATTGATTTATTGATTGATCTGACTGATCACTATAATGTTTCCCTTCCTACTTTGTTTATAGGCATAAGCCAAGGCAAAGGTTTAATTGTCACAAGGGCTGCACAGATGAAAACGACAGGATGCTAAGGTCCATAAATGTAACGGATGATTGAGTTGCTAATGTAATGGGGACGAGTGTTATATGAATTCATTGAAGAAGAAGCGCCCAGGCAAATCATTAGAAGAACTAGTGGCTACCCTGGAGCGAGTCTTGGGTAGCAAAGGAAATGTCACCATTGAATCTCCAGCATATATTCGAGATCGAATTACTGGAGATTTGCGTGAGCATGACGTTTTAATTTTGCTTAAGGCAAACCATCATTGCGTAGAAATAGCCATTGAGTGCCGTGATCGCTCTCGAAAGATAACTGTCAATGATGTTGAAAGCTTTTGGGCAAAATGCCGGGATACTGGCATTGCCAGGGGAGTCATAGTTTCTCCAAAGGGGTTTACTAAAGCTGCAATGGCTAAAGCGGCGCATCACAATATTCGCTGTCTACGATTGTCAGAAGTTGACTCATTTCCCTGGCTTCTTGCCTCGGGGTTAAGGCTGTTTAATCGTATTGTTCATCATTTTGACTGGAAATTTATTCCAAAAACTAGACCAATTCCAATCCTGTCTAAATTTACTATCCTTGATGCTAATCGTGAACCGATAGACCTTAAAGGATTGGAACGAGCAGCTATGGTGGAGTTCCAAGGTCTTCCCGTTCCCGTTGACGATAACGGCAATGGAGTCGTTTCAATTCATTTCCCTTCGGTAGATTTGCTTATAAGAGATGATGAGGTCGGAAGAATTCATGAAATTGAATCTGCAGTGGTTGATATCCAGTTTGAAACGGTTGAAGGATTTGCGGAATTTAAAAAAATGTCTTATGAGGATTCAGGATCCGATAAAAATATCACTGATGCAGCTATTGCTGATGTTGATGCTAATGGGATGCGGGGACAACTTGTGATCGTATACAAGGAAGACCAAGGTGGTAAAATTGTCTTTGTTCCAATAAATAACAAGGATGCCTAAGAGCGTGGGTATGCAGATTGGTTCAATTGGCTTGGCTACAACCATGGTGATGACGACCAGTTTCGCCAACGCTCAAGTGCCAACAAGGCGCGAACAGCCCTCCAGCCCTATGCTTGCTGCGGCTCGGCTGCCAAAAGGCTGGAGAGAAGCATCCCAATTCAGTTACGAGCGGTTGAACCCTGAAGCCGTCGCTCGCGAAATCGGCAAGGCGCTCTCAGAGGGGCATCAGCCATGGAGGCTTGACCGTCGGACCGTCGCTGCAGACTGCATTATGGAATTCGGGATCATCAAGGCGAAGGACGTTTTTGAAGTGGCGGAGCGGCTTTCTCCAGGGGAAGCACCGGGAGAATACCTTCTCAATCTCCCTGAGGTCATTGCCGAGGTTCGTGTTCAGGACTTTAACCAGGTTCCCATCGCCTTGAGCCTCCGGCTGATTGATCCTTGTGAGAACCCGCAGACTACAATTGAGATGAGGGCTTGTGCTTGGAGGAAATACCAGGAAGCTGACCGGGAATTGAACGCCACGTACAAGACCCTTTTGGGGCGGCTTGTTGACCAGAAGCACCGGGAGTTGCTGATCCAAGCCCAAAGAGACTGGATCAAGGTTCGCGACTCCACCGCCGAGTTCGAGGCTCATTTCTACGAGGGCGGATCCATCAAGGAACAGATCAAGACGGCTGCGCTGGAGCGGATCACCCGGGCACGAACGAATGAACTGCGAGCAACCTTGAAGGATGAGTTCGACCATTGACTGTGTGCTGTCTCGGGGAATACCTCGTGGGCAACATTCAGGCAACAGCCTCTCTAAGCTGCCTCTTGAATTGCTACACCACTTCTGGTTAACCCTAAACCCGCCTCCGAGAGGTGGATTCCGACATAGGCACGAACCCCTCCAGGTTTCCTGGTTCGGATCCCACACGCTGCCTCCATGGCGATTCCGAATGCCGTCTCCGAGACGTCCTCTCCGCACCTGAAGGCGATGAATGCGCATCGCAATTCTGCAGGGCGGCAGGAACCTCCAGGAACTGTAAAGGTGCCGAGGAAGGTTCTTACCTGGCTATGCAATGCCTCCGCAGCCACCTTCGCTTTCGCCTTGGGATCCGATACGCCGAGGCTGGGAAACATGCCCGGTTTTCCAGCCTCGTCGAACTTGTGCTCGATCTCCTTGTCCGACCAGGGCGCGGGGTTCCCATGGGCATCGATGCAACGAGGGTTGTAATGCTCCTTGACCAGGGGCATGGCGAGGCTGAGGGGAAGTTGGAAGTAAAGCCTCAGGTTGCACATCACTGCCAGGAAGGTGCCGTGACCATTCATGCCGGAAATCGACTTCCAGGCTTTCCCACGCAAATAGAATTTCGCCTTCTTCAACCGGGTTTCAGGTTTGCCTGATGCGGTGACCCACAGGACTTCTACGCGCTTTTGCTCCGGGCGCGTCCGGGTGTTTCTCTTGTTCAGGGCGGATTCCCGGTCCTTGGGCGATATCCGATAGGGCGCAGGATCAAGGATCGGCAGCAGGTCGAGGCTGAAGGGCTGACCATCCCATGGAACCCAGATCCCATCTTCCTTGACCTGCAATTCGTACATGGAGCCATCCGCATGGATCGAACCAGGCAGGACCGTGTTCCAGGTACACACGTCATGCGTCGCTGGATTGGAAGCCTCGATGGGCTGGGAAGGGTCCGCAACCCTGAACCAGTAGTGACCAAGTTCAGGATCATCCTTGCGGCATACCCGGAAATTGAATGGGGAGAGGTCGCAGCCATGCCCAAGGTCGTCAATGTCCAGATCCGCAAACCGGTTGGGGTTGATACCTGGCAGGTCCTTGTTGTGGGTGATGGCGCCCAGGTTCAATCCAAGGTCATCCAGGGCGATTTCGACGTGCTGAAGGTCCCTGCAGAGACTTTGGGGCGCCGTTGGTGCAGCGATCTTTTTGCTGCCAGCCTTGAGGACCGCGATGGGGACACCACCTTCCAGGAGCGCATGGTAGATCCATTGGTAGCGGGAATAGCGGTTGAACTGGCTGGCATGGGTCGTCATGGTCCATATCTCCGGGCGGGACCGTTGGTGGTCCTCGCTTATTCCGGAGGGACAGTAATAAGTTGTTATATTTGTAATAGTTCCTTATTGTCTGAGAGACCAGCTGACTACGCTTGACCCTGATCCCTGGTTTTCCCTTGTCACTCAAGGACTTCTTGGGGTTCCATCGGTTGCCGAACTCTGAGCCGAAGGACAAGGGGACCTTGAGCGCCGACTTGAATGCCAGGGCGCGATATGGCTGACCACGCGGACTCGCATGGTAGAGGGCTGTCAATGAACCTGCTCCTTGGGTTTGGCGGAACCTTCCATGTCTGCTTGCTTATCTACCGCGCAAACGGATCTCTGGACGCGCAAGGAAGCCCTATACCTACCTTCTGGTTAACCCTTAACCCGCCTCAAGATGGGTCCCGTTAATAGGTCCTCCACCCGTGGGCATTCCAGGCGCGGTCCTGTCGACCGGGGAAAACCCCTCCCTGGTTGGCTGGCGAGGGTCACGGGCTAGGCGGGAAGTGCCAGATAGCCTTGCGGAAACTGGCATTCAGGGCAGGAATCGTTGTGCCCATGTTGTGCCCTGGCTGGCGGGAAACGCTATCCCTGAAGTCCACTTGCGGGTGCTTCAGGCTCTTTGGCTGGGATAAGGAAAACCCCCGAAGCTTGTTCAGCTACAGGGGTTATCGTTCAGGGACTGGTGCAACCGGCGCGACTCGAACGCGCGACCTTTGGCTTCGGAGGCCAACGCTCTATCCAACTGAGCTACGGCTGCGTTTCCCGTTGTGACGGGTCCTGCAGTATATCGCCCCGGCGGAGAGGTGGCAACTGAATGGGGGGCGGGGGCGGGGGGGATGGGGGGCTGGAAATTTCCGGGAAAGTGGAGGAAAGCTCAATTCCCGGTTGGCCGGGCCGGCTGAATTGGGTTGAATGGTTCCCATGGATACGAAAACATTCCGCCGCCTGGGCCATGAACTGGTCGACTGGATCGCGGAGTACCGCGACCGCATGGGGGATCTGCCGGTCATGAGTCCGCTGGAGCCGGGGGATGTGAAGCGGCTCCTGCCGTCGCAGCCACCGGCCAAGGGGGAGGGGCTTGCGGGCCTCACCGGGGACCTGGACCGGGTGGTGTTGCCGGGGATCACCCATTGGAACCATCCGGGCTTCTTCGCCTACTTCCCGTCCAATTCGGACCTGGCGTCGGTCCTGGCGGACCTGGCCTGCGCGGGCCTGGGCGCCCAGGGGATGAGCTGGCAGACCAGCCCGGCCGCCACGGAGGTGGAGGAGGTCGTCATGGATTGGCTCCGGCAGATGCTGGGGCTGGACGCGGCGTTCACGGGGGTCATCCAGGACACGGCGTCCACGTCCACCTTCTGCGCGCTCCTCTGCGCCCGGGAATGGTCCAGCGCCTTCGGGCAGGCCCGGGGCGGCATGCAGGCGGAGGAAGCTCCGCTGGTGGTCTATGCCTCGGACCAGGCCCACGCGAGCGTGGAGAAGGCCGCCCTCCTGGCGGGCTTCGGGCGGAACAACCTGCGCCTCATCGGAACGGACGACCAGCACGCCCTGCGCCTGGACCTGCTGGAGCGGGCCATCCAGGAGGACCTGGCCGCCGGCCGGCGTCCCTGCGCCATGGTCGCGGCCATCGGCACGACGGCCACGACGGCCGTGGATCCCCTGGAGGGAATGGGCCGCCTCTCCGCCGACTACGGCATCTGGCTGCACGTGGACGCGGCCATGGCCGGGACGGCCATGATCTGCCCCGAGGCGCGCTGGATGTGGAAGGGCATCGAGGAGGCCGATTCGCTGGTGCTGAACCCCCACAAGTGGATGGGCACGGGTTTCGATCTTTCCGCGTACTTCACGAAGGATCCGGAGCATCTCATCCGGGTGATGAGCACCAACCCC
This sequence comes from Mesoterricola sediminis, assembly GCF_030295425.1. Classification (NCBI taxonomy): domain Bacteria; kingdom Pseudomonadati; phylum Acidobacteriota; class Holophagae; order Holophagales; family Holophagaceae; genus Mesoterricola; species Mesoterricola sediminis. The sequence continues at coordinate 3,234,116 of NZ_AP027081.1, read as the reverse complement.
TCGTACCTGCACACGGACCAGGACGGCCAGGTGAAGAACCTGCGGGACTGGGGCATCCCCCTCGGGCGGCGGTTCCGGGCCCTCAAGCTCTGGTTCCTCCTCAAGGACCAGGGGGTCGAGGGGCTCCAGGCCCGCATCCGGCGCGACCTGGCCAACGCCCAGTGGCTCAAGGCCCAGGTGGAGGCCGCGGGCGGGTGGGAGCTGATGGCCCCGGTGAACCTCCAGACCGTGTGCCTGCGGCACGTCCCGGCCGGCGTGACGGACGAGGACGACCTCCGGGCCCACAACCTGGCCATCCAGGGCCGGGTGAACAAGGGCGGCCGCTTCTACCTCACGCCCTCGGTCCTCAAGGGCCGGCAGATCCTCCGGGTCTCCATCGGCAGCGCCGCCACGGAGCTCTCGGACGTGGAGGGCCTCTGGAAGGCCCTGCTGGACGCGGCCGCCGCCGTCTGAGCCCGTGGACGCCCCGATCTCCGTCAAGCGGTTCCTGGAACAGGTGAAGGCCCGGGTGGAGCCGGCCTTCTCCGCCGTGTGCCTCCTGGGCGAGGTCTCCAACGTCCGGGATTCGGGCCGGCACTGGTACTTCACCCTCAAGGAGGAGGGCGCCGCCCTCTCCTGCGCCGTGTGGGCCTCCCAGCAGCGCTTCCTGGCCCACGCGCCCCGCAACGGGGACCGGGTCGTCGTGAAGGGCTCCCTCAACCTGTATGTGCCCGGCGGCAGCCTCACCCTGGCGGTCACCCACTGCGAGAAGGCGGGTCAGGGGGACCTCCAGGAGCGCCTGCGGCGGCTGGAGGCCGACCTGCGCGCGCAGGGGGTCTTCGACCGGCCCCGGCGCCCCCTGCCCGGATTCCCCCGGCGCCTGGGCGTGGTGGCGGCGCCGGGCGGCGCGGCCCTGAGGGACGTGCTCCAGGTGACCCTCCGCCGGGCGCCGGGGGTGGACATCCTCGTGGCCCCCGCGGCGGCCCAGGGGGACCGGGCCGCGGCGGAGAACGCCTGGGCCCTGGCCGAGATCCAGGACCCCCACTGGGGCTGCGACGCCATCCTGCTGATCCGCGGCGGCGGCAGCGCCGAGGACTTGGGGGCCTTCAACGACCCGGACCTGGTGCGGGCGGTGGCGGCCTGCCGCCTGCCGGTGGTGACCGGGGTCGGCCACGAGATCGACACTACGCTGGTGGACCTGGCCGCGGACCGGCGGGCGGCGACGCCCAGCCAGGCCGCTGAATGGGCGACGCCGGACCTCAAGGCCCTCGCCGCCCAGTTGGAACGCCGGGTGGCGGCCCTCCAGGACCGGATGGCTTGGCGGCTGCGGGGTCTGGAAAGCCAGGTGAACCTCCTGACGGACAGCCATGGCCTCCGGGTGGTGCCGGAGCGGATCGCCCGGGCCGGGGAACGGTTGGCGGCCCTCCAGCATCGGCTCGCCCGGACGACGCCCGGGCCGGCCCTCGCCCTGGAGCGCCTCGTGCAGCGCCTGCACCTGGCCCATCCGGCCCAGCGCCTCCAGGCCCACGGGGCCCGGCTGGCCCTCCTGCGCCAGCGCCTCCAGCAGGCCGGCCAGGGCCTGGGAGCCGGCGTGGCCGCCAGCCGGATCCAGGCCGCCCGGACCCGCCTCGCTCCGGCGGCCGAGGCCCAGGTCCGCCGGGCCGCCCATCGCCTGGATCTGCTGGAGGCCCGGCTGCGCGCCCTGGATCCCCGCGGTCCCCTGGACCGGGGGTTCACCCTCGTGCGGGACGCCGAGGGCCGGGTGCTGACGCGCCCCGGCCAGGCCGCGAAGGGCAGCCGGGTGGAGCTGGTGTGGAAGGACGGCAGCCGCCGGGCCGACCTGGTGGATTGAGTCAGCCCACCCGGCGCGCGGGGCTGCCCTGCCAGGCGGTGCCGGCGGGGAGGACCTCCCCCTTCATGAGCAGGCTCAGGCCGCCCAGGCGCGAGCCCGGCTCCATGCGGGTGTCGTAGAGCACCACGGCGTCGGTGCCCACGGCGCAGCCGGGGCCGATGCGGACGGTGGAGAGCTTCATGACCCGGTCCTCGAAGAGGTGGGTCTGGATGGTGCAGTCCGGGCCCAGGCAGGCGCCGTCCCCGATCTCCACCAGGTCCCATTCGGTGAGCCAGGTGGTCTCCATGTGGACGCCGGCGCCGATCCGCGCGCCCATGAGGCGGAAGTAGAGGGGCACCAGGGGCGTGCCCTGGGCCAGGCCCAGGAGCCAGGGCACCGCCAGGTTCTCGTGGAGGGCCGAGACCAGCTCGGTGCGCCAGACGAAGCCGCACCAGAGGGGCTTCTCGCCGGGGCGGTAGCGGCCCATGAGGAGCCACTTCACGGCCGCCGTGCCGAGGCAGGCCGCGATCCCCGCGGCGAAGTACAGGGCCGGGAAGAGGATCGCGGTCCGGAGCAGGCCCAGTTTCTCCTCGAGCACGGTCAGGCCGGTGAGGAGGAGGCAGGTGAGGAGGGTGAAGCCCGTGGCGGGCAGGGTCACCCGGAAGTACTCGATGACGAGCCGGCGGAGCACCAGGGACCGGGAGGGCCGGAAGGTGGCCTCCTCCCCGAAGCCCTGGGCGCGGGCGCGGCGGGGCAGGTGGATGGCGGGGGAGCCCAGCCACGAGGCGTCGGTCCGGGCCGCCTCGGCGGGGTCCAGGGGGGGCGCGGAGAGGACGCCGAGGAGGGCCTCGTCGCCCAGGACGGTCCCCCCGGGCACCGAGGCACTGTTCCCCACGAAGGCGCGCCGGCCCACGCGGGTGGTGGCCAGGGTGATCCGGCCCAGGTCGTAGCGGGGGGTGCCCAGGGAGACGGCGTCGGCGACGAAGGTCTCCTCGCCGATGTCCAGCAGGTCCGGCGAGGCGGCTCCGGCGGTGGAGATCTCCGCCCGGGGCCCGATGCGCGCGCCGAGGGCGCGGTACCACGGGTTGAGGTAGAGGGTGGCGTAGAGGGGGCCCAGGAGGTCCAGGGAGATCTCCAGGAGCTGGTCGGTGAACCACTTGCGCAGGTAGAAGGCGCTGCAGAGCCCGTACGTGCCCGGCTCGGCCCGGGGCAGGGCGAGGCGCTTGACGCCGAGGATGACGAGGGCCAGGAGCACCACGTACGACAGGGCCGCGAGGGGCACCGCCCAGAGGTAGCCGAAGAAGCCGGGGATCCGGATCCACAGCTCGTTGAGGGCCAGCATGCCGGGCAGGATCGCCAGCAGGTACACCACGGGGGCGAGGAAGGCTCCCGCGCCCTGGGCGAGGGCCATGGCGACCACGCGCCGCCGCGGGGGCCGGTCCGGCTCGCCGCGGGGGGGCCCCGGGGGGGCGGGGCGGGCCGGGGAGCCCGTCCACCGCGCCCCGGCGGGGATGCGCCCGCCTTCGGGGAGCAGGCTCAGGTCGCCCAGCTCCGCGCCGTCCTCGAGGACGGACCCCGGGGAGACCACGGCCCGGGCCCCCACGCAGCAGCGGGCGCCGATGGCGATGGCGCCCAGGCGCAGCATCCCGTCCTCCACGGCGTGGGCCTCGAGCCGCGCGTCCACGCCGACGCAGGTGTCCTCGCCCACCGTGAGCAGGTCGAAGCCGGTGAGGGTGTCGCTGGCGAAGTGGGTCCGGGGCCCGATCCGGGCGCCCATGAGCCGGAGGTACACGCGCATCCAGGGCGTGCCGGTCAGGAACCCGGTGGGCGTCGCGGCCTGGATGCGGCTCGCCAGCCACCAGCGCCAGTGGTAGAAGCCCCAGAGTGGGTGCGCGCCCGGACGCACCCGGCCCAGGAGGATCCACTTGGCGGCGATGGAGAGGAGGAACATGGCCGGGGTCATGACCAGCACGGCCCCGAGGGCCGCGGCGAGGGCGGGCAGGCGGTCCGCGTCGTGGTCGATGAGCCAGCTGTAGGTGAGGTAGGGGGCCAGCCACTGGAGGCCGAAGTGCCCCAGGAGGGGGTAGAGGCCCGCGGCCTGGCCCAGGTGGCACAGCCAGCGGCGCGTCCGGGACGCCGGCGGGGGCGGGGCCGGCGCGGCGGCCGCGGCGGCGCGCCCGGAGAGCTCCCGGGCCAGGCTCCGCACCGTGGGGAAGGCGTAGACGTCCGGGACGGCGAGGTCCCGGAAGGCCGCCGAGGCCCGGAGACCCGAGACCATGACCGCGGCCAGGAGGGAATGCCCGCCCAGGTCCATGAAGAAGTCCTCGTCGGGCCCCACCCGGGCCCGGTGGAAGAGCCGGGCCCAGGCCGCGGCCAGCTCCGCCTCGGCGGGGGAGAGGGGGACCTCGGGGGCCTCGGCCGGGGCCGCCGCGGGCGGCGGGGGCGGCAGGGCGGCCCGGTCCAGCTTGCCGCTGGGCAGCAGGGGCAGGGCCGGCACCGCGACGATGCGCGCGGGAACCATGTAGGGCGGCAGGGTGGCCCCCAGGGCCGACCTCAGCTCCGCCTCGGCGGGCGCGGCTCCGGGCCGGGGCACCACGTAGCCCACCAGCTGGTCCGCGCCGGGCCCGGGGCGCACCGCGGCGGCGGCCTCCAGGATGCCCTGGGCGCCCCGGAGGGCCGCCTCGATCTCGCCCAGCTCGATGCGGAAGCCCCGCACCTTCACCTGGTCGTCCAGGCGGCCCAGGAAGACCAGGTCCCCGCCGGGCTCCCGGCGGACCCGGTCCCCGGTGCGGTAGACGCGGCCGCCCCCGGGCCCCGCCGGGAACCGCTCCGCGGTGAGGTCGGGGCGCCCCAGGTAGCCCAGGGCGAGGCCGGCGCCCCGGAGGCAGAGCTCCCCCTCCGCGCCGTCGGGGACGGGCCGCAGGTCCCCGTCCAGCACCAGGGCCTCCAGGTTGGGGATGGCGCGGCCGATGGTGACGGGGCGGCCGGGTTCCAGGTCCGCCCAGGTGGCGATGACGGTGGCTTCGGTGGGGCCGTAGGTGTTCACCATGCGCCGGCCCGGGGCCCAGCGCGCCACGAGGTCCGGCGGGCAGGCCTCGCCGCCGACGATGAGGAGGCCCACGCCGGGGAGGTCGTCACGGAAGGTGCCCAGGACGGTGGGCACGGTGGAGAGGACGGTGACGCCCTGGTCCCGGAGCCAGGCCGGGAGCAGGGGGCCGCTCCGGGCCGTCATGGCGTCGGCCACCACCAGGGCCGCGCCCGCGTGGAAGGCCAGCCAGATCTCCTCCACGGAGGCGTCGAAGGCGAGGCTGAAGCCCTGGTAGACCCGGTCCCCGGGTTCCACCCCGAAGATCCACCTCTCGGCCCGCACGAGGTTGCAGGCCGCGCGGTGGCTGATGGAGACCCCCTTGGGCCGGCCCGTGGAGCCGCTGGTGAAGATGGCGTAGCAGGGGTCGCCGGGCCCGGCCCGCTGGGGCGGGGCCTCCGGGGGCAGGGCGGCCAGGGCGGGGCCCTCCTGGGCGGGCAGGATCAGGTCCCAGGCCCCCAGGCCGACGCGGCCCGAGAGGCCCAGGTCGGACACCAGGAGGCGGGCCCCGGCGTCCGCCAGGATGGCCTCGATGCGCTCGGCGGGATAGTCCGGGTCCAGGGGCACGTAGGCCGCGCCGGCCTTGAGGATGGCCAGGAGGGCCACGAGGGCCCGGTCGGAGCGGGGCAGCAGGAGACCCACGTGGACCCCGGGCCCGGCCCCGCGCTCCGCCAGGAGCCGGGCCAGGCGGTTGGCCTGGGCGTCCAGCTCCCGGTAGGTGAGGCGCGCCCCCCCGAAGGCCACGGCGAGCCGGTCGCCATGCCGTGCGACGGTCTCCTGGAACAGGTCCGTGAGCCGCTCCTCCCGGGGGGGGCCGGGGGGGGGATGGGGCAGGGGACGGGCCACGGGGCCTCCAGGTTCGTCAGTTCGTTCGGTTACCTGGGACCGCGGGGAGGGCCCGGGCGTTTAGGGCATCAGCATGCCGCCGTTGACGCTCAGCACCTGGCCCGTCATGTACTCCGCCTCCTCCGAGGCCAGGAAGACGACGGCGTTGGCGATGTCGATGGGGGTGCCCATGCGGCCCAGGGGGATCTGGCGGTTGAACTCGGCCTTCACCTCGGCGGGGAGGTTCTCGGTCATGGCGGTGGCGATGTAGCCGGGGGCGACGGCGTTGCAGGTGACGTTGCGGCTGGCGAATTCCCGGGCCACGGTCTTGGTGAGGCCGATGAGGCCGGCCTTGGAGGCCACGTAGTTGCCCTGGCCGGCGTTGCCCATCTGGCCCACGACGGAGGCGATGTTGATGACCCGGCCCCAGCGCTGCTTCATCATGGTCTTGGCGGCGGCCTGGGTCGCGAGCCAGGCGCCCTTGAGGTTGATGTCCAGGACGAGCTCGAACTCCTCCTCCTTCATCTGGATCATCAGCTTGTCCTTGGTGATGCCGGCGTTGTTCACCAGGATGTGGAGGCCCCCGTGGCGCTCCACCGTGGTGGCCACCGCCGCGCGGATGCTGTCCCCGTCCCGCATGTCCAGCAGGACGTAGTCGGCCCGGCCCCCGGCGGCCTCGATCTCGGCGACGACCCGCTTGAGATCCTCCTCCGTGTTGGGGAGGGATGCGCAGACGGCCAAGGCGCCCTGCCGCGCCAGCTGCTTGGCGATGACTTCGCCGATGCCCTGGCTGGCTCCGGTCACGAGGGCGATTCTGCCATTGAGTTCGAACATGGACGCTCCGTAGAGGTGGGTGGAAAGTTTAACATCCGGCCCGCGCCTTTGCGTAGGATGGCCCTAGCGCCCGGTCCCGGCCGGGTCCCAGCGGGGTCCCCATGCGCGTGCTCGCCCTCCTCCTCCTCACCGTGAGCCTCACCGCCCAGACGCCCGTCTCCACCGAGACGCCGGTCCAGGCCCTGGCCCGGAAGGTGGAATCCAGCCGTCTCCGCCGGACCGTGGAGCGCCTGGCCGGCTTCGGCACCCGCCACAGCCTCTCCGACACCACGTCCGAATCCCGGGGCGTGGGCGCGGCCCGGCGCTGGCTCGCGGCCGAGGCCCGGTCCCTGGCGGCCCTGCCCGGGTCCCGCCTGGTGCCCTTCGAGGACCGGTTCACGGCGGAGCCCGGGCCCCGCGTGCCCAAGCCCACCGAGATGGTCAACGTCGGCGTCGTCCTGCCCGGCCTCGACCCCACCCGCGCCAAGGACTGCCTCGTCGTGTGCGGGCACTACGACAGCCGCGCCAACGACGTCATGGACGCGGCCTCGGACGCTCCCGGCGCCAACGACGACGGCTCCGGGGTGGCCCTGGCCCTGGAGATGGCCTACGTGATGGCCTCGGACCGCACCGCCGTGAGCATCTACTTCGTGGCCACCATCGCCGAGGAGCAGGGCCTCCTGGGCGCGGCCCACCTGGCCCGGCGCCTCAAGGACGAGGGAATGAACGTCCTCGGCATGGTCGCCGCGGACTGCGTGGGGAACGTGGCCGGGTACGGGACGGCCCGCGAGGCCGGCTCCGCGCGGCTCTTCTCGGAAGGGGTGCCCTCCCAGGAGACCGACGCCCAGAAGCGGCTCCGCGAGGCCCTGGGCGGCGAGAACGACAGCCCGAGCCGGGAGCTCGCGCGCTACCTGAAGCGCTTCGGGGAGCGGTACCAGGAGGGCCTTGAGCTGGTGCTCATGCTCCGCAGGGACCGCGTCGGGCGGGGCGGGGACCACCTCGCCTTCAACCGGGAGGGCTTCCCCGCGGCCCGGCTCAGCGAGACCCTCGAGAACTACGACCGCCAGCACCAGGTGCCCCGCGTCGTGAACGGCCGCACCTACGGGGATTCCACCGCCTGGTTCGACCCGGGCTACTGCGCCAAGCTGACCCGGACCCTGGTCGGGGCCTTCCACCACCTGGCCACGGCCCCCGAGCCCGTGCGGAACGTGGTGCTGTCCGGGGCCGCGACCCCCGACGCCGTCCTCACCTGGACGCCCTCCACCGATCCGCGGGTCGCGGCGATCGTCGTCTACCGGCGCCGCGCCGACGCCGTGGCCTGGCAGCAGGACCTGGTGTTCGCCCCCGGGGACCGGGTGGTCCTCCCCGGAGCCGGCACCGACAACTACTTCTACGGCGTGGCCACCCGGGACCGGGAGGGGAACGAGTCCCTGGCCGTCCCGCCCACCCGGATCCAGTGAGCCCCTCAACCCGGCCCCTGGGCGGGCGGTCCAACATGTTCAGGAAGGGTCTGCCCATGCGAACGCTCTATGCAAGTCTTGCCGTGCTCGCCCTCGCCACGGGCTGCGCCGGGCCCAAGGTCCACTACGACTATGACGCCCGGGCCACCTACGCCGGCTACCGCGCCTGGGACTGGTACGCCGCCCCCAAGGGCGGCGGCGGGGCCAATCCGATCGCGGACGCCCGGGTGCGCCGGGCCGTGGAGGCGGAACTGACCGCCAAGGGCTTCCGGCGGGAGTCCGCCGCCGACCCGGACTTCCTGGTGATCTACCAGGCCGCCTACGGCCCCCGGCGCAAGGGCGCCCGCGGCCACGTGTCCGTGGGCCTGGGCATGGTGCCGGTCCGGGGCCTCGGCCTCGGGGTGGGGGTCGCGGCCCCGGTCAGCGGCGGCCATCGGGGGAAGATCGGCTCCATCATCCTGGAAATCAAGGACTTCAAGAGTCAGCAGGTGATCTGGCGGGCCGAGGCGGAGGAGGTGCTGGACGACAGCCTCACCCCCGAGGAGTCGGATCAGGACGTGGCCAAGGCCGTCACCGCGATGCTGGCGAAGTTCCCTCCTCCGACGGCCCGCTGAAGGTCCGGATCCAGGCGGCCAGGGGCGTCAGGTCGGCCAGGGGCTTGTCGTCCCCATAGCCTTCCAGGGCGGAGCGGGGGTCCAGGTCCGCCAGGGTCCGGGGCTCGGCCTTGAGCACGTGGTTGGCCCCGGGGAGGTCGATGACCTGGCCGGGGAAGGTCCTGGGGATGGCAGCCGGGCGCGGGCAGGCCAGGTCCTTGGTCCCCCAGGCGGCGGCCAATGGAACGGGTGAACGAGCGGCGATGGCCCAGGGGTCCAGGTCGAGGGTGGCCCGGACGTAGGCGAGGGTCTCCGGGGCCATGAGGCCGGCGCCGAGGCGGGCCAGGGCGGGGTACACCTCGCCGCCGGGGACGGGGGCCGGCCCCCGGTCCCGGATGGCCTGGAAGACGGCGCGCAGGAAGGCCAGGTTCTGGGGCGCTCGGCTGGCTGGTAGCTGCTTGGCCACCTGCTCCTCGATGGTCCTGGCCAGGGTCTGGCCGGGCATGCCGAGGAGGAGGGCGGCATCCGCTTCACCGGCGGCCATGAGGGCCAGGAGGGCGCCCTCCCCGTGCCCGACCAGGAGCAGTTTCCGCCCCTTGGCCTCGGGCAGGGCCCGGGCGGCGGCCACGGCCGCCCGTACGTCCCCCGCCTGGGCGTCCAGGGAACAGTCCAGCTTGGGGTCACGGCTGCCGGCCATGCGTTTGTCGAAGCGCAGGGAGCCCACGCCGAGGCCCTGGAGCCACTGGGCGAAGGCCCGGCCCGGGTGGTGGGGCTGCCGCGCCTCCCGCCAGTCCCGGTCCAGGGGGCCCGAATCGGGCACCAGCACCGCGAAGAGCCCGCCGGGGGCGGGCAGGACCGTGCCCCGGAGGGGCAGGCCGTTGAAGCCGGGGAAGGCGGCCTCCCGGGGGGCGGGGGCTTCCTGGACCTGGGCGGGGGGGGTGGGGATCATGGGGGCTCCGGCGGGTGTGACGGAAGCGACAAGCCGCGACCCATACCTCGCATCCAGATGGTGCCTTGATATGATCAGGGGTTTCCTGCGCCAGAAAGGACGCCCATGACGCCTCTGCTCAGAACCCTGACGGCCGCCGCGGCGGTGCTGGTCTCCAGCCTCGCACAGCCCCTGGTCGGGTGCACCAACATCCTCGTGACCAAGGGCGCCAGCAAGGACGGGTCGACCATGATCGCCTACTCCGCCGACAGCCACACCCTCTACGGGGAGCTGTACTACAAGGCGGCCGGGCTTCACCTGCCCGGCGAGCTGCGCGACATCGTCGAGTGGGACACCGGCAAGTTCCTGGGCCGCATCAAGGAGGCCCCGGTCACCTACGCCCGGGTGGGCAATATGAACGAGCGCCAGGTCTCCATCGGCGAGACCACGTTCGGCGGACGCAAGGAGCTCCAGGAGCCCGCGGGCATCGTGGACTACGGCAGCCTGATGTACATCGCGCTGGAGCGCGCCAGGACGGCCCGGGAGGCCATCCAGGTCATGGCGGACCTGGTGGCGGAGTACGGCTACGCCAGCGAGGGCGAGTCCATCTCCGTCGCCGACCCCAACGAGGCATGGATCTTCGAGATCATCGGCAAGGGCAAGGGCCAGAAGGGCGCCGTGTGGGTCGCCGTGAAGCTGCCCGACGGGACCATCAGCTCCCACGCCAACCACGCCCGCATCTCCACCTTCCCCCTGAACGAGCCCCAGAACTGCCTCTACGCCAAGGACGTCATCGAGTTCGCCCGCAAGAACGGCTGGTACAAGGGCGCGGACAAGGATTTCAGCTTCACCGACGTCTACGCCCCCGCGGACTTCGGGGCCCTGCGCTTCTGCGAGGCCCGCGTGTGGAGCGTCTTCCACCGCGCCGCCCCCTCCCTGAAGATCCCCGCGGACATCGCCCTCGGCAAGCCCGGGGCCCGGCCCATGCCCCTGTGGATCAAGCCCGACCAGAAGCTGGCCGTGCGCGACGTCATGGAGCTCATGCGCGACCACTACGAGGGCACCGAGCTGGACATGTCCAAGGACGTGGGCGCCGGCCCCTACCACCTGCCCTACCGCTGGCGGCCCATGGAGTGGAAGTCCGAGGGCAAGGACTACCTGCACGAGCGCGCCATCTCCACCCAGCAGACCGGCTGGAGCTTCGTGAGCCAGTCCCGCGCCTTCCTGCCCGATCCCGTGGGCGGCGTCCTCTGGTTCGGCGTGGACGACACGTTCACCACCGTCTACGTGCCCATGTACTGCGCCATCACCTCGGTGCCCAGGACCTTCGCCGAGGGCACCGGCAGCTGGAACGAGTTCAGCTGGGACAGCGCCTTCTGGACGTTCAACTTCGTCTCCAACTACGCCTACACCCGCTGGGACGACATGATCGTCGACGTCCAGAAGGTGCAGCGGGAGCTGGAGGGCGGCTACTTCGCCCGCCAGGCGGAGATCGAGGCCCAGGCCCTGGCCCTCTACCGCCAGAACCCCCTCCAGGCCCGGGCCTTCCTCACCGACTATTCGTGCCGCCTGGGCGACCAGGCCACGGCCCGCTGGAAGAAGCTGGGCGAGTTCCTCATCTGGAAGTACCTGGACGGCAACGTCCGCGACGCCAAGGGCCAGGTGACCCACCCCGCCTACGCCCCCGACTGGTACAAGCGCATCGTCCAGGACAAGGGCGAGGACCTGAAGATCCCCGCCGGCCAGGCCGGGCACTGACCCGCCTCCCCACCCCACGACGAGAAGCCGATCCCCGCGATCGGCTTTTCGTTGTGGGCCATCCGGATTGCGGCCGTCCGACGAATTGTGACCCTGGAAGCCCCTCGACCCAGGGATAATGGGCCCAGATCCTTGGAACAAATCCTGTTTCCTGATAGAAATTTCCCATTTTTCCCGGCACCTGGAGGAACCCGCCCATGGCCCGCCCCGATCCCCATTCGTACTTCGACGACGCCCAGCCCCGCACGGAACGCTGGCATCTCCGCTTCCTGGTGGACTTCGAGCGGAAGGTCCTGGGCGGCGAGGCCACCCTGGTCCTCGCGGAGCCGTCGGAGGGCCTCCTGGACCTGGACACCAAGGGCCTGACCATCTACCGGGCCTGGGTCCCGGCCACGGACGTGGACGTGCCCTTCGAGCTGGGCCCCGAGGATCCCATCCTGGGACGGCGGCTGCGCCTGCAGCTCCCCGCCGGCACCGGGGCGGTGGTCGTCGCCTACGAGACCAGCCCCGCGGCCATGGGCCTCCAGTGGCTGGAGCCCGCCCAGACCGAGGGCGGCCGGCATCCCTTCCTCTTCAGCCAGTGCCAGGCCATCCACGCCCGCACCCTGGTGCCCTGCCAGGACTGCGCGGTGGCCCGGGTCGCCTACAACGCCGAGGTCGTCGTGCCCGAGGGGCTCACGGCCGTCATGAGCGCCGGGCCCGACGGGGACGAGCCGGGGCCGATCCCGGGCACCCGGGCCTGGCGCTTCCGCATGCCGCAGCCCATCCCCAGCTACCTGCTGGCCCTGGCCGTGGGCGAGCTGGAGGGCCGGGACCTCAGCCACCGGTCCCGGGTGTGGGCCGAGCCCGCCACCATCGAGCGCGCCGCCTGGGAGTTCGCCGGCGTCGAGGACATGATCGTCCGCGCCGAGGGGCTCTTCGGGCCCTACGACTGGGACCGCTACGACATGCTCGTGCTGCCCCCCTCCTTCCCCTACGGCGGGATGGAGAACCCCCGCATGACCTTCCTCACCCCGACCCTCCTGGCCGGGGACCGCTCCCTGGTGGACGTGGTGGCCCACGAGCTGGCCCACTCCTGGACCGGCAACCTGGTCACCAACGCCACCGCCGAGCACTTCTGGCTCAACGAGGGCTTCACGGTGTGGGCCGAGCGCAAGATCCTGAAGGCCCTGCGCGGCCAGGAGGCCTACGCCATCGGCTGGGCCATCGGCCAGAAGGCCCTGGACGAATCCCTGGCCCGCTTCAAGGACGCGCCGGAACTGACGGTCCTGCGCACCCACCTGGAGGGCGTGGACCCCGACGACGCCTTCTCCAGCATCCCCTACGAGAAGGGCGCCCGGCTCGTGGCCCTGATGGAGCGCGAGGCCGGCGAGGAGACCTTCGCGGCCTTCGTGCAGGCCTACATGAAGCGCTTCCGCTTCACCTCCATCACCACCGAGCAGTGGCAGGCCTTCGTGGAGGAGCGGCTGCCGGGGCTCCTGGCCCGCATCGGCGCCGACGACTGGCTCCACAAGCCCGGCATGCCCGCCAACGCCCCGGTCTTCCGGTCGGAGACCCTGGAGGCCCTGGAGGCCCTGGGCAAGGGATTCCCCGGCCACCGGCCCGACGCGGAGGCCATGAAGGCCTGGACGCCCACCGAACTGCTGGTCTTCCTGCAGAACCTGCCCCGCGTCCTGCCCCTGGACGCCTGCGCCTGGCTGGACCGGACCCTGGCCCTCACCGGGCGGGGCAACCACGAGATCCTCGTGGAGTGGCTCGTCGTGGCCGCCGGCAGCGGGTACGAGGCCGTGTTCCCCCGGGTCCGCGAGGTCCTCTCCCGGGTGGGGCGCATGAAGTACCTGCGGCCCCTGTACGGCGCCCTCGGCCGGACCGCGGCGACCCGCGCCCTGGCCCGCGACATCTTCGCCCAGGCGTCCCCGGGCTACCACGGCCTCTCCCGGCGCGTGGTGCAGGGCGTCATGGACAAGTACCCCGCCTGATCCAGCCATCCCCAGTCCCCCAGGAGAATCCATGTCCTCATCCGACGAATCCACGGCCATCAAGGGCCTGCCGGAGAACTACCGGCGTGTCCTGGAGCCCGGCGAGGAATACGTGCCCCTCGTGCCCCAGGACGGCGTGCCCGAAGTGACCCTCCGCAGCGTGCTGTACGGCATCCTCTTCTGCGCCGTCTTCAGCATGGCCGCGGCCTACCTGGCCCTCCGCGTGGGCCAGGGCATCGAGGCCGCCATCCCCATCTCCATCCTCGCCATCGGCATCTCGAGGTTCTACGCCCGGCGCTCCTCCATCCTGGAGAACGTCATCATCACCAGCATCGGGGCCAACTCGGGCCACGTGGTGGCCGGCGCGGTCTTCACGATCCCCGCCCTCTACATGCTGGCCGCCGTCCCCGGCTCCTCCGTCCCCACCCCCCACATGTGGCAGGTGGTCCTGGTGTCCTTCCTGGGCGGCTCCCTGGGCATCCTCTTCTTCATCCCCCTGCGCCACAACTTCATGGTGGACAACCACGGGGTCTTCCCCTGGCCCGAGGCCACGGCCACCGCCGAGATCCTCGCCAGCGGCGAGAGCGCCGGGAACCAGGCCAAGGTCCTGGCCGGATCCGCCCTCCTGGGCATGGCCTACGACGGCTTCAGCGCCCTCTTCCGGGGCATGTCGGAGACCATCACCCTGGTCCACGCCGGCGTCGGCGCCTTCCTCCGCCGCCAGTTCATGGCCTTCAACATGCTGAACAGCGCGGCCACCATGAGCATCGGCTACATCATCGGCCTGCGCTACTCGGCCGTGATCGCCGCGGGCAGCGTGCTCTCCACCTTCGTCCTGGTGCCCATGATCCACGCCATCGGCCAGCACGTGCCGGTGACCCTGCCGCCGGGGGCCCTGCCCATCGCGCAGATGAGCCCCGAGCAGATCTTCAAGGCCTACGTGCGCATCATCGGCATCGGCGCCATCGCCGGCGCCGGCATCATGGGCGTGCTCGCGGGCATGCCCGGCATGATCCGGAGCATCGGCAAGAACCTGGCTGGCCTCAAGTCCGCCGAGAAGGTGGAGAAGGGGATCGCCCCCCGCACCCACCGCACCCTGCCCAACAGCTTCGTGGCCATGGGCCTCCTCGTCTTCGCCCTGGCCGCCTTCCTCTTCTTCAGCTTTGGCCTGGGCATGAAGAGCGCCGTCTTCGCGGCCTTCATGGGCACCGGGGTGGTCATGGCCATCGCCTTCCTCTTCGCCCCCGTGGCCGCCCGCGCCATCGCCACCATCGGCACCAACCCCATCAGCGGCATGACCATGCTGACCCTGATCATCACGGGCCTCGTGATGGTCAAGCTGGGCTATGCCGGCGGCGTGGGCATGTTCATCACCCTCATGGTGGGCGGCGTCGTGTGCACGGCCCTCTCCGCCAGCGGCGCCTTCGCCACCGACCTCAAGATCGGCCACTGGATCGGCGCCACCCCGGCCAAGCAGATGGGCCTGAAGTTCATGGGCACCTTCGTGGCCGCCGTCTTCACCGGCCTGGCCATGTGGGGCATGGCCCACCAGGGCTTCGGCACCGCGGCCGTGCCCGCGCCCCAGGCCAGCGCCATGCGCGAGATCCTGGACGGCATCTTCGGCACCACCGCCATGCCCCTGCGCTGGTTCCTGTTCTCCCTGGGCGTCGTCCTGAGCCTCGTCCTCCGCATGGTCGAGCTGCCCGCCCTGGGCTTCGCGCTGGGCATGTACCTGCCCATCGAGGTGAACAGCCCCCTGCTCCTGGGCGGCGTCCTGGCCTGGATCGTGAACCGCCGGAAGACCGGCGATTCCGACGCCCTGGCCAAGGCCCGGGAGAACCGCGGCATCCTCGTGGCCAGCGGCCTCATGGCCGGCGGCGGCATCATGGGCGTCATCGCCAGCTTCGTGAAGATCAAGTGGAAGGAGGGCTTCCCCATCCTCTCCGCGGCCTCCGCCGAGGGCGCCACCGGGGAATGGCTGGCCATCGCGGCCATGACCGCCCTGTGCATCTTCACGGTGGTGTACAGCCGCGCCGCCAAGGCGACCGAGTAGCCGGCACCCCTCCCACCCGCGCGGCGCGCCCTTCCGGGCGCGCCGCGCGCGTTCAGGGGCGCGTCCGGATGGCCGCCACCAGCTCGGGGTGGACGGCGGGGGCGGCGGCCACCATGTCGCCCGTCTCCCGCCAGGTGTCGCCGCCCTCCCAGTCCGAGAGGGTCCCGCCCGCCTCCTGCACGAGGAGGACGCCGGCCCCGAAGTCCCAGCGCTTGAGGCCCATCTCGAAGAAACCGTCGTAGATGCCGGCCGCCGTGTGGGCCAGGTCCAGGGCGGCGGAGCCGGCGCGGCGGATGGCCTTGGCCCGGTAGAAGACGGGCTCCAGGGCCCGCTGGAAGCGGGGGAACCGGTCGCCCAGCTGGAAGGCGAAGCCGGTGGCGAGGAAGGCCCCGTCCAGGCCCGCCTGGGCGGAGACGGCCAGGGGCCGGCCATTGCAGGTGGCGCCCGCGCCCCGGGCGGCCGCGAAGACGTCCTCCCGGAGGGGGTCGTAGACACAGCCGGCCAGGGGGCCCGCCTCGTCCCACAGGGCCACGGACACGCACCAGTGGGGGAAGCCCTGGACGAAGTTGAGGGTGCCGTCCAGGGGGTCCACGATCCAGCGGCGCCCGCCCTGGGGGCCCTGGGCCCCGGTCTCCTCGCCCAGGAAGGCCAGCCCGGGGATGAGGCGGTCCAGTTCCCGGTGGATGGTGGCCTCGCTCCTGCGGTCCGCCTCGGTCACATAATCGTTCTTGGTCTTCTCGGTGATCGTCGAGGGGTCCAGGCGCCCCCACAGGCCCTTGAGGACCGCCCCGCCGGCCTTCGCGGCCTGGATGCAAGCTTCCCGTTCCGTCTCGAACATCTGCGACTCCTGCATCCAGTATTCCCCCCCGGGGGGTCCAAGGCGAGGGCCGGCGGAAAGCGCTGGATAAACCCGAGCTTTCCGGTAAACTATTCAAGGACGTACGAGGTCACTGCATGCCCAAGGTCGTCAATATCGAGCCCACCCCCAACCCGGACGCCCTGAAGTTCATCGTTCAGCGGCCGCTCCTGCGTTCGGGCACCCGTTCCTTCCGGGACTTCGGCGCCGCCGTGGGGGACCCCCTGGCGTCGCGCCTCTTCGCCCTGGGGCACATCACCTCCGTCTTCTACATGGACCGGTTCGTCACCGTGAACAAGGCCATGGAGGACGAGTGGAGCGGCCTCATCGACCCCATCTGCGAGGCCATCGAGGACCTGGAGATGGACGCCGTGGACGGCGACGCCCCCCACCCGGGGGCCTCCCTGGCCGACGACGAGAAACTGGCCCGCATCAACAAGCTCCTGGACGAGCGCATCCGCCCCGGACTGGCCGGGGACGGAGGGGGCCTGGAGGTCCTCTCCTTCGAGGACAACGTGCTGCAGATCAGCTACCACGGCGCCTGCGGTTCCTGCCCCAGCTCGGGGACGGGGACCCTCAGGTTCATCGAGGGGCTGCTCCAGGACGAAGTGGACCCCGCGATCCGGGTGATCAGCTACTGAAGCCCCCCGGGGGTCCCCCAACCGAGGACACCTGAATGACCAAGACCCTAGAGAAGACCGAGACCTCCTCCGCGCCGGGCGCCGCCGATCTCCGCGAATGGTACCGCCTCATGCACATGGGGCGGGTCCTGGACGACAAGGCCCCCAACTACCTGAAGCAGGCCATCGGCTGGTCGTACCACGCCCCCTGCGCCGGGCACGACGGCATCCAGCTGGCCCTGGGCCTCACGTTCCGGGCGGGGGTCGACTACCTCTTCCCCTACTACCGGGACATGCTGACCTGCCTGGCCGCGGGCCTCACCCCCCTGGAGATCATCCTCAACGGCATCTCCAAGGCCACGGACCCCTCCAGCGGCGGCCGCCACATGTCGAACCACTTCGGCAAGCCGGAGATCCACATCCAGAACGTGTCCAGCTGCACGGGCAACCACACCCAGCACGCGGTGGGCCTGGCCCGGGCGGCCAAGACCTACGGCCGGGACCTGGTGGTGTTCAGCAGCCAGGGCGAGAGCAGCGTCTCCGAAGGGTACGTCTACGAGGCCATCAACGGCGCCAGCCTGGAGAAGCTGCCCGTGGTCTTCGTGTTCCAGGACAACGGCTACGGCATCTCCGTGCCCAAGTCCGACCAGACCGCCAACGAGCACGTGTGCGACAACTTCCGGGGCTTCAAGAACGTCCTGATCCTCAAGTGCGACGGCAAGGATCCCCTGGACTCCAAGCGGGCCCTCGACGAGGCCGTGGCGCACGCCCGCTCCGGCGCCGGCCCCGCCATCGTCCAGGCCGACTGCGTCCGCATCGGCAGCCACTCCAATTCGGACAAGCACGAGCTCTACCGCTCCCCCGAGGAGCTGGCCGCGGCCCGGGCCCAGGATCCGCTGCCCCGCTTCCGCGCCACCTGCCTCGCCCACGGGGTGACCGAGGCGGAGCTGCAGGAGATCGAGAAGACGAACCTGGAGGCCTACAACGCCGCCTCCGACGCGGCCCTGGTGGCCCCCGATCCCGATCCCGCCACCATCCATGAGCACCTGGTCCCCGAGCCCTGGGTGAGCCCCGCCTTCCCGGACGGCCTCCACCAGGAGGAGGGGCCCGCCATCACCCTTCTGCAGGCCGTGAACCAGACCCTCAAGGAGGAGTTCCGGGCCAACCCCGACACCTACATCTGGGGCCAGGACGTCGCCAACAAGGAGAAGGGCGGCATCTTCAACATCACCAAGGGGATGCAGCAGGAGTTCGGCCGCTCCCGGGTGTTCAACGGCCCCATCGCCGAGGACTTCATCACCGGCACCGCCCTGGGCTTCTGCAAGCTGGACGAGCGCATCCGCGTGGTGGTCGAGGGCGCGGAGTTCGCCGACTACTTCTGGCCCGCCGCGGAGCAGCTCATCGAGCTCAGCCACGAGTCCTGGCGCAGCTGCGGGAAGCAGGTGCCCAACGTGACCATCCGGCTCGCCTCCGGGGGCTACATCGGCGGCGGCCTCTACCACAGCCAGAACATCGAGGGCTTCCTCACCACGATCCCCGGCATCCGGGTCGTCATGCCGGCCTTCGCCGACGACGCCGCGGGCCTCCTGCGCAGCTGCATCCGCAGCAAGGGCGTCACCCTCTTCCTGGAGCCCAAGTACCTCTACAACGCGGCCCAGGCCAAGGCCCACGTGCCCAAGGAGTTCGCCGTCCCCTTCGGGAAGGCCCGGGTGCGCCGCGAGGGCAAGGACCTGACGGTCCTGGCCTACGGCACCCCCGTGCACTTCGCCCTCGAGGCCGCCCACCGGCTCGAGAAGGAGGGCGTGAGCGTCGAGGTGGTGGACCTGCGGAGCCTCAACCCCCTGGACACCGAGACCATCTTCGCCAGCGTCAAGAAGACCCACCGCGCGATCGTCGTCCACGAGGACAAGATCTTCGGCGGCTTCGGCGGCGAAGTGGCGGCCCAGATCACGGAGCAGTGCTTCCCGTGGCTGGACGCCCCCGTGGGCCGCGTGGGGAGCACCTTCACCCCCGTGGGCTTCAACCGCATCCTGGAGCGCGCCATCCTGCCCAACACCGACAAGGTGCTGGAGGGGATGCGCAAGGTCCTCGCCTACTGAGGTCCCGCGCTACTTCAGGTCGGGCGTGACAAGGAGGCGGGCCGTGCCCTCCAGACGCGCCTCCACCTTGAACCGGTCCGGGAGGACGTCGACCCTGCGCACGTGCAGGAGGTCGACGTCCCCGGCCAGGGCCACGCCCGGGGCGAGGGTCCGGTTCAGGCCCGCCCGGGTCTTCTCCTTGATGTCCTTCAGGCTGTGGTCGAGGAACATCCCGCACTTCTCGGAGAGGGTGCGCTTGAGGGTGCCCCGGTAGAGCCACTCGCCGAACCGGGTGAAGAGGCTCTGGGTCTCCAGGGTGTAGTCCAGGTCCTCCAGGCGCAGGATGCCCAGCTGCGCGTCGAACACGGGGCGGCCCTTGAGGGTCAGGCGCCCGTCGACGCGGCCCCGCACGTCCAGGTCCAGGTAGGCGAAGCCGTCCTTGGCCCGGATGGCCACGCCCTCGATGCGGAACTTGCCCTTCTCCGTCTCGAAGGTCTGGCCCCCGACCTGGGCCATCATCTGCTTCGCCGCGTGCTCGAAGCTCAGGTCCGCGTCCACCTGGAGGTTGAGGCCGGCGGCGATGGGGCCGGCGCTGAGGTCCAGCGGGGGCAGGGGGCGGGGCGCGACCTCGGGGCGCACCCCCAGGGTGATGGCGGGGCGCACCTGGATCTCGGGCGTCAGGGTCAGGGTCTTGCCCTGGCTGGCCCAGGGCGCCAGGCGCACCCGCTCGGGGTTCAGGGCGAGGTAGACGCCCGGCGCCAGTTCCACGGGCTGGAGGGCCTGCCGCCAGGCCTCCTCGGCGCGGGCCCGGAGCTTCACCGCATCCTGGATCTGGCTCCGCATGGCCTCCAGGGCCTTGGTCAGGTTGTCCTTCATGCCCGAGAGCACCCGGTCGGTGATGTCGTAGCCCACGAAGGTGATCTGGCAGCCGTCGATGCGGACGGGCTCCTCGGGGGTGAGCCGCAGGTCCAGGTTCCAGTCGGGCGTCAGGTTGACCTCGGCCTGGATGCCCAGGCGGGCCCGGCGGAATTTCTCGGGGGGCAGGCCGCAGGAGCCCATACCCTTCACGTACGAGCCCATCCGCAGCCCCACTTCGAACCAGTAGTTCACGGTGGTGTGGGCGACGATGCGGTTGCCCTTCACCACGAAGTAGAGGGGGTCCCGGTACAGGTTGAAGCGGTAGGCGGGCAGCCCCGTTCCCACGTTGGGCAGGTTCGTCCAGGTCTCCACCCCCGGCGGGGTGACCGGCGTGTTCCGCTCCGCGGCCGCGAACATCGGTCCCAGGTCCACCACGATGGGGGTCGCCAGGGTCGAGGGCGGCGGCGGAGCGGGAGCCGGCGGGGGCTCCTGGGCTCCGAGCAGGGCGGTGGCCAGGGCGGAAAGGAGGATGGTGCGCATCCCCCCATGGTACGCCCTAGCCGACCGAAGCGACGAGCTCCTCGGCGATCGCCTCGGGGGCGCGGTCCAGGAAGGCGGTGCGCTGCATGAGGTGGACGAGCCGCCCCTCGCGCAGGATGGCGGCCTGGGGGGAGCTGGGGGCGGCGCCCTCGAAGTACTCCCGGGCCCGGGCGGTGGCCTCCTTCTCCATGCCGGCGAAGACGGTCACCTTGTGATCGAACGTGGCGCCGAGCCGGGTGAGGGCCAGGACGACGCCGGGGCGCGCCCCGGCGGCGGCGCAGCCGCACACGGAGTTCACCACGAGGAGGGTGGTGCCGGGCCGCGCCAGCGCGCGGTCCACGTCCTCCGGGGTCATGAGGTGCTCGAAACCCGCCTGGGTCAGCTCATCGCGCATCGGCGCGACCATGTATTCCGGATAGTTGCCCATGGGGCCTCCTTGACACGAAAGTTTACCATTCTTGTCACCTTTGCCCAAGGGGTCGGGAAGCGGGCGTCCCGTGACATGATGGAAACAATAGGGGGTGGTTCCCATGAAGGAATTTTTCCGCTCGCTCTTCGCGACCCTGGTCGGCCTGGTGGTGTTCTGCGGCGGGTGCCTCGTGCTCCTGGTGCTCCTCCTCGCCTCCATGGGGCCCAGCAAGCCGACGGTACCCGCCCGGGCCGTCCTCATCCTCGACCTGAACACGAATTTCACGGACGCCTACCGGGAGACCTCGCCGGCGGAAGTCGTCCAGCGCATGGCGGGCCAGGGCCCGGCTGAAGGCCTGCCCCTGCACCAGGTGATCCAGGCCCTGGACCGGGCGACCCACGACGGCAGCGTCAGCGCCCTCTTCATCACCGGGAACCTGCGGCCGGAGGGCGTGGGCTCGGGCCCCGCCGCCCTGAAGGAGCTGCGGGAGGCGATCCAGCGCTTCAAGAAGGACTCGGGCAAGCCGGTCCTCGCCTACAACCAGTACTGGACCAAGCGGGAACTCTACCTCTGCGCCGGCGCGGGCAAGGTGATGGCCAACCCCATGGGCCTCGTGGACGCCACGGGCTTCGCCTCCGAGATCACCTTCTTCGGCAAGGCCTTCAAGAAGTACGGCATCGACGTCCAGGTGACCCGGGCCGGCAAGTACAAGAGCGCCGTGGAGCCCTTCGTCCTGGACCGCATGAGCGACGCCAACCGCGAAGAGGTCCAGTCCCTCCTCGACGACCTGTGGGCCGACTGGAAGCGCACCGTGGCCGCCGACCGCAAGCTCAGTCCCGAGGCCGTCCAGGCCATCGCCGACACCCAGGGCACCCTGACCTCGCCCGAGGCCCTGAAGGCCGGGCTCGTGGACAAGCTCGCCGCCTATGACGAGGTGCTGGACGAGCTCAAGGCCCTGGCCGGGAAGAAGGCCTCGGACCGCGACTATCCCCAGATCGACCTCGCCACCTACGTGAAGGCCGGGCCCGACGCGGAGACCGGCCGCAACCGCATCGCCCTGGTCTTCGCCGAGGGCACCATCGTGGACGGCAGCGGCACCGACGGCGCCGTGGGCGGGGACGCCCTCAGCCGCGAGATCCGCCGCCTGCGCCTGGACAAGGGCGTGAAAGCCATCGTCCTGCGGGTCAACAGCCCCGGCGGCAGCGTGACGGCCTCCGAGCTGATCCAGCGGGAGCTGGTCCTGGCCCGGAAGGAGAAGCCGGTCGTGGTCTCCATGGGCCACCTGGCGGCCTCCGGCGGCTACTGGATCTCCTGCCAGGCGGACCGGATCTTCGCGGAGCCCACCACCATCACCGGCTCCATCGGCGTCTTCGGCATGCTGCCCAACATCAAGGCCCTCGCCAACGAGCACGGCATCACCTGGGACGGGGTGCAGACCAGCCGCCTCGCCAGCGCCGCCACCCTCTCCCGCCCCAAGACCCCCGAGGAGCTGGCCCGGGCCCAGGGCTCGGTGGACTGGATCTACGAGGTCTTCCTCGGCAAGGTCGCGGAAGGCCGCAAGATGAGCCGCGACGCCGTGCACGAGATCGCCCAGGGCCGCGTCTGGTCCGGCGCCGCGGCCCAGCGCCTCGGCCTCGTGGACGAGCTCGGCGGCCTCCAGGAGGCCGTCCGCCACGCGGCCAAGCTCGCCAAGGTGGAGAAGGACTACACCCTGGCCGGCCCCGCCGAGCCCAAGAGCCCCATCGAGAAGCTGATGGAGGCCCTGGGCGGCGGCAAGCACCCCTACACCCAGGCCCGCGCCGGCGTCCTCCAGCAGCAGGTCCAGCGGCTCTTCGGCCAGCTGGAGACCCTCAACGATCCCAACGGGCTCTACGCGCGCATGCCCTACGACCTGGACCTCCGTTGATCCGCCGCCTGGGGCCGGGCGATGTCCGCGCCATGCCCTGGAAGAACGGCCTCGGTTCCACCGACCAGTTCCTGATCCGGCCCGAGGGGGCCAGCCTGGCGACGGGCTTCCTCCTCCGGATCAGCCGTGCGCCTGTCCTGGCGGATGGGCCCTTCTCGGCCTTCCCGGGCCTGGACCGCTCCCTGCTCCTGCTGGCGGGCGAGGGCCTGGACCTGGACCACGGGCCCCACGGCCGCCAGCGCCTGGCAGGGCCCTTCCAGCCCGTGCGCTTCAGCGGGGACTGGGTGACCACCGGGCGCCTCCTGGGCGGCCCCTGCCTGGATTTCGGCGTCATGACCCGCCGGGGCGCCTGCACCCATGACCTGTCGGTGCTCCGCCCCGGCGCCGGCGCCCAGCGCCTGCCGGACGCCCCCCTGCGCCTGGTCTACTGCGCCGAGGGGGCGGCCCGGGTGGGGGGCCTGGCCCTCGAGGCCGGCGCCGCCGCGCTCCTGGAAGGGGAGGGCGAGGCCTGGACCGAAGGTCAGGCCACCCTCGTCCTGGTCCTCCTCCGCGGGCGGGCCTTGTCGCACCCCGATCCCGCTGCGGACGCCTCGCGCGACCTGGCCTGAGCCCCAGGCGGGGGCCTTCCCACGGGGCGGCGCCGGCCCGGCTGTCAGAGCCCGGCCATGCAGAGGTACTTCACCTCCAGGTAGTCCTCGATGCCGTGGCGGGAGCCCTCCCGGCCCAGGCCGGACTCCTTGACGCCGCCGAAGGGGGCCACGGTGGTGGAGATGAGGCCCGTGTTGATGCCCACCATGCCGTATTCCAGGGCCTCGGACACCCGCCAGGCGCGGGCCAGGTCCCGGGTGTAGAGGTACGAGGCGAGGCCGTAGGGCGTGTCGTTGGCCAGGGCGACGGCCTCCGCCTCGGTGCGGAACGGGAAGACCGCGGCCACCGGGCCGAAGGTCTCCTCCCGGGCCAGGGCCATGGCGGGGTCCGCGCCGTCCAGGACCGTGGGCTGGAAGAAGGTGCCGCCCAGGGCGTGGCGGGACCCGCCGGCCAGGATGCGCGCGCCCCGCGCCACGGCGTCCCGGATGTGGGCCTCCACCTTGGCCACGGCCCCCTCGTCGATGAGCGGGCCCTGCTGGACCCCCGGCTCCCGCCCGTCCCCCACCTGGAGGTCCGCCACGGCGGCGGCCAGGGCTTCGGCGAAGGCGGGCCGGATGCCCTCCTGGACGAGGAAGCGGTTGGTGCACACGCAGGTCTGGCCGGAGTTCCGGAACTTGGAGGCCACGGCCCCGGCGACGGCAGCCTCGAGGTCCGCGTCGTCGAAGACGAGGAAGGGGGCGTTGCCGCCCAGTTCCATGGAGACCTTCTTGACCGTGCCCGCGCACTGGGCCAGCAGGCGCTTGCCCACCTCGGTGGACCCGGTGAAGGTGAGTTTCCGCACATGCGGGTTCGTCGTGAGCTCCTGCCCGATGGGGCCGGAGGGGCCGGTCACCACGTTGAACACCCCGTCCGGGATGCCGGCCCGGCGCGAGAGCTCGGCCAGGGCCAGGGCGGACAGGGGCGTGGCCCCGGCCGGCTTGAGGACCATCGTGCAGCCCGCGGCCAGGGCGGGGCCCAGCTTGCGGGTGATCATGGCCGACGGGAAGTTCCACGGGGTGATGGCGGCCACCACGCCCACGGGCTCCTTCACGACGACGATGCGCCGGTCCGCGGAGGGGGCGGGAATGGTCTCCCCGTAGATCCGCCGGGCCTCCTCGGAGAACCACTCCAGGAACGAGGCGGCGTAGCGGATCTCGCCCCGGGCCTCGGCCAGGGGCTTGCCCTGCTCGGAAGTCATGAGGAGGGCCAGGTCGTCCTCGTGGGCGCCCATGAGGTCGAACATGCGCCGCAGGGCCTGGCCGCGCGCGTGGGCGGGCCGGGCCCGCCACGCGGGCAGGGCCGCCGCGGCGGCCTCCACGGCCTCCCGGGCCTCGGCGGCGCCCAGGGCCGGCACCGAGCCGACCCGGGCCCCGGTGGCGGGGTCGCGGACCTCGAGGGGCTCGCCGTCCACCCAGCGCCCGTTGATCCAGGCCTGGCTCCTGAGCAGTCCGGGGTCCTTCAGCGCGTGCATGGCAGCCTCCCGTCGACCCTGAGGGTAACCTCCCCTACTTGCGCTTGGGCTCCCCGATGGCGGCGCTGGCGGTCTGCTCGTTGTTGCAGAGGTCCGTCACCCGCACGAGGACCCGGTTGCCCCGCACCCGGTCCCGGGGCAGGGTCACGTCGAAGGTGGCCTCCTGGGTGTCGAAGATGCGGCTCTCGGGGGCCACCTGGACCCAGCTGTCGCCGTCGGCGCTCACGGCGGCCTCCTTCAGGACGCTGGTGGCGTCCCGGGCGGAGAACCGCACGCGCACCCTGTCGCCGTCCTGCACGGCCGACACCTCGGAGATGACCGGCGGCGTGTGGTCGATGATGAAGGCGCCGGTGCGCCAGGTGGCCTCGAGGGCCGCGTTCAGGGGCACCCCCGGCGCGTCGCTGGCGGTGACCTCGAGGCGGTACTTGCCGTCGGGGACCGGGAGCGTGTCGAAGGTGAAGAAGCGCTCCTTCCACGCCTTCTCGAGGGGGATCGGGGCGCCGCCGGCCTCGGGGAGGAGGCGGATGGCGAAGGCGAGGGGATCGCCGTTGGGGTCGGCGACCTTGAACATGAAGGCCTGGGCGCCGCGGCGGAAGCTGCGCTTCTCCGAGCCCGCGTAGCCCAGGGCGGGGATCAGCTTCTGGGTCTCGAGGGGGACCCGCTCGATGCCGATGTCGTCGGGCGGGGCGGTGCGGGTGATGACGAGTCCGGGCGGCATGATCTCCACGCCCTCCCACAGGGGGGCGAGGTTGCGGTTGGCCCAGTGGATCCGGACGCTCTCGACGGTGGGGGTGGCCCCGCCCCGGGTGCTGGAGAGCCTGAGCCGGAACTGGGCGTTGCGCGCGGGGGGGAGGTTGGGCCGCTCCCCTCCGACCAGCGGCGGGGTCCAGGGGGTCCAGGTGCTGTCGGGGGTCTCGGTGGCGCCGGTGCGGACCTGGAAGTCCACGCTGGTGCCCTGGGGCGTCAGGGACTCCACGTAGGCCCGGCCCCAGTCCGCCAGGGGGGCGCCCTTGAGGATGCGGCTCTCGACGGTGCCCTCCGTGGCCTGGACCTGGTTGATGAGGTGCAGTTCGGCGGGGTTGGAGGCCACCACCATCAGGTCGGAGCCCGCCGGGAGGAAGGCCGTGGCCTGGGCGGCGCCCAGGTCCTGGAGGGCGGCGAAGGGGTTCTCGGCCCGCTCGGCGTCCGAGAGGGGGACGGAGAAGAGCCGGCTCCGGTTGCCCGTGCCGACCAGGAGGTGCCCGTTCCAGGCCGCCAGCGCGAAGATCTGGCTCTGCGTGCTCTGCCAGAGGGTCTGCGGCACGCCGTCCCGGTCGATGCGGATGACCGCGGACTTTGTCTGGGTGCCGGGCTCGGCCAGGTAGCCCTCCCGGCGCTCCAGGCTGCCCGTGGCGAAGCGGTTGCTGACCCCGCTCGTGGCCCCGGCGAAGACCCGGCCGCCGTTCAGGGCGATGGCGTGGACCTCCTCGAAGCCCGTGGCCGCCAACGTCTCCAGGCGGTCCCCGGTGCGGACGCCGGTGTAGCGCACCACCAGGCCCCGGCCGTGGGTGCCCAGGTACCAGGCGCCCTTGCCGTCGGGAGCCAGGGCGGTGAAGGCGGTCTCCTCGGGGAGGTCGGCCAGCTTGCGGCTGCTGCCTTCGCGGGCCAGGAGGAGCACCGCCCCCTTCTCGCCGCCGCCGGCGACGAGGAGGTCGTTGCCGTCCACGCCCAGGGCCCACACCAGGCGGGCCTCGATCTCGCAGAAGGGCTTCACGTCGCCCGCGGGGGTCACCCGGTAGAGCTTCCCCTCCCCCGAGGGGGCCACGATGAGGTCGTTGCCCAGGCGGGCCATGGCGAAGACGATGCCGCCCTTGACCTGGGCCAGGGGCTTGACCTGTCCGGCGGTGTAGCGGAACAGCTTGCCCTCGTTGCCCGCGCTGAGGTAGGCGCCCGCCGTGCCGTCGGAGACCGCGGACCACACGACGCCCTCGGGGAGCTGGGCCACGCGGCGGAGGGCCGGGGCCAGGCGCAGGCGCCCGTCGGCGCCGACGGAGACGCCCCGCGCCTCGGCGGTGAGCCAGTCGTTGAAGGCGTTGAAGGTGGCCGAGGGCTGCTGGGCCTGGAGTCCCGCCGCCAGGACGAGGGCGGCGCAGGGAAGGAGGGGGTGACGCTTCATCTGGGTCTCCATGGGAGCCTATTCGACTTCGAGTTCCATGGCCGTGAGGCCGCGCACCTCGGATTCGAGGGGCAGGACGGCACGGCTGATGATCTGGCGCTGCAGGCGGTTGGCGTTCAGGTCGCCGTCCGCGCCGAGCATGGACACGACGGTGGGCGGGATGCCCTCGATGCGGGACCCGCGCAGGCCGGCGCCGGGCTGGGCCTGCACGAGGAGGGCGTAGGCGTGGTTGTTCTTGAGGCCGCCGTTGAGCATCCGGACCAGGTCGCCCAGGGAGGACAGGTCGATGGCGCGCTCGTCCGGGTCCGCCTGGACGAGGCTGAAGCCGTCGCCCACCAGCAGGGTGGCCTTGCCGGGCCGGGCCGAGGGCGGCACGAAGAGGTTCATGACGACGCTTTCGCGGCTGCCCTGGATGTTCTGGAGCATCACGTAGACCGGGAGGGTGCTGCCCCGCTTGACCCGGGCCTTCAGGGTGCGCACGCCGGCGATGGCGGTCAGGTCCAGGCGGTCCTCGGCCTTGACCGTGAGGGAGATGCCTTCGATGTTGGCCCGCTCCCAGGGGTTCAGGGTCAGGGTCTGGAGGACCCCGCCCAGGTACGAGGCCAGGCGGGTCCCGTTCAGGTCGGCCACCATGTTCTCGATCTCGATGGGCGGGTGCCCCGCCACCTTGATGTTCCCCTGCAGGCTCAGGCTCTGGAAGCCCTGGCCCTTGACGTGGGCGGACAGGGCCTGGGCGAGGGTGATCGCCGCCAGGTTCGGGGTCAGGAGGGGGTGGTCCATGAGCTCGAAGCGCAGGTTCAGGTTGCGCCGCCCGCCCAGGTTGAGGCCCAGGCGCATGGACACCGTGCGGGGCTCGGCGCCGAGGAGGCCCGCGACGCCCATGGCCCGGTCCAGGCGCAGGGCGCCGGCGGGGGCCACGGGGGAGGCGATCTTGAAGGACTCGTTCACGCTGGGCAGGCAGGCCGCGACGGTCGCGGACCACAGGGGCAGGTCCACGGGCCCCAGGTTGTAGAGCTGGTGGCCGAAGCAGTAGACCTTCTTGCCGCTCACGTAGGTGATGGTGCCCGCGGCCGAGATGTTGAAGTCGCCCTGGACCAGGTTGATGGCCACCATGCCGCCGGGTTCCAGGGGGCTGGGCTCGCCGCCGCCGGACCCGCCGCCCGGGGCGGCCATGGGCCGCAGGGGGAGGCCCTGCCAGAACGGGGCGAATTCGGGCGCGGTGGAGGCCCCGTAGACGGGGAGGGGCAGCATCTGCCCCCCGTTGGGCACCTCCTGGGGGCCCAGGAGCTCGGACATGGGGATCATCCCCCCCGAGAGGGCGGTCTTGAGGACCTTGGGCGGCTCCAGCTTGGGGAGGATCAGGGGGGTGCGGGGGGCGGGGGCGTCCGAGAGGTCCTTGAGGCCCTCCAGCATCTCGCCGATGGGGGTGACCCCGCCGATGGGCTCCTTCTCGAAGCCCCAGCCGATGGCCACGGCCCCGATGAGCTTGCCGTCGATGTAGCAGGGGGAGCCGCTCATGCCGGCCAGGATGCCCGTCTGGGCCAGGGGGCCGCCGCTGGCGCGGATGAGGATGTAGCTGTGGCCGGGCGCGACGTTCCGGAGGACGCCCAGGACCTCGAAATTGAAGGTCTCGATCTTCCCGCCCTGGAAGACCGTGCGGCCCGTGCCCTTCATGCCGGCCTTGACGTCCGGCAGGTGCATGAGGCCCGGGGGTTCCGAGGAGAAGGCGGGGGCGGCGGCCAGGGCCAGCGAGAGGGAAAGAATCAGGGATCTCAAAGGAAATGCCATTCGTAGACTCTCAAAGTTTCAGCCTAGCAGGAACCTAATCGGCAGTTTGGACGCTCGCTACTTTGAATGTGGTGCCGCCAAGGGCCCCGGGGTGCCGCGGGGGCCCAAAAAAATCGGCCGGGCCCTGGTAAGGTTTGAGGATGCGCATGCTCGTGCTCGGCGATGTCGTTGGGGAGCCCGGCCGTCGGCTGGTCGAGACCCACCTGCCCACGCTCCGAAGGGAGCTGGACCTGGATTTCGTGGTGATCAACGGGGAGAACGCGGCCCACGGGCACGGAATCACCGAGCGCATCGCCCGGCAATGGCTGGACGAGCTGAGGGTGGACGTCATCACCACGGGAAACCATGCCTTCGACGTAAAGGACATTCCGGCGACCTTCCAGGTTGAGCCGCGGCTGCTCCGGCCCGCCAATTATCCCCCGGGCACCCCGGGCGCGGGCCATGTGAAGCTCCACACCCCCTCGGGGCTGGAGGTGCTGGTCATCAACCTCATGGGCCGGGTCAACATGCCGCCCTGCGACGACCCCTTCCGCTGCGCCGACGCCGTGCTGGCCCGGGAGCGCGCCGACGTGGTCATCGTCGACATGCACGCGGAGGCCACCAGCGAGGCCCAGGCGATGGGCTGGTACCTGGACGGGCGGGTCTCCGCCGTCCTGGGGACCCACACCCACGTGCCCACCCTCGACGCCAGGATCCTTCCGGGGGGCACGGCCTACGTCACCGACATCGGCATGACCGGACCCTACGACGGGGTCATCGGCATGCGGAAGGAGGCCAGCCTGAGCCGCTTCCTCAAGGTCAAGGGGGAGAAGTGGGAGGTCGCCGAGGGCGATCCCCAGCTCCACGGCATCTTCTTCGAGACGGAGGGGAAGAAGGCGATCTCGATCCGACGTATAGTCAAGACACTCCCCTGAGTCCGGCCGTGCCTCCCTTCCTCTCCCACTACAAGATCCTGGACTTCACCCGCGCCCTGGCGGGACCCCTGGCCACCCAGCTCCTGGCGGACCTGGGCGCCGAGGTCCTCAAGATCGAGCCCCCCGCCGGGGACCCCACCCGGGGCTGGGGCCCGCCCTTCGAGCCCGGGACGGACGAGAGCGCCTGCTTCCGCGCCGCCAACCGGGGCAAGCGCTCCATCGCCCTGGATCTGGGCGACGAGGGCTGCCGGGCCCTTCTCCACGAGCTGATGGTGGGCGCCGACGTGGTCGTCGAGAACTTCGCGCCCGAGTCCGCCGAGGCCCTGGGCCTCACCTGGGAGTGCATCCACGACCGCTATCCCAAGCTCATCGTCGCCTCCGTCCGGAGCTACGCCTCGGACGTCCCCGCCAGCCGCCGCCCGGGCCATGACCTGGTCCTGCAGGCGGAAAGCGGCATGATGTCCGTCACCGGGGATCCCTCGGGGCCCCCGACCCGGGCCGGCTTCCCCGCCGTGGAACTGGCCGCCGGCCTCTACCTGGCCAACGGGATCCAGGCCGCCATGCTCCACCGGGAGCGCACCGGGGAGGCCCTCCACGTGGAGGTGCCGCTCATGGAGGCCGCCCTGGCTTCCCTCGCCGGCGTGGCGTCCGCGGCCCTCATGACCGGCGAGCCTCCGGCGCGCATGGGCAACGCGGATCCCCACCTGGTCCCGTGCCAGACCTTCGCCTGCGCCGACGGGGACCTGGCCCTGGGCTGCGCCAGCGACCGGCAGTTCGAGGTGCTGGCCATGTGGGCGGGGATCAACCTGGAGCAGGAGCCCGTCTGGGCCACGAACCCGGGCCGCGTCGCCGGCCGGGACCGGCTGGTGCCCGTCCTGGAGGCGCACTTCCGCGGGACCACCCTGGAGCAGGCCCTGGCCTTCTGCGAGATCCACGCCATCCCAGCCGCGCGGGTGCGCACCGTGGACGACGTGCTCTTCCGCGAGGCGGGCTCGCTGCACCAGCTCGTGACCACCCTCTACGACATGGACGGCGGCCGGATGGTGCCGATGCTGGCCGCGCCGATCCTCTTCAACGACGAGCGGGCCCGCTCCCGCGTCGCGCCCCCGCGGCTGCGCGAATGAGGCGCCCCGGCGCCAGGGGCCTCGTGCCCCTCCGGGCCGCCGCCGGCCTCGAGGATCCCGACGCCCGCGCCGAGGCGGCGCTCCGGAAGTCGTGGCTCCTCGTCGTGGGCCCGGCCCTCGTCAACCGCACCCGCCTGATCCGCATCAGCCGCGGCGTCCTCGTCGTCGGGTGCTGGGAGCCCAGCTTCATCCCCAGCCTCCGCGCCAGCGCCGAGGAGACCTGGCCCCAGGTGCGCGAACGCATCGCCAAGATGTGGAAGCGGACCTACCGGGCCATGGAGATCGTCCCCTGCGACCCGCCCCCGCCCCCCGAGCCGCCCCGGCCCTTCCGGGAAGGTGATCCTCTCAAATTGATCCTGGCCCACTGGCGGAACCCGAAGAAAGGATGATGGACCCGGGGCCCGGGTTGCGCTAATATTCATTCTTCGTCGGGGCGTGGCTCAGCCTGGTAGAGCGCTCGGTTCGGGACCGAGAGGTCGGAGGTTCGAATCCTCTCGCCCCGACCAACAGGATCCGGGGAGGCGCTGCCTCCCCTTTGTCGTTCCGGCGAAAGGGGCGGGATTCGAGCCTCCGATCGGCGATGGCGCGCAGGTAGCCCAAGCTTCGCACGCCCGCGTGCGAAGCGGTCCGCCGGAGGCGGATGGGCGTGCGCAGCCAGCGCCGCGGGCCCTGGGCGAGGTTCGAATCCTCTCGCCCCGACCAACAGGATCCGGGGAGGCGCTGCCTCCCCTTTGTCGTTCCGGTGAAAGGGGCGGGATTCGAGCCTCCGATCGGCGATGGCGCGCAGGTAGCCCAAGCTTCGCACGCCCGCGTGCGAAGCGGTCCGCCGGAGGCGGATGGGCGTGCGCAGCCAGCGCCGCGGGCCCTGGGCGAGGTTCGAATCCTCTCGCCCCGACCAACAGGATCCGGGGAGGCGCTGCCTCCCCTTTGTCGTTCCGGCGAAAGGGGCGGGATTCGAGCCTCCGATCGGCGATGGCGCGCAGGTAGCCCAAGCTTCGCACGCCCGCGTGCGAAGCGGTCCGCCGGAGGCGGATGGGCGTGCGCAGCCAGCGCCGCGGGCCCTGGGCGAGGTTCGAATCCTCTCGCCCCGACCAACAGGATCCGGGGAGGCGCTGCCTCCCCTTTGTCGTTCCGGCGGGCGGGTTCCCTAGGATCGTCCAGCCGGTGGAAGCTGAACCCGCGGCGCCCCGGGTTCATTCACGCGGCTTCCCGGACGCGGCCCGGGGGCCCATGAGGGCGATCCAGGCCCTGGCTTCGGGCGAGAGGTAGGCCTCGCGCCGCCAGATCAGGGCCATGTGCCAGAAGAGCGCGGGCCCGTCGATGGGCAGGCGGCGGGTGCGGGGATCGGGGGAGCGCATGGCGAGCATGCGAGGCAGGAAGGCGACCCCCAGCCGGGCCGCCACGAGGCCGATGATGAGCCCGGTCTGGCTGGTCTGGGCGGCGATGCGGGGCTGGATCCGGTTCTCCCGGAAGGCGTCGAGGATGCGCGGATTGAGGGCGAAGCCCTGCGGGTAGAGGATGATCGGGTGATCGGCCAGGTCCCGGAAGGTGGCCCGCGCCTTTCCGGCGAGCGGGTCCTCCGCGGGGACGAGGAGGTCGATGGGTTCCCGGAGAATCTCCTGCCAGGCGAACGCCTCCGGAGCCGGAAGGAGGGAGGCGGCCAGTTCGAGCTCGCCATCGAGGACTTTCCGCTCGAGATCCTTGCTGCCTTGTTCGGTCAGTTGGATCTCGATGCCGGGGTGGCGCTGGCGGTACTCGGCGAGGGGCTTGGCGAAGAGGGTGTCGGCGCCCACCAGGGGCACGCCCAGGCGCAGGGTGCCGCGGCGCAGGCCTTTCACCTCGTCGATCTCCGCGCCGGCATCCTCCACCTGGGCCAGGATGGCCAGGGCGCGCCGGTGCAGGACCGCGCCGGCGGAGGTCAGGCGCACGCCCTGGGGCAGGCGCTCCAGCAGCGGCAGGCCGACCTCGTCCTCCAGCTGCTTCACCGCCTTGCTGAGCGTCGACTGGGTGGCGTGGGCGGCGGGGACGGCCCGCGAGAAGCCGCCATGCCGGACGACTTCCACGAAAAGCTTCAGGGCGCGGATATCCATGGGTATTCCGATTTGGAATTGAAGTGTGTCCAACAATTCAGTTCCAGAATGCCATGCCTGGGCCTAGGTTGGGAGGGTCGCCGGGGCCTTCCCGTCCCCGGCTCCACCCCGAGATCCCATGCCCCAGCTCCCCCCTCCCAGACGTTTCCGGTTGCTCCGCGCCCGGGGGGTCCAGACCGGGCTCCTGATCGGCGTCTGGTGGGCCTGCGACCGGGCCGCACGCGCGCTCCACGCGCCGGTCCCCGGCGCGGTCCTGGGCCTGGGGCTCCTGCTCCTGCTCCTCGGCACGGGCCGGCTGCCGATCCGGGCCCTCCAGCACAGCACCCGCTGGCTGATCGGCGAGATGCTCCTGTTCTTCATCCCGCCCATGGTGTCCTTGCTCGACTACCCGCAGTTCCTGGGCTGGCTGGGGGTGAAACTGATCGTGGCGATCGCCGCGGGCACCCTGGCGGTGATGGTGGCGACGGCGGCGACGATCGAGATCGGCCACCGGGCCCTGCGCCCGCGGCGTTAAGGGGGGGATGGCGATGTCCTGGCTGGCTGGAGCCCTCTGGTCCCTGGCGACGATTGCCCTGTACGGGCTCGCCAAGCGCCTCCACCGGCGTTTCCAGGCCTGGTGGAGCTCCCCGCTCCTGACCGCCCCGGCGACCCTCCTGCTCGCGGCGGCGAGCCTCCACGTGGGCTACCGCGCGTACATCGGGGGGACCCATTGGCTGGTCGCGCTCCTGGGACCCGCCGTGGTCGCCTTCGCCGTGCCCATCCACAAGCGGCGCGCGCTGATCCTGCGGCATGGGCCCCTCCTCCTCGCCGGGGTGATCGTCGGCAGCCTGACCTCCTTCGCGTCCTCCCTCCTCCTCGCCCGATGGCTTGGGCTGGACGGGACGCTGGTGCGCAGCCTGCTGCCGCGCTCCATGAGCACCCCCTTCGCCCTGCTCGTGTCGGACAGCCTCGGGGGGGTGCCCGCCCTCACGGCGGTGTTCGTCCTCCTGACGGGCGTCCTGGGGGCGGCCCTCGGCGATGGGGTCCTCGGCGTGCTGCCCCTGCGCACCGGCCTCGCGCGGGGGGCCCTGTTCGGGATGGGCGCCCATGGCGCCGGCACGGCGCGCGCGCTGCAGATCGATCCGGAGATGGGCGCCATCGCGGGCGTGGTAATGGTGCTGGTCGGCCTGGTGAACCTGGCGGTCGCGCCGTTCCTGGGCCCCCTGCTGCGCCACCTCCTGTGACGATGAACGCCAGGATCCGACGGGCGCCCGGGGGGCTATGCTGGAGGGGCCGGACGGCCTCCGCCCGGATCGCCCGGTGAATCCATGACCGTACCGCTTGTCATGTTCCTCGTCTTCTCTGGCCTGGCCCTCCTGGTCTGGGCGGCCTTCCGGTCCCGGTGGTACCAGGAGCGCCTGGGGGATCTGCAGGGCATGCGCCGCGCGGCGGGGCAGGAGGAGGACGGCACGGGGCTGCACCGCCTCGACCCCCTTCACCAACTGACCCGCCCGGGCGACGGGCCGCGCCGGCCACGCGCCTGAACCCCCCTGCCACCCCTGGAGGCGACCCATGCGCATCACGGACCTGCCCTTCGGCCTCCCGGACGGGATGGGGGCCCCCCGGGCCTTCATCGTCGCCTGAGGAGGTGGCCATGCCGTTCCTGCCCGCGACCTTCCAGGTGCCCCCCGAGGCCCGGCATCCCCGCTTCCGCCTGCGGCCCCTGGCGGAGGCCGACGCCGAACGGGACCTGGCGGCGGTGCTGGGGAGCCGGGACCGCCTCTGGGCCCGCTTCGGGGCGGCCTGGGGTTGGCCGCCGGCGGACCTCTCGCTGGCGCGGAACCGGCTGGACCTGGCCTGGCACGCCAAGGAGTTCCTGCGGCGATCCTCCTTCGCCTACACGGTGGTGGACCCCGGCGACCGGCAGACCCTCGGCTGCGTCTACGTGGACCCCGGGGAGACGGCGGACGCGGAGGTGGCCTTCTGGGTGACCCAGGCTGCGGCCGACCAGGGGCTGGAAGCGGACCTGGAGGCGTTCCTGGAGACGTGGCTCCGCGAGGCCTGGCCCTTCCGGACCTTCCGTCTGGGCGGGCGCCACCTGGAAGGGCGGCCGACGGTCCCGGCCCTCGTGCTGATCGACGTCCAGCGCTCCCTCCTGGACGAGGGGCCCTGGAACCGGGAGGGGCTCCTGGACGCCCTGGGCCGCCTCCTGGCCGGGGCCCGAGCCGCGGGGGCCCCGGTGGTCTTCGTGCGGGACACCCGGGTGAGGCCCGACGGCGCCCTGGACGGAAGTCTGGCGGTCCTCCCGGAGGATGGCCAGGTGATCAAGGATGCCTGCGACGCCTTCCTGGACACGGACCTGGACGCCTGGCTCCGGGCGCGGAGAATCGGCCGGCTGGTCATCGGGGGGCTCCAGAGCGATTACTG
Organism: Mesoterricola sediminis; assembly: GCF_030295425.1. Taxonomy (NCBI): domain Bacteria; kingdom Pseudomonadati; phylum Acidobacteriota; class Holophagae; order Holophagales; family Holophagaceae; genus Mesoterricola; species Mesoterricola sediminis. Next base: position 3,198,970 of record NZ_AP027081.1, on the reverse strand, counting down.
CATCGACACGACATGCCGGCGGGCGGCCTCCCTGGGCTACCGGGTGGACCTGGTCGCCGAGGCCCACTCCACCTTCGGCCACGGTGCCCTGGAGGCCGCCGCCATCGTCGCCCACCACAACCATGTGCTCCGGGCCTTCAAGGCGGGCCGGGGGGCGGTGCGGGTCCTGCCCCTGGCCCGGGTGGACTGGTCGGAGGGCTGACCTACCGCCGGACGGGGATGCGGTGTTCGCAGGGGGTGCGCGTCTGGCACTTGCCGCAGCCGTACCGGGGCTGGTGGCGGGCGAGGGTGCCGTCCTGCCAGACCTTGCAGGGGCCGTGCTCCTTGCCCGCCTCCGTGATGGCGGCGGCAGGGCAGCGGGGGATACAGGCGCCGCAGCGCCCGCAGTAGGCGTCCAGCGTCTCGTAAAGGCGTGGGGTGTGGGGCAGGGGGGCGTCCGTCACCACGCTGCCGATGCGGCCGGCCGAGCCTGCCCGGGTGATGAGGGAGCGGCTGAGGGAGAAGGTGCCGAGGCCGGCGATGTAGGCGGCGTGGCGCTCGGACCAGTTGGCCCGCATGGCCTGGACCGCGTAGCGGGGATCGGTGACCGGGACGAGGGCCCGCCAGCCGGAGGCGCGGAGGTGGGCGGCCAGGGCTTCGGCCATGGCTTCCACGAGGAACCCACCTTCATACCGGCCGTAGAGCCATTCGGTGGCCGTCTCCGTGGGCACCCGGTTGGCCTCCCGCACCCGGGCCGTGAAGGGCAGGAAGAAGGCGACGACGGACCGGGCGCCGGGCACCCACGCGTCCGGCGGGAGGTGGTGGGGGCCGACCACGTCCGGCGCCCGCAGGCGGCCCCAGAGCGGATCGGCGGCCGAGGCCACCCCCACCAGGGGGGCCTCGAAGAGGTCCAGGGGGCCCGGGGCCGTCAGGGGGGTGGCGAGGGCCTCCGGCTGGGCGATCCGGTTGGGGCCGGCATGCATGAGCCAGCGCTCCAGTTCCACCTGAAGGTCCATCAGCCGCATGGCGGCCTCCCGCGTCCGAAGCGGCCCCCGCGGGCCCCCCCCGATGGTACACCCCGCGCCCGGGGATGTCCTTCCCGAGGGCGGCGCCCGCGCCGGTCCAGCCCCTGGGGCCCTTCGACCCCTCGCCCTCCGCGCCGGGGGGCGCGGAGGCGCCGGCCTCAGGAGGCCGCGGTCCCCTTGTGCCGCCCGGCGAGTTGATCCGCGATGGGGTCGGTGAGGCGGCCTGCGAGCCGCGCGGCGATGGCGCCCGGCACCTCTTCCGGGCGGATGCCCAGGACAAAGGCGATCTCCCCGTGGAGCAGGCGCTCGGCCTGGGTCAGGAGGCGGTGGTCGGCTTGGTTGGGCAGCTTCTTGTGCGCCTTGCGGTGCTGGCGGTCCTCGAACAGGACCCGCACGAGCCGCGCCAGGGAGCGGCAGTCGCCCGAGGCCAGGAGGGCGGCGCATTCCTGGTTCCGTCCCCGGTCGCTGGGCGAGGCCAGGCCTTCCAGGTCCTCCAACCCGTCCAGGAGCGCCTCCACCGCCTCCCGGGTCAGCAGCGGGCGCATCCGGGCCCGGAGTTCCTCGCTCGCCAGGGGCACGTACAGGGTGAGGGCCGGGTCGTCCACGGGGCGGAGCACGAAGCAGGTCTGGCCCGCCAAGGCCCCGGTGCGTTCCTCCCGGATGTCCGCCACGCGGCAGACCCCGTTCAACCCATAGAAGAGGTGATCGCCCACCTTGAAGGACGTCCCCGCTTCGGATCCCATCCGGCTTGCCTCCTGCCTTGACACGGTCCCCTCCTGGATATAGTTATATATCCATTACTATTTTAGCCCTCCCGCTTCCCCGAGGCAAGCATGGCCCACCCCGCGCCGGAGCCCGTTCACCCCAGCGATCGTCAGGAGCTGCTGGCCAGCCTCGCGGAGGGCATCCTCGGCCTGGCCCGGGAGCTGACGCTCTTCGCGCCCGCCGACCCGGAGGCGGTGCGCCTGACGGCGACGGAGATCCACGTGATGCGCCAGATCCTCCGCGACCCGGGCTGCATGCCCAAGGAGGCCGCCCGGGGGGCCTCCCTGCAGCGGAGCAACTTCAGCGTGGCCCTCCGGGGGCTCCGGGCCAAGGGGCTGGTGGCGGCGGAGCCGGATCCGGCGGATGGACGCAGCCTGCGCCTCTGGCCCACGGAACGGGCGGCTTGGAACCATGCCCACTTCCGCCGGACCTGGGCCGCCCTCCTGGACGCGGCCCTGGACCCGGCCCTGGACGTGGCGGCCTGCGCGGAGGTGCTGGGCCGCATGGAGGCGCAGGTGGCCGCCCGCCGGCGCCGGGGACCCGTCCCGCCTGGACAGGCCGGGGCCCGCGTGGTGTCATGAGCCCCTGACCTCCCGGGGGGCGCCGTGAACGACCTCTACCGCATCGATCCCAAAGCCCTGGAGGCCCGGCGCCGCGAGGCCCAGGAGACCCACGTGGTCACCCTCCAGGAGGACGCCGTGAAGCCGCCCCCCACGGTGGGCACCGCGCCCTGGCAGGCCATCCTCTTCGGACCGGCCCTGGGCCAGCCCTCCGGCGAACCCCGCCGGACCTCCCCCTGGGTGGGGCGGGTCCTCCTCGCCCTCGCGGGCGCGGCGGCTCTGGCCTGGCTGGTGCGGCTGCTGCTGCGGGGGTTCTAGGCCACCGGCACCTCGGGGGGGCCGCCCAGGACGAGGAAGGGCTCCTTCAGGCCCACGAGGTGGGCGAAGTTCTTGAGGCGCTCCAGGTGGGTGGGCCCCAGCCGCGTCTGGGGGGGGTAGAGGAGGATGCCCTCCCGGGTCTGGACCCCCTCGACGAGGGTCTGGCCGGCCTGCACGGTCTCGTGGGTGGCCAGGTGCGGGGCGTCCCCGGCGACCGGGGCCCCGTCCTCGGGCATCAGGAGGGCGGTGCCCAGGGCCTCCAGGACCCGGGGGTCGTGGACGCCCGCCCCCTCCCGGAGGCGCTCCAGGGCGGCGCCGGGGGTGTGGCCGGAGGCGCGCAGGTCCAGGAAGTCCGAGCCCGCCTTGAGGATCCGGGCCGCCAGCGGCAGGGCGTCCTCCCGGATGGCATCCTCGGGGAACCCCGCGCCGCCGTATTCCTTGGTCATGTAGAGGATGGCCTGGGCCACCCCCTCCATGCGGGGGATGTGGAGGAGCAGGTTGGAGCTGATCTCCGGCAACCGCTCGATGGCCTCCACCTCCTGGGGGGTCGCCTCGCCCTGGCGAACCCGGGCCAGCACGCCCGGGGGGAGGGTGAGGAGGCCGATGCGGCTGAGGAGGCACGCGACGTTGACGATCCAGGGGGAGGGGTGGTTCAGGACCCGCGCCATGCGCTGGGCCAGGGGCGCCAGCTGCTGGGCGCGGGAGAAGGCCTCCGGGTCGGCGATGGAGAGCAGTTCCACCAGGAGGGCGATGCTGCCCTTCAGGGTGCCCTCCACCAGTTCGTGCTCCGCGGCCACGAGCTGGTACTGCTTGATGGCCAATTCGAGGGTGAGGGCCAGGTCGTCGGCATCGCAGGGCTTGGTGAGGAAGCGGAAGATGCGGCCCCGGTTCACGGCCTCGATGGCGGTCTGCTGGTCGGCGTTGCCCGTGAGCATGATCCGCACGGTGTCGGGGGCCAGGGTCCGGGCCATGGACAGGAACTGGATGCCGTCCATGCCGGGCATCCGCATGTCCGAGAGGATGACGGCGTAGGGGCCGGAGGTCCGCATCAGCTCGAGGGCCTCGGCGCCCCCGGGCGCGGTGTCGATCTGGAAGCGCTTCCTCAGGTTCCGGGTGTAGGCGGACAGGATGTTCGGATCGTCGTCGACCAGCAGGACCTTGTCTCTCATTCGTTCGTCTCCTGGGCCGGCTTGTGGAGGGGGATGCGGAGGATGAAGGTGGAGCCCGCGCCCGGTTCGGTCTCGAAGGCGACGGAACCGCCGTGGCGCTCCACGGCGACGCTGTGGACGATGGCCAGGCCCTGGCCGGTGCCGCGGCCCACCTCCTTCGTCGTGAAGAACGGGTCGAAGATCCGGGCCTGGACGGCCTTGGGGATGCCCGTCCCCGTGTCCCGCACGCGGATGGCGGCCATGTCGCCCTCCAGGGCGGTGGAGACGGTGATGGTGCCCTTGGCGCCGGCGGGCACGGCGTCGGCGATGGCGTGGGCCGCGTTGACGACCAGGTTGAGCACGGCCTGGTTGATCTCTCCGGGGTGGCAGAGGACGGGGGGCAGTCCGGGGTCGAGGTCGAGGACGAGATCGGCCACGTACTTCCATTCGTGGCGGCTGACGGTGACGGTGCTCTCGATGGAGCGGTTCAGGTCCACCTGCACCATGGCCTCGCCCCCGGGGTGGGAGAAGTCCTTCATGGCGCGCACGATGCGGCTCACCCGGGCGATCCCCTCCGTGGACTGCTCCAGGGCGCGGGGGATCTCCGTCCCCAGGTAGGCGACGTCGGCCTCGTCGATGACGCGGCGGGCCTCCGCCGGGTCCAGGGTCCCGGCCAGGGCGGCTTCCGCGGCCTCGAAGGCGTCGAGGACGTCGCGGAAGGCGTCGGTGAGGAACTTGAGGTTGTCGCCCACGTACTGGGAGGGGGTGTTGATCTCGTGGGCGATGCCCGCGGCGAGCTGCCCGATGGCCTCCAGCTTCTGGGCCTGCCGGAGCTGGACCTCCAGGCGGAGGCGCTTCTGGTCCGCCGCGACCCGGGGGGTGATGTCCTCGAACATCCAGACGGAGCCTTCGTCGGGCTGCGTGGGATCCAGGGCCCGTCCCACCACCCGGCACCAGAAGCGGGTGCCGTCCTTGCGCGCCGTCTCCCAGGTGTCGTCGGTGGGCTCGCCGCGCTCCAGGGCCGCGTAGAGGGCGGGGGCCTGGGCCTGGTACGCGGTGTCGTCCGGGTAGAGGACGCGCGTGGTCTGGCCGACGATCGCCTCCATGGGGAGGCCCAGGAGCTCGCCGCACCGGGGATTGGCCCATTCGATGATGCGCTTCCGGATGAAGGCGATGCCGAGGATGGAGTTCTCCAGGACGAGGTTCTTGATGGCGTGGGCGCGCATCAGGTCCAGGTCGAGGGCCGCCCGCTGGGTGATGTCCCGGGCGACCACCACCGCGAGGCCGTCGACGGCGCCCGAGGCCTGGACCGGGGTGATCCGGCTCTCGACCTGCCGCCAGGACCCGTCCCGGTGGCGCATCCCGTACTGGAGGGTCGTCTCCCGGCCCCTGGCCAGGGCCTCGGCGATGCTGCTCCGGACCCGCTCCCGGTCCTCGGGGTGGACGAGCTCGAGGGGACCCGTCGCCTCGAGCTCGTCGAACGAATAGCCCAGCTGCCTGACGTACGCCCGGTTCTGGTAGACCCGCCGGCCCTCGCGGTTGACCAGGGAGACCAGGTCCCCCGCGTGGTCGGAGATGATGTGGAAGATCTCCTCGTTCTCCCGCAGGCGGCGTTCGGTGGAGAGCCGGGTCCGCTCCGATTCGGCGCTGCGGGCCTGGGCCCGGAGAAGGCTGGCGGTCGTGGTCTTGCGCTCCCAGGCGTACCGCGCGGCCCGCACCAGGGCGCCCGTGGAGACCTCCCCCTTGGCGAGGAAGTCCTGGGCCCCCGCGCGGATGGCCTCCAGGGCCAGCTCCCGGTCGTCCCGGGCGGTGAGGATCACCACGGCCGGGTCGAAGCCCTCCGCCCGGATCATGGAGAGCCCCTCCAGCCCCTTGCAGTCGGGGAGGCCCAGGTCCAGGAAGAGGATGTCCACCGGGTTCGCCCCCATCCGCGCCAGCGCCTCGCCCAGGGAGGCGCAGGCGCCCACGGGCAGGTCCGGGAAGCCGAGGCGCAGGGTCCGGGCGGTCAGTTCGCGGGCGAGGGCGTCGTCCTCGACGACCAGGAGGCCGCGGGGCTGGGGGACCTGCATTCCGGGGTCGGGCATGGTGACATCGATCCTACCAATCCTATCGGCAGCCTCCAGGGGATATTGATATCCGGCGCGACAGGGCGGAAGGTCCGGTATCCTGGGCGGAAACCGGGGTCCCCCATGACGGGCCGCACGCGCATCCTCTTCGTCGATGATGAACCGCTTGTCCTCCAGGCCCTGGAGCGGCAGCTCCGGGGCCTGCGCGGCGAATGGGACATGGCCTTCGCCGACAGCGGGGAGCGGGCCCTGGAGCGCCTCTCCCTGGCGCCCTTCGACGTGGTGGTGGCCGACCTGGGCATGCCGGGCATGGACGGCACGGCCTTCCTCGGCCAGGTCATGAACCGGTACCCGGGGGTGGTGCGCCTGATCCTCACGGGCCATTCCAGCGCGGCCCAGATGCTCCACGCCGAGGGCGTGGCCCACCAGTACCTGGCCAAGCCCTGCGAGCCCGAGACCCTGCGGGCCGTGATCCGGTCCGCGGCCGGGACGGCCTCGGCCATGCGGAACGAGGCCGTGCGGCGGATCCTGGGCGGCGTGCGCCGGCTCCCGGCGCTGCCCGCGGCCTACCAGGAGATCCAGACCCTCCTGGAGGAGGAGGACGTGAAGATCGCGGACCTGGGCCGGGTGGTCAAGCGGGACCCGGGGCTGGCGGCGAATGTCCTCAAGGTCGTGAATTCAGCCTACTTCGGCCTCCGGCAACATGTGTCCGACCCGGCGGACGCCGTCGCCTACCTGGGGATCGACACCCTCAAGGGCCTGGCCCTCGTCCACGGGGTGTTCGGGCAGGTCACGGACCTGCCCGCGGGCTTCAGCGTGGGCGGACTGTGGTCCCACTGCCTCCAGGTGGCCCTGGCCAGCCGCGGCATCGCCCGCCACGAGCGCCTTCCCCGGGAGGTCCAGGGGGACTGCTTCACCGGGGGCCTGCTCCACGACGTGGGACTCCTCATCCTGGCCTCCGCCCTTCCCGACGCCTACGGCGCGGTCCGCGGGCTGATGGCCTCGGGCCAGGACATCGTCGCGGCCGAGATGTCCGTCCTGGGCGTCCACCACGGGGAGGTGGGCGCCTGGATCCTGGGCCTGTGGGCCCTGCCGGCTCCGGTCGTGCAGGCCGTGGCGGCCCACCACGCGCCCCCCGACCTGGATCCTCCCGGCCCCGCGGGCATCGTCTCGGCGGTGGAGGTCCTGTCCGCCGCCCATGGCGACGGCGCCGTCTTCGGCCTCGTCCGCGATCCGGATCCCGGGCGGGTCCAGGCGCTGCTGGGGCCGCGGGCCGAGGCCTGGACCGCCGCCCTGGAGTCCCCGGACTGAGCCCGGATTCCGCCATTGATAGGGCTCGACTCGAACAGGCATCCCGGCTGAGGCCAGGGTGAACGGGGATCTGGCTTCAGCAGGCTGCTTCAAAAATCAGACCTTGCGAATGGTGCAAGCTCTCTTTCAGGTCCTCGACGGCTGGATCCGGGCTGAGCCCGCTCAGGCCCGCGGGAACCGGCAGACGTCGGGCAGCTCGACGTGGAACCGGCTGCCGCCGCCGGGGTTGTCGTCCACCCAGATCCGTCCCCCATGGGACTCCACGGCGGCCTTGCAGTAGGCCAGCCCCAGGCCGCGGTTGTGCCGGGCGTGGAAGGTCCCATGGCGGGTCTCCAGCTGGGCGTAGAGGTCGAACATGCGCCCCCGGACGTCCTCGGGAACCCCCGGGCCGTGGTCGGCGACCCACAGGTGCAGGGACCCATCCTGGCCCCGGTCCGCGCCGAGGGCGAGGAGGCTCCCTTCGGGGGCGTAGCGGAGGCTGTTGTCGAGCAGGTTGTCCAGGACGCGGTCCATGAGCACCGGGTCCATGGCGTGGCGGAAGCCGGGGGGCAGGGGCTGGATGCCGGCCCTCACCTTCCGGGCCCCGAAGAGGACGGCGTGCCGCGCGAGGACGGCGTCCAGGAAGGGCGCCACCTGCACCTCCGCCAGATCCGGCTGGATCCCCGCGTGCTGGGACCGGAGATGGTCCATCCAGGACACCACCAGCTTCATGAGGTGCTCGGTGCCGGCGAGGACCCGGCCCCAGGCCTCCCGGTCGGGCCCCTCGGCGGCGGCCCGCATCTCGGCCTGGAGGAGGATCGCCGCGATGGGGTTCTTGAGGTCGTGGAGGAGGAAGGCCTGGAGGCGGTCCTGGAGCTCGCGGCCCTGGAGGATGACCTGTTTCTGGTCCTCGATGGTGGCCACGCTGGTCTTGAGGTCCTGCACGAGGAGGCCCACCCGGATGAGGGACTTGACCCGCAGGAGGAGCTCCTGGCGGCGCACCGGCTTGGCGAGGAAATCGTCGGCGCCGCAGCTCTGGGCCTGGGCGTAGGCCTCCTCCACGTCCGTGCCCGTGAGGATGAGCACGGGGGTGTGCTCCCAGCCGGGCATGGCTCGCAGGCGGCGGCAGGCCTCGATGCCGCCCAGGCCCGGCATCATCACGTCCAGGATGACCAGGTCCGCCCGCCGCCGCTCGGCGTAGGCCAGGACATCGGCTCCGTCCGCCAGGCCGTGCACGGTGTACCCCTCGCGCACGAGCGCCCGGTTCAAGGCCAGCCGCGTGTTGCGGTCGTCGTCGACGACCAGCACCGTTTCGCCATTGCCCCAGCCGGACGTCATGGCCCCCCCAGGATGGGGCCCATTCTGCCATGAACGGCACGTTTCACGGAGCCATGAGAGGATCGGTCCTGGAGACCTTCCATGACCTCCATCCTCCTCAAGAAAGTCCTGGCGGCACCCGGTTCCGACGAGGCCTGGTTCGAGGGGCTCCTCCGCTGGGTCCTGGAGGCCTCCCCCCGGGGCGGGCCCGATTCCCCCCGCAGCCGCAGGCTGGAAGAGCTCCGGTCCCACCTCGAGGACCATCCCATGGCGGACACCTGGCGGGCCCGCATCCGCCAGGTCTGGACGCACACCAGCGCCGTGGGGCTCCTGGCCGACGCGGGCCTCCCCGTCCACGGCGCCTTCCTGCGGGAGGCCCTGGAGCGCGTCCTGGACGGGATGGTGCCCAGCCTGGACGAGGCGGGGGATCTCTCCGCCCTCCTCCACCGCCTGCCCCTGGACGAGCGGGACGGGGACTGGATCGAGGGCCTGCCCCGGGACCGCGGGCCGTGGCGGGAGCTGCTGGCCGTGCCGGGGCCGGCCCTGTGGGACGCCGTCCAGCTCCTGGCCCACCGCGCCGCGGCCCTGGGCCTGAGCCGGGACCTGCTGGGCCTGGGGCCGCGGGACCGGGAGCTGGACTCCCCCTTCGCGCGGCTTCCCGAGGCGGCCGCCGACCTCCGGGAGGGACGGGACCCGGGCTGGGAGGGCCTGCTCGGGGCCTGCGCGGCCCGCATGGCGGCGGGCCTCGCCCACATGGAGACGCACGGCATCAGCACCGAGCTGGTGTACCGGCTCGACCTGCTGGAGGCCACCATGACGCGCATGGCGCGCCTGGCGGCCCTGGGGCGCGGGGACCTCGACGGCCAGGCCTTCGCGGCGGAGCTCGTGCGCCAGAAGGCGCGGAACCGCCGCCTCGGATCCCTCGTGCGCGAGAGCGTGCGCCTCATGGCCCGGAAGGTGGTGGAGCACGCGGGGCAGACCGGGGAGCACTACATCGCCCTGACCCGTTCCGAATGGGCCCGGACCTTCGTCTCGGCCGGCGGGGGCGGCATCGTGACCGCCTTCACCGCCTTCTTCAAGTACGCCATCCCGGGCCTGGGCATGGCGCCCCTCCCCGCGGGGGTCGCCTTCGCGGCCAACTACGCGGCCAGCTTCATCACCATGCAGTTCGCCCACCTGACCCTCGCCTCCAAGCAGCCCGCGATGACGGCCGCCACCCTCGCGGGGGCGCTGGAGGAGGCCCACGCCCTGTCCCGGCTCCGGGAGATGGCCGCCGGCATCACCCGGAGCCAGGTCATGGCCACCCTGGGCAACGTCCTCGTCACCCTCCCCGTCACCGCGGGGATGGCCCTGGCCTGGCGCTGGGCCACGGGCCGGCCCTGGGTGGACCCCGCGACGGCGGCCCACAGCCTCCACGGGATGCACCCCTTCCTGTCGTGGACGATCCCCTACGCCATCCTGACCGGCGTCATGCTGTGGATGGCCAGCCTCGCCTCCGGCTGGGCCGCCAACTGGAGCGCCTATCGGCGGCTCCCCGAGGCCCTGGCGGCCCATCGCCGCCTCCGGGCGGTCCTGGGCGCGGAGGCCGCGGCCCGCGTCGGCGATCTCACCCGGCGCCACTTCGGCGGCGTCGTGGGCTACCTGGTGCTGGGCTTCCTCCTGGGCTTCCTCCCCGTGGCGGCGGCCTTCGCCGGCATCCACCTGGAGGTGCGCCACGTGACGCTCAACGCCGCCTCCCTCGCCCTCTGCGCCGTGCAGGACGCGCCCCCCTGGCGGGACATCGCCTGGGGCCTGGCCGGCGTCGCCGTCATCGGCGTCTGCAACTTCGGGGTCTCCTTCTACCTGGCCCTCCGCACCGCCATGCGCGCCCGGGGCATCGCGGGCAAGGTGCGCCTCCTGCCCGTCATCTGGCGCCAGTTCCTGCGGGAGCCGTGGTTCTTCCTGGGGCCGCCGCGGGGGTGAGGGCCCCCGGGCTCAGCCGTGGACCTTGTGGAAGTACCACGCGGTGAGGACGAAGCCCACCAGGATGACGATGACCCGCACCGTGCGCCGGCCGACGCGGTGGGCCATGTGGGACCCGAAGAGGCCCCCGGCCATGGCGGCCGCGGCCATGACGGCGGCGGCGCTCCAGACGATGTTGTGGGCCCGGAAGACCGCCTCGCCGGCCAGGAAGCAGAGGATGGCGATCCCGTTGATGGAGAGCGACAGGAAGTTCTTGAGCCCGTTCATCTGGTGGATGTCGCTCAGCCCCAGGAGGGAGAGGGCGGCGAGCATGAGGATGCCGATGCCGGCCCCGAAGAACCCGCCGTAGACCCCCACGAGGAACTGGAAGCCCACGGCGCCCACCCACCAGGCCCGGCTCCGCTCGCCTCCAGGGTGGGCGCCCAGGAAGCGCTGGATGGGATCGTTGGCGGCCATGAGGAGGGTGGCCGTGAGGATGAGCCAGGGGATGAGCAGGTTGAAGGTGCTGGCGGGGGTGGCGAGCATCAGGCCCGCCCCCACCAGCGCGCCGCCGAGCGAGGGGGGCATGAGCCGGAGCGCGAAGCTCCGGGTGCCCTTGAGGTCGCCCCGGTGGCCGATGAAGCCGCCCACGGAGCCGGGCCAGAGGGCCAGGGTGCTGGTGACGTTGGCCTGCTGCCCCGTGAGCCCGATGCCCAGGAGGGCCGGGAAGGACACGAGGGTCCCGCCACCGGCGATGGCGTTGAGGGTCCCGGCCGTGAAGGCCGCCCCGGCGACGGTGAGGTACTGCCAAGCGGTGTGCATGGAAGAAGCCTAGGGTGTGTTCGTAATCTAGGCTAGTAATGGCTAATCCCCATCCGTGCCGGAGCATGGGGGAGCTGGAATAGTGAGTCTGTGCTGCAGTGCCTGATGGCGCCGCGCATTCGCAGCATCCTATTGGAACGCGGAGGCGCGGAGGATCTCGCTGAGGCTCGCGGAGAAAGGATCAAGCCCACAAGCCCCCTCCACTCGATATCCAGGAAAACCTCCCGCTTCACCTTATGGCCGGCCAGTCTCAGGGAGTGCGCCAGACAGACCTTGTAGGGATCTTCCAGGAGTCCGTGCCCCAGAGCCTTCTGGATCTCGATGGCCTCCCCGATGATGGCCTGGGTGATCTCCTTGTGCGGATGATCCTCCCCGTCGACCTCTCCCCAATGCCTTCCCATCACGCCTCCCGTTGGGACGTGTCATTGGGAGGTGGCAGGTTCCAGGAGCGCTTTCCTCCGCGACCCTCTGCGAGATCCTCCGCGCCTCCGCGTTTCATAGGATCAATGAGGATCCGGAACGCTTGTCACCCTCCGCTCATAGCCTCAGCCAGATCACGATGCAGGCCAAAGCCACCTGGGCTGAGAAACTTCGCGCCGTTTTGTCGAACCTGGTGGCCAGCGCCCTGAACTGTTTGAGCTTGGCGAACCCATGCTCGATGGCATGGCGGGCCTTGTATAGGTGTGAGTCCCAGGCCGCCGGATTCTTGCGCCGGGGATGAGGTGGGATGACGGCTGTCGCACCCATGGCCTCGATCGCCTTCCTTACCGGGTTCCCATCGTAGGCCCGATCTCCGAACCCGTACTCTGCCTGCCAACCGCACAGCAATCCTTCAGCAGACCGGCTTTCATGGGCTTGCCCCGGAGTGACCAGGAAATCCAAAGGATTACCGTGGGCATCGCAGATCAAATGGATCTTGGTCGAGCATCCACCCCGAGATCGTCCGAGCGCCTGGTTCCAGAGCCCCCCCTTTTGCCTGCTGAATGTTGATGAGCGCGAATGATGGTGCCATCCGGCATGACCCACTCCAGGTCGGCTTCCTTGCGCAGGAACTCCAGGATCCTTTGCCACACGCCGCGCTTGGCCCAGGCCTCAAATCGCGTGTACACGCTTGTCCAAGGTCCAAATTCCTCCGGCAGGTCCCTCCACGGCGCCCCAGTCCTGTGCCTCCACAGGATCGCCTCCACCATGGGACGGTTGGGGTGACGGGATCGCCCCATCCCTCCACGCTCTGGCGGAAGGAGCGGTTCAAGCTTTGCCCACATGGCATCGGTCAGGAAACTTCTCGGCATCGTTACCCCAGGAAAATTCGTGGTGTACGAGCCTTTACGTATGAGTACAAGTTAACTATTTATCTAATCTATAGATTCCGAACACAGCCTAGGCGACCGGACCGGCCTTGGGAAGCGCGGGCAGCTCCCGGAGGACGGCGGCGACGGCCTCCGGGACGGCGGCGGCCACGGCGGGGCTGAGCTCGGTGGCCAGGTCCTGGGGCAGGGCGATGCTGACGGTGATCAGCGCGACGTCCGGCTCGGGGGCGCCCAGGAGGTAGAAGCTGTCCAGGAGGTCCCGGAGGCCGATGTCGTGGGCGGCGAGGCTGGGGGGGAAATCCGAGCTGAAGCGGGGCCGGAGGCGGCGGACGGTGCCGGGCGGGTTTCCGTCGGCGGTGGCGTCCACGAGCACCAGCCTGCCCGCTGCCTGCATGGGCTCCAGGAGCACCAGGCTGCCGGTCCCGCCGTCCAGGCAGGTCACCCCGGGCGGGGCGGGGGCGGCCGCGAGGGCGCGGACGACGTGGACCCCCACGCCCTCGTCGCCCAGGAGGGTGTTGCCGATGCCGAGGACCAGGACGTCAGGGGCCTTCACGCCGCTCCTTCCGCTCGAACTTCCAGCCCCCGACCATGGAGGAGGTGGTGCCCCGGCCCTCGATGTAGTCGTGGTAGAAGACCAGGTAGATGTGCACCATGCAGAAGAGCACGTAGAACCAGAGCATGATGTGGTGCCACTGGCGCACGTTCTGGTCCCCGCCCAGGAGGGGGACCACCCACGCGAAGGCCTTGGCCACCCAGCTGCCACTCATGGGCGCGTAGAGGGCGAAGCCGGTGGCCACCTGGAACAGGAACAGGAAGAAGGTCCCGAAGTAGATGGCGCCCGCCAGCGGGTTGTGGCCCAGGTGGACGTGGCCCTTGAGCCGCGTCTGGAAGATGTCCACCTTGAGGACCTCCAGGATCTCGGCCAGGGTCCCGCGGGAGGTGGGGATGAAGGTCTTCCAGGAGGCGTACTGGTTGCCCGCGAAGCCCCAGTAGATGCGGGCCGCGAAGTTCACCAGGAAGACCCAGGCCGCCGTGAAGTGGACGAACCGGACGGCCCCGAACCAGTACTGGCCCGAGGCCTCCTGGGCCATGTCCACGTGGACGGGGTTCCCGATGGCGAAGCCCGTCGCCATCAGGAGGGCCACGGCGATGCCGTTGATCCAGTGGAAGGCCCGGACGGGGAGCTCCCAGACATAGACGCGCCGGTAGGTCGCGTTGGTGGAGGTCATGGCCGCCTCCCGTCAGTTGAACTGGACCTGGTGGATCTGCCTGCCGTCCGGATCGTACAGGTGGACGGCGCAGGCCAGGCAGGGGTCGAAGGAGTGGATCGTCCGCAGGATCTCCACGGGCTGGTCCACGTTGGCCACCGGGGTGCCGATCAGGGCGGCCTCGTACGAGGACCGCTGGCCCTTGCCGTCCCTGGGGGAGGCGTTCCAGGTGCTGGGCACCACGAGCTGGTAGTTGTCGATGGCCTTGTCCTTGATGCGGATCCAGTGGGCCAGGGCGCCGCGGGGCGCCTCGGTCAGGCCGACGCCCTGGGCCTCGGCGGGCCAGGTGGCGGGGTCCCAGGCGTGGCGGGTGTGGGTGCGCAGCTCGCCGTTGCGGATGTTGCCGATCAGCTCGTCGAAGAACCCCTTCATCCAGTGGGCCACCACCTGGGTCTCGACCCCGCGGGCGGCGGTCCGGCCGAGGGTGCTGAAGAGGGCGGTCACCGGGACGTCCAGCTTCTTGAGGACGGCGCCCACGAGCTCCTTCACGTCCGTGTTGCCCTTGGCGTAGGCCACGAGCATCCGGGCGAGGGGGCCCACCTCCATGGGGTGGTCCTTCCAGCGCGGCGTCTTGAGCCAGGAGTACCGGCCCTCCACGTCGAGCTGCTCGTAGGGGGGCTTGGGGCCCGTGTACGCGAACTCGGTCTCCCCCTTCCAGGGGTGCAGGCCCTTGTCGTCCCCGCCCGCGTAGCGGTACCAGCTGTGGCTGATGTACTCGCGGATCTCCTCCTCGTTCTTCCCGTTGACCTCGTGGACCTCGTTCAGGTTCCGGCCGAGGATGGCGCCGCGGGGCAGCAGGAAGGAGGAGACGTCCCCGTAGCCCCGGGTGGGCAGGTCGCCGTAGGCCAGGTAGTTCTCGAGGCCGCCGCCGATGGCCCCCCAGTCCTTGTAGAAGGAGGCCACCGCCAGGAGGTCGGGCACGTAGACCTGCTCCACGAAGGCGATGGCGTCCTTGATGAGGCTCGCCACGTGGTTGAGGCGCTCGGTGTTGATGGCGCCCACCTCCTCCGTGCTGAAGGAGCAGGGCACGCCGCCCACGAGGTAGTTGGGGTGGGGGTTCTTCCCGCCGAAGATGGCGTGGATCTTGACGATGTCCTTCTGCCACTCGAGGGCGTCCAGGTAGTGGCTGACGGCGATGAGGTTCACCTCGGGGGGCAGCTTGTAGGCCTTGTGGCCCCAGTAGCCGTTCGCGAAGATCCCGAGCTGCCCGCTCTCCACGTACTTCCGGAGCCGCTGCTGGACGGCGGCGAAGTGGCCGGGGTTGGACTTGGGCCAGGGCGACAGGGACTGGGCGATCTTCGAGGCGGCGGCCGGGTCGGCCTTGAGCATGGAGACCACGTCGACCCAGTCGAGGGCGTGCAGGTGGTAGAAGTGGACCACGTGGTCCTGGAGGTACTGGGCGCAGAACATGAGGTTGCGCACCAGCTCCGCGTTCTTCGGGACGGTGATCCCGAGGGCGTCCTCCACGGCCCGGCAGCTGGCCAGGGCGTGGACGGTGGTGCAGACGCCGCAGACCCGCTCGGTGAAGGCCCAGGCGTCCCGGGGATCCCGGCCCTTGAGGATCTTCTCGATGCCGCGGACCATCGTGCCGGCGCTGTAGGCGTCCTTCACGACGCCGTTCTCCACGACCGCCTCGATCCGGAGGTGGCCTTCGATGCGGGTGACGGGATCGATGACGATGCGCTTGTTCATCACTTGGCCTCTTCTTCCTCGACCTGGCCGGCGGGGGCGGATTCCTTCACGGTCTCACTGATGACGGGACGCTTGCGGATGTTGGTGGTGACGGCGTGGGCGGCCACGCCCACGGCCACGCCCACCCCCAGGGCGGCGCCGATGGCGTCCGCGGTCCGCTCGATGGCGAAGCCCTGCACCATGGGCTGGTGGCGGTAGAAGGGGGAGGCGTCCCAGAATCCGTTCTCGGAGCACCCGATGCAGCCGTGGCCCGACTGGATCGGGTAGCTGGTGGACTGGTTCCACTTGGTGACGGCGCAGGCGTTGTAGGTCACCGGGCCCCTGCAGCCCATGTGGAAGAGGCAGTAGCCCTTGCGGGCCCCCTCGTCGTCCCAGGCGTCCACGAACATGCCCGCGTCGTAGTAGGGGCGCCGGTAGCAGGTGTCGTGGACGCGGCGGCCGTAGAACTCCCGGGGCCGGCCCTGGGCGTCCAGCTCGGGGCCGCGCCCGAACAGGAGGAGGTGGACGATCACCGCAGCCATCACGTCCGCGATGGGGGGGCACCCGGGCACGTTGATCACCGGCTTGCCGATGAGCTTGTGGATGGGGGTGGCGTCCGTGGGGTTGGGCTTCGCGGCCTGGACGCAGCCGTACGAGGCGCAGTTGCCCCAGGCGATGACGGCCGCGGCGCCCGCCGCCGCCTCCTTGAGGATGTCCTGGGCGCTGCGGCCCCCGACGCAGCAGTAGGCCCCGTCCGCGCCGGTGGGCACCGAGCCCTCGACGAGGAGGATGTACTTGCCGGCGTACTTCTTCATGGTGTCGTCCCGGCACTTCTCGGCCTGGTGGCCGGCGGCGGCCTGGAGGGTCTCGGTGTAGTCGAGGCTGATGGCGTCCAGGAGGATGTCGGCCACGACGGGGTGGCTGGCCCTGATGAACGATTCGCTGCAGCAGGTGCACTCCTGGAAGTGGAGCCAGAGCACGGGAGGCCGGCTCTTCTTCTCCAGCGCCTCCGCGACGGCGGCGGTGGCCTGGGGCCCCAGGCCCGCGGCGGCCGCGGCGAAGCTGCAGAACTGGAGGAAGTCGCGGCGGCTGTGCCCCTTGGCCTTCATGGTCTCCCACAGGGTTTCCCTCGGTTCGGACATGCAGCCTCCTCTGGCGAGAATGAGACGCGATATTATTAAATATTCAATATCCTTGGGTGGGCCGAGGCTATGGTAGGCGGGTCCGGGCGGAAGTCAATCGATAGAAGACCTTCCCGGTCCCCGTTGGCCCTGTGGGATCATGGGGCCAGCCCCTTGAAAGGACCCCCCATGAACCCCCGGATCCTCCTGGTACCCGTCCTGGCCGCCACCCTTCCCGCCTTCGCCGCCGAACCGGCCCGGCCCGCCCAGGAACTCCTGGACGCGGCCCGGAAGGCCGCGGCCCCCGACCGCGCCGTCTTCGTCGCCTTCCACGCCTCCTGGTGCTCCTGGTGCCGCCGCCTGGAGGGCGTGCTGGCCCGGCCCGAGGTGAAGGCGGTCCTGGACCGCCACTTCGTCGTCCAGTGGCTCACGGTGCAGGAGCGGGGCGAGAAGAAGCTCCTGGACAACCCCGGCGCCGCGGAGCTCTACGCCCGCTGGACCGGGGGCGCGCCGTCGGGCATCCCCTTCTACGGGATCCTGGACGCCCAGGGGACGCTGAAGGGCACGTCGCTGCGGGTCCTCGAGGCCGGCAAGGCCCCGGAGAACCTGGGCTACCCCGGGTCGGACGCGGAGATCGGGCAGTTCCTGGCCTTCCTGAAGGAAGGGGCGCCGAAGCTCACCGCCGCCGAGGCGGAGGTGATCCGCGGGGCCCTGGACGCCGCCAAGCCCCGGCCGAAGGCCTGAGGAGACCCGCCATGGAACCCGCCAACCGCTTCGACGCCGCCGCCGCGACCTGGGACCAGGAGGACCGCCGGGTCGTCCTGGCCCGCGAGGTGACCGCCGCCATCCTGGACCGGGTGCGGCCGGAGCCCGCCTGGCGGGCCCTGGACTTCGGGGCCGGCACGGGCCTGGTGACCCTGGCCCTGGCCCCCCACGTGGGGCGGATGACCGGCGCGGACACCTCCGAGGGCATGCTGGCGCAGCTCGCCGCCAAGGCGGGGGCCCTGGGCCTGCCCGTCGAGGTGCGGCGCCTGGACGGGGCGGGGGACCTGGGCGGCCCCTACGATCTGATCGTCAGCAGCATGACCCTCCACCACGTGGTGGACGTGCCGGCCCTCCTGGTCCAGCTGGCCCGGCACCTGGCCCCGGGCGGCCGGATCGCGCTGGCGGATCTGGAGCCCGAGGACGGGTCCTTCCACGGGGAGGACGCCTCGGACGTGCATCACCTGGGCTTCGAGCCGGCGGACATCGCCGCCTGGCTGGAGGCGGCGGGGCTGCGGGACGTGGCCGTGGCCCGGGCGGTGGAGACCACCAAGAAGGGCCGGACCTTCGGCATCTTCCTGGCGACCGGGCGCGCGGGGGCCTGACCGGCATCCGGGGGATGGTGATCGACCGGGCGGTCCGCGACAATGGGGCATGCCCGAGCGAACCACCGGCCTTCGCGCCATCCATGTCCGTCCCGGCCACCCGGACTTCCTCGACCTGCCCTGGGGCATGCCGCTGGCCGCCTGGCCCGGTGCCACCGAGCGGATCCTGGAGCTGCCCCGGGGCCTCTCCCGCCACGAGGTGCAGTTCGTGGACTACGGGGACGGCGCCCTCTACGCGGTGAAGGAATTGCCGGCGGGGCTGGCCGAGAAGGAATACGGCCTCCTCCTGGAGATGCAGGCCCGGCGCCTGCCCACGGTGGAGGCGGCGGGCCACGTGGCGGCGGGGGACTGCAGCTACCTGGTCACCCGCTACCTGGACGCCTCCCACCCCTACCGGGTGCTCTTCCTGAACAAGGGCCTGGAGCGCTACCGGGTGCGGCTCCTGGACGCCATGGCGGGCCTGCTGGTGCGCCTCCACCTGGCCGGGGCCTACTGGGGGGACTGCTCCCTCTCCAATGTGCTCTTCCGCCGGGACGCGGGCCAGCTGGGGGCCTACCTGGTGGACGCGGAGACCTCGGAACTGCATGACCGGTTATCGGACGGCCAGCGTCGCCTGGACCTCATGATCATGGAGGAGAACGTGGGGGGCGACCTCCTGGACATCTCCATCGCCGTGCCCCTGCCGGAGGGCCTGCGGCCCGAGACCTTCGGGGCCGATGTGCGCCGGCGCTACGAGAGCCTGTGGCACGAGGTGAACCGGGAGGAGGTGCTGAGGCCCGACGAGCGCTGGCGCATCCAGGCCCGCATCAAGGCCCTCCACGCCCTGGGCTTCTCGGTGCAGGAGATCCGCTTCGTCGCCACCGGGGACGGGGACAAGCTGGTCATGCGCCCCATCGTCACCGACCGGGACTACCACCGGCACCGGCTCCACGACCTCACGGGGCTCGTGGCCGAGGACCGCCAGGCCGAACTCATGCTCAACGAGATCCGGGAGCTGCGGGCCCGCATGGCCAAGGCCCACAAGCGGGAGGTGCCCCAGTCCGCCGCCGCCTTCCGGTGGCTCACCGAGACCTGGGACCCCGCCCAGCAGGCCCTGGCCCCCCTCGTGAAGACCGACGCGGAGGCCGCCGAGATCTACTGCCAGGTGCTGGAGCACAAGTGGTTCATGTCGGAGAAGGCCGGCAAGGACGTGGGCCTGGACGCGGCCCTGAAGGACTACCTGAAGCGCTTCAAGCCCCGCCGCCGGAAGCAGGGCTGAACGCGAAGAACGGGCGCCTTCCGGCGCCCGTTCCGGATGCTTCAGGATCGGCTACTTGCAGCAGCAGGCGGCCTTGGCGACCTTCTCGACGTGCTGGGCCAGCTGGCCGGGCTTCACTTCGGCGAGCTCGTAGGCCACGCGCACCATGGGCTTGCTGACCTTGAGGACGCGGGTGATGTCGATGGGGGTGGCGGAGACCACCACGTCGCAGGGGGTGGCCTCGATGGTCTGCTCGAGGTCGGCGACCTGCTCGGGCCCGTAGCCCATGGCGGGCAGGATGCCGCGGGCGTTGGGGTACTTGTTGTAGGTGAAGGCGATGGACTTCACGGCATAGGGGGTGGGATCGACGATGGAGCCCACGCCGACCTTGCGGGCCGCGACGACGCCGGCGCCGTAGCTCATGGAGCCGTGGGTGAGGGTCGGGCCGTCCTCGATGATGAGGGCGTTCTTGCCCTTGACCATCTCGGGCTTCTCGCAGGTCACGGGGCTGTTGGCGCGGATGACGGCGGCCTTGGGGTTGAGCCTGGCGGCGGCGGCCTCGATGGCCTTGATGTCCTCTTCCTTGGCGCTGTCGCACTTGTTGATGACGATGACGTCGGCGCGGCGGAAGTTGGCTTCGCCGGGGTGGTAGATCTGCTCGTGGCCGGGGCGGAGGGGATCGGCGATGACGATGTGGAGGTCGCTGGCGTAGAAGGGCAGGTCGTTGTTCCCGCCGTCCCAGAGGATGACGTCGGCTTCCTTCTCGGCGCTGCGGATGATCTGCTCGTAGTCGACGCCCGCGTAGACGACGAAGCCGTTGTCGATGTGCGGTTCGTACTCCTCCCGCTCCTCGATGGTGCACGCGTGGAGGTCCAGGTCGGCGTAGGTGCCGAAGCGCTGGCAGGCCTGCTTGGCCAGGTCGCCGTAGGGCATGGGGTGGCGGATGGCCACGACCTTCTTGCCCAGGCCCTTCAGGATGTTGGAGATGTAGCGGGTGGTCTGGCTCTTGCCGGCGCCGGTGCGCACGGCCGTGATGGCGATGACGGGGACCTTGGACTTGATCATGGTCTTGTCGGCGCCCAGCAGCTCGAAGTCGACGCCCAGGGCGATGCACTGGCTCGCCATGTGGCCCACGTACTCGTGGGTGACGTCCGAGTACGAGAAGACGGCGACGTCGGGCTTCTCGCGCCGGATCAGGTCGACCAGCTCGCTCTCGGGCACGATGGGGATGCCCGCGGGGTAGAGCTTCCCGGCCAGGACGGCGGGGTAGAGGCGGCCCTCGATGCCCGGGATTTGGGTGGCGGTGAAGGCCACGACCTGGTAGTCCGGATTGTCCCGGTATACCGTGTTGAAGTTGTGGAAGTCGCGGCCAGCGGCTCCCAGGATGACGACGCGACGCGGAGTGGACATTGGTTTCTCCCTGAATGGGGTCGACCGAATGACCGACACACCCGAAATGGGTAGTCATGGCCTCGGGACCATGGATGATGGGAGCATCCTAGCCGGGGGCCGCTCTTTTTTCACGGTGAGTGTGACTTTCCTCACGGCTGCCGGTCCGGACGTCGAAAGTGCTAGTCTGTCGGCATGAACGCCTCCAGAATCCTCCGCCGCGTCCTGGGGCACCTGGCCTTCCGCATCCTGGCGGGCCTGGTGATCCTCTATGGCCTTTTCGGGTTCCTGGCCCTGCCGGCCCTCGTCCGGACCCAGCTGCCCAAGCGGCTGGCCGCCCAGCTCCACCGGGAGGTGAGCCTGGCCCGGGTGCGGACGAACCCCTTCGCCCTCTCCGCCACCCTGGAGGGGTTCCGGGTGAAGGACCGGGATGGGTCCCCCTTCTTCGGCTGGGACCGGCTGTACGTGAACCTGTCCGCTTCTTCCCTCTTCCGGCTGGCCCCCGTCTTCCAGGAGATCCGCCTGGAGGGTTTCTCCGCCCGCATCGTCCTGGACGCCCAGGGCGAGCCCACCTTCAAGGACCTGATGGAGCCGGCGCCCGGACCGGCCAAGCCCTCCGGCCCGCCGCCGGAGATCCGGATCGGCCGCCTGACCGTGACCGGCGCCCGGGTGGAGCTGCTGGACCAGCAGCCCCGGCCCCCCTTCGCGACCACCCTCGGCCCCCTCAGCCTCACCCTCGACGGGTTCCGGCTGGCCCGGGACAACCGCAATCCCTACGCCTTCTCGGGCAGCACCGAGCGGGGCGAGCGCTTCGGCTGGCAGGGGCAGTTCTCCGTGGAGCCCCTGCGCAGCGCCGGGTCCTTCTTCGTGCAGAACGTCTACCTGCCCAAGTACGCCCCCTTCTACCGGGACGAGGTGGCCTTCGACCTCCAGGGCGGCGCCCTGGACTTCAAGGCCGCCTATGACTTCCAGTGGGGGGAGGGGCGCCACGCCTTCCTCCTCAAGGACGGCGAGGCGGGCCTCGCGGGCCTGGCGCTGGCCGAGCGGGGCCAGGCCGAGCCGGCCGTCGTGGTGCCCCAGGCCCAGGCCCGGGGCCTGGAGGCGGACCTGATGGCCAACAAGGCCAGCCTGGCCAGCCTGGTGGTGCGCGGCGTTCGGCTCACCGTGCGGCGGGACGCCACCGGCTCCCTCAACCTCCAGCGCATGGCCGTCCTGAAGGAGAAGCCCAAGAAGCCCGACGACAAGCCCTTCGCCTTCACCCTCGCCGAACTGGGCCTGGAGGACGCCGCCCTGCGCTTCGTGGATCAGGGCCCCAAGCGGCCCGTCGACCTGGGCCTGGACCAGATCGCCGTGCACCTGAAGGGCCTGAGCCTGGACAAGGACGGGACCTGCGACCTGGACGCCGGCCTGCGGTGGAACGGCCGGGGCACCCTGCGGGCGACTGGTCGCCTGGCGCCCATGAAGGCCTCGGGCCAGGTGGACCTGAAGGCCGACAACCTGGACCTGACCCCCTTCAACGGCTACCTGGAACCCTTCGCGGACATCCTCATGACCTCGGGCCGCTTCTCCGGATCCGGGCGCGTGGCCTTCGACGCCCCCCGGGACGCCTACGCCTTCAAGGGGGACGCGCGGGTGGACGCCTTCAAGGCGCAGGACGGGCCGGGCCGCGAGGCCCTGGCGGGCTGGGACGCCCTGAAGGTGACGGGCATCCAGGTCAGCACGGCGCCCCAGACCGTGATCCTGGGCGGCATCGACTGGGAGGGCCCCACGGGCCGCTACATCCTCTCGGCCCAGGGCACCTCCAACGTGGCCGCCGCCCAGGCCGCCGCCGCGCCCGCGCCGGCGAAGCCGGCCCAGGCCGCCGCCCCCCTGAAGGCGGAGATCGGCGGCTTCCGCATCCACCACGGGGCCTTCACCTTCCTGGACCGGTCCATCCAGCCGGTGGCCGCCCTCTCCCTGGACGCCATCGACCTCCAGGTGGGCCGGCTGACCATGGACCCCGGCGCCCGGGCCTCCCTGGACCTCAAGGCCAAGGTGGACGGGCGCTCGGCCTTCACCGCCAAGGGCACGGTCAACCTCCTGTCCCAGGCCAAGTACACGGATCTGGCCCTCCGGCTGGACGGCATGGACCTGTCCCCCCTGAGCCCCTACGCGGGCAAGTTCCTCGGCTACGGCATCGAGAAGGGCAAGCTGGAGGTGGGCATGACCTACCTTGTCCAGGACACCCGGCTCCAGGGTGAGAACCGCATCCGCATGGACCAGTTCACCCTGGGCCCGGGCACGGACAGCCCGGACGCCGTCCACCTGCCCGTCAAGCTGGGCCTGGCCCTCCTCCGGGACCGCCACGGCCTGATCGATCTGGATGTGCCGGTGCGGGGCGACCTGGCGGAACCGGACTTCCGGCTCGGCCGGGTGATCTGGCGGGCCATCCTCAATGTGTTCGCCAAGATCGCCACCAGCCCCTTCTCCCTCATCGGGAAGGCCTTCGGCGGCGGGGACGCGGACCTGAGCGTCCTCGTGTTCCAGCCGGGCAGCGACCAGATCGACGCCCAGGGGGCCAAGGTCCTGGAGACCCTCCGCAAGGGCCTGTTCGAACGGCCCGGCCTGCGCCTGGACCTGGAAGGCACGGCCAGCGAAGCCGAGGACTTGCCGGCCCTCCGCCGCCAGGAGCTGGAGGCCCAGCTGGGCCGCCTCAAGGGCAGCCCCGTGACGGCCGACGACCGGGCCAAGTGGCTTCGCGCTGCCTGGCTGGAAGCCTTCCCGCCACCCAAGGAGAAGGGGGCCAAGGCGCCCCCCGAACCCCCCGCCGCGGACATGGAGGCCCAGCTCCTGGCCCGGGTCCAGGTGGACGCCGGGTCCCTGAAGCTCCTGGCCCGGCGCCGGGTCCAGGCGGCGCGGGAGCGGATCCTCCAGGGGGGCCAGGTGGAGGAGGGCCGGGTCTTCCTGGCCGAGGGCTCCGAGCGCGCCCGCAAGGAGGGCGGCCCCCGGGTCTTCTTCGAGCTGAAGTGACGCCTGGACGGAACAGGGGCCCTCGCGGGCCCCTGTTCACGGAACGGCGGGCGGGAGGCTACCTGGCGGTGGCGTACTCGCGCAGGCCTTCCTGGGTGGGCTTCATGGCCTTCTCGCCCTTCTTCCAGTTGGCGGGGCAGACCTCGCCGTGCTGGGTGTGGAAGTCGAGGGCGTCCAGCACGCGGAGGACCTCCTCCACGTTGCGGCCCAGGGGCAGGTCGTTCACGGTGATGTGCCGGAGGACGCCCTTCTCGTCGATGATGAACAGGCCGCGCAGGGCGATGCCGCCGTCGAGGAGGACGTTGTAGTCCGAGGCGATCTTCTTGTTCAGGTCGGAGACGAGGGGGAAGGACAGGCCCTTGATGCCGCCCTGGGCGCGCTCGGTGTTCGCCCAGGCCCAGTGGCTGAAGTGGGAGTCGACGGAGACGCCCAGCACCTGGGTGTTCCGGGCCTCGAACTCCTTGACGGCGTCGGAGAACGCGATGATCTCCGTGGGGCAGACGAAGGTGAAATCGAGGGGGTAGAAGAAGAGCACCACCTTCTTGCCCTTGAACTCGCCCAGGGTGACGTCCTTGAACTGGCCGTCGACGAGGGCGGTGGCCTTGAAATCGGGCGCGGGTTGGGTCACGAAAGCAGCCATGGGAGCCTCCAGGAGGGGGGGTGGAAACCGGTGAAAACCCAGGCTACCCCGGGCTCCCGGGCCTGGGCAAGGGAAATGTGACAAATTTGGTAAACTATGTGTAAATCCCCGCTCATGGTAGGCTTATCCTTTCTTTTTGCACGGTTTTTCAGAGGCGTTCATGCAGGACATCCAGTTGAAGGTCTTCTCGGAGACCGGCCGCCTGAAGCAGGTGGTCGTTCACCGGCCCGGTCCCGAGGTGGACATCATGGTGCCGGACATGATGGAGCAGCTGCTCTTCGACGACATCCTCTACGGGGACCTGGCGCGGCGCGAGCACGACGTCTTCAGGCAGGTCCTGGAGCGGGTCGCCGACGAGGTCCTGGACATCCAGGACCTCTTCGTGGAGGCCATGGACTCCGAGGGCACGAAGCTGGCCTTCATCGAGGATTTCCGCCGCCTCGTGGACCTGCAGGACGAGTCCGCCAACCTGCTGCGGGACATGGCCCCCGCCGACGTGGCCCAGGCGCTGATCACCGGCATCCCCTGGGAGGACACCCTGGGGCACACGCACTGGCAGAAGCGCTTCGACTACACGGTGCGCCCGATCCCGAACCTGCTCTTCATGCGGGACCCGGCCGCGGTCGTGGGCCACGGCTACAACATCAACTTCATGGCCACGTGGGCCCGGGAGCGGGAGCCGCTCATCCTCAGCTACGTCTTCCGGCACCACCCCCGGCTCCGCCACCTCAAGGAGACGGACCGCCTCTTCGACCAGCTCACGCCCCTCCTGAAGGGGGAGATCCGCATGCCCCAGAGCCTGGAGGGGGGCGACACCCTCGTGCTCTCGGAGCGCGTGCTGGCGGTGGGCTGCAGCGAGCGCACCTCGGCGGACGCGGTCTACCAGCTGGCCGAGAGCCTCCGCCAGGACCACCACCGGGGGGAGGGGACCTTCGACACGCTGCTGATGGTGCTCATGCCCAAGATCCGCAGCGCCATGCACCTGGACACCATCTTCACCCGCACCTCCGAGGACGAGTGCCTGATCTACCCGCCGTTCTTCACGGACGACAGCCGCGAGCTGCTGAATGTGGTGAAGTTCGACCTGCGCCACGCGAGCCTCCACACCTCCACCGAGCCCAACCTGCTGCGGGCCCTCCGGGGCTGCGGGATGGACCTGCGGCCCATCCGCTGCGGCGGCGACAACTACATCATGCAGCAGCGGGAGCAGTGGACGGACGGGGCCAACGCCTTTTGCCTGGCCCCGGGCGTGATCGTCCTGTACGGCCGCAACCGCGCCACCGCCGAGGAATTGGCCCGGGCCGGCTACCAGGTGACCCTCGCCCGGGACCTGCTGGCCGATCCCGCCATCGATCTCCTGGACGGGCGCAAGTACGCCGTGCTGCTGGAGAGCAGCGAGCTGAGCCGGGCCCGCGGGGGCCCGCGCTGCATGACGATGCCCCTGTCCCGGGACTGAAACCCCGGAATCTGTGACCTCGCTCACCCTGCTCCCGAACAGGCGGGCCGCATAATCGTCTTGCCTAGATTGGGAGCCCCCATGACCTCGTCCGCCAAGCCCCAGACGAAGATCTTCTCGCACGGCTACGACCCCCAGCGCTCGGAGGGCGCTGCCGTCCCGCCGGTGTTCCGGACCTCCACCTTCATCTTCAAGACCGCCGCCGAAGGCAAGCGGGCCTTCGAGATCGCCTACGGCCTGGACGCGGCCAAGGCGGGCGAGAGCCCGGCGCTCATCTACACCCGCGTGAACAACCCCAACAGCGAGATCCTCGAGGACAAGATCACCGCCTGGGACGGCGCGGAGGCCGCGGCCCTCTTCAGCTCGGGCATGGGCGCCATCTCGAGCGCCTGCTTGGCCTTCCTGCGGCCCGGCGACACGCTGATCTTCTCCGACCCGGTCTACGGCGGGACGGAGTTCTTCTTCCGGCGGGTGCTGCCCCAGTTCAACGTCCGCACCATCCCCTTCCCCGCGGGCGCCACCCGGGAGGACATGGAGCGCCTGGTCAAGGACGATCCCACCGTCAAGCTGATCTACATCGAGAGCCCCGCCAACCCCACGATGCTCCTCTCCGACGTCCGCGGCGCCCGCGAGATCGCGGACCGGTACAGCAGCGACGACCGGCGCATCCTGGTGATGGTGGACAACACCTTCATGGGCCCCATCTTCAGCCGGCCCCTGGACCAGGGCGCCGACGTGATCCTCTACTCGGCCACCAAGTTCCTGGGCGGCCACTCCGACCTCGTCGCGGGCGTCGCCATGGGCTCCGCGGAGCTGGTGGGCCAGATCAAGGTCATGCGCACCATCCTGGGCTCCAACAGCGATCCCGACACCGCCTGGCTCATCCAGCGCAGCCTCGGCACCCTCCAGCTCCGCATGGAGCACCAGCAGGAGAGCGCCCAGCGCATCGCGGAGTTCCTGCGCACCCATCCCAAGGTGCAGTGCGTGGCCTATCCGGGCAGCCCCTCCATGGGCGCGCGCCAGGTGGAGCTCTGGAAGACCCAGTGCACCGGCACCGGCAGCCTCATCAGCTTCTGCGTCAAGGGCGGGGAGGCCGAGGCCTTCAAGGTGCTGGACGCGGTGGAGCACCCCAAGCTGGCCGTGAGCCTCGGCGGCATCGAGAGCCTCATCGAGCACCCCTCCACCATGACCCACTCCGACATGACGCCCGAGGAGAAGGCCCACGCCGGCATCACCGACAACCTGATCCGCATGTCGGTGGGCCTGGAGGACGCCCAGGACCTCATCGACGACCTGGCCCAGGCCCTGGACCGGATCTGACGGCCCCACAAAGAAAGCACCCGGTTTCGGGTGCTTTCGGGTCTCGCCAGCGAAACGGACTCCGGACGTCCGAAGCTGGGGAAGGGGCTCGCTCTGAGGCGGCCTCGCGTTGGGGGTGAGAGCGGTTCTTTTCTACCCTGCCCCCAGCATAGGCCTCCCGCGGCGGGCTGCAAGGCCCGCCAGCGCTGGGTTTGCGGCCTAGGGGGCGGCAGGCCCGGCGTAGTTTCCGAAACGTTGGAGGCGTTCCAGATGATCCGTGGGGCCCTCGAGGACGTGCCCCGCATTTTTCCAGGCCTCCTGGAGGGCGGCGTGCGGGGAACGGCCTTGCGCGGCTTCCTGCTCGGCGGCCAAGGTGTAAAGGATCATGTGGGCGCCGCGCAGGGCCGCCGGCCTGGGCTCCCGGGTGCGCGTCCAGTAGAAGGCCATGGCCTCCCGGAGGCTGGGGCCCGCGTCTGAGCCCGCCTGGATGCAGATCCGCGCCTCGAGCACCTTGGCCCGGAGCCAGTCCGCCTGGAGCATGGGATCGGCGGGGTTCAGGCGCAGCCCCGCCTCCGCCAGGGCGAAGAGGGCGCCGCCCTCGGCGCGGGAGGCGCGGCCCTGGGCCAGGTCCAGCCGCAGGAGGGCCTCCCGTGCCTGGACAGACGCATGGTGCAGTTCGGGGTCGCTGGGGGCCCAGTGGAGGGCCTCCGTGGCCCAGGTGAGGGCCTCCCGGTAGAGGCGGGCGGCGCCGGCCCCGTCCTGGGCCCGCTCCAGGGCCCCCGCCTTCCGGTGCAGGGCCTGGCAGCCCAGCCAGACCCCCGTCACCCGGTAGGGATTGGCCGCCATGCAGGCGCGGGCCTGGGCCAGGGCGAGGTCGTCGTCGCCGTCCATGTAGGCCATGGATCCCCGGGCGATGGCGAGGCGGTCCGGGCGGACGCCACTCAGGTGGGCCATCCAGAAGCGGGCCTGGTCCCGCCGGTCCGAGGGCGCGGGCAGCCCGTTGAAGGCCGCCTCCTCGGCTTCGGCCATCCAGGCGCGCCATGCGGACGCTTGTGCCAGGTAGGCGGTCAAGGGGGTCCGCCGCCCCCCGCGCCAGGCGGTGTCCAGCGCCGTGAGGGCGCCCTGGGGATCGCCCGCGCAGAGGCGGGCCGTCCCCTCCACGAGCCGGGCGGAGGCCTGGATCCGGTCCCCGGGGACGGTGAACCGCGAATCGGCCGATTGGATGGCGTCCTGGAGGCGGGCGAGGTCCGGCCGCAGGTCGTGGGCCGGCGCCCCCCGGCTGCGGTTCCAGGCCTCGGTCAGGCCCAGCACCTCCAGGTCCGCCCGGGTGGCGACCGTCTCGCGCAGGGCCCGCTGGCGGGATCGCCTGACGCCCGCCAGGCCCGCGCCGGCCAGGGCCAGGACCAGGGCCGCCAGGCCCACGGCGAGCCCCAGGCGCCGGGGCCTCTGGCCGGGGGCGGGAACCTGGAAGGCCCGCAGGTCCCGGGCCAGGAGGTCCATGGTGGGGTACCGGTCCGCCGGGTCCGGCGCGAGGCACCGGAGGAGGATGCGCTCCAGGTCCCCGGGAATGGAGGGCTCCAGGCTCCTGGGTCGGGGGAAGCGCTGCTCCCGCTTGATGCGCACCATTTCCCGGGTCACGGTGCTCACGCAGGGAGGCCGCCCGACCAGGAGGAAGTAGAGGGTGCCCCCCAGGCCATACACGTCCGAATGGGGGCCGACGTGGCTGCGGTCCCCCCGCACCTGCTCGGGGGCCATGTAGGCGGGGGTCCCCGTGAGGGCGTTGGGCAGGGTCAGGCCGGATTCGTTGACGGCCATGGCCAGCCCGAAATCCACGATGACCGGCTTCCAGGCGTCGTCGACCCACTGGAGGAGGACGTTGCCGGGCTTGACGTCCCGGTGGACGAGGCCGTGGCGGTGGGCGTGGTGGAGCCCGTCGGCCACCTGGGCGCAGATCGCCACGATCTCCCCGAGCTCCAGCTCCGGGGAGGCGTCCTCCAGGTCCGGGCCTTTGACCAGCTGCATGGCGATGCGCGGGGCCCCCTCGTAGACCTCGATGTCATAAATTTCGCATATATTCGGGTGGTGGAGCCGGGCCTGGAGCTGGGCCTCGTGCATGAAGCGGATCATGGCCGCGGGCTCCATGCGGGTGAGCACCTTCAGGGCCACCGTGCGCCCCAGGAGGGTGTCCCAGGCCTCGTGCACATCCCCCATGCCGCCGGATCCGAGGCGCGGCCCGAGCAGGTACCGCCCCTCCTTCCTGGCGCGTTCGGTCCATTCGGGCTTGGCGCTGGCATTGGGCATCTGGGTGCAGGCTCCCGTTCGTCGGAATGGCACCAAAATAGTAATGATTAATTGCTACGTCAATATGTAGTTTACGACGGGAGAACCAGGTCGTCCGGTTTTTTCACGGGGGCCAGGCAGGCCTGCCCGCGGCAGACGAAGGCGCAGGGCTCGGGGCTCCGCCGCCCCGCGTGGAGGGGGAGGCCGGGGTCGGCCTCCACCAGGGTCACCAGGGCGCCCGGGGCGGCCTGGCGCCGGGCCTCCGCCAGCAGGGCCCGGGTGCGGGGATCCGCGGGATCCCCGGCGATGGCCACCTCCGGGTCCGGCGCCCGCAGGGAGGCGAGGACCTCCGCCATGGCGGCGGCCCCCGCCGGGCTCCGCTCGAGCCAGGGCGCCGCGGCGCGGACGGCGCCCTCGGCCCCCTCCAGGAAGGGGCCGTGGCCGAAGAGGCGGTGGAGGTTGCGGAGGGCCCGGGCGGCGAGGGCGTTGCCGGAGGGCATGGCGCCGTCGTGGAGGGGCTTCTGGCGGATGGGCAGGTCGTGGCGCGCGGGACTGGCGAAGAAGCCCCCCGCGGGGTCCTGGAAGGCCGCCAGGATGCCTTCGCCCAGCTCCCGGGCCCACCGGGCCCAGGCGGGGTCGAAGTCGGCCTGGTACAGGTCCAGGAGGCCGCAGGCGACGGCGCCGTAGTCCTCCAGGAACGCGGGCGTGTGGGCGCGGCCCCCCCGCCAGGTGCGCAGGAGGAGGCCGTCCCGCCACAGTTCCCGGCGCAGGAACCGCGCCAGGTCCTGGGCGGCGCGCAGGTGCGCCTCCCGGCCCAGGGTCCGCGCCGCCTGGGCGAAGGCGGAGAGGGCCAGGCCGTTCCAGGAGGCGACGATCTTGTCGTCCCGCCCGGGGCGGACCCGCCGGTCCCGCCAGGCCCGGAGCCTGAGCCGGAGGTCCTCCGCCAGGGCCGGTCCCGCCAGGTGGAGGACGGTGGCCCCCGCCTCGAAATTGCCCTCCGGGGTGATGCCGTAGGCCGCGCAGGCCCGGGCGCCGTCCTCCGGGCCCAGGGCGGCCTCCGCGTCGGCGGGGGTGAACACGTAGAAGCGGCCCTCGTGCCCCTCGCTGTCGGCGTCCTCCGAGGCGTGGAAGGCCCCGGCGGGGTCCCGCATGTCCCGCAGGAGGTAGTCGAGGATCTCGACGGCCACGTCGGCGTAGCGGGGCTCACCCGTGAGGCGGTGGGCCTCCAGGTGGACCGAGGCCAGCTGGGCGTTGTCGTAGAGCATCTTCTCGAAATGGGGCACCGCCCACCGGGCGTCGACGCTGTACCGGGCGAAGCCGCCCCCCAGGTGGTCCCGGATCCCCCCCCGGTCCATGGCGTCCAGGGTGGCCAGGGCCATGCGCCGCCCGTCCTCCCCGCCCCGCCGGAGCAGGAGCTCCAGGTTGGCGGGCTGGGGGAACTTGGGGGCCGCGCCGAAGCCGCCCCAGCGGTGGTCGTAGGCCTGGGCGTGCCAGGCCAGGGCCTCCCGGACCACCTCCGGCCCGGGCAGGGCCGGGGCCGAGGGGACCTCCCGGGCCAGGAGGGCCGCGAGCTGGCCCGCGTCCGATTCCAGGGCCTCGCGCTGTCCGGCCCAGGCGCTCCGGATCCGCCGGAGCAGGTCCAGGAACCCGGGCATGCCCTGGCGGGCCCGGGGGGGATAGTAGGTGCCTCCATAGAAGGGGCGGAGGTCCGGGGTGAGCCAGACGCTCATGGGCCAGCCCCCCCGGCCCGAGATGGCCTGGACGGCGCCCATGAAGAGGTCGTCCAGGTCGGGGCGCTCCTCCCGGTCCACCTTGATGGGCACGAAGTGGGCGTTCAGCTCCGCGGCCACGTCGGGATCCTCGAAGGACTCCCGCTCCATCACGTGGCACCAGTGGCAGGCGCTGTACCCGATGCTCAGGAAGATGGGACGGTCCTCCCTCCGCGCCAGGGCCAGGGCCTCGTCGTCCCAGGGGTGCCAGTCCACCGGATTGTGGGCGTGCTGGAGCAGGTAGGGGCTGGTGGCGTCCGCGAGGCGGTTGGGCATTTCCGACTCCTTGAGTCAACATTCTGGCACGGATCGTGTGTGGCGTGCGTTTCCATTGAGTTCCCGGCCATTGGAGGGTAAGATCATGGGTTCATCCCATGCCGGGATGGCTCTGCCTGCACCCAGGACCCATGTTCGAATCCCTTTCCGAAAAACTCGGCCGCGCCCTCAAGTCCCTCGCGGGCCAGAGCCGCCTCACCGAGAAGAACATCGAGGAGGCCCTCCGCGAGGTCCGCATGGCCCTCCTCGAGGCGGACGTGCACGTGCAGGTCGCCCGGGCCTTCCTGCAGCGGGTGAAGGAGAAGGCGCTGGGGGTGGAGGTCCTGCAGGGCCTGAATCCGACCCAGCAGTTCATCGACATCGTGCACCAGGAGCTCACCGCCATCATGGGCGGCGTGGCCCCCGAGCAGCCCCTGGACTTCGCCAGCCGGCCGCCCACCGTGGTGATGATGGTGGGCCTCCAGGGCTCGGGCAAGACCACGACCTGCGGCAAGCTCGCCAAGTATCTCAAGAAGAACGGCCGTTCCCCCCTGCTCGTGCCCGCGGACGTGTACCGCCCGGCGGCCATCGAGCAGCTCCATGTGGTGGCCAAGGACGCCGGCGTCCCCAGCTACCGCACCGAGGAGCGCCGCCCCGTGGAGATCTGCAAGGCCGCGGTGGCGGAGGCGGGTCTCAAGGGCTGGGACGTGGTCATCCTGGACACGGCTGGCCGTCTGCACCTCGACGAGGTGCTGATGGACGAGTTGGCAGCCATCAAGGCGGCCTGCGGTCCGACCGAAATCATCTTCGTGGCCGACGCCATGACCGGCCAGGACGCCGTGCGCAGCGCCGGCGCCTTCCACGAGAAGCTGGGCAGCACCGGCGTCGTGCTCACCAAGGCCGACGGCGACACCCGCGGCGGCGCGGCCTTCAGCATCAAGCACATCACCGGCACCCCCATCAAGTTCGTGGGCGCGGGCGAGAAGCTGGACGACTTCGAGCGCTTCCACCCCGATCGCATGGCCCAGCGCATCCTGGGCATGGGCGACGTCCTCACCCTCATCGAGCACGCCAAGGACCGCATCGACGAGAAGGATGCGGAGCGCATGGCCCAGCGCCTCATCAAGAACCAGTTCACCCTGGACGACATGCGGAGCCAGTTCCAGCAGATCCAAAAGCTGGGGAGCATGCAGAAGATCCTGGGCATGCTGCCGGGCATGGGCAAGATGAAGGACCAGCTGGAGACCGTCGTGACGGACAAGCGGGTCAAGCACCTGGAGGCCATCCTCAATTCCATGACCCCCAAGGAGCGGCAGAACCACAACCTCCTGGACGGCAAGCGCAAGCGCCGCATCGCCGCGGGCTCCGGCCGGCCGGTCCACGAAGTCAATCAACTTCTGAAGCAGTACCTGCAGATGAAGAAGATGATGAGCCAGATGAACAACCCGTCGTTCATGAAGCGGATGCAGGCCATGTCCAACATGCCCAACCCGCCCTTTTCCCTCTAACCCAGCACCATTCCTCAATACCAAGGAGTCCTGATGCTCTCCATCCGTCTCGCCCGCAATGGCGCCAAGAAGCGGCCCTTCTACCACATCGTCGTCTCCGAGAACGACCGCATCCCCACCGGCCGCGCCATCGAGATCCTGGGCTTCGTGAACCCCATCGCCACCAACGGCGAGACCGTCCGCATCGACGGCGAGAAGGCCAAGGCCTGGATCGCGAAGGGCGCCCAGCCCTCCAAGACCGTCCTCGAGCTGTTCAAGAAGAACGCCATCCTGTAGTCTGAACCGCCGGCCGAAAGGCCGGCGCCCCAGGCACGTTGGCCGGGCGTGTCCCGGTCTCCCGGCGGAGCTTCCATGAACTTCGAAGCCTTTGTCACCGACGTCCTCACCCCCGTCCTCGATCACCCGGAAGCCCTCCGGGTCGAGGTGAAGGGCGAAGGACGCAAGATGGACGTGCTCATCTTTGCCGAGCCCAAGGACCGCGGGCGCATCATCGGCAAGGGCGGGCGCATGATCAGCAGCCTCCGGACCCTGGCGAAGGCCGCCGGCGAGAAGGCCGGGCTCAACGTGAGCCTGGAACTCTACGACGGCGACGAGCCCCGGGAGCGCTGATGTTCCTCCTGGCCCACCTCGCGAAGGTGCAGGGACTCAAGGGCGAGTTCCTCCTGCACGAGGTGATGGACGCGCCGGAGAAACTGGAGACGATGGGGGAGCTGGTGCTGGCGCCCCCGTCGCTCGACCTGGCCGAGGCCGGGACGCCCCCCGCGGAGGCGCGGCGGATCCGGGTGCGGACCTTCCGGTTCCACCAGGACCGGGCCTGCGTGAGCTTCGAGGGCATCCCCGACCGCACCGCGGCCGAGCCCTTCAAGGGCTGGGCCCTGTGGGCCCCCGACGAGGCCGTGGAACGGGAGGAGGGCGAGTCCTTCCGCCACGAGTGGGCCGGTTGCCAGGTGTACGTGGCCGGGGCGCTGGTGGGCGAGGTGCTCCGCCTGGACCCCACGCCCATGGGGTACGACATGGTCGTCCTGCGGGACCTGCGCCCGGGCCGGACCGGCCAGCGGGACGTCCCCTACATCAAGGCCTGGTTCCAGATCGACTGGGCGGCGCGCCGCATCGACCTGGACCCCCCCCCGGGCCTGCTGGACCTGGACCGGGACTGAGGGGCCCCGGAGGCCCGGGTCACTCGAAGGCGACGTCGAACGCGGCCTTGCCCAGGGCCTTGCCCTCGGCGTCCAGCACCTCGACCGTCCAGGCGCCCTCGTCGCCCTTCCGGAAGGTGCGGTAGGCCTGGGTGCGATAGGGCACGTGGGGCAGGGCGAGGGCCTGTCGGAACAGCTCCTTGCCGTCCCGGCTGAAGGCCACGAAGACCTGGGTGCCCTCGGCGACGCGGCCCGCCTCGCCCTGGACCCGGGCCCAGGCGTAGATGCGGGTGCCGGGGGCGACCTTGAACGCCGTCGCCTCGCCGGTGGGGGCGAACTTCTCGACGCCGGTGCAGGCCTTGACCTCGGCCTCGGTGGCGGCGCCTTCGGCGGCGCGGGCCGCGGGGACCGCCTGCGCCAGGGCGGCGCAGAGCAGGACGGGCAGGACGGAACGCAGGGACATGGCATCTCCTTGAAGGATGAATAAAATATTAATCAATTTTTTCGTTTGGCAAGCTCTTCTGACCTGGAAAGGGAAGGAATCCGGGTTCACGCCCCGTCCGGCGCCGGCGCGTCGTTGGTGACGAGGGCGTAAGCGGTCCAGAGGGCGAGGCCCGCCTCGAAGGCGAGCATGAGGCCATGCCAGCCCGCCTGGAGGCCCCAGGCGCAGGCCCCCACGGCGGTGAGATGGACGGCCAGGGCCAGGGCGTCCAGCCAGGGACTGCCGAAGGCGGCGCCCTCGGCGGCCTGGAGGCGGCTGTGCCGGCGCCCGTAGAGGAAGTAGATGGCGCAGCCCGCGTAGAGCCAGGCTCCGAACCGCAGCCAGGTGGGGCCGGGCATCTGGGCCATGAGGAACAGGGCGGTGGCCGCCCCCAGGGGCCCCAGGAGGGCCGGGCAGGGGGCCCGGAAGGGGCGATCGGCCGTTGGCCGGGTTCGCCGCAGGATGGGCACGGCGGCGCACACGAGGGCGAAGGCCAGGAGGGTGCCGAGGGAGACCAGCTCGGAGAGGAGGGGGAGGGGCAGGAGCCCGGCCGCCACGGCGGCGAGGGGGCCGACCGCGAGGGTGGCCGTGCGGGGGCCGCCCGTGGCGGGATCCAGACGGCCGAACCAGGGCAGGAGGCCGTCCTGGCCCAGGGCGAAGAGGATCCGCGCCTGGCCCATCAGGGTCACGAGGACGCCGCTGGTGAGGCCCGCCAGGGCGCCGCCCTTCACGAAGGCGGCGAGGGCGAGGCCGGTCCCGGCGCTCCAGCCCCGCTGCCGGATGATGGTGTCGATGCCGTGGGCCAGGGGCTCCCGGCCCAGGTCCCGGAAGGGCACGATGCCGGTGAGGACGAGGGCCACCAGCGCGTAGAGCAGGGTGCTCACGGCGATGGTGGCGAGGATGCCCGCGGGCACGTCCCGCTTGGGTTTGCGGGCCTCGAGGCTGGCCGTGCTCACGGCGTCGAAGCCGATGTAGGAGAGGAAGACCACCCCCACGGCGGTGAGCACGCCCCCGGCGCCCCAGCCGTAGCGCGCGCCCTCCTGGGCCACCTCCCGGGCGGGGACCAGGGCCAGGAGGCCCCGGGCCGCGGGGTCGGCGACCAGGTTGTCCCGGGTGACGAGGCCGATGCCCAGGGCCACGAAGACGGCGATGACCACGAGCTTGAGGACCACGATGGCGTTGTTGAGCCGGGCCCCGCCCCGGGCGCCGCGGACCAGCACGGCGGTGAGCAGGAGGGGCAGGAGGGTCGCCGGCAGGTTCCAGAGGCCCCGCGCCGCGGCGCCGCTGGAGAGGACGACCGTGTCCAGGGGCCCGCAGGAGAGGAGGCGCAGGGCGTCCGGCAGGCGCAGGCCCAGGGTGTCCTGGAGCAGGGAGGTGAGGTAGCCGGACCAGGCCACGGACACGAGCACGGCGCCCAGGCCGTATTCCAGGCAGAGGCTCCAGCCCACGACCCAGGCCGGGAACTCCCCCAGGGAGGCGTAGGTGTAGGCGTAGGCGGAGCCGGCGCCGGGCACGAGGCCCACCATCTCCGCGTAGCAGAGGCCCGCCACCGTACAGAGGGCCCCCGCCGCCAGGAAGCTGTAGACGATGCCGGGGCCGGCATAGCGGGCCGCGGCGATGCCGGGGATGGAGAAGATGCCCGCGCCCACCACCAGCCCAAGGCCCAGCATGATCAGGCTGAAGAGGCCCAGGCTGCGGGTCAGCCCCGCCCGCCCCGCGGCCTCCGCCTCCCGCCTGAAGTGGGTTGGGGTTTTCATCAGGATGAGCTGCTTGACCAAGCGCGGCCCCCTTTCACGAACCCGGAGGGGTCGGGAGAGGAGTGCAGCCGGGGGGCGCCCGGTTCCGGAGGAAGGATCTTCAATAATTGTTATTGTTGATGTTCACCAACCCGCGTTCGGCGCGCTGGACCCCGAAGCCGCCTCGGCCCGGATGCGGCGGTTGATCGGGCGCGGCTCGAGCGGCCCTCCCGGCCGAGGTCAGGGTGAGGGGCGGCTCCGGTTCCGGCGGCCTGCCCTAGTCGGTGTCCCGGCCGTGGCCGCTGGCGGGGATCTCGAAGCCGGCCTCCCGGTACTCGTTGATCTTGTTGCGGACGGTGCGCAGCGCGATCTCGAGCTTCTGGGAGCAGTGGGTGCGGTTCCCCTCCAGGGCCCAGAGGGTGGAGAGCAGCCAGAACCGCTCCAACTCGGGCAGGGGGATGCCCAGGGGCAGGGCCACGAGGGTGCCCAGGGGCACGCCCTTGAGGGGCTCGTGGGGATCGGCGACGCGCAGGTCCCGGCCGGCCGGGACGGGGGGCGGCGGCGGGGCGGGGAGGGGCGCCGCGGGGGCGGCCATCACGGGCGGCGGGGGGAGCTCGGCATCGTCGGGCAGGCCCTCCAGGCCCTCGGGGCCCAGGAGCCAGGCCAGGTCGGCGCCGGTGAGCGCGTCGCCCGGGTTCAGGACGACGCAGCGCTGGATGGCGTTCTCCAGCTCCCGGATGTTGCCGGGCCAGCCGTGGCGGCCCAGGGCCTCCCGGAAGCTGGGGGCCAGGGCGGGTGTGGGGCGGTCGTTCTCCCGGGAGTACCGCTCGGCGAAGTGGAGGGCCAGGAGCTCCAGGTCGGCGGGGCGCTCCCGCAGGGGGGGCAGGCGCAGGGGGATGACGTTGAGGCGGTAGTAGAGGTCCTCCCGGAACCGGCCTTCCTTCACTTCGGTGGCCAGGTCCCGGTTGGTGAGGGCGATGAGCCGCACGTCCACGGCGATGGGCCGGCTCCCGCCGAGGCGGTCCACGGTGCGCTCCTGGATGGCCCGCAGCAGCTTGCCCTGAAGGGCCAGGGGCAGCTCGCCGATCTCGTCGAGGACGAGGGTCCCGCCTTCCGCCTGCTCGAAGCGGCCCGGCTTGGCGGACGTGGCGCCGGTGAAGGCCCCCTTCTCATAGCCGAAGAGTTCGGATTCCAGCAGGTTCTCGGGGATGGCCGCGCAGTTGATGGCCACGAAGGCGGCCTTGCGCCGGGGGCTGGAGGCGTGGATGAGCTTGGCCAGGAGCTCCTTGCCGGTGCCGCTCTCCGCCTGGATGAGGATGGTGGCCTTGCTGTCCGCGGCGCGCCGGGCGAGGGCCAGGGTCTCGGCCAGGGCCGGGTCCTGGGTGAGGATGACGGGCGCTTCGCCGGGGGCCTCGGCCCGCAGGCGGTCGTCGCTGCGGATGGCCTTTTTCACGGCCTGCACCAGCTCGTCCGGCCCGAAGGGCTTGGAGAGGTAGTCGAAGGCGCCCAGCCGCATGGCCTCGCGGGCCGTGTCCAGGCTGCCGAAGGCCGTCACCAGGAGCACGGGGAGGCCCGAATCCAGGGCCTTCAGGCGGGCCGTGAGCTGGAGGCCGTCCATGCCGGTCATGCGCAGGTCGGTGACGACCGCGTCGAAGGCCCCGGGCCGGGTCAGCCGCAGCGCGTCCTCGCCCGAACGGGCCTGCTCCGTGACGAAGCCGGCGCGCTTGAGGCTGAGGGCCATGCCCTCCCTCATGCCGGGGTCGTCGTCCACAACAAGCACTCGCAAAGGGTTCGCCATGTTCAGCCTTGTCCTAGGACCATTATCAGGGATGGAGCGGATTCCGGGAATGCTGGGAGCGCCGGAGCCGCTTGGGCCCCTCGTGGGTGGGCGCCTCCCCCCGGACGGGATCGCCGTGGCGGGCGATGAGGAGGTAGAGGTGACGGCGGCTGACGCCCATGCGCTTGGCGGCCTCCAGGCGGTTGCCATAGGCGCGGCGCAGGGCGCGGTGGAGCAGGAGCCGCTCGAGGGCGTGCAGATTGGCGGCCAGGTCGTCCTGGTCCAGGGGCAGCCGGGGCGCCGGGTCCTCGGGGAGCTGGCCCAGGAGCCGCCAGCGCACGAGGCGGTTCCGGAGGCCCCGCAGGTTCCCGGGACAGGGCAGGGCCGCCAGGGCCGGCGGCAGGGGCGGCGCCACGGCCTCCTCCCGGGCGAGGGTCCAGAAACAGCGCTGCACGCTGTCCGGCGCCTCCTCCAGGGTGGGGAGGCGGAAGGCGAGGCAGCGGGAGGCGGCCCGGGCCCGGGCCGGGGCCTCGGGGTCCAGGTGGGCGCCCAGGACGCCGCGGGGGTTCGCGTCCAGCCAGGCCAGGAGATCGTCCTCCGAGAGGCGGTCGGCGTCGTCCAGGAAGGCGCGGCCCGAGGTCCCCGCCAGCCACGCGCCCAGGGTGCTCACGCCGGTGCCGGTCTCCCCGAAGATCCAGAGGGGGCCGGGATGGCCGGCCAGGGCCTCCAGGCGGCCCCCCCAGGCCTCGTGGCCCGGGAGGCCCTGGACGCGGTCCAGGCTCACGCGGGCCTCGGGATGACGAAGAAGAGCACCGCCACGACGTGGCAGAGGCTGCCGCCCAGCACGAACAGGTGCCAGACGGCGTGGTGGTACTTGAGGGACTTCCAGGCGTAGAAGGCGACGCCCGCGCTGTAGAAGACGCCGCCGCCCAGGAGCCAGGCGAGTCCGCCCGGCGACAGGGACGCGGCCAGGGGCCGCGCGGCGATGATCACGAGCCAGCCCATGCCCAGGTAGACGGCGGTGGAGAGCCACCCCAGGCGGCTGATGAAGATGCTCTTGAAGGTGATGCCCAGGACGGCGAGGCCCCAGATGACCCCGAAGATGCTCCAGCCCCAGCCGCCGCGCAGGGACGCCAGGCAGAAGGGGGTGTAGGTGCCGGCGATCAGCACGAAGATCGCGTTGTGGTCCAGGATCTTGAAGACCCGCTTCACCCGGGGGCCCCGGAAAGCGTGGTAGAGGGTGCTCATGGTGTAGAGCAGGACGAGGGCCGACCCGAAGATGGCGGCCCCCACGATGTGCCGGGCGGTGCCGCGCAGGCTCGCGAAAACGACCATCAGGACGAGGGCGGCGACGCCCAGGGCGGCGCCGATGCCGTGGGTGAGGCTGTTGGCGAGTTCCGCCGCGCGCCCATTGCTCTCGGGGTGGGGTTCCATGGAAGTCCTCCCCCGCATCATCGCACAGTTGGGCGCGGGTCCGCGCCCCCCGCGGGGCTCAACGGACCGGCGCGTCCTCGGCGAGGACGGCGTCGACGATCCGCTCGACGTACTCGGGCTGGACCCCCAGGGCCCGGAGGGTGCCCGTGCGGTCGATGACGGCGTAGGTGGGCCAGTAGGCCACGCCCCAGGCACGGGTCGTCTCGGCGGTGGGGTGGGCCGTGGGGTAGCGGATCCCGCGGTCCTTCACGACGTCCGGCATCTTCTCCTCGCCGCGGCCGCTGCCGCACGCCGCGACCAGCACCACGCCGCGGTCCTTGTACTTGGCGGCCATCTCGTTGTTGTGGGGGATGGAGCGCAGGCAGGGGCCGCACCAGGTGGCCCAGAAGTCCACGATGACCACCTTGCCCTTCAGGGCGGCCGGCGGGACCTCCCCGTTGATCCAGCCCGACAGGTCCAGCTTCGGGGCGGGCTTGCCGAGGAGGGCCGCGTGGGCGGCCCACTTCTCCGGGAGCCAATGCCCCTCCTGGGCGAGGCGATCGGCCTCCCGGGGGGCCTGGGCGAGCAGGAGGCAGGACGCGAGGGGCAGGAGGGCGGCAAGGCGCATGGGGGCTCCGGGGCAGATCCCCATTATCGCCCGGAGGGCCGCGGGAACAAAGGAAAGGGGGAAGCCTGGTCCTCGCGCTCCACGTTCTTGAACGCGTCAGCCAGGGTGGCCTTCTTCTTCGCCCTGCGGGCTCAGACCCCTTCGACAACGAAAAGGCGCCCTCGCGGGCGCCTTTTCTGGGGAAGCGGAGGAACTAGTCCTCGCGCTCCACGTTCTTGAACGCGTCAGCCAGGGTGGCCTTCTTGAAGGGCTGCAGGCTGCTCTTGGCGGCCTCGAGGTCGCCGCGCTCCTGGTCCATCTCGTACTGCTTGACCGAGAGGCCGATGCGGTGCTCGGTGGGATCCAGCTTCACGATCTTCATCGTGAGCTCCTGGCCGGGGGCGAACTCCTTGGTGATCTCCTCGACCCGCTTGCGGCTGAGCTCGGAGACGTGCACCAGGCCCTCGATCCCCTCGCCGAGGTCGACGAAGGCGCCGAAGTCGGTCAGGCGCGCGATGCGGCCGGTGATGGTGTCGCCCACGTGGTGGCCTTCGAAGAAGATCTCCCAGACGTTGGGTTCCATCTGCTTGACGCCCAGGCTCATGCGCTGGTTCAGGGGATCCAGGCTGAGGACCTTGGCGGTGACGGTGTCGCCCTTCTTGACCACTTCGCCGGGGTGCTTGATCTTCTTGGTCCAGCTGAAGTCGGAGACGTGGATCAGGCCGTCGATGCCCTCCTCCAGCTCGACGAAGGCGCCGAACTCGGTGATGTTGCGGACGGTGCCGTTCACCACCTGGCCGATCTGGTACTTCTCGGCGACCTCCATCCAGGGGTTGGGGGTGATCTGCTTCATGCCGAGGCTGATGCGGCGGCTCTCGGGATCCACCTGCAGGATCTGGGCCTCGACCATGTCGCCGAGGTTGACCATGCCCTTGGCGGACTTGACCTTCTTGGTCCAGCTCATCTCGGAGACGTGCACCAGGCCCTCGACGCCGGGCTCCAGCTCCACGAAGGCGCCGTAGTCGGTGATCGAGACGACCTTGCCCTTGACCGTGGCGTTGACCGGGTAGCGGTCCTCGACGGTGAGCCAGGGATCGGCGAACTTCTGCTTGTAGCCCAGGGACACGCGCTCGGTGTCCTTGTCGTACTTGAGGATGGCCACCTCGACCTTGTCGCCCACCTGGAACATCTCGCTGGGGTGGTTCAGGCGGCCCCAGGACATGTCGGTGATGTGCAGCAGGCCGTCCACGCCGCCGAGGTCGACGAAGGCGCCGTACTCGGTGATGTTCTTGACGGTGCCCTCGACCAGCTTGCCTTCCTCGAGGCCGGCCAGCGTCTCTTCCTTCAGGTTCGCGTTGATGGTCTCGAGGAAGAGCTTGCGGCTCAGGACGATGTTGCCCCGGCGGCGGTTCACCTTGATGACCTTCATGTCGAAGGACTTGCCGAGGTACGGATCCAGGTTGCGCACGGGCTTCGTGTCGACCTGGCTGCCGGGCAGGAACGCGCGGATGCCGATGTCGACGGCCAGGCCGCCCTTCACCTTCTCCAGCACGACGCCGTGGACGGTGAGGTTGGCGCGGAAGGCCTTCTCCACCTCGTCCCAGATCTTCATCTTCTCGGCGCGCTCGCGGCTCAGGCGGACGTTGCCGTTCTGGTCCTCGAGGTGCTCGAGGAGCACTTCGACCACGTCGCCGACGGCCACGCCGACGGTGCCGTCGGGGTTGTTGAACTCGTCCAGGTTCACCGTGCCCGAGCCCTTGTACCCGATGTCGATGATGACGTCCTTGCCGCGGATCTCGACGACCACGCCGCGGACGACCTCCTCCTCGCGGAGCGCCCGGGTCTCACCCTGAAGGGCATCGAGAAACTCCTGGGACTCAGGGGTCTCGTCCTCCAGCAGCGACGCGTCGAGCACCGTGATCCGGCCCAGCTGCTTGGAGCCTTTGCCCTTGATGAGTGTTGAAAGTTGGGACATTCGTCCACCTCGAAAAGTTGCCCCCTCCCTGGGGGGCTGGAATCCCGGCACATGCGTCCGGCAGAATTGACAGACTATCGTGGAACCCCTTGGGTTCCCAGGGAAAATACGGACCGGCCCCCCCCTTTTCCCTCAGTCCTTCCGGAATTCGGACCGGACCTGGTCCCGGCACTCGGGGCAGACCCCGTGGGAGAAGCTCGCGCCGCTCCGCCGGGCCAGGAAGTGCTCCATTTCGTCCCAGGAACCGGAATCGTTGCGGATCTTCTTGCAGTAGGAGCAGACGGGGATGAGCCCCTCCAGGGTGCGCATTTCGTTCCGGAGGGCCTCGTTGTGGGCCGTCAGCCAGCGGGTCCGCCAGCGCACCACGGCCAGGCCCAGGCCCAGGGCGGCCAGGGCGTAGGCCCCGAAGGCCCAGGGGGTCGCCCAGGGGGCGGGCAGGACCCGGAAGGGGATGCGGAGGGCCTCGGTCTCCTGGCCGGCGTGGTTCCGGGCGGTGACCTGGAGTTCGTATCGTCCGGCTGGCAGTCCGGTCAACTCCCGGCGGGGCTCGGCCTGCCAGGGGGCGGCCTCCCCTTCCAGGCCCCGGATCCAGGTGCGGTACCGCACGTCCTCCAGCCGGTGCAGGGCCGAGACCCGGAATTCCAGCACGAGGCGGCGCACGCCGTGGGGGAAGACCAGCGGCCCGTCGCCGGTCCAGGCCCGGTTGTCCACCAGGATCCGGGTGAGGGCGGGGGTCTGGAGGGGGGCGGAGGGCCGCTCCAACGACGGGTCCAGCACGGCGGCGCCCTTGGCGGTGCCCACCCAGATGCGGCCCGCCCGGTCCTGGAAGCCCGTGTTGGCGGCCAGGGTGTTGGTGGGCAGGCCGTCCCCCGTGGTGAAGGTCTCCAGCTGGGTGGGCACCGGGAGCCCGTCCCGGGTGCCCAGGGTGATGCGGGCGATGCCCCGGGTCGTCAGGGCGTAGAGCCGGCCCTCCCGGTCCTTGAACAGGCCGGAGATGAAGGGGGTGGGCAGGCCGGGGGTGTTGGTGGTGGTGAACATCTCCCAGCGGGGGTCGGCGGCCCCGGTTTCCAGGCGGCCAATGCCGCCGCCCGGGGTGGCGGCCCACAGCCAGGTGCGGCCGCCGGGACCCGTGGACGCGACCAGGCCGTAGAGAGAGGGGTTGGGCAGGCTGCCGCCGCCCACGTTCAGGGTGAGGCTGTCCCCCTGCAGGCGGAGGAGGCCCCGCCCCCCGGTGCCCACCCAGACGGCGGGATCATCCGGCCGGCCGCCGGACACGGCCAGGGACAGGGCGGTGAACTCCGGCTCTCCGGGCCGGGGCAGGACCTGGCGCCATTGGCCGTGCTCCCGGCAGGCCACCCCGTTCCCGGTGGCGGCCCAGAGGCGGGTGCCGCCGTCCGGGGCCGGGGTCTCCACGAGGGCGTGGACCATGGCCCGGAGCACGGGCAGGGGGGTCTCGGCCCGCCATTGGCCGTTCTCCCGCACGAAGAGCCCCCGGAGGGTGCCCGTCCAGAGCCGCTCCCGCCCCGCCTCGCGGGTGGCCAGGAGGGTGCTCACGAAGACATTGGCCAGGTCGGGGCGCACGCGCTCGGGCCGGGGACCGTCCTTCCCCCACCGGACCAGGCCCCGGGCCGTGCCGATCCAGAACCCCTCCCCGGTTTCGGCGAAGGTGTTCACCTCGGCGCTGGGCAGGCCGCACCGCTCGTCCAGGATCCGCCAGCCGCCCAGGTCCAGGAAGCCGACGCCCGAACCCCGGGTGCCCAGGATGAAATCGGGCCGGGTGCCGGGCAGGCTCTTCAGGGCGTAGATGCCGGACGTGGGCCCCAGCTCCCCGTGGTTCAAGGTGTGCCAGGCCCCGGCGCCGAACCACGCGAGGCTGGCGTCGAAGGTGCCGGCCCAGACGGCAGGCTTGCCGTCGGGACCGTCGCCCAGGGCGAGGCTCGTCGGGAAGGGGCTGGGGAAGTGGGTGGGGGCGGGGTACAGGGACCAGGCCGCCCCGTCCCAGCGGGCGAGGCCATAGCCCCAGCAGGCGACCCACACCTCCAGCGGGCCCCCGGTGGTGGGCACCTGGAGGATGTCGCTGGCGCCCCGGCGCAGGGCCGGGAGGTCCTTCCCCACCCGCTGCCAGACGCCAGACCGGAGGGCGAACATCCCGGTGTGGCCGGCCGCCCAGAGGCTTGTGCTGCCGTCCCGTTCCCGGACCTCCCGCAGCTTCCAGATCATGTCGGACAGGCCGCCCTGGGAGGGGTCCGGGGGGAGCCAGCGCCCCTCCGCGAAATGGGCGACGCCCCGGCTGGTGCCGGCCCACACCTCCGGGGCGCCCCCGGGTCCGGCGGTCTCCAGCAGGCAGTTGACGCGGTTGGAGGGCAGGTCCCGCCCCCCCTCGAAGTGGGTCCAGGCCCCGGCCCGCCACCGCCAGAGGCCCCCGTCCTGGGTGCCGAACCACAGGGCCCCGCTGCGGTCCTCCAGGACCGTGCGGACAAAGGAGGAGCGGCTGCCCCCCGGGAGGGGGAAGGGTTCCCAGCCCCGCTCGGTGTGGCGGGCCGGCCCGTCCACGGTGCCGGCCCAGAGGGTGCCCTGGCGGTCGAGGAGCAGGGCGTGGACGGTGTCGGCGGGGAGCCCCGCCCGGGAATCGCTGAACCGCGTGAGGGGGCGCGCGGCCTGGAAAGGATCCGGGGCCGCGAGGGCGACGGCGGCCGCGCCCCATAGGAGGAGCCGCCTGCTCCAGGCCAGGGCCGCCCGCCGCCAGGTCAGGGGTGGGCGCAGGGTGGAAGGCGCCATCATAGGCCCATGGTACTCCCGGAAGCGGGGACCGGGGGGGCGGATCCTCAGGGGGCCGTCTCCGCCATCAGGAGGACGAAGCGGTCCAGGACCTCCCGGGCATCGGGGGCCGGGTCCCCGTTGAGCAGGAGGGCGAAGGCCAGGCGGGTGCCCCCGGGGCCCTCGGCGTAGC
This sequence comes from Mesoterricola sediminis, assembly GCF_030295425.1. Taxonomy (NCBI): domain Bacteria; kingdom Pseudomonadati; phylum Acidobacteriota; class Holophagae; order Holophagales; family Holophagaceae; genus Mesoterricola; species Mesoterricola sediminis. The sequence continues at coordinate 3,154,085 of NZ_AP027081.1, read as the reverse complement.
CCGCCAGGCCATGGGTGAAGCGGAGGGTGCCGGTCTTGGCGGCGACCCGGCCTACGGCCGCGGATCCGCCCATGCGGGCCTGGAGGGTGCCGTCCACCCCGGCCAAGGGCAGGGCGGCCCGGAAGGCGGGGCCCTCCGGGCGCTTGTCCAGGGTGGCCAGGAGGGCCGTGAGGGCCTCGGGCGCCACCAGGTTCTTGCGGGACAGGCCGCTGCCCTCCTCCAGGATCACCCCCTCCCGGATGCCGGCGGCCTCCAGGAAGGTCCGCTCCGCCGCGAGGCCCGCCGCCTCCGACCGCCCCTGCTGGAGGAGGAGGAGTTGGGCGTACAGGTTGTTGGAGGCCTTGAGGGTGGCCCGCACGAGATCCTTGAGGGGGCGGGAGTCCAGGCCGGCCAACTCCCGGCCCGGCGTGGGATCGGAGTCCCGGACGGCCCGGGCGGTCCCGTCCACCTGGACCCCCCGCCGTTCCAGGGAACGCCGGAGGAGGCGGGCCGCGAAGGCCTCGGGGTTCCGCACGGGCACCGCCAGGGTGAGGGGCGGGGCGCCGGGGGGCAGGGCGCCCGTCACCACGAGGGTGTCCCCCTCCCAGGCCAGGTCGATGGCGGGACCGGGGCCGGTGGCGGTCCGGTTCGCCAGGGGCAGGAGGCCCAGGCCGGGCTGGGGGAAGAGGAAGCAGGGCCGCCCCGGGGCGGGGCCCGGGTAGATGCGGAGGTCGACCATGTTGTCGTGGACGGTGAGGGCCGACACGTCCGCGCCGTAGGCGAAGGCCCGGTCCTGGATCTCCCAGCCCGAGCCCCAGGGGCGGGTCCTGAACCAGCGGCCGTCGCCCACCACGTCGCCCCGGACCCGCCGGAGCCCGGCCCGGACGAGCTGGTCCGCCAGGGCCTCCAGGGGATCCGGCCGCCAGGGACCGTCGTTCCGGCGCGCCAGGAGCATGGGGTCCCCCCGGCCCACCAGCAGGAGATCGCCGGCCAGGGTGCCGTCGGCGCCCAGGGGCCCGGCCGCGGCCACCGAGGTGCGGAAGGTGGCCTCCGGCCCCAGGCCGCAGAGGGCCGAGGCGCAGGTGAAGAGCTTGGCGCAGCTGCCGGGGACGAAGCCCTTGTCCGCGTTCCAGGCGAAGACGGTCCGCCCCGTGTCCAGGTCCCGCACGTGCACGCCCAGGTGGACCCGGGCGAAGCGGGGCGACGCCGCCAGGTCCCGGAGGCGCTCCGGGAGGGCGGGCCCCTGGGCGAAGCCCGCGACCGCGGCGAGGCAGAGGATCAGCATCCGCATGGAACGAGCATAGATCATCCAGGCCCGCCGGGACGGAAAGCCGGTCCCAGGGGGGAAGGGCCTACAGTTCCTGCAGCTTGCGCACCCGCACCTCGCCCCGCAGGGTCTCCACCGCCTCGCAGGCGGCGAGGGCGGCGCTCATGTTGGTGACGCAGGGGATCTTGAGGCGCAGGGCCTGGCGGCGGATGCTGTCCTCGTCCGAGAAGGCGTTCTTGCCCTTGGGGGTGTTGATCACCCACTGGATCTCGCCGTTCTTGAGGAGGTCCACGGCGTGGGGGCGGCCCTCGTTCACCTTGTGGATGCGGCGCACCCGGTAGCCCGCGGCCTCCAGGGCCCGGGCGGTGCCCTCGGTGGCGCAGAGGCCGAAGCCGAGGGAGACGAGGCGCCGGACCAGTTCGGGGAGCATGGGCTTGCCCGGGTCGCTGACGCTGAGGAAGACCGTGCCCGAGAGGGGCAGGCTCATGTTCGCCGCCTGGAGGGCCTTGGCGTAGGCCTCGCCGAAGCTCTCGCCCAGGCCCATGACCTCGCCGGTGGAGCGCATCTCCGGCCCCAGCACCGGGTCGACGCCCGGGAACTTGGCGAAGGGGAAGACCACGCCCTTCACCGCGACGGCCAGGGCCTTGCCATCCTCGACGCCCTGCTCCCGAAGGGACTCGCCCAGGCCGATGCGGGCGGCGACGCCGGCCCAGTTGACCCCGGTGGCCTTGGAGATGAAGGGCACGGTGCGGCTCGCGCGGGGGTTGGCCTCCAGGCAGTAGGGGACGCCGTCCTTGAGGGCCCACTGGAGGTTGAGGAGGCCGCGCACGCCCAGCTCGAAGGCGAGGGCGCGGCTCATGGCCTTGACCTGCTCCAGGACGGCCTCCTCCACCCCCAGCGGGGGGAAGACGGCGTAGGAGTCGCCGGAATGGACCCCGGCCTCCTCGATGTGGGCCATGACGCCGGCCACCACGGCGCGCTCGCCGTCGCAGACCAGGTCCACGTCCAGCTCCTGGGCGTTCTCCAGGTAGCGGTCGATGAGCACGGGCCGGTCGTCGCTGACCAGGGAGGCCTCGCGCATGTACTTCTCCAGGCCCGCCTCGTCGAAGACGATGGCCATGGCCCGGCCGCCCAGCACGAAGCTGGGGCGCACCATGACGGGGTAGCCCAGGCGCCCGGCCACCTCCAGGGCCTGCGCGGGGCTCACGGCCGTGCCCCAGGGGGCGGCCGGGATCTCCAGCTTCCGCAGGACCTCCCCGAAGAGCTTGCGGTCCTCGGCGTCCATGATGGCCTTGTGGTCCGTGCCCAGGAGGGGGACGCCGGCGCCCTGGAGGCGTCCGGCGAGCTTGAGGGGGGTCTGGCCCCCGAACTGGGTGAAGACCCCCAGGAGCTGGCCGCCCGCGGCCTCCCGGTCCACGATGGCCTTGACGTCCTCGAAGGCCAGGGGCTCGAAGTAGAGGCGGTCGGAGATGTCGAAGTCCGTGCTGACGGTCTCGGGGTTGCAGTTGACGAGGATCGCTTCCACGCCCTTGGCCCGGATGGCCTCCACCGCCTGGACGCAGCAGCAGTCGAACTCGACGCCCTGGCCGATGCGGTTGGGGCCGCTGCCGAGGACGATGGCCTTGGGGCGGCCCGTGGGCGGGGCCTCGCTGACCTGCTCCCAGGTCTGGTACAGGTAGGGCGTCTCCGCCTGGAACTCGCCCGAGCAGGTGTCGATGCGCTTGACGGCTCGGACGAGGCCGAAGCCCTTCAGCCGCGCGGCGACGTCCGCCTCGCGGGCCCCGCAGAAGGCCGCGATCTGGGCGTCCGTGAAGCCGGCGCGCTTGGCCTTTTCCATGAGCTCGGCCGGGAGCCGCTGCAGGGGGAAGCCCCTGAGGCGTCCCTCCAGGACCACGATCTCCTCCATCTCCTGGAGGAACCACGGGGTGATGCGGGTCAGGCGGTGGAGCTCCTCCACCGTGTGGCCGGCCTTCAGGGCCTGGTAGATCCAGAAGACCCGCTGGGGCCCGGGGGTCAGGAGGTGCTCCTTGAGGCGGGAGAGGTCGAGGCGGCCCTCGAGGCCGCCGGCGAGCCCCTGGTAGCCCTCCTCGAGGCTCCGGAGGGCCTTCTGGAAGGCCTCCTGGAAGCCGCGGCCGATGGCCATCGTCTCGCCTACGCTCTTCATCTGGATGCCGAGCACCGGCTCCGTCTCGGGGAACTTCTCGAAGGTGAACCGGGGGACCTTGACGACCACGTAGTCCAGCACCGGCTCGAAGGCGGCCTTGGTGCGGCCGGTGATGACGTTGGGCAGCTCCCAGAGCCGGTAGCCCAGGGCCAGCTTGGTGGCCACCCAGGCGATGGGGAAGCCGGTGGCCTTGCTGGCCAGGGCCGAGGAGCGGGAGACGCGGGGGTTCATCTCGATGACGATGATCCGGCCCGAATCGGGGTCGAGGGCGAACTGGATGTTGCTGCCGCCGGTCTCCACCCCGACCCCCCGGATGACGGCCTTGGCGGCCTCGCGCATGCGCTGGTACTCGGGGTCGGTGAGGGTGAGGATGGGCGCGACGGTGATCGAGTCGCCGGTGTGGATGCCCATGGGGTCGAGGTTCTCGATGCCGCAGATGATCTCCACGTTGTCGTCCAGGTCGCGGACGACCTCGAGCTCGAACTCCTTCCAGCCGAGGATGCTCTCCTCGACGAGCACCTGGTGGATGGGGCTCAGGTCCAGGCCCTTCTGGGCGATGGCCTCGAACTCCTCCACGTTGTAGGCGATGCCGCCGCCGGAGCCGCCCAGGGTGAAGCTGGGGCGCAGGATGGCGGGGAAGCCGGTGAGCCTGGCCAGCTCCCGGGCCTCCTCCATGCTGTGGGCGAACCCGCCCCTGCAGGTCTCGAGGCCCAGGTCGTCCATGAGGGCCTTGAACTGCTCGCGGTCCTCGCCCCGGGCGATGGCCTCGGGCTGGGCGCCGATGAGCCGCACCCCGTGGCGCTGGAGGATGCCGGCGCGGTGGGCCTCCATGGCCAGGTTGAGGGCGGTCTGGCCGCCCACGGTGGGCAGCAGGGCCGCGGGCTTCTCGCGCTCGATGACCTTCTCCAGCACCGCCAGGGTCAGGGGCTCCAGGTAGGTGGCGTCGGCCCGCTCCGGGTCCGTCATGATGCTCGCGGGGTTCGAGTTGAGGAGGATCGTGCGGACCCCCTCCTCCCGCAGCGCCTTCAGCGCCTGGGTGCCGGAGTAGTCGAACTCGCAGGCCTGGCCGATCTGGATGGGGCCCGCGCCGAGGACGAGGACGGAGGTGATCTCGGGATTCCTAGGCATGGAAGGCCTCCATCATGCGGCCGAACCTGGCGAAGGCCCCCCGCGCGTCGTGGGGCCCCGGGGAGGCCTCCGGGTGGTGCTGCAGGCTGAAGACCGGGAGCCGCCGGTGGGCGAGGCCCTCCACGGTGTTGTCCGAGAGGTGGCGGTGGGTGACCTCCACCTCGGGGGGGAGGCTCGCGTCGTCGACGGCGAAGCCGTGGTTCTGGGCGGTGATCTCGATGCGCCGGGTGGCCAGGTCCAGCACGGGCTGGTTCGCGCCGCGGTGGCCGAACTTCAGCTTGAAGGTGCGCCCGCCGAAGGCCAGGCCCAGCAGCTGGTGGCCGAGGCAGATCCCGAAGATGGGGATGCGGCCGATGCAGGCCTCCACCTCCTTGCGCATGCCGGGCAGCGCGTCGGGATCGCCGGGGCCGTTGCTGAGGAAGAGACCGTGGAAGCGCGGCGCCGTGAGCTCGGAGGCCGGGGCGTCCCAGGGGAAGACCTCCAGGTCGTAGCCGGCCGCGGAGAGCTGCCGGAGGATGGACCCCTTGATCCCGCCGTCCAGCACCGCCACCCGGAAGCGCGCGCCGGGGGTGAGGAGCTCGTAGCGGTCCCGGCAGCTCACCTCGCCGGCCAGGGCCTGCCCGGACATGTCGGCGAGCTGGGCCGCCGCCGCCTTGCCCCCGGCCAGGGAGCCGTCGGCCTCCGTCCACACCAGGCCGGGCTGGGCGCCGGCGTCGCGCAGGTGGTGGGTGAGGGCGCGGGTGTCCACTTCGGTGATGACGGGGATGCGGTGGCGCTTGAGCCAGCCGGCCAGGTCCCCGAGGGCGCGGGTGTGATCGGGCTGGAGGGTGAGGCGCCGGCAGATGAGGCCGGCGGCCCAGGGGCGCGGGGCCTCGTCCAGGTCCCCGTGCACCCCGTACACCCCCTGTTCGGGGAAGGTCATGCAGACCATCTGTCCGGCGAAGCTGGGGTCGGTGAGGATCTCCTGGTAGCCCGCCATGGCCGTGGTGAACACCACCTCCCCGCCGCCGCCCCGCCCCAGGGGCGCGAACCCGTTGAAGCAGGTTCCATCCTTCAAGATCAAGTGCGCGAGCATGCGGCCTCCCCACCCTGCCTGGGGGCAGGGGTCCGTCGGACCCCCCTCGTTCGGCATTCCGATGAGATTAGTGCGAAGTCGTCGCAGGATACAGTCTTGAATGTCTCCAGATTTTAAGAGATAATCATAGCTTCCTTTCCGGGCCCCAGGTTGAAGATTTTTGTTTGTGGATGAAAAATTTGCATCCAGGAAACGATTCATGCCTGGACTGCCTTCTGGGCGATCGATGATGTTGCAAAATTTGCAATTCGTTGTGCAAATTCGTGGCATCGCCCGGGTCTCGGCCCGTGAGTCCACGCGGATATGAATTTAAATTATTTATTAACCTGTCCCGGCGGCCCCCGGCCTGGCCCGGGCGGGTGGGGATGGGGGAGGCGGGGCCGGAATCCAAAGGGCCGGGCCCCCCGCGGGGCCCGGGGAGGTTCCATGGCCCTGCCGCTGGCCGTCATCGTGTCCGATGTCCACCTGGGCGACCCCTCCGGGGTCGTGTCGCCCTTCCCCCGCAGCGGCTATGCGGACCTGGGGGGGGTCCGGGTGCGCCGGGACTGGCTGGACTGGATGGCCCAGGTGGACGCGCGCCTCGCCGCCGAGGGCGCCGGGGCGCGCATTCCCCACCTGGTGATCAACGGCGACTTCTGGGACGTGTCCATCCGCAACATGGACGAGGTGGCGGCCCTCTCCCTGGCCTTCTTCGACGCGGCGGAGGTGGAGCGGCGCTTCGAGCAGATCCTCTTCCTGCCGGGGAACCACGACCACGTCCTGTGGAGCTGGGTCCAGATGCAGACCACGGTCATCCGGCCCCTGGAGAAGCTGAAGGGGGCGCCGGCCGTGCCGGGGGGCAGCGTGGTGTTCCCCATGCCCCACGCCGCCTGCGCGGTGCTGGACCTGCGGGGGGCGACGCCGGCCTTCGCCATCCAGGGGGTCCAGGGGCCGTACACCGGCGACGTGTTCGTCTCCGGCCTCACCCGGGGTCGCATCCCCGTGAACGTCGCCTACCCGGCCCTGCACGTGCTCCGGGGGGACGGCACGGCCCTCCTGGTCACCCACGGGCACTTCTTCCAACTGGCCTGGACCCTCCTCAGCGAGGTGCTCGGCCCGGCCCTGGATCCGCCCTTGCCGGGCGGCCTGGATTTCTACTACCTGGAGTTGCTGAACGCCAGCCTGACGGATTTCCTGAACTTCGCCCTCGGGCAGGTGGGCCCGCTCAGCGGGACCCTCCAGCGCATGTACGACCAGATCCGCGCCGGCCACGAGCCGCCCGAGGTGAAGCGGATCATGGACGCCATCCGGGACCTCATGGACCGCGCCCTGGATTTCAAGGCCGAGCCCCGCTGGAAGGCGGGCCTCCAGGAGTGGGGAAGCGACCGGCTCCTCGACTTCCAGCTGTACCTGCTGAAGCGGGTGGTGGGCCTCGCCCTCCGTCGGTCGGAGGCGGGCTGGGTGATGCCCACCGTGCGGGGCGAGGGGGCCTTCCTGGAGGACCCCCGCAACGCCGCGCGCCTGGACGCGTTCATGGCCTGCGCGGCCAAGGACGACAGCCTGCGGGGCTTCCGCGTGGACGACCTGGTCTTCGGGCACACCCACCAGAGCCTGGCCGGCCGTCCCTTGACCCTGCCCTCGGGCCGCCGCCTGCGGTGCTGGAACACGGGCAGCCTCGTCTGTGCCGGGGAGGGCTGTGACTTCCAGCCGGTGACCCTGGACCGCGCCGGCCGGGTGGCGGCGATGGCCCCCGCGCCCTGAGGCCCCCGCGGCAGCGGTTGTGAAGGCCCCCCGATGCCCTGGGCCAGGGGCTCACCCGCCGTGGCGGCGGGCGTGGGCGTAGAGGGCGGGCCAGAGGACGGCCAAGGCTTCCTGGACGAGGACGGGCAGGACGGGGCGGCCGTTGCCGCGCACCCAGGCGCGTTCGGCGTTCCGGAGGGCGGCGAGGGCCAGGGCCGCCTCCAGGTCCGCGACGCGCTCGCCGTGGACCCCGGCGGCCCCCCAGGCGCGGAAATGGGCGGCGAGCAGGGCGAGGAGGTCCTCGTCCTTGGCGGCCCGCAGGGCGCGCAGGGGGGGATCGGCCTCGATGCGGGCGAGCCTGCGCAGGGCCAGGTCCCGTTCCTCCTCCAGGTGGCGGGCATAGGCCTCGAAGGCCGCGACGAGGCCCTGGCGCTGGAGGACCTCCCCCAGGCCCGCCACCAGGTCCGGGTGATCGAAGAAGAAGGCCGCCTCCAGGTCCACGGGGGTGAGGGTCCCCGGCGCGGCCGCCAGGGCCCGCTCCAGGGCTTCCCGCCGCTTCTGGGCCTGGCGCTCCCGCCGGGGCGCCGCCATGTCAGGCGCCCCTTTCCGGGCGGCCCGGCGCTGCGGGGAGGGGTCCGGCGGGGGGGGTGGGGTTGCGGGAAGACGGGACGGGGGCCAACGTGCGCTCCGGGGTTCCAGCATGCCAGAGGGCCCCCGGGGGCGGGACGGAATTGCCATGAACCTTTTGTTTGTCCGGGGCAGGTATTGAACGTGCGGCCGAGGTCGGGAGCGGAACTCCCGCCGGCGCGCGCGGTCACCCGATGCGGGCGCTTGCCCCATCCCTCTGGAGTTCGTCATGTCCTTCCTTCCCTCCCTGTCGCGGCACGCCGTTCGCGTGGCGGGTTTCTCCCTGGGGCTTTTCGCCGCCACCCTTCCCGCTCACGCGGTGGAGGTCACCCTGACGCCCGCCTTCCAGCGCGTGACGGACACGGGCGACCTTGAGATCCTCACCCGCGTGGACACCGATACGCTGGATGACGACGCGAACGTGCACCTCGGCTTGCAGCTGCACTGGGCGGCCGGCGACGGGAACAACTACGCCGAAGCGTCGCGGACGATTCTGGCGGCCGGGCCCTCGGAGATCCTTCCCGACTCGCCCCGGGCCCGCCGCCGTTCCATCGAGATCATCGACCCCCTCGACTTCCCCGAAACCCGTGCCCACATGGCGCAGGAGGCGGCCTGCGCGGCGAACCTGGCGACCTTCGCGGCCGCCTTCCCGGAGGCCGGGGCGGGCCTCCAGGCCATCCTGGAGGAGTGCACGTACGTCGACCTCGACGACCTTTCCCTGGACTTGATCTAGGGTGTGTTCGGAATCTAGGATAGTAATGGCTAATACCCATCCGTGCCGGAGCATGGAGGAGCTGGAATAGTGAGTCTGTGCTGCAGTGCCTGATGGCGCCGCGCATTCGCAGCATCCTATTGGAACGCGGAGGCGCGGAGGATCTCGCTGAGGCTCGCGGAGAAAGGATCAAGCCCTTGTATGTATCACCCGCTTGATTCCACCGTCTTTGAAAGGCCACTGACGGAAATTGAGGAGCAGGCCGACCTCCATTCCGCCTTAGAAGTGGTAACAAAACCCCTTGTACATCAAGGAAAGAGTGCATAGTGTACTTGGATGGCCCGAGAAATCTTGCCCTCTGAGCTCTGGGAACGCATCGCTCCGCTTTTGCCTCCGCCCGTGCCGAAGCCGAAGGGAGGGCGGCCTCCTGTGCCCAACCCCAACGCCTTGCGGGGAATCCTGTTCGTCCTGAAGACTGGCATCCGCTGGGCGGATCTGCCGAAGGAGATGGGCTGCGGCAGTGGCATGACATGCTGGCGCCGACTCCAGGAGTGGCATGACCTCGGCGTGTGGGACGACCTCCATCGAATCCTGCTTGAGGAGTTGAACGACGCAGGCCGAATCGATTGGGAGCGCGGCGCCCTGGATGCTTCGAGCATCAGGGCAAAAAGGGGGGCCAAGCGATCGGCCCGAACCCCACGGATCGAGGGAAGAACGGGACCAAGCACCACCTGATCACCGATGCCAATGGCATCCCGATGGCCGTGCTGGTGGGGCCTGCGAACCAGCATGACTCGGTCCCATTCGAGAAGCTGATCGATGCGGTGCCAGGGATTCGCCATGGTCGTGGGCGCCCCCGCCGGCGTTTCAGGAAACTGCACGCCGACAAGGCGTACGACTTCCGCCGCTGCCGGGTGGCCTGCAAAGTCCGGGGCATGCTCTCCCGCATTGCACGGCGAGGGGTCGAGACCGCAGAGAAACTTGGCAAGCATCGCTGGGTAGTCGAGCGGACCTTCGCGTGGTTCAAGCACTTCAGGCGCCTCATGGTTCGTTACGAAAGGCGGGCCGATATCCACCTAGCCTTCCTCAAGGTTGCAGCCAGCCTCATCTGCTTCTCTGCCCTGGGATGGTAATGCGCTGGAAGTAGCCCCAGCCCTATCCCCGTTGATCCCAACCATCGGCGTTCATCCCTGTTACGCAGGGCCAGCGATGGCATGGGTCGGTGCGCCCATTACATGCGCCGACCCATCTATGCCTCGGCCCTGCGTAACAGGGATGAACGCCGATGGTCGGGATGGAGGAGATGAAGCATGGTAATCGCCGGCGGAAAGCACTGGTTTTGTTACCACTTCTTAGCCTCCACGACCACGAGGTCGTCAACCAGCAAATCCAGCCGGTAGGCCCGCTCAACCACAAGCCCCCTCCACTCGATATCCAGGAAAACCTCCCGCTTCACCTTATGGCCGGCCAGTCTCAGGGAGTGCGCCAGACAGACCTTGTAGGGATCTTCCAGGAGTCCGTGCCCCAGAGCCTTCTGGATCTCGATGGCCTCCCCGATGATGGCCTGGGTGATCTCCTTGTGCGGATGATCCTCCCCGTCGACCTCTCCCCAATGCCTTCCCATCACGCCTCCCGTTGGGACGTGTCATTGGGAGGTGGCAGGTTCCAGGAGCGCTTTCCTCCGCGACCCTCTGCGAGATCCTCCGCGCCTCCGCGTTTCATAGGATCAATGAGGATCCGGAACGCTTGTCACCCTCCGCTCATAGCCTCAGCCAGATCACGATGCAGGCCAAAGCCACCTGGGCTGAGAAACTTCGCGCCGTTTTGTCGAACCTGGTGGCCAGCGCCCTGAACTGTTTGAGCTTGGCGAACCCATGCTCGATGGCATGACGGGCCTTGTATAGGTGTGAGACCCAGGCCGCCGGATTCTTGCGCCGGGGATGAGGTGGGATGACGGCTGTCGCACCCATGGCCTCGATCGCCTTCCTTACCGGGTTCCCATCGTAGGCCCGATCTCCGGACACGTACTCTGCCTGCCAACCGCACAGCAATCCTTCAGCAGACCGGCTTTCATGGGCTTGCCCCGGAGTGACCAGGAAATCCAAAGGATCACCGTGGGCATCGCAGATCAAATGGATCTTGGTCGAGCATCCACCCCGAGATTGTCCGAGCGCCTGGTTCCAGAGCCCCCCCTTGGACGAAGCCGCTTCGCGGCAGGGGTGATCAGCGTCCGTCCAGCCTGATCGTCCAATAAGGCTTGCGGGATCTACAGCTTGCAGTCCCCATGGATGTGGCGGTGTTACAGCACCAGCCCCACATTCATGGAGGACTGCAATGGCGGTCAGTTTATCTCTGTCCCGGTTCGCCGGGGACCTTCAAATGGCGAACCGCGCCCATAAGACGATCCAGCAGTACGTCGCATCGGTGAGGCGTTTCGAGGAATTCCTTGGCCACGACCCATGCGACGCCAGCCAGGAATCGGTGCGGCGGTGGGTGGACGTCCTCCGGCAGCAGGCCATCGGAGCCTCCCGGCTGGCCCTCCACTACTCAGCCTTGAAGTTCCTCTATGCCCGGACCCTGGGCCAGCCCGAGAAGGTGGCCTGGATCACCGTCCCCAAGGCCAAGGCCCACCTGCCTTCCACCTTGAGCCAGGCTGAGGTTGCGCGGCTGCTGGACGGGTTCACCACCACGAAATACCGCACCTTCTTCACTCTGGTCTACGCCACCGGCCTGCGGATCAACGAGGCCTGCCGGCTCGAGACCCGGGACATCGACGCCATGCAGCAGGTGATCCACGTCCGCGATGGAAAGGGCGGCAAGGACCGGATGGTGCCCATGGGGGCCAAGCTCTACCGGGCGCTGCGGACCTACTACAAGCACATGCAGCCCCCGAAGCCTTGGCTGTTCGCCTCCAAGTCGGGAGGGCCCCTCTGCGCGGACACCGCCCGGCGCGCCCTCCTTTGCGCAGCGGCCGTCTCCGGCATCGGCAAGTTCGTGAACCCCCACCTTCTGCGCCACGCGTTCGCGACCCACCTGCTGGAGAGCGGCGAGGACCTGCGCAAGATCCAGGTGGTCCTGGGCCACGCCAGCATCACCTCCACCCAGATCTACACCCAGGTGGCGCCAGGCCAGATCGCCGCCGTGCGAAGCCCTCTGGAGGACCTGCCGGAGTAGGGCGGTGGGGTTCACCCGACCCCGTTTCGACATCGCCGACATCGTCCGCCTCCACCGCGACGCCCTGGAAAGCCGGGTTGCCTTGAACCGGCAGCAGCGCCGCGTCCTCACGGCCATCGGCCAATGCCGCACCGCGGCCCTGGGCGGGCACAAGGAGGTCTGCGAGCACGGTGACTTCGAGCGGATCGCCTACAACTCCTGCCGGGACCGGCACTGCCCCAAGTGCCAGGCCCTGGCCCAGGAACGCTGGCTCGACAAGGAGACCCAGCGCCTCCTGGACGTGCCCCACTTCCACCTGGTGTTCACCCTCCCGGCGGAACTGCGGTTCCTGGCCCGGCAGTATCCGGCCAAGTTCTACGGCGCCCTGTTCCGGGCAGCGACGAAGACCCTCCTGAAGCTGTTCCGGAGCCGACTGAAGGCCATTCCCGGCCTGCTGCTGGTGCTGCACACCTGGACCCGGGAGTTGACCTTCCACCCCCACCTCCATGTGCTGGTCACCGCCGGGGGCCTCGCCCTCGACGGCGGAGGCTTCATCCCCAGCGGGAAGAATTACCTGTTCCCGGTGGCCATGATGGGTGAGGTGTTCCGGGCCAAGATGCTCAACGCCCTGGGCCGGCTCCAGGCGAAGGGCGCCTTCCCTGAGGTCCCGAAGGAACTCTACGCCAGTCGGATGGCCACGGTCAGCGATCTGGACTGGGGCGTCCACGCCAAGAAGCCGTTCGGGCACTCCAGCCATGTGGCCGGCTACCTGGCCCGGTACACCCACCGGGTCGGCATCGCCAACTCCCGGCTCCTGGACGTCACCGAGGACCGGGTGACGTTCGCCACCAAGAACGGCAACACTGCAACGGTCCACCCCGTGGAGTTCCTCGAGCGCCTGGTCCAGCACGTCCTCCCCCCGGGCTTCCACAAGATCCGTCATGCCGGCCTCTACGGCTCCCTCCAGGCTGGCGGCCTTCTGGAGAAGGCCAGGGCCATCGTCGGGACCTGCAAGAAGCCCCGGAAGGATCCATCCGACCTGGAACGGGTGGAACGCGAATCCCAGACCTGCCCGGTCTGCGGCGGGGCCCTCCGTCGGACACCCCTGCCCGCCACCATCCGCGCACCGCCCGAGGACGATCCATGCTGACCGTCCCCACAACGCCCATGACATCAACTCCCGGCCTGCCCGGTTGGGGTGGCTGGACCGGGGTCTGCCTGCACCTCAGCATCCCGCCGGGAACGGTGATCCCGAAGGGCGGATCTGAGCCCCACGGAACGATCCAGGGAGCCATCGGGTCCCCTCCCGGGCTCCGACCCATTTCGAAATCCCCATAGCCCGGTTGCGCCGGCCCCCTGCCGCTACGGGCCTGTCCAAGAACGTAAGATCGGGCTGCGCGTCAGCGCGCCGGTCAAGGCGTACGCTCGTGTTCCTGCGAGCCCGATTTACTAACTATTTTGCCTGCTGAATGTTGATGAGCGCGAATGATGGTGCCATCCGGCATGACCCACTCCAGGTCGGCTTCCTTGCGCAGGAACTCCAGGATCCTTTGCCACACGCCGCGCTTGGTCCAGGCCTCAAATCGCGTGTACACGCTTGTCCAAGGTCCAAATTCCTCCGGCAGGTCCCTCCACGGCGCCCCAGTCCTGTGCCTCCACAGGATCGCCTCCACCATGGGACGGTTGGGGTGACGGGATCGCCCCATCCCTCCACGCTCTGGCGGAAGGAGCGGTTCAAGCTTTGCCCACATGGCATCGGTCAGGAAACTTCTCGGCATCGGTACCCCAGGAAAATTCGTGGTGTACGAGCCTTTACGTATGAGTACAAGTTCACTATTTATCTAATCTATAGATTCCGAACACAGCCTAGCCCAACCTTCCGACCCACTTGAACGATCACTACCGATTACAGCGGATCGCTCCACAGCCAGCACGACACTGGCCGATTGAGCGCGCAGAGGCGAGGGTCAGGGCGAGGAAGCAGGGGCAGCATCCCAGGCACCCCCGTTCATCCCCGTGCATCCCCGGCGAATGAAATCGCAGGGATGGGACGGCGCAATCGGGTAACGGATGCGCCGCCCCATCCCGGCTGTATTTTCAACGGGGATCAAGGGGATGCGCGGGGAGGCTTGGGATACGTCCAGGACCGCGGCCAGGTCCTTCCACCGCTCCCTGGGCAGGTCGAGGCTTCCAAGGTTCGTGATCAGGCGCTGCCTAGGTCCCGCTTCCGCCCGGTAGCTTTCAACCAGCTGATGCTTGTTGAATGATGTGCCGACCTTGCCCTGGGAGGTCTGCACGGAACGAATGAACATGGCCCCAACGCAGGCCTCAAACCCTTATGCCGCCCATCCAGCCGGCATGACGACTTTTCGACTTTTCGGATTTCGGGGCCACATCGACACGGCTTACCCGGTCCCAAAATCCGAGTTACTCGACTTACGGATTTAGGAGACCGGGTGGGTCGGAAGGTTGGGCTTGGGCCGCGTCCGCCAAGTCTCTTGGTTCATCCGTACGCGATCTTGGGCTATAAGTTCAACCTAACTGATCATTATGCCTATGAGACGCCGGACGCTCCCTAGACGGTGATCACCACGATCTCGGGATCCACTTCCTTCTTCAGGATGCCCTCGATGGCCATGAGGGTGCCGGTGAGGCCGGAGGGGCAGGATCCGCAGGCGCCCAGGTAGCGGATCATCACCTGCTTCTCGTGGCGGCCGACGATCTCCAGGCCTCCGCCGTCGGCGGCCAGGGCGGGCAGGATGCTCTCCCCCAGCACCTTGCGGATCTGCTGGATGAAGGGGTCGTTCTCGTCCACCTGGGGGGCCTCCCAGTGGGGCGGGGGGGCGGCGGCCTGGCCCGCGGCGGACGGGGCCTGCCGGATGGGGGGCGCCAGCTTGGGCAGGAGCTCCGTCCAGCCGATGCCGTCGTCCTTGGTGACGGTGATGAACTTGTCCTGCATGAACACCGAGACCACGTGCCCCACGGCGAAGAGGCCCTTCGCCAGGGGGTCGTGCTCGGCCATCTCGGCGTCGCGGAAGGCCTTGGGGAAGCCTACGGCCACGGGTTCCTTGAGCTGGAACTTCACCGCGTTGGGGTTGGGGGTGTACTCGATCTCCGCGATCTTGGGCATGGGGGCCGTCCTATTCCGTGCTGGTCGTGTCTTCCCCGTGCAGGGCGCTGTGGAGGGTGGCCCAGGGGAGCACCGCGCACTTGACCCGGCTCGGCAGGTCCTTCACGCCCGAGAAGAGGGTGAGGCGGCCCAGGTCGTGGGCCTGGTGCTCCACGTCCAGGGTGCCCCGGATCATGGCGCGGAACTGCTCCACGAGCACCTCGGCCTCGGCCTGGGTCCTGCCCTTGACGTTGACGGTCATGAGGCTGCTGGAGGCCTTGGAGATGGCGCAGCCGTGGCCCTGGAAGCGGATGTCCTTCACGAGGCCGTCCTCGACCACCAGCTTGAGGACGATGTCGTCCCCGCAGAGGGGGTTCAGGCCGTGGGCCTGGTGCGTGCAGGGCTCCAGGTCCCCGAAGTTGCGGGGCTTCTTGTTGTGCTCGATGATGACCTGCTGGTACAGCTCCCGGGGGTCGCTCACTGGAAGATCTCCTGCACCTTCAGGATGCCAGAGACGAGGGCGTCCACGTCCTCCCGGGTGTTGAAGTAGGCGAAGGAGGCCCGGGTGGTGGCGGGGATCTGGAAGCGGGTCATGACGGGCTGGGCGCAGTGGTGGCCCGCCCGGACGACCACGCCCTCGTGGTCGAGGATGGACCCGATGTCGTGGGGGTGGATGCCGTCCAGGACGAAGGAGATGACCGAGGCCTTCTCCCGGGCGGTCCCGATGATGCGCAGGCCGGGGATCGCCTGGAGGCGCTCCGTGGCGTAGGCCAGGAGGGCGTGCTCGTGGGCGGCGATGCGGTCCAGGCCGAGGGCCGTCACGTAGTCGATGGCCGCGCCGAGGCCGATGGCCTGGGCGATGGGGGGGGTGCCGGCCTCGAACCGGGCCGGGACGGGGGCGTACGTGGTCTTCTCCCAGGTGACGGAGAGGATCATGCTGCCGCCGCCGTGCCAGGGGGGCATGGCCTCCAGCAGCTCCCGCTTCCCGTAGAGCACGCCGATCCCCGTGGGGCCGGAGAGCTTGTGGCCGGAGAAGACGTAGAAGTCCGCGTCCAGGTCGACCACGTCCACGTGGAGGTGGGGCACCGCCTGGGCGCCGTCGACGAGGACGGGCACGCCCTTGGCGTGGGCGCGGGCGATGATCTCCTTGACCGGGTTGATGGTCCCCAGGACGTTCGAGACGTGGGTGACGCCCACGAGCCGGGTGCGCTCGTTGATCAGGTCGTCGAGGCCGTCCAGGATCAGCTCCCCGTCGTCGTTCATGGGGATGACCCGGAGGGTGGCGCCGCGCTCCTCGGCCAGCAGCTGCCAGGGCACGATGTCGGCGTGGTGCTCCATGGCGGAGAGGAGGATCTCGTCGCCGGCGTGGACGTTCCGGCGCCCGAAGGTCTGGGCGACGAGGTTGATGCTTTCCGTGGTGCCTCGGGTCCAGACGATCTGCTTGACGCTGGGGGCGTTGATGAAGGCCCGCACCTTCTCCCGGGCCTCCTCGAAGCGGTCCGTGGCCTCCTGGCTGAGGGTGGACACGCCGCGATGCACGTTGGTGTGCTCGAAGCTCTGGTAGCGGCTCATGCGCTCCACCACCGGCAGGGGGGTGAGGCTGGAGACGGCGCTGTCCAGGTAGATGAGGGGCTTGCCGTGGAAGGGGGTCGTCAGGGCGGGGAAGTCCCGGCGGATCCCGGGGACGTCGAGGGGGAGGACGGCGGTGGTCATGACAGGGCCTTGAGGGCGCTGGAGCGGGTGCGGGCCAGGACGGCCTGCCGGAGCTGGCGGCGCAGGCTGGCGACGGGGATCCCGGTCAGCACGTCGGCGGCGAAGGCGTAGGTGAGGACGTTCCTCGCCAGGTCGGGATCCAGGCCCCGGCTGCGGAGGTAGAACAGCCCCTCCGGATCGAGCTGGCCGATGGCGGCGCCGTGGGCGCACTTGACGTCGTCGGCGAAGATCTCCAGTTCGGGCTTGGCGTCGATCTTCGCGGTGGGGGACAGGAGGAGGCCCCGGCACTGCTGGCGGGCGTCGGTGCTCTGGGCCCCGGGCCGCACGAAGATCTTGCCGTTGAAGACGCCCCGGGAGGCGCCGTCGGCGATGACCTTGAAGGCCTGGCGGCTGGTGCAGTGGGGCACCAGGTGATCGATGACGGAGTGGGTGTCCGCGAGGCGGGCGCCGTCCAGGAGGGCCAGGCCGTCCAGGGTCAGCTCGGCGCCTTCGGCGGCCATGGCCGCGTGGGGCATGGAGCGGGACAGGCGGGCTCCCAGGCTGATGGTGCGGCCCTCGTAGCGGGCGCCGCGGTCCAGGCGCAGGGCGAGGCGGCTGACGTGGAAGGCCTCGGCCGATTCCCGCTGGACCCGGTCGTGGACGAGCTGGGCGTCCTCCCGCAGGAGGACCTCGGTGACGGCGGCGGTGAGGTAGGTGCCCGCGCCGGCGTACTCCTCCACGAGGACGGCGGAGGCGCCGCGCTCGAGGACGACGTGGAGGCGGGGGAGGACGGCCGCGGGGGCCTCGCCGCCCTGCTGCAGGAAGACGACGTGGAGGGGGACCTCCACCCGCACGCCCTTGGGCACGACGAGGAGGGCGCCGTCCTGGAACCGGGCCAGGTTGAGGTCGGAGAAGGGGTCCTGTCCGGCGCCGGCCAGGGAGCCGAGGCCCTTGGCCATCTCGGAGGAGCACCCCAGGTTCATGAGGCGCACCCCGGGGGGCAGGCTGGCCACGTTGCTGGCGTGGGGCGCGTAGCGGCCGTTCACGAACACGAGGCGGGTGCCCCGGGCCTCGGGGAGGATGTGGGGGGCGATGTCGGCCTCGGCGGCGGGGGCGGGCCCGAAGTCCAGCCCGCGCAGGGGGGCCAGGTCGGTGTACTTCCACGCCTCCTCGTGCGTGCCCGGCAGGGCGGCGCCGGCGAGGGCCGTCTCGGCCTGGGCGCGCAGCTCCGTCCACTCGCAGGGGCGGGGCAGGGCCAGGAGGCGCTCCGCGAAGGGCGCGGCTTCCACGGCCACCATCACGACCTCCCCGCCGCGGCCTCTTCCTTCAGCCAGTCGTAGCCGCGCTCCTCGAGCTCCAGGGCGAGCTCCTTGCCGCCGGTGCGGATGATGCGGCCGCCGCTGAGGACGTGCACCTTGTGGGGCTGGATGGTCTCGAGGATCCGGGGGAAGTGGGTGATGATCAGCTGGGCGCGGTCGGGGGCCTGCAGGGCGGTGACCGCCTCGCCCAGCACCCGGAGGGCGTCGATGTCGAGCCCGGAGTCCAGCTCGTCCAGGATGGCCAGGGCGGGCTCCAGCACGCACATCTGCAGGATCTCGTTGCGCTTCTTCTCGCCGCCGGAGAAGCCCTCGTTGAGGCTGCGGTCCAGGAAGGCGGGGTCCATCTTCACCACCTGGAGGCGCTCGCGGATGAAGTCGTCGAACTCCAGGGGGTCGAGCTCGTCCCTGCCGGTGGCCTCGGCCTTCTTGTTGTAGGCGAGGCGCAGGAAGGAGGCGTTGGAGACGCCGGGCACCTCGATGGGGTGCTGGAAGCCCAGGAAGACGCCCGCGCGGCTGCGCTCGTCGGGCTCCATCTCCAGGAGGTTCCGTCCCTGGAAGATCACCTCGCCCCCGGTGACGACGTAGGCGGGGTGGCCGGCCAGGACCTTGCCGAGGGTGGACTTGCCGCTCCCGTTGGGGCCCATGATCGCGTGGACCTCGCCGGCCCCGATCTCCAGGTCGATGCCCTTGAGCACGTCGTTCTCGCCGATCCTTGCCGTCAGATTCTTGATGGAAAGCATGCTGTTCTCCAGGGTCATTTCGATTCCTTCATGCAGCGGCGCGCAGCGGGTCCGCGGAGGACCGCCGGGAAGGGGAAACCGGGTTTCCCTCCATCAGCCCACGCTCCCTTCGAGCTTGAGGCTGAGCAGGCGGGTGGCCTCGACGGCGAACTCCATGGGCAGCTCCCGGAACACGTCCTTGCAGAAGCCGTTGATGATCATGGAGATGGCGTCCTCGGCCGGGATGCCGCGCTGCTGGAAGTAGAAGAGCTGCTCTTCCCCGATCTTGCTCGTCGTGGCCTCGTGCTCGACCTTCGCGGTGGCGTTGTCGACCTCGATGTAGGGGAAGGTGTTGGCGGAGCACGTGCTGCCGATCAGCATCGAGTCGCACTGGCTGAAGTTGCGCGCCCCCTCGGCTTTGG